>JAYOBT010000009.1:0-45245 GCA_038105035.1 Candidatus Poseidoniales archaeon | reverse complement strand
GGCCCTGGTGGTCCACCCTTCTTTGGTCCAGATGGTCCGCCCTTCGGAGGTCCGCCTTTGGAAGGCCCTGGTGGTCCACCCTTCTTTGGTCCAGATGGTCCGCCCTTCGGAGGTCCGCCTTTGGAAGGCCCTGGTGGCCCTCCCTTGCTTGGCCCTGGCGGTCCACCTTTCTTTGGTCCAGATGGTCCACCCTTCGGAGGTCCGCCCTTGGATGGTCCGGGTGGTCCGCCTTTCTTAGGTCCCGGTGGCCCACCCTTGGATGGTCCAGGTGGTCCGCCTTTCTTGGGTCCAGGAGGTCCAGAACGTGACGGACCAGGTGGGCCTGATCGAGATGGTCCAGGAGGTCCTTTGCGGGTTTGTTCAACGATTTCTTCCTCTTCTTCCTCTTCGAAAATTGCTCCACAATGTGGGCATTTTGGATCGGATTCCTTAACGAGTCCATCGCAGACTTCGCACGCAAACATCTCTTCGTCGTCTTCCTCTGCTTCAGCACCAATGGTGGTCACTTGTCCGTCTTTCATGCAAGAGAGGACGATTTCGACGGCCATATCGTACCCCTTGAGAGCAACTTCAGTCTGAATCGCATGTTCGAATGCAGAGGTCAAATCTTCAGGTGTATCAAGCACTCGGCCATCATCGACGTAGGTGAGGTTAACGATAAGCGCGCCCTCAACGATCTTCGCTTCGGGCGTTTCAACAGCAACACCTCGTTTTCGTGCAACTCGTCGTGATGCGACCTCACACATTCGGCGAAGCAGCGCATCATTTGGGCCATCAGATGTTGATTGACCCATGGTTCCAGCGAGAACTTCTGCAGCAGGTGTGATCCCTTGAGCATCCTTGAGGTGGGATGGCAAATCGGCACCAAGGTTTGCAAGGACATTGGATGCACTCGTTTGATTCATATTGAGCCATTGACTTCGACGTTCGTTCTTGACCGCTCGCTCTGTTTCAGCCAATCGATTTACCATTGCATCCGTTGGGGATGCGGTTGGATTGTTCGTAACGGTTGTGCCTCCAAGTTGCTTGCCCAGCTGTGATTCCACATTCGTACTCGGCACAGCACCGCTTGCGAGGGTTGGACCACGTGGTTGCTGAGGTATGTCACTTTGCTGTGTGTTGACCGGCACACCTTGCGGCATGGGTTGACCTTGGGGAACGAAGGGTTGCTGTTGAGGGAATTGGTTGCTCATTTGATTCGGGAACTGGCTTGGCTGTTGTTGGGGAAGTTGGCTGCCTGGAGGCAAGTTGTTTTGTTGTTGAATACCTGAAGCTATGTTTTGCAAAATGTCCGCTGGGATACCTTGTGGCATTCCTTGTTGCTGCATGTCACGCTGTTGACGTACCGCTTCACCAGATACAACACCGAAACCACGTCCACCAGTAACTTCACCGCCACCTAGGCTTTGCGATCCTACGGCAGAAAAACTCCCTGCTCTGGAGAATTCTTGTCGTGCTCCACATTCGGAGCAAAAGATGGAATCGTCAGGGATAACTGCACCGCAGGAACCACACTCCATCTCCTCACCCTTACCTACCTAAACTTCCCTTTTTCTAAAGTCTTCTATGTTCTGCTATGCAAATGAGCCTTCAACGAGTGAGAATCTTCATGCGGGAGAGGTTGGTGGTTGAGGCAGGAGGGAGTTCATGTCAGTTCTTATCGGTGAAGAAATTGACAAGCTGCTTGAAACAACATCCCGCTCATTCTATCCAACCCTCAAATATCTCCCAAAGAAGATACGTGGCCAAATCGGTTTGCTCTATCTCCTTGCTCGCGTTGCAGACACGATCGCCGATTCAAAAGCGGGAGAGACCGATGTCTTAATCGACGCTTTGACACAGTACAATGACGTTGCACAAGGACGTAGGGAGATTCTTCCAGACCTCAATGAACTTGCAGAAATTCAATCCAACGCAGATGAAGGCGAATTGTTGCGGAATGTTCAGCAAGTTATCGATGCATTATCGGTCTACAGTCAAGATGATCAAGAGAGAATGTTGGAGTGTCTTGATGTCATCGTTGGTGGCCAAATTCTGGATTTGCAACGATTCGGAATCGCTCGAGAAGGTGGAACGATTTCCTCACTTGAATCGGATGATGAGTTGGATGATTACACCTTCCGAGTTGCTGGCTGTGTAGGTGTATTTTGGACGAAAATGTCCCTTGCACACATCATGAAACTACCCAAGGATAAGGAAGAGATGTTTTTTGAACGTGGAATCCGGTTTGGAAAAGCCCTTCAAATGATCAACATTCTTCGTGATATCCCAGAAGATCTGCGGTTTGGACGTTGCTACATCCCAGGCGTTCGGCTCGAAGAGATAGGTCTTGAAGCGAAAGACTTGTTGGATTCAAGCAACATTGGAACATTCCGACCCCTCTACGATGCCTACCTCGATTTGACCAGTGAACATCTTGACGCAGCAGTTGAGTACATCCGAATGATCCCTGAACGTCAATTTCGTCTCAAAGCTGCGTGTATGCTCCCTGTCTTGATTGGACAACGAACCGTTACATTACTTCGAGAGGGCAACATCTTGGATTCTGATGAAAAAATCAAAGTCACCCGTGATGAGATGAAGGGATACTTCAAGAAATTGCTGAGAGCATTGATTATACCTGGTGGAGTTCAACGACTCCTTTCAAAGAATAAAAATGTTCGTTAGCCTCCTTTGTGAGTAAATATTCACTTGTACGGAAAGAGGATTTTTGTCCGAACTTTCGAGAGGAGGGCTCTTAAACAACGACCGTCAGGCGTAAATGACTACGATGTTGGAACGCCGCAAACCACTCGACCTTCTTTTCCCGCTCAAGGGCGGCGCAGAGAGTTCTGTGGATGCGAAGTCCTCTCCAACTCCACTTGACCGGCTAAGAGCGGGTGTCATGCTTGCTCGGGATGCTGTCAAGGCAGTGAGTGTCACTGCAATGGAAGCCCTCCGGGAGGGTGCAATGATGATCGGTTTATTCAATGATAACAACGAACTCATCGACCCATTCGTTGATCTTGATGCACCCATTTGGTCCGACAAACCACCTGTTGAGCTTTACCGCTTGGCATACCGCTACTGCGAAGAACTGACCAAGCGGGAAGCCGGAAATTTCTATCATTCGTTCAAGTATCTCCCAGAGGAGCAACGACTCGCCATGTGCGCAGTCTACGCTTTCTGTCGTCGTGCCGATGATATCGCAGACGGAGACTGGGCAGATCGATTCCCCGGCTCGACCGTGGAATTAAGCCAAGAAGCTGTCGAATACAGGCTTCAGCTTGAGTCACTTCAGAACCGAACCTCGATTCTTGAAGATGAAATGTACCTGAACAAAATCAACCAATTGTTTTTCTTTAGAAAGAAACTATCCACTTGCTACAACGATGTGTACAGCACAGACCCTGTCTTCCTCGCTCTCAAGGATACCATCGATCGATACACCATTCCTCGAAGTGTCTTTGATGATTTAATCTCAGGGATGGAAGATGATTTGTACAGCAATCGCTATCGAACCTTCGAAGAGTTGTATGTCTACTGTTACCGTGTTGCTTCTGTTGTTGGCCTCATGTGCATAGAAATCTACGGATACGACGACCCCCGTGCAAGAAAATTCGCAGAGTCGTGGGGTATTTTCATGCAATTGACGAACGTTCTACGTGATGTAGGTGAAGACATCGAACGAAACCGTGTCTATCTTCCTCTCGATGAACTCGAACGTAACGGAGTGACCGAGCAGGATCTCCACGGAGGAAAAGTCGTCTTGAACACATCATGGGAGCCTTATTGCCACCACTATGCCAAGCGAGCTAGGACCTATCTTGAAGAGGCGCGTCAACTGTTGCCTCTCCTGCCTCGAAGAACGCGATATTCTCCTGCTGCTATGATTGCATTTTACGACAAGATCCTGAAGCAAATCGAGAAACAACAAGGAGACGTCTTTACTCGCCGTGTCAAACTCAACAAAGTCCAGAAGTTGAGTCTTGCTGCGGCAGTATATCTGCGTCACCGGTTCCTTCCACGATTCTTGGACCCTGTTTGGGGCGGATTGGCACGAATCGGCCTCTTACCTAACGTTTGATTGAATCAAGCAGTTCGGGTAAAGGCTTGGATGCCAGTAATGTATCGGCCGAGAATCAAGTTGTGAATATCGTGTGTACCTTCGTATGTCTTCACAGACTCGAGGTTGGCCATGTGACGCATGACGGGGTACTCATCAAGAATACCATTTGCGCCATGGATATCTCTGGAAACTCGGGCGATCTCGAGTGCAATATCGACGTTGTTCATCTTCGCAAGTGAGATTTGTTCGTTAAACCACGTTCCATCGTCCTTCTTCCGTCCGAGATGGTAAGCCAAGAGTTGGCCCTTGGTGATTTCACGAAGCATCCAGGCCAATTTGTTCTGAACGAGTTGATATGATGCAATGGGGTGGTCGAATTGGATTCGGCTCAATGCATAGGTTTTGGCGCTGTGGAAGCATGCCATGGCAGCACCCAGTGCACCCCATGAGATTCCATATCGTGCATTGTTCAGGCAAGAAAACGGACCGCGTAGTCCCTTCACACCGGGGAGGATTCGGTCCTTTGGAATCTTACAATCTTGGAAAACGAGTTCAGATGTAACAGACGCTTTGAGAGAGTGCTTACCTTTCATTTCTGGAGCGCTGAAACCCTCGTCTCCCTTCTCAACAATAAAGCCGCGAATAACACCATCGAGTTTGGCCCATACGACTGCAACATCAGCAATTGTTCCGTTTGTAATCCACATCTTGGCTCCGTTGAGGAGGTAATGATCGCCCATATCTTCAGCCTTGGTAATCATATCACCAGGGTTGGATCCGTAGTCTGGCTCAGTTAGGCCAAAGCAGCCAATCCATTCTCCTGAAGTCATTTTAGGCAGGTAGTGGTTCTTTTGCTCCTCACTTCCAAAATCCCAGATGGGATACATGGCCAGAGAGCCTTGCACAGATGCGAAGGAACGAAGTCCAGAGTCGCCACGCTCGAGCTCTTGGCAAATCAGTCCGTAAGCGACATAGGAAAGTCCTGGGCATCCGTAGCCCTTGAGTGGTGCTCCTAGAACGCCCATTTCACCAAGAGCAACCCGCCATTCATCAAGGAAGATTCCTTCTTCGCAGGCGTGTTCAATCTTCGGGATAACTTCCTCATCGACCCAGTCGCGAACAAGGTCGCGAATCATGATTTCTTCTTCAGTAAGCAAGGATTCGATATCGTAAAAGTCGATGGCTTCGAAAGGTTCCATTCAGTTCCCTCATTCCGTGGGAGACTACACAACTCATGAACCTTAGCACAGGAAATCGATGTTCATTCTTCTCAATCTTTCTTTTCAAAGCCTCGCAGTTGCCTGTATTTTCGTTGCAAATACGAACTGTTCATGAAAATCAACCCAATAATAACACCTGGCACCGAGATGGCTACCGCAGTGAAAACAATGGTTTCCATGATGCCCAAACTTTCACGAGTTTCGACTGGGAAAATATCGATAATTAATCCTTCATTGGTGATCATCCAGCCATCATCTTCGCCAATTTCCCACATCAGCGCAATGCGCTGACCGGCGACTTCTGGATCATAGTCAGTAATGGCTTGAGCTTCCATGTGCATGAACACTTCATCGAGGCTGGATTTGTATCGTACGGATTCCATAGGTGCTAGATGAACAAGTGATGTCCCATCGTAACCTCTGCTTGTTGCGATAAAATCCGTTGATCCTTCTAGCAGTTCAAGCACCTTCTCAGTGGTCGATTTGGAAGCATCCTCAATGTCAAGGACAATCGATACGTGAACACGACCACTTCCGAATGCAACGCATTTTCGATATGTTGAATCGGGGCAGTCGGCTGCCATCCAAGTATAACCCGAGGTGCCATCCAACCACGTCACTTCTCTGGTGCGGTCAATGACCGCGATACCATCGTTCAATGTTGAAGCCACGCATAGGTTGTGCTCAATATGACAAGCAATGTCGGTGATTTCTGAATCCATTGTTCCTTCGAGTTGCGACATTCCCTCTCCTTCATTGAAACTGTAGATGTTGCCATTTTTTGCACCAAAGAAAGCGAGGTCTCCTCCAGCACGCCAGGAGATTGCTGTGAGTTCAATGCTTCCTACATTTCCAGCTCCGTTGACTGCTTGTATGCTGTTGTCGCTCAAGGTGTATCGGAGTGCAGCCCCAAGGTCTCCTGCAATAAGGGCAGTTTGACCGTTTGGATGCCAAGATACATCGTTAAATCGAGCGGATCGACTACTATCGATGTTCTGGTCCTGACTTCGATCGCCAGGATTGGATGCCGAAATCATGTGGACATAACCATCATCTCCGACAAGAAGGATGCTCTCACCGTTCGGTGACACTTCACCTGCTCGAATGTTCAATCCCTGCTCGCTTAATGCATTCTCGTTCTCAAAACCGACTTCTGAAGCACTTGCCAAAGGTGCGAGAAGGAGAAGCAGCAAGAGGAACGATGCTTTGTTGCGCATAGTTGGCCCAAGCAATCGCACAGAAAAACCCCACTCTTTGGGTGGTTTCTTCTTCGCGAGCCTTATGAGGGTCATGCCAATGGACCAACATGGAGCGATTCGCAGTTAAACGAGGCGTTGAGAAATCAATCGGTGGAAATGCAGGACTAGCCAAGTTGGCAGCACAACATTTTGAGGATGTACAAGCAAATGCAGAAGGAGAATTCCAAGCATCTTTTGGCCTACTTTCGAACATTTCAGGATGCTATACTGACCAAGGGAAATTGCAGGTCGATGTGGTCCAGTTGAAGGGCTCTGATCTCGAAGCATTCCTGTCCGCTGAGGGCGGCCGAGAACAAGCGATGGAGAGTCGCCGAAGATGGTCTTCCTTCCTCGACGAAGCAACCGGTTACACTGCCAAACAACGTGGCGACAAGGCAAAGGAAAACGCCAAGAAATTCTCAAAGGCAAAATCTGCCATCAAGATGATTCGAAAGTCGATTGAAATGAGCGCCACTGTGACACAGGAAACCATCGATACCGCTGAATCCATGATCGCTGAGATTGAGGACATGATCGAGCGTGGTGAAGCTCCTTCAGAAGGCAAAGTCAAGAAATTGAGTGAACTTGTTTGAGGTGTTAACGTGGATCTAGATGCCCTTCTCGCACCTTTCGAGGAGCGGTATGAACGCATCAAAGAACTGTCTGATGAGAACCGAAAGCGCCTCTATCTTATGATTGGTGATGTTGAAGAAAGTGTAGGAATCGAACACATCGTTGATTGTTTGGCTGATGAAACATCAATGGCGGGTGACGGTGTCTTGCGATGTTACGTCGGTTTCGAGCCAAGCGGAAAGGCCCACATTGGATGGAAGGTCCTCTCGCTGCAATTGAAGCGAATGCTTGAAGCCGATGCGAATGTCCTGATTTTCTTAGCGGATTGGCATGCATGGGTCAACGACAAATTTGGAGGCAACATGGATGATATCCAGAAGACTGCAGTCTACATGGAAGAAACCTTCAGAGCTCTTCTCGATTATCCTGAAGAAGGGGACGGGCCAGGTCAACTGCGGTTTTACTGGGCGAGTCAATTGATGGATTCTGGAGACTACTGGGCACGAGTACTTCGTTGCTCCAAGGGGGCCACGCTTCCAATGGTACGCAAAACATTCACCATCATGGGACGGGATGAAGCCTCATCAGACCACGATTTGTCGAAATTCTACTATCCTGCAATGCAAGCAGCGGACATCTTCGAGTTAAACATCGATGTTGCTATCGGTGGTATGGATCAACGAAAAGCACACATGTTCATGCGAGACATGGCATCAAAGTGGAATTGGAAGAAAGCAACATGCCTCCACACACCGATTTTGTCTTCCTTGAAGGCTTCTGGCGTTCGAATGGATTCATTCGATCACAAGATGAGCAAATCCGATCCAAACGGGGCCCTTCTGCTTCACGACACGCCGGAAAAGGTTCAGAAGAAAATGAAGAAAGCCTATCTCGATCCTGAGGATGAACAATCACCTGTGTACGAACTTGCAGAGCATGTCGTATTGCCAGAGTTTGGCCACATTCAGGTCACGCCGAATCCGAAATTTGGAGAACCAAGCACTTGGAGTGACTTGGCTTCATTCAAAGCAGCAGTGAAGGATGGAACGCTTCATCCGTTTGATGCAAAGATGGGTGTGGCCGCTGGAGTTGCCGCAGGTTTGTCATCCATTGCTGAGCATTTTGAAGCCAATCCAGAGGCATATGAAATCATGCTCAACATCACATCATGAGACTTCTTGGATGCTCAGTGCACGAACTTGTAAGATTCGACGTGTATCTTTGATGAAATTTCGATCAGGAATAGGGTCAATGTAGACGACTCCGTTGATGCGGATAATTTCGCCAGGTTGGTGTCTGTCAACGTACTCATCATCGACAATAATCTGAATCGGTTGTTCGCCCTGACCCGATGCATCATGAACGTTAAGATACTGAATATCTTGGTAAAACGAACCTTCTGCAGTAAGTTGGAGCAGCGATTCAAGGCGTTTGTAAAGACTGTATGAGACTTGTCCTTCCAACGCCTTTTCAGCATCTTCAAGACATACTCGGCAGGGGCCTCTTGGGCGTTTTCGCTCTCGTGCAACACGTTGCTTTACTTCCTCACGATGGCCACAGGCGATGCAGGTGTACAGTGCCTTCTTGAGGTAGCCAATTCGTGGGCCTACGTCATGAATCTTAACGATCAAACTGACCAATTCTCCTCTATCACGCATTCGAAGGCTCGAAACAGTCCTCAATTTCTCATCAGGGAAGAGAATGGGACGAAGAACACAACGCACGTCCGTATACTCTGAACCCATTGAACGCAAAACTTCGTTCGCTTGTTCAACGGTTTCTTCAGGGAATTCATTGAATCGGAGGCTGAGCAAGTCGTCCTCATCAATATCCGCATAATCAACGAGGAACGAAAAGATTGGTTCCTCCATTGCTGTGATTCCTTTGAGGTTCTCAAAATCCTCAGCATGTTCACGCTGGAAGAGCTCTCTCCAGTGATTTAGTGTGTCTGCAAGTTCGCTCGGGGGGCCTGGTATGTGACGTTCTTCGGACATGGAGTGTTTCGTGTCCAGAGACGGCCTGTAAATGTTCCCTTTTTCATTCGATTCTGGGATTGAATTCATAGCGGCTGAAAGCCAATCTTCATGAATCGAACCTTGCTGGGAGAATTGATAGAGATGTCCACAATCATCGTATTGGTCAAGCAAGTTCCAGACACGAACGCAAAAATCGCTGTGCAAGGAGGTCGTGTCGACCTTTCCACAGTTAAGATGGAGATGAGTCCATACGATGGATTTGCCATCGAGACAGCGCTTCGCCACAAGGAAGCAACCGGCGGTACAGTCACAGCCCTTACCGTTGGAGCAGCAGGTACTGAGAAGATCCTCAAGGATGCCAAAGCCATGGGTGTTGACAACATTGTCCGAGTATGGGATGATTCATGGTCTGAACTCGATTCAAACGCTCTCCAAAGCGTTCTCAAAGAATCCATTGAATCACTTGGTGGCACTGCCGTTTACTGCGGTAAGTCAGCCGCTGATACCGGCGCTGGGTCAACAGGTCCTGGCCTCGCTGAGCGCCTTGGTTGGGCCAACGCATCCAACGTCATTGGTGCCGAGTTTGGTGATGCTGTAACAGTTTCAATGCCAGTAGAAGCAGGTGTCGCTAAGGTCAGCGTTCCTCTACCCGCCGTCATCTCTTGTGATAAGGGTGATTTCAAGCCACGCAAGGCCAACGTCAAAGGTATCATGATGGCCAAGAAAGCACAAGTAGAGCTGATGACCGCAAGTGCTCCTGCATCGACGGTTGTTGTAACAAGCCATTCCATGCCTGCAGCAAAGCCTGCTGGCAAGACGTTCGAGGGCGGAGCAAGCGCTTCGCAAGTTGCTCAATTGCTTCGAGATGAAGCCAACGTACTATGAGGTGAGAATGATGACAAACAAGATTGTAATTGCTGAACTAACAAAGGGAACCGTCAATGCATCAACCGCAGAACTTGTTTCTGCTGCACAAGCCATGGGCGGGGACGTCACAGTCGTTGTTCCGTGCTCGGAGGCTTCGATGGCAGATGCTGTCACTGGCTTCGATGGTGTCTCCAAGGTTATCGCTGTCAAATCCGATGTGTTCGCAGGAAACGATAGCAGTGGATGGGCAAGCGCACTTGACAGCGCAATGCCAGCAGGCACCGTTCTTTTCCTTGCCACTGCCCGAAGCAAAGACGTAGCATCTCGTCTTGCAGCACGACGTGGACTCTCTGTAGTACAGGACGTTGTTTCCATTGAAGGCAACAATTTGACCTCGCCAATCTACTCAGGAAAGGCAAACCAAACCGTCACTGTCAACGGTGACGTTGTCGTTTCAATTCGAGCCAATGTGTTCTCTGGTGTTGGTTCTGGATCATCCAACGAAGTATCCGTCGTCGATGCATCAGGGGACGTGAAAACTGCAGTCCAAGAAGTCATGCAGCGAGCAAGCGCTCGACTTGATGTCTCAGAAGCCAACATCATCATTTCCGGAGGTCGTGGAATGGGGTCGCCAGCAAACTTCTCCCACCTCGAAGCAGTTGCTGACACCATTGGTGCAGCCGTCGGTGCATCACGTGCAGCGGTCGATACATGGGAAGAGATTCCTCATTCAATGCAGGTTGGACAAACTGGTAAAACGGTTAACCCGAACCTCTACATTGCCGTCGGAATTTCAGGAGCCATCCAACATCTTGCAGGTATGCGCTCTTCCAAGTACATCGTAGCCATCAACAAAGACGCTGATGCACCCATCTTCCAGCATGCAGATTATGGAATCGTTGCAACATGGGAAGAAGCTCTGCCTGTCTTCCAAGATGCTCTTTCGAATCTGCTCGCTTAAGCGTATTTGCCAAAGGTGTAAACGCCGGATTCACCGGCGTTATCGCCAACGAATGGGTTTGTCGCCTTCTCATGACCAACCGTTGTGAGTGGGCCATGGCCAGGATGGACGATGGTTTCTGGGTCCAGAGGCCACAATTTCGTTCGAATGCTGTTGGATAAAACGTTGAAATCCCCACCCGTGTTTTCCAAATCGGTTCTGCCTACCGATCCTGCAAACAATGTATCGCCGACGAACAAATGGTCGGCGTTATCGTTGACAATGAGTCGAAGGCAACAACCACCAAGCGTGTGACCAGGTGTATGAAGAATCTCAAAATCAAGCGATCCAAGCGAGAGGATTTGGTCATCCACAATGTCATGATCAGCGACAGCAGGTTCGGGTAACCCAATGCCGTAACGGACTGCTGCCTTCTTTGCCAGTGTTTGCAAGAACGTATCATCTGGGTGCAGATACCATTCAACATCAAAGTGTTGTTTCAGTGTTGGAATATGTCCACTGTGATCGAAATGGGCATGAGTGTTGAGAAGTGCAACAACCTTCCTTTCAATGACTTTGGTCTCCTCTGGCGAGTGAGTTGACCAATGAGGGCCGGTTCCGCTGCAGGATTCAATCCAATCGATAAGTCGTTGCGGTTCATCACCACCATCGATGATGACGGTATCGCCAGTCGCACAATCGGTGACAACGGAGCATCGCATTTGCAGAGGCCCAACCAAGAAGTTCTCAATCAAGGGAGTGGTCACGCCCATGGTGTTGCCAACGACTTCTCCTTCATGAGTCTGAGGATTCAATCGTAATCTGGACGGAATCCGAGGTCATGCCTCCTTCGGAATCGAATACTCTCAATTCGAAATGGTGATGACCAGGTGATAATTTAACCCGTACCTTGATTTCTGTCGAAATCTCACGACCAGTCCCATCCAACCATGACCATGATTGTATTCTTTCCTGTGGATCAGAAGATTGCGAACCATCCAATGTGACGATGGCTGTTTCGGCATCATGCAAGCGAATGGCTTGGTTTTCTCCCGCATTTGCTATTGGATGAATAACTTCATCAGCATCCTCATGCAAGAATTGAAGCAAGTCATCGAGATTGTCACCCCCTTCATCGACTGATTGAGAAGAAATTTCTTCGTTCATTGCAGCCGTGAGTGAGTCAAGTCCAATTTCGAGTTTTTGCCTGTTCTGTTTGTAGGTTTTTTGCTCTTCTTCTGATAAGAGATTAGTAAAGTCATCTACGTTTCTATAGACAATTTCGGGATTGGTTTCAACTTCGACCATTTCTTCTTCAAACCATCCTTGGAGGAAGGATGAGTCAACTTCAATTCGCTTTTGATTTAAATCGCAAATGCCAACAGGTTCAGCTCCAGTCCAATCGTTTTGATCTTCGCCAAAGAAGGCCATGCGTCCTGAACCATCAACCTCCAATCCTTCAATCATCCCTTTGTGCTCGATTTGCCAGATGATGTTCTTGGTTTCGATATCGAATCCGTAGACATAGAACCATGTTCCAATGACGATGGTTGTTCCACTGAGGTGAAGGCATTGAATTGGATAATTGAACGAAATGAGGTCCTGTAATTCTTGATTCTTGAATGAGAGTAGGTCTCCATTATCCAATCCCAAATAGAGGCTTGATGCATCCGCAGCAGTCGCTTTCACGCGCCCCCTCATTTCTTGACGATGAAGCAAGATATCATTCGAATAGACTTCCAACTCGAGGGCTTCTTCTTCACCAGGGACGAGTGCGTGTCCTTCCCGTGCAACAAACCATGTCTGGCCTGCACCTGCTCCAACAGCAACGATGTCTTCTCCAATCTCGCCTCGTTGTGCACGTTTGTGGACAATGTCGAGTCGTTCATCAGTTCTTGCAACGGTTTGGTTCTCGAGAATCAAGAACGTTGAATCCTTTCCAGTTGCAAAAGAACGAACATCCCTCTGAACCGTGCTGTACTCTTGCCCATCCAATGTATATTGACGAAGTGTACCAATTCCATCGAGTGCAAGGATTTGCTTACCAACGGACAACTTCGTGCCTCCTGCATCGAACCCGAATGTCCAAATCTCTTCAGCATCCATTGAATAGACGTGCAATCCATTGGTCTCATCGAGGATGACAATTTTGTTTGTACTCCATGCAAGATCAACAATTTTCGAGTTGACATGAATTTTTGACAAAACATCGTATCCATCACCATTCACGTCAACGCACTGAACCAAACCATCTTTGTTCCCAATCAACAGGTGACCAGATGTCGGATGCAACGCAATGGCTGTTACACTCGATTTCTGATGAATTGCATCAATCACTGGGAGCGTTTCGACCATGATTACCACAAGCATTCACCAGTTATATGCCCATGTGTCAATCGTTCAATCTTTTCGTTACACGATTGATACAAAAGCATTTTTTTATATCGCAGTAGAGCATTTTCCATGCGCGTATGGTTTGTTACTGCTTTTTTTCTAGCGATGGCCATGGCTCCAATTGTCAGCAATCCAACCACGTTGGACGACGCTCGTGGTAATATTCAGTCGTCCAGCCCGATTGAAACAACGCTCTCCTCCACCTCAGGATGGATTACAGGTGGTGAAGAAATTACCATCACAGGAAGTGGTTTCTCGGCCCTCGATGATACAAATGTCACCTACGATGGGATAAATCATCAATGGACAAAGACGACCGCAGACTATGGAAATGAGGCAGGTCATGAAAACGCGATTGCCATTGACTCAAATGGCCATGTGCACATTGTTCACGCAAGTGGCGATGGTTACGCATTCACCCACAGTGTCTACGATGGCTCTTCCTGGACGCCCACCGCCATCAAAAATTGTGAAGGGAGTTATTGTTGGGATACGCACATGGTGGTTGATGACAATGACGAACTCCATGCTGCTTATTCAACGAACACCGGCCTTGTCGTGTACATGCACTACGACGGCTCATCATGGACTTCAACTCAAGTTTCATCCAGCGCAAAGGTTGGTCCAGTAGGTATTGCCCTTGATTCAAACAACCATCCTCACATCTCTTTCGTCGCCAGCGGTTCATACTGCGGTAATGGACTTCGACTTGCTTCGTTTGATGGAAGTGGATGGACAACAAATTCCATCGATTCAGGCAGCAACAAGGGATGTGATTCGGCCATCATCATCGATGGGAACGACAATGCCTACATTGCTTACCAAGATCGAGGCCAATCCAAGTTGAAATTTGCAACAAACAAAAGTGGTTCTTGGATTACCTATGCCCCAGATACTGGTGGGTACAACATTGCCTACCCAGGCTACTACAGCTCGCTAGCCATGGATCATCAAGGCCAATTCCACATCGCTCATTACGACAGCGACAACGACGATTTGCGCTATTCAACGGGCATTCCAAATGGGGCATGGAATACTGACGTAGTTGATTCGTCTGGAGATACTGGTCGAAATCCTTCCATTGCCATCGATGCAGCTGGCGATCCACACATTGTTTACCGATCCTGGAACGGTTGGAAATTGAAGCATGCTACGCTCAACCCATCATCACCGAACTGGCAGGTCAGTACAATCGAGAATGGCGGTAGCGTAGGGGATGGCACAGGTGAATCAAATTCGATTATCATCGATGATGGAGGTACAATGCATGTCGCCTATACCGATGAGACGAATGGTGTGCTCAGATATGCAACAAAATCAACGGGTGTGACTGTAACGAATGAGATAACAGTAAAGTTCGGCCAACTTGGTTCGGTTACAGCTGAAGTGCTTAACGATGAGACAATTCGGTTTACGACACCCGCGATTGCAACCCCGGGTATTGTCACGGTGTCACTCGTTGACCACGAAGGAGTTGAGCATCAACTGTCCTCAACATTCGAATTCATCGATCAGAATGACCTCGATGGAGATGGTGTTCCGAATGCCAACGATGATTGTGATGATGTTGCAGGAACCTCCAGTCAAGATTTGAATGGGTGTCCAGATGACGATGGTGACGGCTACAGCAACGCAGGTGATGCTTTCCCGAACGATGCGAACGAATGGTTGGATAGCGATGGCGATGGCGTTGGTAACAATGCTGATGCGTTCCCGAACGACGCAACTGAAACAACCGACTCAGATGGTGATGGGGTCGGTGACAATGCAGACGCATTCCCGCAGAATTCCTTTGAGACATTGGATTCTGACGGTGATGGTGTTGGTGATAATTCCGATGAATTCCCCAACGATGCAACTGAAACGAAGGATACGGATGGTGATGGTGTTGGCGATAATGCAGATATGTTCCCAATGAATGCGTTTGAGCAATTTGATTCCGATGGTGATGGTGTTGGCGACAACACAGATGCATTCCCGAACGATGCAACAGAATCAGCGGACTCAGATGGCGATGGTGTTGGTGACAACGCTGATGCATTCCCGGACGATGCTAATGAGAGTGTTGATTCCGATGGTGACGGTGTTGGCGATAACGCGGATGCCTTCCCGAATGATGGTAACCGTTCGGCAGACTCTGATGAAGATGGCGTTGACGATACGATCGATGATTGTCCAAACAGTTCAGCGACGGATGTCGTCGATGAGACTGGATGTGTCGTCCAAACCGATTCCGATGGCGATGGAGTCGAAGATATCTACGATCAGTGTCCCGAAGTGAATGCATCCGAACTTGATCTCAATGGAGATGGATGTTTGGACGATACTGATGGTGATGGGATTCTCGATTCCGTTGATGAATGTCCTGAAACAGAAGCAGGACAATCTGTTTCAGAAGTTGGCTGCAGTGACGCCCAAATCATGGCGATTGATGCGGATGGGGATGGTGTTTCAGACCTAGACGACACATGTCCAGGCACACCTGAAGGAGCGACCGTTGATGCTTTTGGTTGCGATGTTCAAGAATCCGAAAAAGAAGAAGCAACTTCTGAAACACAATCGTTCTTTTCGGGAGGAGATACGGTCACAACAACTCTCGGAATTAGTGCAGTCTTGTTTGCTTTGTTTACACTGCTTCAAACGAATGCAGCAGCAGCGCTGCTTCCTGATGCGTTCCGCTGGGTACAAGTTCTGCGGAAGAATTCCAAACTGACGAAGGAGGAGCGAAACGAGCTCACGTACTTGCAATCCATTGTCCAAGCTTATTTCGACAATCCGCAAGAGCTTGCAGAGGAGTTGAATCAACTGAAAGGTGATTTAACTGGACGATACACCAACAATGACATTAAGAAACAGACGCGTGAGAAACTCTTCACGCTCATTGAGGACCTTCTTGCTTCATCACCACGTGAACTGTATCAAATTGCCCACAATGATGCATATTTTGGATTAGCAGGCGTCATTGATTCAGAGGATCGTACGAAACTCCTTCAAGAAAAATTGGCGATGAGTGAGACCAATCGTTCAATTGGAACGGAAACGAATCATCAGCAATCTGGCTTACATCTACCGCCGATTGATGCTGTTGGGGCTGTCCAAGACGATGGATACGAGTGGTTGGAATGGCCTCAGAACGGTGGCGTCTGGTATTATCGTACGGCTTACTCAAACACGAACTGGCAGAAGTGGCAGTGAGTTTATTCTATCGATTTGATAGAACTCATGACTGATGGTTGTGCAAGTCGATTCCTTGCTCATCTTCAGCACGTTTCTCTTGTTTTGATGCATCGTTTCGTTCTGCTTGCAATCTGTCGAGATAGGCTTGATCGATGTCACCGGTGACATAGTTGCCATTGAAGCAGGAACTGTCGAAACCGTCAATGCTGGTTTCCTTGTGCCCGGTTACTTCCTCTAAATCTTCAAGACGTTGATAGAAGAGTTTGTCGGAACCTATGGTAGCGTTAATTTCTTCGATGGATTTTCCATCAGCGATGAACTCATCGACAGCTGGCATGTCAATTCCGTAGACGTTTGGATGGCGAACCGGTGGTGCTGCAGAAGCGAAGTAGACCTTTTTAGCACCAACTTCTCTTGCCATTTCAATGATCTGAGCACTTGTTGTTCCACGAACAATCGAGTCGTCAACAAGAAGAACGTTCTTGCCTTCAAATTCTCGAGGTATGGCGTTGAGTTTCCTCCGCACGGATTTCATTCGCATTTCTTGCCCAGGCATGATGAATGTCCTTCCAACATATCGATTCTTGACGAATCCTTCACGATAAGGAACATTGAGTGTGTTTGCCATTTGGATGGCTGAGATACGTCCAGAATCAGGAACTGGGATAACAGCATCAATGTCGTGATCAGGCCAATCTTCGAGGACACGTTCAGCAAGCCTTCGACCTTGGTTCAGCCGGGCTTGGTAAACGGATATACCATCGATGGTGGAATCTGGACGTGCAAAGTAGACGTGTTCGAAAATACATGGTGTGAAGGCTTTCTTTTCTGCACACTGCTTGGCAAACAAGTGACCCGAAGTCGAGATAAAAATGGCCTCACCTGGTTGTACGTCGGCCACAACCTCGAATCCAAGAGCAGTGATGGCAACGGATTCACTAGCAACGACCCATTCTGTCCCATCTTCGTAGTCGCGTTTACCGTAAATCAATGGGCGAATGCCATGCGGGTCACGGAACGCAAACAATCCATACCCGTTGACGAGCCCTACGCAAGCATATCCGCCTCGGACGGTTGCGTTGACGTTCTTGATTGCCTCAAAGAAATTATCGACATCAAGAAACGGTTCACCATTGATGTTCATTTGATTGCCTGAGGCATCGAGTTGGACAGCAAGATGGTTCAAGAGGACTTCAGAGTCACTTGTTGTGTTGACATGGCGCCGATGTCGAACAATCAATTGTTGAGCGATCTCGCCACTGTTTGTGAGGTTCCCATTGTGTGCAAGTGCAAGGCCGTAAGGTGAATTGACGTAGAAGGGTTGAGCCTCGGCGGTCGATGAGGATCCAGCAGTAGGGTATCGTACATGACCTATGCCAATATGGCCGAGCAACTTCTGCATATGCCGCTTGTAAAAGACGTCCGATACCAAACCATTGCCCTTACGCAGATTGAATTTCTCGTTTTGTTCCGTGACGATACCTGCAGCATCTTGTCCACGGTGTTGAAGGACAGTGAGACCATCATATAGCGCTTGATTCACATTTGAACCAAGTCGTCCAACGATGCCGATGATGCCGCACATGTGAGTCCCTTTGTTGCGGACAGTCGCGCCGCCTTTGTATTCCTTCCCCCTAATTTCGCTTAGGCCTTGGGTCGGTGGGATTTCTTGTTCCAGCTGTAGGTGCGCATTCGAGCAGTCTTGCCATATCCACAAGAAGCACATACGCTCTTTTGCTTGTGATATGCGTTTCGTCCACAGCGTCGGCAGCGGATGTGTGTTGTCTTTTGACGACGACCCATGGATGGTGTACCCTTTGACATATGCTCACCTCGATATCACCGCCACCTACCTCCTCCTTATGAAGTCAACGATGGAGGTGGACAGTGATTCCACTCAGAAATCGTTGTCGTCTTTTGATTCAAGGTTTACAAATGAAAGGAAAATCATAACGCCAACAGCGGTAAGTATGGCCATGCTTGCAACAATGAAGTGAATGATGTTGTAAAGAATTTGAGCTCGCTGTGAACCGTTCTCTTCCATCAAGAAACCGCCTTGAGTCGTCAGCATGAGTGTGACAAATACGCCAAGAACAGCTGCGTAAACCATCGAAACCCATGGAGCAGCGGGCTCTTTCCTGCTCTTTGAATATCGGAACATGTTCACGACGAAGAACACTGATGCAATGGTGTACGATGTCAGGAATGCATTCAGGAAACGCGTCAACCCTCTTTCAGCATCGTAGGACGAGTTTCCAGAAAGAACAACCATGCTCAAGATCGGTAGGAGGAAAAGCAATCCCGCAACAATAAGATGACGTGGCCCGATGCGATTACTCATCATCGTCACCTCCGAGGTTTTTCTTAATGATGCTCGCTGCTTTGGCAAGTTGCTCCGAATCCGGTGGAGGGAGTTTCTCAAGCGCTGGTCGCTTTCGCTCATATTGCCATATTGCAAGGCTGAAGCTGGTGATGGTTAATCCAACGCCGGCGAGGAATCCAAGCAGGTCGCTTGCAGCATACAAGACCGAGGTGTGAAATTCTGCAGACATGGTTTTTGAGCCATCAACAAGAACGGTGATGAGCAGAAGCAGAAATGACATTCCTCCAGTGAGGTACAAAACTCGAGAGGTTTGGCTGATTCGTTGGCCAATGAGGTTGACCAAATAACCGCCTGCAAGGAGAAAACTACTCATAGCGAGGAGGAAGGTCGGTTTGAAGATCATCCAAAAGGGGTTGGTTTCGCCATTCCAGTTTGTCGATGGTATCCAATCGCTGTCGTTCCAGTGCATGGCTTCGAGCAAGGCGAATCCGAAAACGAACATCAAGAGGCCAAGTGGACGCATTTTTGGAGAAAATCTTCGTACCGGCACATCCCCGGAAAACAACGCAATATACAACCCTACAAGCATGAGGGCTATCGATGGAAGAATACTCACGAGGAGAGCACTGGATGCTGCGGAAGGGGATGACGGAACGGTGAGGAAGGATATGCCATACAAAAGAAGACCAATACCTCCACATAGCTTGCCAACTTTTTGCACTCCTGGATCCTTCCGGAATTGAAGTCCGATGGATAGAAACACTAAGCCGAGGGGTGCCCAAAGCAAGAGAGCGACCCTGAACTCATTTTCCATGCTTTTCTTTCATAGGGCTCGACTTATGAACATCGCTACAATTCTGCCTTTGCTTGGGCTTTTTTTTATCGAGTTACGGGACGACAGCAATAAATACCCGTCGATGGTCGCCAAACTGTTCAGGTGAAGACCATGGTAAAGATGCCACGTCAAATCAAGCGCTACAGTCCTTCTGCTGGTAAGCACACGCTCCACACCGTCGAGCGTGTCAAGAAAAAGCGAGCTTCGGAGCTTCGCTGGGGTCAGCGACGTTTCCGTAAGGTGATGCGTGGGTACCGCGGTTTCCCCCGTCCAAAGCCGGATGGTCGAGAAAAGCCAACCAAGCGCGTGAACATTCTCTACCGTTGCACTGAAACGGGTAAGGCTCACTATGCACCATGCAAGCGAGCCAAGAAATTCGAACTTGTGGATCGATGAGGTGGGAAAAATGGTAGGCCAATTTATGAAAGTTTCATGCAAAGACTGCGGAAACGAAACAGTGATTTTCTCTCGTGCGACCACCGTTATCTCATGCGATGTCTGTGGTGCAACGCTTACAAACCCATCTGGCGGAAAAGCGAACCTCGTTGGCTGTACTGTTCTCGAAACAATGGAATGAGGAGGCTGAGCCTCCATGTCGAAAACCGACCTCATCTACCCAGAAGAGGGTGAACTCGTCGTAGTAACTGTGCACAGCGTCAAACAAAACGGTGCTGATGTTAGTCTTGACGAATACGAAGGTGTTGCTGGGTTTATTTTCATTGGTGAAATTGCCAGTGGTTGGATCAAGAACATTCGTCGATTTGTCCGTGAAGGCCAGCGATTGG
The DNA here is from genome assembly GCA_038105035.1 of Candidatus Poseidoniales archaeon. Lineage (GTDB taxonomy): Archaea > Thermoplasmatota > Poseidoniia > Poseidoniales > Poseidoniaceae > MGIIa-L2. The sequence continues at coordinate 24,869 of JAYOBT010000009.1, read as the reverse complement.
TTTGCAAAGTCATGCCAAGTCGCCGCGACGGTAGTTCATTGAAACTCTCGTTGAAGTCGGTCTCAGAGGAGCGTCGCCGGGATCGTTTGCAGCAATGGAAGAACGAGCAACGGGCTCTCCAACTGTTCAAGGTTCTATCCGAATCTCAAAAATGGGAAACTGACTTTGCAACAGAACTCCAAACCGAGTTAACGCAAGTGTTTGAAACACTCTACGGGGCCTTTGAAGAAGCAGCTATGCATGAGGGATCAATCGTTGATGCAGGTTTCGAAGGCGACTGGATTCAACCCTTCATTGAACTCGCTGTTGAGAACATTATTCCACCATTTGTGGAAATCCGTGGCATATTGACGCTGAAGGTCGAAACCAGTAACGGTGTAGAAACCATTCGAGATGCACTCGTAGCAGCCGAGAAAATTTCTTCTCCTGAGGAAGAAATCGAAGTCAACTGCTATTATGACGGAGCGCCCGAATACAGAATCGAACTTCGTGCCCCTGATTTCAAGACAGCAGAAGACACCTGGGCTGCATCGATTACAGCCATTGTTTCTGTCATTGAAGAAGCGGGTGGGACTGCAGATTCCTATCGAGAGTGATTTTGATGCCTCGCCAACTTCTCCAACAATGCGTCGCCTGTGGTGCTTGGTGTTTGGAAACAACATGTCCTCAGTGCGGCGGAAAAGCACAAGCAGCAGCACCATTGAAGTGGTCTCCAGAAGATCATCGAGCCAACATACGACGGCAACTCAACAACGTTGAATCTCCTGATTGGTCTCAGACCATTCCAACCCTTCCTTCGCTCAAAGAGATGCGGAGTGGTGTTAACCAACAAGAAGAAGAATGAACCTCTTTGGCTTCGTTTGTTCTCAAACATTATACCCTTCAATGCGAGGGTGGGAGATTCATGACACTCTTGGTTGATGTTTTGGATGAGAAAGGATTCGAGAGTTCAGACCTTGTTCTCTTTGCCTTACCTGGTGTTGGAGATGTTGGAAAGAATGCTGTTGAATTGCTGAATGAGGCCAATCAAGCAACATCAGTTGCGAGATTCATCCATCCAGGGCTCACGCCACTTGCTCGACTCGATGAAGATGGTTTGCTTGCGCCTCCACATCTACTGGCCAAACGCATTGATCTTGAAGGAGGCGCTTCGATTCTTACCATTACTGGCCGAGGTCAGCCGAGTGAATCATTCCAACAGTACGATTTTACAACCGAGCTTTTGAAACACCTTTCAGATTCTGGCGTCAATGAGATTGTCGTCTTGGCGGGATTGATGTCGACTCCTGAGGTCAAAGATGCTTTTGCAGTTGCAACGTCTTCCTCTCATCGAGTGAACTTGGAGGAGCGTGGTGTTGATGTTCGACGAGACCAACCTTCCGGTGGCGCAATTGGTATGTCCGCTTTGATGGCATCTCTCGCACCAATGTTTGGATTGTCCTCGGTTTGCGCTATGGCAACAACGGTTGGTGCGAGTGGAGACGTTCATGCATCCATCCGACTTCTGAAATTTCTTTCCAAAGGCTGGAATCTCGATATTCGGCTTCCGGAAGACGCTACATCGTCCCTTCTTGCAAAATTGAACGAGTTGGCTCCAAATGCCAACACGGATCATGTTCGAGAACTCATGGAAGAACCAGACGCGTTCTACATTTGAGCGCCGAGAGAGGGATTTGAACCCCCGCGTCCAAGGGACAGTGGATTTCGAATCCACCGCAATACCGGGCTATGCGATCTCGGCTTGGTTGCTGCCTGTGCGCCACCGTCATAAGCGTGATGCTTCACAGAGCACTTCATGCACATCACCTTCCATGGACGAGACCACAACTGCACGGTTGAGGTGGAAGTTGGATCTTCCATACGTCAAACGCTCGAAGCTGCAGGAATTCTTCCCTCAACAGTCGTTGTCAGTTTTGAGGATCGCATTCTTCCACACAGCACAATCGTAAACAATGACGTCAAACTCTTGGTGACCACGGTTTCATCGGGCGGTTAATCGTGCAATATGTGAAGCCGTGAAGCACGATACATTTCACCACGATCAAGAGCAGCCCATCCATCAATACCAATGTTCGTGATGACAACGCGACTTCCAGGTTCAAGCATTTCGTACTGAGGCCCCCAATCCGCTTGCCAACCTTCAATTTTCAATGAGCCTGATTCATCCATGAGCATCAGTCCTTGACGGCACCAATCGCCGCGTGCAGAACGTCCTCTCTTTTCGGTTCTATAGACAACAGTTCCAGCAACGTTCCATCGGGCACGAGGTGTGTGAAGTGAGATCTCATCCTCACCTTCTCGCAACCGTACGACGCGAGCAAATGGGTCAACTTTGAGGATGAGTGCACCTTTGTAGTTGATCTGGAAGAATGCATTTTCAACACATACCATCTCGCCTTTCTTCAAATCTTCAGGCATTGTTGGACCGCCATCTGTGTGTTCAGAGGCTTTGATCTGAACATCCGCAAAGGCTGAATTGCCTTCTGCGATGGTGATTCGAGGTTGATTGCCACGGATGACGGCGTGAACGCGTCCTGTAACGGTATGCCTTGTCTTGATATCGTTCAATGGAGTGCTTTCTGTTTCCGCAACCATGCCGGGCAAATGATACGTTCCACCATCTGGATGCTCGTCGGAAAACCCCCCTGTCGGACAAACATGCGCCCAATCACAACGCTGACAGCGTGTCAAATTGGAGGTCTCATCAGAAGGGATCCCCCCTGGTCCAAACGATCGCATAGGGGCAGGTTTCGGTGGACATCGTTCAATGGACGGTGTTTCTTCGCGCAATTCGGACCACAACGCCTTCAACTCCTCCCCTATGGTTGCTAATTCTTCATTAAGGGGGACGTCTACTGATTTGACTGCATCAGCAGCAAGGTACCAGATTTCAAGCGCCTCAACCCGTTGTTTGTTGTGCGTGCTCCACCACAGGTATGCATACATGCGCATTTGTTCGACATAATCACCCGATCGATCTGAGTTTCCAAGTGACGCCTTGATGTCCACAATTTTATTCTGGCCTCCCCAACGATACACTAAATCATATTCACCTTGGAACCAATGTTCAGGATGAACTGCATTCATCATGAAGGGTTTTGCATCGGGATCGACGAACCACGGACGAGCAATCTCCCATGCTTCAATCAAAGCAATTGAGCCAGTTTGGGCAAGTGGATGGCCATCGATTGCATACCCTCGCCCATCTGGTGCAGGCCAATGGTGCCGGCTTCCTTCGCGCCAAGATTTGAGTTCTTCATCAGACACTGATGCAAGACAAGCCTTGACTTCAGACATGTGCATCTTGATGCCATTCAGTGCCATTTTCGCACAACGGTCAATATCGACATCTTCGTCCCAATCACCTGCTTTCCGATCGTGTTTGAACCACTCAAGTCGCATATTCTCCAAACAAATAGCGAGATGCGAAAGAACACGCCGATTCGCCCATTTTTGGAGTGAATCGATATCAATTGGCCATTTGGATACTGGCAACACAAGCAATTGTTCTGCAGGCCATCTTTCCTGATATTCACGATTAGGCCGTCCATCAGTATCGAGAGGCGTTTCAGCGTAAATATCGGCCGGAGCCAACTCGACAATCAATGCAGGTGATTCTTTCAGTGTCTTGCAAATGGCTTCTTCTACTGCACGTCCGACAAACAGAATTGGAATTTGTGGCATCACAAAGCGACGCACCTTTTCATAATACCAAAGGCGTGGACAAGCCTTCCATGTATTGACTTGACTTGCAGAAAGACGGTTGTAAGGTCCGATAAAATCTTGCTCCGCATCTGGCAATCGAACAGGCATAGAATACGGACTGAAACCGACCCCTCAAATACTCTTGGATGCGAATTTGGGACCTGAAAGTTCGATGCGGGTTTTTCGGACATCAATTCGAAGTTGTACAAGTCCAGCACGCCAGCCAAGTTCAGCTCCAATCAATCGAATCTTTTCACCCGGCTGCAGAGTGAGAAGGCGCTCACTAATCGCAGAGCCAAAGGCTACGACCTCGACAACATGGCTTCCATCCCACAGATGGAACGCAAGCATCGACCATGGGCGTCCATCAAGCCGCATCCCACTCTGTTGTCGGATGGATAAGACCAATCCGTCCACATTAGCTCGTGTTCGTAATAATCCAATACGCGTGCTTGTTGCTCCAGAATCGGATTGCGGTGCAACGTCTGATTGACCATCAACGTAGAGTCGAGGTTGATCTCTCCAAACACCGGGAAGCGCATTCTTGATGACCACCTTCGTTTCTCTGGAGTCGTGCAAATGTGGGAAGGCCCCAGGTTCTGCTTCTTCGATGGCGATGGTTGCTTCCCCGGCTTTCATCATCGCACCCAAAACTGGTTCATTGAAGTGGTTCGGAAGCGGGCCCCATTGAGCAATGAGCTCCCCCGACACATCGACCCTGGAGGGAATATCAGCAAATGGCATACACGGTGGTTGAATTTCAATGCCTTGAACCATTGATTCACGTGTCAACTCGTTCATTGGCCCTGATGTCCGTAGATTGTCTGTGGAAACACTGCACCAACCGCAGCCAGCCGCTTCACCAGAACAAGCATGAAGGTGATCTGCGGCTCTGTTCTGAGGTTGTGCTGGTAGAAGTGAAGCACCTTCTCCCATGCGTCTCATGCGTTCATTGATTTCGAAAAACTCCATATCCATGGATGTAAGTTCTTCTTCACTTGGAGTCTTGTAATCGACTCGTTCCTTACTCGAGAGGTACCAACCTTCCATGTTTGCAACCTTTCCTTCCTCTCCCGTTCTTGACCACAGCCAAGCGTAAAATCGCAATTGATGTTGAAGACTTTCTGCAAATGCCCCTCCCGAGTGTCCTGATTTGATGTCAACAAGTCGAATTCTTCCATCCCAACGAAGGACAAGATCCAACTCGCCAGCAGCCCAGCCTTCTGGGTGGAACATTCGTTGTGGTTGATGCACGCGAGGATCCTTGAACCAAGGCCGAGCAATCTCCCAAGCCTCGTCCCATTGGATGGCTTTTCCTTGTTCTTGCCATTGGAATGCATGTTCCATTGACCAATCTCTTGCTTGTAAGGATCGTACCTTTTCAGGAACGGGGAACATAGGCGTCTCGCCCCAAGCCGGAGAGGGAACCGTGAATGGTACAGTCCCTGACCGATAGGATTCAAGAAACGGTCCGCCATTTTGGGTGAAACAAGCTTCTACCTCTTCAAGGAATAACTCTAGGCCATGGCGGATTTTTTGTTCATAATTCTCAACTTCAACGGTCGACCAATCTGAATCATCTCGTTTCCAAAGTCGAGCATCCCATGCTTCCTCACCTTCTTTCCATGCCTTTAGAGCCTCTTCTTTGCAAAGCCCATACGCCCATGTTCGCAGGGCATCCAGCGAATCCATTGGCCCTGGACGGTGCATCAGAACTCGACAAAGAGCGTCCTCTACTACGAGGCCAGTTATCTGCCCAATCGATGATGGTGAAGACAATCCAACTTTGCGAGTAAGGTACCATTGACGTGGGCATCGCAGGTATGTGGTTAATCCTGAAGCGGAGAGACGCGAGCGGCTTCGTCCTAGGGGACCTCCCTTTGGTGGAACGCCGACAGGCATAGTGCCGCCTCGTAGTGATGGTCTTAAGAACTCGTGGCGCCTTATTTGCTATCGAAGGAGTAAAAGTCCCCTACTTCCCGTTGTTCACGATCCTTTCTGCTCTCAGCTTTGTTGATCCGAGGTCGTTTTGAATCATGGTCACGTCGGAAGGTGACGTTCACATCGTTGAGGAAACGATTCATTCCATCGCGAAGTGAATAGGGCCCCATTGCTTTGCCGCGAACTCCACCCTCGCCTTCGAAAACAAGCAACGAATCACTGACGATATCGATGAAATAGACGTCGTGATCGATGACAAATGCAGATTTTTCGTTGGCTTCCATTGTACGACGGATGGCTTTCGCAGCCTCCATTCGAGCATTAGCATCGAGGTGTGCTGACGGTTCGTCGAGAAGATACAAATCTGCTTCACGACCCAAGCAAACGGCGATGGAGACTGCTTGTCGCTCTCCACCTGACAACTTCTTAACACGCTTTGGTAGCAAAGAATCTACGCCTAAGGCACGGATGACATTGACATTGAATTCACCACTGCGCCATCGCATCCCGAGTTCACTGTCAAGCCACATTTGTACGGTGCAATCCATGTCGACATCGATGTGTTGTGGCTTGTATGACACGGTTGCTTCATTGGTGACCCAGCCATTGTCGTATTCGTGTTCACCGGCAAGAATTTTGATCATGGTTGATTTTCCAGTACCGTTTGGTCCAACAACGCCAACGACTTCTGAGCGATGGACGGAACCTTCACCGGTCGCTAACTCGAAATTTCCGAGTTTCTTACCTAAATCGCCCCATTGAACAACGACACTTCCCTTCTCAGCCGTTCGCTCATGATGTTTGAGGAACCGAATTGGTTTGTCGCGAATTCGCACATTTTCCTCAACAAGAAATCCATCAAGATAGGCGTTGATGGCCGTCCTCGTTGATCGTGCAGGTGTAAAGATGCCGAACGCTCCTTTCTTTCCGTAAACAATGTGCACCAAATCAGCAAGGACGTCAAGTACGGCGAGGTCGTGTTCAATAACGATAACACGTTTTGACTCAGCCAATTCTTGGATGATACGAACAATCCTCATTCGTTCGTGAATGTCCAGGTACGACGACGGTTCGTCGAAGAAATAGACATCAGCATCTCGCAAAATGGTTGCACAAATAGCCATGCGTTGCAATTCACCGCCGGACAATTGTTGCACGGTGCGCTCAAGGAGGTGTGAGATACCAAGGGCATGCGTCATCTCATCAAACATGTCGCGTTCGTCGACTTTCCGAAGAAGCCCCTCAACTGTACCTTGAACGCGTTTTGGTAATCGATCGACATTTTGTGGCTTGAGTGCGACCTTGATTCCTCCATCACGTACAGATATGAAGAAATCACGAAGTTCGCCTTTAGGTAAAGCATCGATGACGTTGTTCCAATCTGGAGTTTGGTCCAACCAATCGCCCAAGTTGGGTGTCATTCGTCCAGCCAATGCATTGAATGCAGTCGATTTGCCCATCCCGTTTGGACCTAAGATGCCGACGACGGATTCCTTTGTGGGAGTGGGTAGTCGAAACAGTCTGAAACCGTTCAAGCTGTATCGATGAATCATATCTGACTCGAGTTCACTTGGCAACTGTTCGATGATCAGGGCATCATGAGGGCATTTGTTGATGCAGATTCCACATCCAATACACAAGGATTCAGAAATGTGTGGCTTACCAGTTTTCTCATCCATAACGATGCATTCTTGCCCATTACGAACAGGTGGACAGTAGTGAAAACACTCATCGTTGCACTTCTTAGGCTGACAATTGTCTTCCTTGAGAACTGCAACTCGCATGAAATCACCTCAAATCTTCCAGAACTTCATCATCAATGAGCATTCGCATAGACGTACCATCTTTCGATGGGTACGTTCGGGTTGATCAAACAAGTCCCTTGAGATGTTCTGCACCACGGACAACTCGAGTTGTTGTTGGTGTTGGAAACTTCATACCTGCCTTGCGGAGAGCGTCCTTCGCTGTCAAGTAGTCGGCTGCATTGCAGTGGATGGAGATGATTCGCTGACCTCGTCGTACACGAGCAGCGGTTCCAACGTTCTTTCCGAAAGCACATCGCATACCCTGAGAAACACGGTCAGCACCAGCACCAGTCGCTTGTTTGTTCTCTCGCAAAACGTGATGTGGGTAGGTGTGAACTCGAAGAGCATAACCTTGTGCGCCAGCTTCCTTACGGATAGTGGAGTTGGAAATAACACGGGCTGCTTCAAGAGCAGTGTGTCGGATCTGACAGTTGTTGTCAGCACGGAGTTCGAGGACAACTGGGAACCCACCTGTTTCCGCAGCACGGCGATTTCCAGAGTGGTATGCGAGGATACGGTTGTTTGGAACACCACCGATATACTTGCGTCGAGTATATGCAGGTCCCTTGAGACGGCGATACATGGATGCGGGCTTACGTGCCATTTTCAGTCCTCCAAGCATGCCTCCGACTGATGCTCCCTTTATCATCCCTCCGATGCGTTACAACTGAGAGATTGATGTCCAATTTTGCCGTTTTGTGATGGGAAGAAACTTAATTGTTCAACGACAGCGGAATCCATGGCGAGTGGCTGGAGGAAGTTGCTCGAGGAAGAATCAGAGCATCAGTGGCTCGCTATTGGCCTCTTTTTTGTGTTCATTGTCATCGGTGGATTCCTCATCGGCGGTACAAGTTCGCTTGAAGGCATGGTGCTTGGGACCGATACCTCCGACGAGTTAGCCTTTGAACAGGGAGAATTCCTCATCGATGTTGAATACCATCATCAAGCCTCATGGAGCCAATCGCACAGTGGTATTTTGAAAACAGTCGACGGGCTCAAGATGTACCAACAAATGGATGCAGATGATGTTGATGACATTTTACCGGAGAACGACCCTGCAATAGAGAATGTCACGATGTTTTCGGCCGATGCAGAAGGAATAGTCACCTTTTCAACGTCATTGAACACACTCTCGACGTATGTTGATGGAATGGTCTTTGATCAAATTCTAAGCGACACATACGGTTCCGAGTTTGGGATTCATGGGATTGCTGCGGATTCGACCTCACTCCTGAACAATCGATTGCTCATCACCTCCGAAGATGGAGGTTCGGGTCTTCGTGGATTGAACGGGCAGGGTCTTGTAACAACAAGCGCTCCTCTCCAAGATTTTGTCGTGTGGGATAAGGTCGTCTATCTGAAAGATTCAACGTTCTTGGTCGCAGGTACCTTTGCCATTCAAACATCATCCTCCCAGAGTCCAGCATCTCCGACACCTCAAATTGTGATGGCGCATGTGTATTGGGATGGGGACTCGACCGCCCCACAGATCGTTCGACAGATGATGGGTAATGGTAGCGAAATCCATTCAATGCACACCACAAAGCACGGTGGGGCAGTTGCGTCAACGAATGAAGAATTTTACATCATCTCCAAAGACTCAGTTCAGGTTTTGCGCTATGCATCCACGACAATGGTGTACGATTCAGAGCATGACCGAGCTTGGTTGTTCGGAGAGCGTGGATCCGAAACCACGTTGCGAATTGACGTTCAAACCGGACAAACCAGCACAAAAAAACTCGGATACCCCCTTCCACTTTCTCCAACATCGGGTGTGATTGCAGGGGACTCGATGTACATTCATGGATTTGATTCTCAAGGTCAAGCGCAGCGGATGTCCCTCGATTTGACCCTCGAAGGTTCGCTCTCATCAGGTCGTGGATTCCTGAACTTTGCTTTCATCCTCGTCGGTTTCATTATGATTGCCACCCAAGGCTATCTCATGGTCGAAAAAGCGATGCATACCAGGAAAGTGTAAGACACCGACTTTTCCGAACCTTAATCACCTCTCGGCATTAGGGACAATCCCGCATATTGCGAGGTAGGGGTTTCAATGGCAAAACGGAGCATGATGGACCAATTCCATGAGCTCAAGGAAGCCAACCCTGGAACGATTCTTTTCTTTCGGATGGGTGATTTTTACGAATTGTTCCACGATGACGCCGAGGTAGGGTCCTCTGTACTTGGGCTTGCTTTGACTTCAAGGGATAAGAATGCAAAACATCCCATTCCGATGGCTGGTTTCCCATGGCACCAGTTGGAAGAGAACTTGCGTCTCATGTTGCGTGCTGGTCACAAAGTAACGGTGGCTGAGCAGGAGGAAGAGTTACGTGAAGGTGCAAAACTTCTGGAACGTGTTGTCACACGAATTTACACGCCTGGTTCACTCTTCGAAGAATCCCTCATTGGTTCCGATGCTTCAGCACTGCTTTGTAGCCTGATGGTTGTCGATGAAGAAGTAGCTGTGTCGATGATTGATGCATCGACTGGACAGGCTTGGGCAGTATCGTTTGCTGGCGATGGTAAGTGGGCTTCAATCTATGATGAGATCATGCGATGGAATCCAAGTGAGTTGGTACTAACTCCGAGGGATGCGGAACGCAGTGAATTCTTGCATTTGCTCGGGATGCTTGATTCAGTCGTTGTTAGCCAACATATGCATCAACCAAAACGAGCCTCTGAGCGTCTCAAAACCATGCTTGAAGTCAATGACTTGGGCCATCTTGACCTCGGTCAATCTCCGCAAGCACTGCAAGCGACTGCACTGGCTGCAGACTATTTGGCATCGGTTCACCGCCACGATGATATTGCCATTCGCGATGTTGATATTCAAGAGACTTCGGAGGGATTGGTTCTCGATCAAACAACGCTGCGTAATCTTGAGATCACACAAACACTTGCAGGTGAATACGAAGGCTCTCTCTTGTGGGCCATGAATAAATGCAGAACTGCGATGGGTCGACGATGTCTGAAATCGTGGTTGTTACGACCTCTTTCGAATGTTGATGCGATACAAGCCAGACATGCCTCCGTTGGAGCATTGATGCGTTCCTCGAAACGGTTGGATATGTTGAGAGAGAGTCTCAAAGGCATGCTCGACCTCGAACGACTCTCAACGCAACTGAAGTACAACCGTTCCAATGCTCGGGATCTCCTTGCTACAGCCAATGCCATTGAGCGACTACCAGCGATTCAGCGACTTTGCAGTGAAACCGAAGATGGTCTCTTGATGCATCTTGTTGAGGGACTTGATGAACTCAAGGATGTCGCAGAAGATATTCATCGTACACTGATCGATGAGGTACCTTTGGGGTTGCGAGATGGTGGCCTCATACGAACCGGAATCGATGACGAACTCGATCGTTACAGGAGTGCATCAAATCAAGGCCATGGTTGGTTTTCCAACCTTGAAACCACGCTTCGTAACGAGTTAAACATACCAAGTTTGAAGGTACGGATGAATCGCCAAATTGGCTGGTTTATCGAAGTCACGGCAACGCACTTGGACAAGGTTCCAGAGGAATGGACGAGAAAGCAGCAAATGACCAATGGCAGCCGATACGTCACCGATGAACTGCGGGAACAAGACGACCTTCTCTTAACTGCAGAGAGCAAATCCAAAACCATCGAGTATGCCTTGTTCTGTTCGTTACGAGACCGCGTTCGTCTACAGGCGAACAAACTCGCTCAGATTGCATCAAAAATAGCTGCTATCGACGTTGTACAGTGTTTCGCATCGACCGCAAGACAACGTTCATGGGTCAAACCAATCCTAGGAGAAGGTCGAAAAATGATGCTGAACCAAGCACGACACCCTGTACTCGAAGTTCAACAGGGATTCGTTCCAAACGATGTTGTTATGGACGACAAGCGTCGGTTTTTGTTGATTACTGGGCCCAATATGGGTGGTAAGTCGACCTACTTGCGAACAGTTGCCTTGGTCAGTATCCTTGCTCAAGCAGGGAGTTTTGTTCCTGCAGAGAAAGCACGATTGGGATTAATCGATCGTATCTTCACACGTGTAGGCGCAAGTGACGATCTTCGACGAGGCCGTTCAACGTTTATGATGGAAATGATCGAGGTTGCGCACATTCTGCGCCGCGCATCATCAAAATCACTTCTCCTCCTCGATGAAATTGGTCGTGGAACGTCAACCTTCGATGGCTTATCGATTGCTTGGGCAGTGACTGAGGATGTCTGCAACCGAATTGGTGCGCGAAGTCTATTCGCAACGCATTATCATCAATTGGTTGGACTCGAATCAGAGGTTGATGGGCTTGCGAATGTTCACGTTCAAGTTGCACAGAGCGATGGCACACTCCGATTCCTGCACACGGTAGCTGACGGTCCATGCGACGAATCCTATGGTGTTCAAGTCGCAGCTCTGGCTGGATTGCCTCGCAATGTGGTAGAACGAGCAACCGATCTTCTGGCCTTTTTGGAGCAACAGGCCCAAGGGGCAAAGGCGGGTCGCGATGGCGCACCAAGTACGCGTGAACACGGGCAGTCATCGCTCCTCGGATACTTTGCGGCTGCTGCAATGCAGTCCAATGAACCGAAAACGCCCACCATGAGTCAAGCACAGGAAGCAGTTCTATCGAAGTTGGCTGAGTTGAACCTTGACGAACTTTCACCAAGAGATGCCTTTTCTCTAATCGAACAACTGCAAAACCGCTTGGAGGGTGACTGAGATGACTGAGCCCAATCGAATTCAACAACTGGATGATTTGACCATTGGCCATATTGCTGCTGGTGAAGTCGTTGAGCGTCCTGCTCAAGTGGTCAAGGAATTGCTCGAAAATGCTCTTGATGCAGGTTCTACATCGATCCACGTTGAAATCGAACGAGGAGGCTTTGATTTGATTCGTATTGAGGATAACGGGAGTGGAATTCACGAGTCAGATTTAGGATTGGCACTTTCCCGTCATGCGACATCTAAACTCCGCCAAGCGGAAGATTTGAACGAAATCCATACGCTGGGATTTCGTGGAGAGGCCTTGGCAAGTATCGGTGTTGTTTCACGATTGAGCGTTTCATCACGACCTGAAGGCCGAGATGGACGAAGCATTACGATGGAGGACGGCCTTCAAGGTGAGATTGAACCGGTAGGGATGGCGAACGGGACCGTCGTAACGGTCGAGCATTTGTTCCAAAACACGCCTGTTCGTCTTGGATTCCAACGTCGTCCGGCAACGGAGCATGCACGCATCGTTGAGGTGGTTGTTGCTCATGCCATCGCTCATCCGAATGTTGCTTTTCGATGTACGATTGATGGGAGATCGACATTGAACCTTCCATCTAGCGCTTCGATTGAGGACCGTCTTTACGATGTCCTCGGGGGCCAATCGTCAAATCTCCTACCACTGTCGCCACCTGCTCAAGATGCAGAAGTACCTGGTGAGGAATCGTGGACTGGGTACATCAGTGCACCCGATATTTCAAGGGGCAAGGGTGATGAAATTCACATTTTTGTCAATGACCGTCCAGTTGCATCAACACCGTTCCATCAAGCCATTCGTCGAGGATATCGAACACGATTGATGCAAGGACGACATCCGGTAGCCGTTCTCAATTTGCATGTTCCCGCAAACGAGGTTGATGTCAATGTACATCCAACGAAGCGAGAAGTGCGACTTCGTCACTCTTGGCGCGTTTTGGAACGATTAGAGCGTGCCATTGCACACACGCTTGCTACCTCGCCAACGCAACCTGATTCAAGTGGAGAACTTCAGGAATTGGAAGGTTTAGCACAGTCTGATCGGAGTCAACCAATCCAAGAACTGCTTGTACCGATTCAACCTGAACATCAAACGGCTCCAACGACGGCTGCGCCTCCATGGGCACTTGCAGCTGGAACACAACTCAATTTGGTTGGTGAAGTTGCAGACGAAACTGTTGAACACACTGAAAAACCTCGGCCTCAATCGATTGCAGCTTCTGCTCAGAAATCCCTTCCTGGGCTTTCACAAACACCTATCGCACCAGCCCTCTCTCGCGAAGAACGTGATTTGCATCGCCATGCAGGGTGTGGAGGTAGTGTTTCACCTACTGCAGAATCTCCCCTTTCTGGCCTGGATAACAACCTCCCTGCTATGGAACCCTTGTCGCAGTTTGCAGATTCCTACATTCTGGCACAAGCCGGTGAGGAATTGCTCCTGATCGATCAACATGCTTTGCATGAACGCATTCGCTACGAACGTCTCCGTAACGACGAGAGTTTGTGGACGCCTCAACCTCGGTTGGTACCATCGAGAATTGAACTTACTCTCGCTCAGCAAGCTCGCTTGGAGTCGTTCTTACAACGTTTCGAAGAACTTGGTTTTCTACTCGAAAAGCAACAAGATGGTCAATGGGATGTGACCCAAGCCCCTCGGTTGCTGGACGGGGATGAGGTCGAACCATTCCTCCTCGATTTACTGCAAGATATATCTGAGGATGGTGCGCCATTGGAAACCATCGAGCGGCGTAAGGACCACTTGGCTTTCTTGAACGCATGCAGAGGGTCTGTCAAGGCAAACGATACGCTCACCATCGCTCAAATGCGCAGGCTGCTTGAAGACATGCGAAACGTTCCAAATCCGTGGGCATGTGTACATGGACGTCCCACTGCTTTGCGCCTATCGTTGGATTCCCTTGACAAGCACTTCGGCAGGCATGGCTGACAAACGGGTGAGGAAATCCGGATCAGCAATACGATGAAGTCTCGGCCCTTCGACCGTTGCTCCTGTTTGCGTTGCGAGCAGAACGGCCGTCATTTGGATGCGATGGTCACCAAAGGTCTCCACGAGTGAATTTGGTGCTGAAAGCACTTGACCTCCCTCTATAGAAAGACCGTCTTGTTCAACGATTGCTGTTAATCCGAACGACTCAAGGAGTGCTTTTGTAGAAAGAATACGGTTGCTCTCCTTATGCTTGGCATGAGCAGCACCTCGTAATCGACCTCCTCCGGAAAGAGCGAGAATGGCTGCGAGTGGGGGCAACAGATCGTTTGCATCTCGAAGGTCGATGTCCACATCGCTGCTTTTTCCATCATGTACTAGTGTCGAATCTTGGTAATTTATCCCAAGGTTGCTGAGATGTTGGAAGAGGATTTCATGCCCAAGTGCATCGTTTGCTTGAATTGGGTTCTCAATTTGAATCGGCTGTTTTGTTAGGAGGCATGCAAGGATGGGAAAAGCCATCATCGATCCATCCGATGGCACCACCCATTCAGATGGTGGGTTTGAGGTCCAAGGCGAAATGATTGTTTTCTTATCAGTGATTTCAACTGATGCTCCACATTTCTCCATCAATTCAATGGTCAAGCCAGAGTGTCTGCGACTTACAGGCGTTCCATTTGTATGAATCACGCAATTGCTGTCCAGTCCACACGATGCCAACAAGAGACTTGAGTAAGGTTGGGAGGATTTCGAGACATCGACGTTAGCCTCCGTACTCTGCCAAGGCCCATGGACAAGAACTGGTAACCGTTCTTGCTCGACTCCATAGGAAAAATCCACTCCGAGAGGGGCTAATGCATTCAACAGTGTGGAATGGTTTCTGTTTCGTAGACTGGAATCGCCGTCGATCATACTTACGAAATTGAGTCGAGAGGTCAGTCCAATAAGCAAACGCAAGGCTGTACCAGAATTGCCAGCATGCAAGACACTCGGTGAACGATTGAAACCACTGAATCCTGTTCCTGTTATCTCAAGACCGTTTTCGATGTTTGAAAACTTAGTTCCGAGTTGAGAAAGGCAGCGTTTCATGCTCTCTGCATCTTCTCCCAGTTTTGGACATCCAGTAAGGATATGCTTGTTTGGACTCAGTGCACAAAGGTGCATCATGCGAATGAGGTGGCTCTTCGATGGCGGAAGAACCCAAGCCTCATCGCTAATGCTGGTTGGGTGTACTTCCAGTGCTGGGATATGGCTTGGACGGTGCCCTTTTCCGCGGGCCCCCCAACGTTTCACCCAACCTTTTGCCATAGACTCTCCACAGAACCATATCAGATGAAGGCTTGCAAACATTCACAATACAAAGGCCATTGGAGAACACATGGTCCTTGAGGATGCATTCAATCGTCCTCTCCTCGATCTCCGAATCTCAGTGACTGACCGGTGCAACATGCGATGTCGTTACTGCATGCCACGAGAACATTTTGATGAAAATCATGAATTTCTCCCAAAGGAAGACATTCTTCGGTTCGAAGAAATTGTACGAGTTGTTCTTGCTCTCCTACCGCACGGTCTGCGAAAGGTCCGACTCACTGGGGGCGAACCTCTGTTGAGAAGAAATTTGAGTGAACTGGTTCGCCAATTGCGGGCCTGTTCTGAGGAGCTTGACATAGCGATTACGACCAATGGTCTCTTACTCGAAAAGCATCTGAAGTCATTAATCGATGCAGGATTGACTCGTGCAACCATATCGCTGGATGCTTTGGATGAGAGCACGTACCAATCCATGGGCGATACGGATGCAACACCAAAGATTGTCTTGAAAGCCATCGATGAAGCACAAAGGATGGGGCTACCTCTCAAAATCAATACCGTCGTCAAGAAAGATGTCAACGATAACCAACTCGTTGATTTGGTCAAAACCTTTGGCCCACGTAGGATACCCATTCGATTCATTGAGTACATGGACGTCGGTTCAACCAATGATTGGAATTTGGATCAGGTTGTAACTGCAGATTCCATGCGCGACTCGATTGAGCAAGAGTTTGGGACACTCCACGCAGATATAGCAAAACATGCGAGCGATGTTGCGAGAGTCTATTCGACCAAGGATGGTTGGAAGATTGGGTTCATTGAGTCCATCAGCAACCCATTCTGTGGTGACTGTTCTCGAGCTCGCCTGTCTGCGAATGGAAGCATTTACACATGCCTGTTTGCGGATAAGGGTCACGATGTTCGAGGAATACTACGGATGGATGCATTGGACGAAGATATCTCACAAGCAATTCATTCGATATGGTTGAAAAGAAAAGATCGGTATTCTGAAGAGCGGTCATTTCAAACGAAGAATCTCAAGGTCGAGATGTCGTACATCGGTGGTTGAACCACAATCCTTGATTAGGGCCAAGGTGGGTCTTGTGCTATGGGCGACAGAGAGACAATACCATTGTTCGTTTTACCTTCAGGAATCTTTCCTTCCATCAACGAATCTCTCCGCGTTTTTGAGCCAAGATACAAGCAAATGCTCGATGATTGCACCCTCGACGATATCCAGTTTGGATACATTGCTCATGATTCAGACTCCGAATCGATTGACGGATGGTCTCAGCCTGGAGCCTTTGGTGTCATGTGCTCGCTTTCTGATCTGAGGGAGCAAGGAACAAATCTCATGTTTACTGCAAATGCTGAACGACGTTTCGAAGTGCTGGAAGTTGTACAAGCATCGCTTCCTTCAATGCCATTCGGAGATGTTTATCCAACCGTTGATGATTTGGTAGAGCAGTATATCGAGGATCAGCCTGAAGGAAAACTCTACCTGAGAGCAACTGTCCGACTCCTCGATGATTTGGAAGGAGAACTTTCTGCTGAAGATTGGTCAGATTTCCTCCACGATTGGGCACAACACATCGTCGACGTCAATGCCATGTTCCGCAACGAGGATGTTGACCTTGAGCAAATGCTTTTGATCCTTGAGGAAGAATTCCTGCCGTATGATTCAGCCTCTCTGTGGCAAGTAGCGAACGCAGTCCTTGACAAGGTTGAGGACAGGCAAGCCGCTCTTGGCTCATCCACTTGCGATGGTGTATTCTCGATATTGCAGCGAGCTCTACGTGAGAAAAACGCTCAACTCAACTTTATCCGTGCATTGAACGATGCTGAGGATTGATCACGAAATCATTGGTGGTAAATCCACTCGAACAAGCACGGATTGAACGGTTTCATCGAGCAGTACAAAGGTCCAAACACCTTCATCAGCACCAATTTCTTCAGAATGAATGACGAAGTAGTCACCAGCAGAAATGGAATAACTCGCATCTCGGTCATGGAATGAGATGTTGGAGCCAATCACTGAATAGACATCAGCGTCGTTAACAAATCCTGTGAGCGATGAATTGAGATTGTTCCCTTGCTCGTTGAGTTGGAATGAGATACGTGCAGGGTCAAGTGTTTGGTCCAAGGTCGTAATTCTGATGACATGGTAGCCGTTGTCGAGGGCGCGGACACTTACCGTCATTTGAGGCGGGGCTTTTTCTGCGGTACTCAATGCTCCTTGCATCAGAACAAAGACCATCCCAGAAAGCATAACGGTAATGGCAAGAAGAAGGACAGTAGCAATAACGGGGCTGACCGCCTCGTCATCTTGATGCATCCTCGCCATGCCTTGCGCTAGCATCGATAAGACTTGAACGCACCGATGAATTTGGGCAACACCACAATGTTACAACACCCACAAAGGCTTGTCGCATTCCATTGCACGCTTGATACCACCTATCGGTCCTAGTATTCTCAACAAGACTTCTGTAATGAGATCGTTTTGAAACATGAGATAGCCCATGTTCTTTGACCGGAG
The DNA here is from genome assembly GCA_038105035.1 of Candidatus Poseidoniales archaeon. GTDB lineage: Archaea > Thermoplasmatota > Poseidoniia > Poseidoniales > Poseidoniaceae > MGIIa-L2. The sequence goes on along the minus strand of JAYOBT010000009.1, from coordinate 6,912 downwards.
GGAGTTTTTCAGAGCACGGCCAAAGCATGATTCAATTCGCTCTTGGTAAGCCGTTAAGGGGGTTCCATCCCGCTTGTAATCGATGTAGGCCTCTGCTGCAAAACAACCTGATATCATCGCCTGAGAGATTCCTCCTCCATTGGATGGCATCACCAATCCAGCAGCATCACCAACGGCAATAACGTTCTTGTCGACCATCGTCTTGATTGGACCGCCCATTGGGATCCAACCTCCGCCGATGGAGAGGATTTCAAATCCAAGATCATCACAAAACTGCTGAAGATGCTCTTTGACAGAACCTTTGAGCGCACCTGCCCGGACACCAAGGCCAACATTCGCTGTATCCGGTCCTTTCGGAATGATCCAAGCATATCCCTTTGGTGCTACACTTCCGAGGAAAACATCAAACGTTTCTGGGACATTTCCACGAACTTGAGCATAGGCAGTTGGCACCTGGTCCGCAGGCCGGAAATCCTTGTCTTTCCCATGCAAACACCGTGCGACATGGGCCAGTGAACCACTAGCATCGATTAGGAGATCGCACGTATATCGACCCTTTTCTGTCACGATTAGAAGCGAATCTGTCTTGGTTCGACGTTTGACGTTGGTAACGGGTTCAGACATTCGAATCTCTGCACCGGCTTCAACCGCTTTTTCAGCAAGGTATCCATCAAACTGCAATCGGTGGCCTGCAAAAGCATCCAGATCGAAATTGTAGGATTTTCCACTCGGTAGGAACACTCTCATGTGGTCAAGTCGATGGAGTTGAATTCTGTCTGGAAACTCAAATGATTGTTTCAGCCATTCGTGGTCATCAATCCCATGAAAGGTGCCAACGACTTCGCCCCAATTAGGAATGCATTCACCGCATTGTGCAGGATTTCCAACGATTGCTCGACGTTCGAGAATAAGGACATCGATGTTCTCCTCGGCCAATCGCTGAGCACAAGATGTACCCGCAGGGCCAGCACCAACAACGATGACTTCACGATGTTCGACATCCATTGTTTCACCTCAGGCATGTCGCCGATGAACGTTTTCAGCTACTTGCATGAGAAGCGATTTTGCCATTGACGATGGGAATTGGTCGAGTTCGTGAATTGCTCGTTCAAGGTGTGTAAGCATGAGAGATTCTGCGTATGTGATGGAGTCTGAGGTTTCGAGAAGACCCATCAATTCGTCCCACATTCCATCGTTGAAGTTGTTGAGGATTTCAGCAAGTTGGCGTCGGCGGTCCCCATGAAGTAAGGTGAGAGCGTGAATGAGTGGTAGCGTCATTTTTCCTTCGATGACATCCTTTCCTCGAGGCTTACCCATTCGCTCATCGCCTCGTAAATCAAGCAAGTCATCCATAAGTTGGAAGGCAATGCCGAGTTCCATTCCAAAGCGTCCCAATGCTTCTGATTGTTCTTTTGTTGCACCTGCAATGATTGCAGCACTTTCACAAACAGCTGCAAATGGTCCTGCAGTTTTTCCACGAACGATTTCGAGATAATCCTCTGGTGAAGTTGAGAGGTCTAAAACGTGGTCAAGTTGCTTGAATTCAGAGACGGCAATGTTTGCGCAGGCTTCACGAATTAAGTCAATGCACTCCTTTGTGTAGCGTCCACTTAGTCCGTATCCTTGAACAAAGAGCCAATCTCCAGCAATGATTGCCTTCGGCTGACCGATGCGCTCGTGAAGGGTCGTAACGCCTCTACGGAGCTTTGCAGCATCGTTGATGTCGTCGTGAATGAGTGTGGCTGTGTGAATCAATTCAAACGCCATGGCAAGATCCATGATTTCGTCGATATCCCTACCCCCTGCAACCTCGTAACAGAATATTCCAAGTAATGGGCGCAATCTTTTTCCACCACTCAAAAGGATTTCACCAGAGAGTTGGGCGACTTCGCCTGCACCGTTATGCAGTTCACGTTGTATCAACCCGTCCAAGGCTATGTTGACCTTCTCGCGAAGGTCTTCAAGGCGAAGAAGCTGTGCCTCAGGAATTACTTGCACAATACACTCTACGAGGGTGTCCTTCTTAATGAGTGGGCTACGCCCATAGATTGCTGAGGGGCCCTCAGCCGAGGTGAATGCATGGAAAATGAGCGCTTAGTGTTCCTTTCTACTTCGTCGCATGGTGACGGTGTTCGTCTACAAATTGAGAAGGTACTCGAGCAGCGCAGCAATACATTCAACGCCATTCTACGCCAAACACCAACCATCTTTGATGCTCTTGCATTGTTGAATGATGGTGTTGGCGACTTGGTGGCCATGAGCCCTGAAAATTGGATTCAGCATCAGAATGACGCCCTCACCATCGTTGGACTGTTGTCACGTCGAGAACCAACATGGGTTCTCGTAAGCGATGACAAACCAGAGTATCTCATCAAACATGCAAGAATCGTCTGTCATCATCCACTCCTTCAACGTCAAATGCTGCGTTTGCGTCAAGATTTGAAACTCCTCACGAAAGACGATGTTGACCTCCAGGAGGAATACGACTCTCGCGAAGAAATCGAGAAATTGGAAAATTTGAGGCAAGACGGGACGATTGATGGGTACGTTGTGAAACGTTCCCAATACAATCTGCTCCAAGGGAAAACACGCCGACATACGCTTGGATTACAGAAAGGGTCACCTGAACGTTCTCACTTTGTGCCTCCTCCACTGAATGGATTCACGCTTATTGTTGGACGTGTTGGTTTTCCAAAGCAGAAGGTCGAGCATATTCTCGATCCGTCAGCTGAGTTTGCCTACCGCATTGAATCAACTTTGCTCGAAAGTATTCCAAGCGATCTTGTAGAACTTACAGGAATCCATGTCGAGCAGCGCGGTGTTGGAACCATTCTCCGTGAAGCCAAAAGAAACAAGGACGACTGGACCATGTCTGCAATGATCGACACGGAAAAGAAAGTGCGTCAGTCGGGAACGCGTATTGAGATGAGAATCGAGACCTTGAGTGTTGATGGAAAGGTTAGTGCTTGTGCTGAGCAAGTTGGACCCATTGAAAAGCATCGAGTTGCGATGGTGAATTTACTCCAAGAGTGGGGAAGTGTTCTGACCACTCTCACTTCTGAGCATCAAGCGACGAACCGCAAGATACGTAACATGCCTGATGAATTCCACGAAGAGCGACCTGCTATGATGCGCATTCATTCGGATGAATCCGAGTAGCCAAGAATCCTGCGGGCTTCTTCTAAAGCCTCCTCGGTTCGATTTTCTCCAACGAGGACGATTTCAAATCCGTTCTCTGTTAGGTATTGTTCCAACTCGATAAGAGCAACATCAGGGTTTGGATCGCAGACATTTGCGATGATTTCGTCAACTTCTCGACCTGTCGCTTCCCAACCTCCCGCTGCCTTTTGCAGTTCGATTGCAAACCGCTCGACAATTTCTACAGCGGAACGGCTTGGAGTTTGTGCCTCTCTGAGAGAATCGGCCACTGCTTCATGCTGTTCCCGAAGTTGTTGGACCTCGACGAGAGTGGATTGCAAAACGCCCCTGAACTCTTCCAGGTTGTTGTTCTTGGAGTATCGTCTGTGCGCCTTCTCCAATTTACCGTTGATGGCTGAGGCTCCTGCAGCGATGGCTTCCTTCGCCTTGACTGCTTGGATAATCGCTTCGCTGGCAAATTGAATTCGCTGACTCAATGTATCGTTGAACCTTCGTGTTTCATCCGCAAGATCACGACGAACAATCTCACGTAGTGTGTTGCCCAACTCGTTGGCTTGTTTGAGCAAGGTTCGTGCAGTTTTCTCAGCGGTTACCATTGACTCACCGACAAACCCTGATTGTCGAATGTGTTTGAAGGTTTAGCCGAATTCGACCCCGATTGAAGGGTATCTCGTGCACGTTCATTGAAGCCAAAAACGGCTTATTGGTGCTGATTTGACAGCGAAACCACATATACTGTAAGGAAACAACAATGGTCAGGTGAACCAATGAGCAATCGTTCGAGTCTTTTGTCTGAACTTTATCAGGCACGTCTTGAAGACCTCAAGGAGATTGCTTCTGCTTATGGTTTGGCGAAAAATGGCTCTGTTGAGTATCTCCGAGCCCAATTGATTCGTGACCTCATTTTGCCCGAATGGGATTTAACACTGGACGGCCTCAAAAACATCCTCAACAGTGACCTTGGCGATCTCCTTGGTGTCTTTGGAATCAAGAAGACGGGTTCACTACGAACCCGCCGACAACGCCTTTATTTGCATCTCAATCACGATCCGAAGCAGCTCAAGGAAGAGAATCTTGACAAAATGACAAAAGAGGAACTACACGCTTTGTGCAAAGCACTGGAACTTCCACGTTCAGGCAACCGCCAAACACTTCTCATTCGAGTTGCGGGGGTTCTTTCAGCTCAGCACAAGAATTGGGGCACAATCAAACGTTCTCTCAAGAGAGGTGGGGGCTCTGTCACGATACCAACGCCTGGCGAGTCTGAGCAAGAAGAAATCGAACCGACCTCAATCGAAGAAGAGGTTGAGAGTTTCGTAAGTGAGCATCCTGAAGGATGGACTTTTGAGGAAGAGTCAGAGTTGCTTGAAACCATCGATGATGGTGGAATCGACACATCGCTCTCAGATGTGGCCGCTTCTATAGAAGAAACGCTTGTATCACATCGCACCGAAATTGAGCAGCCTGTTCCTCCGATGTTGCAGGAACTTTCCTCCGTAGAGCCAACCCTGGAAGAAGAAGCCGCATTGTTGGAAATTTCATCAAGAAGAGCCGAAGTTGAAGCGGCAGCCAGAGACTATCTCTTGGTAGGAAGTACAACGGACATGGACGATATGAACACGTTCATTTCTAGCCTTTCGAATCATGGCTTTGCAATTGAATTAGATCGAGTGCAGGATGCTATACGGACCATCATTATGGAAACAGCCTATCGCTCTGAGCAAGAACAGAATGCACTTTCCAGTAAACCAGGTTCATGGTCTGAACGAGAAGCGATTCGAATGTTCGAACAGATGCGCCCTCAACTTCGAGAGCGGATTCCTGAGATTGTTGCTGGACGACGGGGAAACCTCGTTCAGGCACGTATGGAGTTTGAAGAAGAGGCACGAACCCTTGGTCTTGACTTGAGAAGTCCAGCTGTATCGGGTCGTCTCCATGCCTTGTTCGATTTGCATCTTGAAATTAGTGAAGCTGAGGAATTGCAAGACCCATCCGCTGCACGACGAAATCGAATGTTACGAATTCTTTACCATGGCGCAGTTCACCTTCCCGATGATGTGCGTCGAACAATTGAACGCCTTGAACGAAACCTTCCTTCCTTCGAATCGCTTGTTGAGACCGTCCTTGAGAGCAGTGAAGGAGACTTCTCAGAGGCTCAACAAAGTCTCATCATTCGGTTCCTTGAGTCGAAAGGGTATCTAGTCAATACGGCGGAACTGCGTCCACGTGTGTTAGCATGCGCAGGTATTGTTGGTACAGAATTAGGGTATTTGACACCGAATCAAATTCCGCGATTAGCTCCAGGAATCCTTGTGAGCGATGAACACGTCGATGCTATTGTTGCCGAGTTGAAATCCCTCGCTGCAACCTTCAAGCCAAAGCAGGTTGAAGAGGTAGAGCCAGAAATGGAACTTGCAGAATCCGTAGCCGATGCTTCAGATCGAGTCGGTGGAGTGCGAGGACAAATTGATCGAGTCGACGCCCTTCTCTCACGCCTTCGATTGCAAGACGGTCAATGATGGCTCTGAGCATAGAAGTTCTGAATCACTGTTGTTACCGACTGAATGTCTGTAATGTCTCGAGCGATAAGATCCTCTATGATTTGTTGCCGTTGCTGAACGTGCTTCTCGAAAACGTCAGGTGTTACACCAGCCGCTTTACAAATGACTTCTCGAAGGTTGGAGGGGATTCCAGTTTCTTCAATTTGATCGGTCGCAGCATTGTATTTCCAAATCGTGTTCAATCGAGGCTTGGATCCTTCCATACCAGCGATTTCAGCAACTTCGGTAATTTTACGAGCAGTCTTTCCATTGACGTGGAGTCGTGCTTGAATGATGATGAGATCAAGACCAGTCAACATGATTGGGGGTACATTCATTGGAGGATTGATCATTCTCGTTACGGTTTCCTGTGCGGTATTTGCGTGCAGGCTACCGAAGGAGCCGTCGTGACCTGTGTTCATCGCTGTGAGGAGCGTTGCAGCCTCAGGACCACGAACTTCACCCACAATGATACGATCGGGGCGCATACGCAGGCTTGACTTCAGACAATCGTTCATGTCCACTTCTGGTGTTCCGTCTGGACGTTCTCGTCGTGTTTCCATTCTCAACCAGTGGTCGTGATACACTTGCAATTCAGCCGTATCTTCCACTGTAAGTAGACGACGGTGCCATGGAATGTACATTCCAAGACAGTTGAGGGTGGTTGTCTTACCAGAACCTGTTCCACCAGCGATAACAAAGTTCGCTGGTCTGCTATCGAGGCCTTCAATCCATACCCACATCATCGCAGCGAGACGTGAGTTCACCGTTCCAAACTTGACCAAGTCAATCATCGTTAACGGGTCTTCCTTGAATTTACGAATGGTAAGTGTTGGACCATCCGGTGAAACTGGAGGGATGGTGCCGTTGACACGGGACCCATCTGGTAGTCGCCCGTCGAAAATTGGAACCATGCCAGGACCATCTCCAAGTGGTACATTGGTGAAAGCAGCAATGTTCTTTGCAATCTGCAAGCCGGCCTCATCGTTGATCCATACGTTTGTGCGACACATGCCATGTTTTCGATGAGCAACTTTGACGCACTGTGTCCCGCCATTGTACATGACTTCTTCCAGATTGTCGTCCTCAAACAAGACAGCAAGGTCTCCATGTGGATTTGGTGCTACAGAGCCTTCAACATGGTAAATTGGAGAGGGATGGTTTGATTCAGTGTAAATTGTGACATTTCCATATTGTTCGAGAATTTGTTCAG
>JAYOBT010000041.1:0-13695 GCA_038105035.1 Candidatus Poseidoniales archaeon | reverse complement strand
GCAATGTGTGCCATGTCAAGGGACTTCGAACTCTTTGTCCTTATGTGCATTCCCTCTACGGAAGGAAGAAAGGCACATTTTTTGATGGGATTGGATTCACCGAATCAGAACAAGTCGTCATCGTCCTCTTCATCGAAGGAGAAGACATCCTCTTCCTCTTTCTTCTTCTTTGAGGCGGCAGCCTTCTTTTTCGGCTTCTTATCTTCCTTTACTGGCTCGGGTTCAGGTGTTGCCTCTTCAACAGGCTCTTCCTCGCCACCCTGAGTTCGAAGTTTCGCCATTTGTTCTTCACGGCGCTGGAGGTCTTCGACCGAAGTACCTGTTTGGGCAGCAAGTGCACGTCGTCGGTCTTCTCGGGCTTTGCGTTCAAGTTGCTTGTGCTTGGATTTGTCAATGTTCTGCAACATGTACATGGCATCGTGTTCCAACAGTGGAGAATCTGAAATGAGGGTAATGTCCAGCCACCCACCATCTTCGACGATGAATTCTGCAAGAGGTTCAAAGTTCAAATCGGACTTCTTGATTTGCGTGTAATGCATAGCATTCCCTGTTCGGTGCTCAACACCTGAGAAGTGGCAATAGAATTCCTTGGTACCAATCGATTCACGAACCATGTCGAACAATTCACCGTAGTCTTCGGATGTCTTCATTCGACCATGGCCACGTGCGTGGATGTGAGCAATGTTGAGGACGGGAATGGTTCCTTCGACGTGATTGACCACTTCGATGACTTCTTCCAAACTTCCCCATAACTCTTGACGGCCTGATGTCTCGATACCAATTTTCGACGGTGTGCCGTCCTTGATCCAAGGGAACACTGGGAACTCATCCTCATCGTCATGCCAGATGTCGTGAACACGGTCGACGATACTGGAGAAGATGTTCGCGACCTGCTCGTTCGCAGCCGTGCCACGTCCAAAGTCTCCATAGTGGCCGGTGTGGAGCGTGATATGTCGAGCATTGATGGTTCGTGCTGCTTGCAGTGTCGCCTCAATTTTAGCAAGCGATCGTCCTCGCTCGACACGGTTGCCGAGAAGTTCGGAATAGTATGGTCCGTGGATGTTCATTTCAAAATCAGCCTTGTTGGCCAGAACACCAGCTTGCCAGTATTGTTCGAAATGCTGTGGTTGAATCAATCGAACCGTTTGAGCTTCCATCGTCTCGAGCCCGAGAGCAATAATATCATCCATTCCTTCGACGATTGTTCGCCCTTTACAGGACAAAGGTACGCCAGCAGGACCAAGTTTCACACCCATCATTCCACCCCCGCGAATACAAGCCAAGCCGTTCCCTACATTAACCCCTTTCCGTCACCCGTTTGCCGGAAATCTGTACATAATGTACAATACGACGGTTCATGAAGGTGAAACGAAACGACACGCTATGTCGGGAATTATCGAAGCAGCAATTACTGCATTCCGTCAAGGCAATCCCGTTTGCCTCTTTGATTCGGATAAGCGTGAAGGTGAAACCGACCTTCTTTTCCCAGCAGCATTTGCACAGCCTGCTACGATGCGACAACTCCGTCAGGATTGTGGAGGACTTCTCTTTTTGGCGATCGGACACGATGTTGGCCAAGCCTTTGGGCTACCATTTTTGCAGGATTTGCACACGCATGATGCTCTGACCGCAGAATATCCCGTCTTGGCTGAACTGAAGACGAACGACCTACGTTATGACGCACGTTCTGCATTTACGCTCTCGTTGAATCATCGAGAAACCTACACAGGCATTACCGATCATGATCGAGCACTCACAACCCGTCGTTTTGCGGAACTAACTGCGACCGTATTCGATGATGAACTCAGTGAGGCTGAGGCACAGCGACGCATGGGCGCAGAATTTCGAACGCCTGGGCACATTCCCGTTTGCCGTGAATCGCAAGGAGGTCTCTTGACACGCCAAGGTCATACAGAACTCGCAGTCGGTATCGCCCGACTCGCTGGATTGACACCTGTCGTCATCGGAGCAGAGATGTTGCAGCCCGATGGAGACGGAGCTCTCTCAGTAGCAGATGCTCGTGCATGGGCAGCAGAGCGTGGAATTCCATTCTTGGAAGGTGCGGAAGTCATTGCAGCATTGCATGGGTAATCTCAAAAACATGATTCCTCTGCTCGATATGGGTGAATACAATGAGAAAGGTCATGGCTGTAGGAGTTTTTGACCTTCTCCATGCAGGTCATCTACACTATCTTGAGCAAGCAAAGGCTCTCGGGGATCACCTCACCGTGGTCGTTGCTCATGACGATACTGTTCGCAAGCGAAAGCATGAACCAGTTACCAATCAGGACCTCCGTCGACGTATGGTTGAGGGTTTGAAACCGGTCGATGTTGCTTGCATTGGCAATTCTCCAGATGTTCCTATTTTCGATATCTTACCTGAAATTCAACCGTCCGTCATTGCCTTGGGATACGATCAAGAACATGCTGAAGACCGGATTCGAACTGCATTGGAAGAGAGGGGTTTTACCTCAATCGAAGTTGTCCGAGTTGAAGGTTTAAGCGACGATTTGGATGGAACTCGGAAGATTATCGCTCGTATCGTTGAGCGAGCGAAAGGAGGTGAATTCTGATGTTCACCGGTATCGTCCAAGGGAAAGGTGAAATCGTTTCTATAGAAATTGGAAACAAAATCACAACCTTCCAAATCCGTGTCCCATCGACAGAGGGTTTGCAGATTGGAGCAAGTGTTTCCATCGACGGTGTCTGCTTAACAGCGACAGCATTCAAGGATGATATCGTCGCATTCGATGTCATCCCCGAAACACTTGATAAGACAACTCTGGGCCAACTTGAAGAAGGGCACAACGTGAACGTCGAACGTTCGTTACGATACGGGGACGAAGTAGGAGGCCACCTCCTCTCCGGACACATCATCGGGCGGGGTCTTGTCAGCAAATCAGAGCGTGTTGGCGATGGTGCCCAATATTCGATCGTTGCTCCACCCGATGTTCGGAAATACATTGCCAGCAAGGGATATGTCGGTATCGATGGAATCTCACTCACTATAGGCGATGTTTCGGAAGACCACTTTGACTTGCATCTGATTCCAGAAACGCTTCGATTGACCACCATCGGTGACAAACAAATTGGAGATGCAGTCAACCTTGAAATCGATTCAACAACCATGATGATTGTTGAAACCGTTGAACGAATGATGAAGGAGAATTAAACATGCCAAATATCGTAGCAGTATGCGCAATGTACCACTTAGACGACATGAATAAAATGCTGAAAATTGCAACCTCTCAAGCAGAGGATTTGGGGTATGACATCGTCGATGTCATCGAAGTTCCAGGCTGCATGGAGATTCCATTGGCGCTTGATAGAGTCCTCTCAAACGAAGACGTTGATGGAGCATTTTGCCTAGGTATCATCGAAAAGGGTGAGACGGACCACGGGCTTGTCATGGGCCAAGGTGTCCTCAAAACCATCCTAGAATTGCAACTCGTGCATAACAAACCAATCGGTTTGGGTATCATTGGCCCTGGTGCACTCCCTGAACACGTTGGACCTCGGATTGGGCCTCATGCAACAGCTTCAGTCGATGCACTACGTCCGTTTCTCGATGAGTGATTGGTTTCGTTTCTTGTAGAAGACGTACGACCAAATGGCGATAATGATTGCCAGATTCGTGAACCACACCCATGGTGTGCTCCATCGATATCCATCGACCCGAATGTCACTAAACGGAGCCAAAAACGGTGTAGGGAAGAACTTCGCAGTATGCGTTGGTATGTCGTTAAAGATGTGGATGAACCAAGGCAGCCAGAGCCAAATTGCAGCGTTTCGTGCTGAAAGGGAACGATCGGTAAACAACCTCTTCATGACACCTCGCTTTTCAAACAAAATCCAGGTAAAAAGAAATCCAATCGTCGCCCAAACAAGGCTGTGCGTGACTTGGTATGCTTCCCATGCATACCATCCAAAATCAGCAGTGACTGTATTCTCATCAATCTCAGGTCGCTCATCTAAAAAGAAGGAGTTCGGAATAAAAACAAGCAAATCTGGAAGGACACCCATCAATCCAGCAACCCAGAATTTCGTACGACCATTCGTCGCACCCGATCCCATCAACCAGTGTGAGGCGACATCCATGTCCTTTGGAAAGGTTGGTCGACAATAAATTGTAGCATCTTTCTCGTCAACGACAAATTGCTGAGAAAACTGAGGGATAATGTTCAAGTCCGTCGGGGTATTGGTCGGAGAGTGAGTCAAATGTCAGATGTTCACAATCTCATCATTATCGGTTCTGGGCCTGCTGGATATACCGCTGGTTTGTACGCTGCTCGAGCTATGCTCGAGCCGCTCATGTTCGCTGGATACATGTCCGGTGGCCAGTTGATGTTGACCAGTGATATCGAAAATTTCCCTGGCTATCCAGAAGGAATCGGCGGTCCTGAAATGATGATGCAACTTCGTGAGCAAGCAGAGCGATTTGGTTTGAGCGTCCAAGACAAGAATGTTGAATCCGTTGATACGTCATCTCGCCCGTTCAAGGTCACGGTTGAGGGAGAGGATTTCTTCGCACATTCTCTGATTGTATCCACAGGGGCGGAATCCATTTGGCTCGATGCGCCCGGTGAAGCAGAACAAAAAGGACGAGGTATCTCCACATGTGCAACCTGTGATGGAGCCTTTTTCCGAGAAGAAGAAGTTCTGGTCATCGGAGGTGGAGATTCTGCTTGTGAGGAAGCAACGTTCCTCACTCGCTTTGCTTCCAAGGTTACGCTGATTCATCGTCGAGATGTCTTCCGAGCATCAACCATCATGTATGAGCGCGCTGCAAACCATCCAAAAATCGAGATCAAGACCTTCCGCCAAATCAAGGAATGGCTAAGCGATGAGAAGGGGCTGACTGGAGCCGTCCTCGAGGACCCAAGAGATGGGTCAACCGAAGAAATCGCTGCAACGGGGGCGTTCATTGCCATTGGTCACAAACCAATCACAAGTTTCCTTGGCGGACAAGTCGAAACCGATGAAAATGGCTACATCATTCACAAGAACCACACCATGACTTCGGTTGATGGTGTGTTCGCTGCAGGTGACGTCGTTGACACACGCTACAAGCAGGCCATTACCGCAGCTGGTATGGGTTGCCAAGCCGCTATGGATGCAGAAAAGTGGCTTGAAGAAAACGTTCATTGAGCAACGATGTCTATTTGATTGAGCATCGATACGCATCAACATGGTCGATATGCAACGGCATGCCCGTCATCTTGTCCTTCCACAAGTTGGAATTGAGGGACAAGAGAAGTTGGCCAATGCCAAGGTGTTCGTTGTTGGCGCAGGTGGTCTTGGTAGTCCTGCTCTTCTCTATCTGGCAGCAGCAGGTGTCGGAACCATTGGTGTGATTGATGACGATCGTGTTGACGTTTCGAATCTTCAACGGCAAGTTCTTCATCGAACTGACGACGTTGGTCGAATGAAAGTCGATTCTGCCAAGGAACAACTCTTTGCCCTCGATCCAAATTTGAACATCGTTGAGTACAAACAGCGCCTTACTCCTAAGAACGCAGTTGAGTTGTTCAAGGGTTGGGACGTTGTCGTTGATGGGACGGATAACATTCCTACACGATACTTGATCGATGATGCATGCCATCTTCTTTCGATTCCTTGGGTCTATGGTTCAATTCATCGATTTGAAGGTCAAGTTTCGTTCTTTTCGACAAAAGAAAATCGTCGTTATCGAGATTTGTTCCCTGAAGCACCTCCGGCTGGTGCGTTGCAAAACTGTGCTGAAGCTGGCGTGTTTGGTGTTCTTCCAGGCGTTGTTGGTAGTCTTCAGGCGACGGAGGTCATCAAGCACATCGTTGGTATGGGATCAAGCCTCATCGGACGCCTACTCTTGTACGATGCAGAATCGATGACCATGCAATCGTTGCAATTCGGTGCTCTTGATTCCAAGCCAGATATCACGGATTTGTCCCATGCGCAAGCGTTGTTTGACGACCCAACCTACTGCACACCACGCCCTCGCCAAGTTCAAGAAGACGATGCTGCAGCCGAACCTATGATGCAATCCATGACCGTGCCTGAGTTGAAATCGAAGCAACAGGAGGGATGGAATCCGTTCATTATCGATGTTCGAAGCGATGAGGAACTTCAGCAAGTTCGACTTGCAACATTCGATTTGCATGTCGTTCACGATGTTGCGAATTCAGCAGCGAGTGATATTCCAAGCGACCGTGATGTTGTGGTCATGTGTCGAAGCGGTATGCGTTCTCAAATGGCCATCATGTTACTCAACCAATCGGGTATCGATTCCAGCCGCTTGTACAACCTCACCGGTGGTATCATGGCATGGGGCCATATGGCTCCAGAAGACATTGTTCACGGCTAATTCGTGGGTGAGGTTCAAAGAGCCGGAGGTCTCGTTTCCTCTTGGTCATCATGGGGAAGGTCATCGTTGCTGACGAGAATCAGGGTCGTCGTACTCTTCTCGCATCAACGCTTGAGCGTGAAGGATTTGACGTCACTCGGGCCGGAACGTTGCGTCAAGCAGAGGGAACGGCTCTTGCCGTTATGCCGGAGGTCGTTCTGCTCGATGGGGAATGGAAATCAGGAGATGCAATCGATGCTGCTCAACGATTGATGGGCGATCCTGAGTTTGCATTCAAGTGCCGTATCGTCTTATTGTCCCGCTCCACCACACCCGATTTCATGTTGGTTGCTGCAAAGGCTGGAATCCACGAAGTGATTGGTAAACCGGTTGACATGAAGGTTCTCGTCGATCAGTTGTGGAAGCACAGTCGTAAGCAATTCGTTCCTCCTCCAGCGGACGTCACGCTTGATACGGGAGGTGGCTCCTTTGATGTCGCTGTCATGGCGGGTGGAGGGGGATGGGCGCTGCCTATGCTCAAAGGGCTGGTCGGTCCAGACCGAATCAACGAGTCCTTCATCAACGAAATCCTTGCTCAAATGGGCGAGGAAGGCATGGCTGTCGACCTGGATTTGGAGGCAACAGAATTGTCCAATCTTCTTCGTGTAGCACTCAATCGTTTGGTGCAAGAGGGGGGCGACTCAGGCGAGGCAACAGGTCCATCGTTTGAGGATTTGAAGAAAAAGAAATCCCTTGGCAATCTTAACGAGCAACCTACACCTGTTTCTGCGGGTGGGATGGAATCGATTTTGGAACAGCAAGCAGCGAACATTGCTGATGAAATTGAATCAAAAATGGATGGCATCCTCGATGAAGTTCCTGAACAGATAGCGCTCCTTCCTGAGGATGATATGGACCGAATTGATCCTCAAGTCTTGAGAATGACGAGACTAACGACAGAGATGGTTCATGAATTGATGTGGGATTTGGGGCGGCCAGGAGCTGTGGCTGACATCACACTCATGACTCGAATCGAGGATGCGACAGAAATGCTTGGCGATGTCCTTTCTTCATTGCCGGAATCTGAAGAGGAATGACGGTATGAAGAAAATTCCTCGTCCATCGGTTTCTCAACTACCGAAGCCGTCTGAGCTCCATCTCATAGATGGACGCCAAAATCTTCAACAAATGAAGCAACAGAAGGTGCGTTTGTATCAATGGCGAGCGTTGTTCGGTCTTACAGTATTGATTCTTTGTGGCGTTGCAGGCTACTTTTTGTTTCAAGATGCTGTCAACATCATCGACTGGTTCAAGAGTTTCGGAATTTGGTCACCTGTCCTCTTCACAATCGCTCTTTCACTGGCCATTGTCCTTCTCCTTCCTACTCCATTCGTAAAAGTTGGTGCAGGGGCCATTTTCCCATTTTGGATGGCTGTCGTTGTGAACTTCATTGCATCCATGGTTGGGGGTTTCATCGCCTTTGTTCTCGGAAGATGGCTGTTCCGTGAATCCATTCAAGAAGCCATCCAAAACGACCAGAGAATGCTCAACATTGAAGCCGCTTTGGGTGAGGATGCAATGCGAATCTCGGTGTTGGTGCGTCTCTCACCAATCCTTCCAGATGAGTGGCTCAATTACATCATGTCAGCGACACCCGTAACGCTTCGCGTCTTTCTGCTTTCCAACCTATCCAGTTTGATTTACTGTTTGATTTATGCATATTATGGTCATGCCCTTGGCTCCATTGCGCTTAGTCAATCAGGGATGGCTGGTCTAACGCAGTCGAGTGGAGGACTGTTCTTGCTTCTTCTTGGAATTGTTGCAACAGTCTTGGCTACTGTTCTCGTAACGCGCACCTCGATTCGCGTCCTCAAAGACGCCATTGGGGAAGAAGAGTGAGCGATTTTGTCAAATTCGTGAATCCATAGCCTTGAAACAAGGTGCCTCATGGCAAAGACGGGGCGGGGCTATGACTCAAGGTGCACAACCACGTATTCATGGTGCTGAATGGACACCAAGTGAAGCGTTGGTCTTCACGCAGCCACTCCTCATCGAAGCCGCTCGAGCCGAAGTAATGCGTTTCTTTTCCGAACGCCATGAAGGACACGTTTTCTTGGCAGCAAACATCTGGGATCACCTCCATGTTGATGGCCAACAATCCTTTGATGGAGCATCTTGGCATGCATTCAGTGAGCGCTTTGTTGATGCATTCAAGCGCGGATTTGAGGCACAAAACACGCACAAGATTTCAACCATTCTTGAACAAGAAGTGATGCCGAGGCGTACTATCGAAGAACACCTGCAACGACGGATCAAACATCTCATCGTTGACCTTCGCTTGTGTCTCAGGCGTCTTGCACATTACATGTCGACAACGATGGAGCATCGTATGGAATGGCAGCGTATGATGACGCGAACTCGTGCCATGGATGCGCACCTCAAAGAGGTGTTCTTCTCAGGCATGGAAACGCCTGATGGTTCTCGATTTGGAGGGAAGGGATTTCGTTCTACATGGCAGGAAGCTGTTGTTGCGGTTGCTACAGCATTGAAGCGTACAGATGAACCGGACAAATCCCAAACACCAGGAAACGGTTACGATGGAGACCTCGTTGCTCCAATGATTCGCGATGTTGGTCTTGCACTTGCCATGGGTGATACGGTCGTCGATGTCATGGCTGCACAAATGGGTAAGGCGGGTTCGAACCAAAACGGCGGTCACGAGGGCGCAGGAGGTCGTGATCTCCACGTCGGCGCTTGGCATGTTGGAGTACTTCCTCCTACGGCTCCTCTTCCCATCGCCAGTGCAACATTGACAGGTCTTGCCTTTGCAGGATGGAAACAATCACTCGGTCGTTTCCATGTCGCATGCATCGGAGAAGGAGCCTCTTCTTCTGGAGAGTACTGGGAAGCCATCAACCTAGCAGGGGCCCGAGGCTTGCCCATTTGCTATATTCTACAGAACAATCAGATTGCACTCGATACGCCTCCAGCACACCAATCAGGTGTTGAATTATGGGCTGACAAAGCCGTGGCAATGGGGTTCCCTGCATGGACAATCGATGGTTCTGACCCTGCAGCGTGGCACGCGAGTGTCGCTACTGCACGAGAATTTGGCCTCGAGGGTGGCGGTCCGACCATGATCCATGTTGAAACCATGCGTGGTTGCGGTCACGCACACCATCACGACGACCTCTATCTTGGTTCAGAAACTGGGACGCCTCCAGGTTACGTCGATCGTGACCTCCTCGAATATTGGGCAAACAAAGACCCCCTTCCTTCACACCGTGAATTGTTGTTAACACTCGGTGCAAGTGAAGACCAACTCGCTGAAATGGAATCCGAAGAACAAGAGCATGTCGATGAAGCGCGTCAAGCAGTTGAAGCGATGGCATGGCCTGAGCCAGAAACTGTAACGAAGGGCGTTACAACTCTCCATGACGCAAGAACGCATGACGATCACCTCGCATCCATTGGTTCAGTTGCAAACTCACAATCTACAGCATCGCATCAACCATTGGACTATGTTGAATCAGGTGGATGGACATATGCTCGAGCAATCCAACAAGCGATGGTCGATATTGCGAACACGCACGGGGAAGATTGCGTCTTCATTGGAGAGGACATGGAAGTTGCTGGGGCGTTTGGTATGAACATGGCTTTGAAGAACGCTGGCCATCAAGAAAAATTGGTCGATATGCCACTTTGTGAAGCCATCATTGTCCACACGGGAGTTGGAGCCGCTTTGTCGGGTATGCGTCCGATGGTAGAGATTCAATTCGGAGGATTTGCAGCTCTCGGATTCAATGCCCTGGTCAACAATGCAGCAATGTTGCGTTGGCGTTGGGGTGCTGATTGTCCAATGACAATTCGCATCCCTCTTGGAGCACGCACCCGTTCGGGCCCGTTCCATGCAAACATGATCGAGTCATGGTTCGCCAACGATCCTGGACTGGTCGTCCTTGCACCGGGGACGCCGCAAGATGCTTACGACCTGTTGGTCGAAGCAGCGCATCTTGATGATCCAGTCTTGTTCCTTGAGCACATTGGACTCTATGGGCTACGTGGTGGGAAGACTGGATGGGGTCAAAACATCAATCAGAAAGTTGACACATCATCAGTCCACACGTCCATTGAGCAAGGGAAACGCCATTCAATCGGAAAGGCATCCCTCGTTCGTCAAGGTGAAGATGTCACCATCGTGACATGGGGCGCTATGGTCCACATCGCTGCAAAGGCTGCATCAGAACTATCAGAGAACGGAATTGATGTCGAAATCATTGATTTGCGAACATTGCTTCCGTTTGACGCAGAATCTTGTATTGCATCCGTACAGAAGACAGGACGTCTCGTCGTCTTACAGGAAGGTCAGTGGCATGGCGGTCTTGGGCATACCATTCAATCTCGAATCCTTGAGTCGACGTTCTATCAACTCGAGACGCAACCAGTCGTCATTGGGGCGATCGATACGCCTGTACCTTTCTCTCCTCCATTGGAAAATCACACCATCCCTTCGGTAGAACACGTGACCAACGTCATTCAGAAGTTGATGCAATAATTCGCTCGACGACTACAGCGAGAAGCGCCCCAACAATAGTGCAAATGAAGTATACTGGGATCAGCAATCCGTCACCTGAGACAAGATTTGGCCCAAACGTTCGCGCTGGATTCATGCTCGCTCCTGTGTATTGGCCAAAAGCAAATGCAAGAGCGGCAACTGTTGATCCTACGACAACAGCGATTGGAACCCATTGTTCTGTTCTTCGAATGATCCAAAGGATAGAGGCCATCAGCAAAAATGTGATGAGAATCTCGATTCCGACAAAATTGACCCAGGAAGTGTTTCGCACGGTCGGGCCTGCACCGTTCAGAACCAAACCTGCAAACAAAGCTCCAATCAATTGGCCAAGAACATGGGCAATCGTGTCATTCGTCGAAAGATTACCTCTGAACCAAAATGCGATCGAAACGGCTGGATTGATGTGTGCCCCGCTCCACCGGCCAATGCAGATGATGACGAAGGCCACAATGGCTCCGAATGCAAGTGAAATTTCGAGCGATGACCGCTCCATAGCAACACTTCCACACCCAACAAAGACCATAGTGAAGGTCCCTGCTGCTTCGATGCCTCCACGCTTCCACATCGCCTCGACGAGTTGAACCGAGAACATCATATTAACTCCGTATAAGGACAGAAGCATCAAAACCCATAACTCATGGGGAGTTTATGGAGCAGAAGGATGAGTTGATGGGAATTCCCCAACTCATTCACTTCAATGCTATGCTCATCACTGGAGCACTCTTCTTCGCAATTGTCTTGATGAAATATCTCGGGCAATCGAATTCGATGTTTGTAGTCAGCATCATTTTGCTTCTTTCACTTGGACTGCTCATCACCAGTGCTGACTTCTTTATCGAGGGTGCAAAGGGTCTTGCTCGTCGTGCAGGGATTGCAGAAATTGTGATTGGGTTAACCATCGTATCGATTGGGACCTCGTTGCCAGAAATTCTGGTTTCAGGCAGTGCAGCCTATGAAGCGAGTCAAGGGAAAGCCGGAGCTGCAGACTTTGCTATTGGGAGCATCCTTGGATCCGTCCTTGTCCAGATTACACTT
Organism: Candidatus Poseidoniales archaeon; assembly: GCA_038105035.1. Classification (GTDB taxonomy): domain Archaea; phylum Thermoplasmatota; class Poseidoniia; order Poseidoniales; family Poseidoniaceae; genus MGIIa-L2. Next base: position 1,762 of record JAYOBT010000041.1, on the reverse strand, counting down.
ATTCTGGGAATCGTAGTCATGACAAGATCCGTCAAAGTTCGGCCATCGTGGTTGAATCGTGATGGTGTCATTATGCTCCTTGCAGTAGTACTTCTTCTGTTCTTTGTTTGGACGAATGATGAGTTAGCACGATGGGAAGGCGCAATTCTTGCATCACTGTACATTGCTTACATTGTATGGTTGTTGATGAAACGAGAAGCCATTCGCCAAGAAGAGGTTGAAGAATCGGGTGAATACCAAGTCCGAGGTTCAAATTGGAGTTCTACTGCCTACATGATCATGATTTTCCTTGGGCTTGCGTTTGCAGTCTATGCTGCAAACATCCTGGTTGAGCAAGCCTACGATCTTGCATTGAAGCTGAACGTACCCCATTCCGTTGTTGGCACGACTGTCTCTGGAATTGGCACCTCCCTACCTGAACTCACCATTGCATTGATGGCAGCAAAACGCAGCAAAGGCGTAGCCATTGGAACCCTCATTGGCTCCAACATTACGGACCCACTCTTGTCTGTGGGAATTGCCTCAATGATTCACCCTCTTTCCATTTCACCTGAAGACAATGGATTGACGATGGATGTGATTGCACCTGCCACTGTTTTGGGCGTCCTTCTCGCACTGTTCTTCATGCGTCGAACCTATCGATTTGAGCGTTGGGAAGGCACCTGTTTGGTCCTGTTTTATGCGATTTTCTTAGTCGTTTTACAACTCAATCGGTGAGTTGAAGCAAAATCAAGACTTATGTCCGACCTTCGACTGGGAGAACCATGGTCGACTTCCAATTGGACGAAATGCAGGAGATGCTTCGTGAACTTGCTCGAGAGTTCGCACGTGATGAAATACGCCCACGTGCAGAACATTGGGACGAAGAATCCGTGTATCCAAAAGAAACCATTCAACTCGCTCACGAGATGGGTCTGCTGAATCTTCACATTCCTGAAGCATACGGTGGTCCAGGTCTTGGATGCATGGAAGAAGTCCTTGTCAATGAGGAACTTGCATGGGGCGACCCCGGTTTCGCCACCGCTGCGTATGCAACAGCTTTAGCATGCGCTCCGATCATTACTGGTGCAACCGAGGAACAGAAGAACGTCTGGTTGCGAAAAGTCGCTGAAGAGGGTGCACTCGCGTCTTACGCAGTGACTGAGCCAGGCGCTGGTTCGGATGTTGCTGCTATTCAAACCACAGCGGTTCGAGATGGTGATGATTACGTCATTAACGGTTCTAAGATGTGGATTACTGGAGCAGGATATGCTGATTTCTTCTTCGTCTTAGCCAAAACTGACCCAAATGCTGGGTACCGAGGTATGTCCGGATTCATTGTCGAAGCAAATGCTGAGGGCCTCTCTCTTGGCAAAAAAGAGACCAATATGGGTCAACGTTGCAGTGATACACGCAGCATTACATTCAACAACGTACGCGTTCCTGCGAACCAACTGGTCGGTGAGAGCGAATCGGGTGGATGGATGAATGCAATGAATGCGTTTGATTTGAGCCGTCCAAACATTGCAGCCCATGCGACCGGGCTTTCACGTGCAGCATACGAACACGCGCTTCAGTACAGCAACGAGCGCCAAACCTTTGGAAAGCCATTGCACAAGCACCAAGCCATCCAATTCATGCTTGCGGATATGAAAACGGGCATTGAGGCGAGCCGGATGCTCACATGGAAGTCTGCTGCAGATGCTGACGCTGGCATCAAGAACACGGAATCTGCTGCTCACGCTAAGCGCTTCGCAGCAGATACAGCCATGCAAGTTTCAAC
>JAYOBT010000008.1:0-55930 GCA_038105035.1 Candidatus Poseidoniales archaeon | reverse complement strand
CTCCTTTCACCATCAATTCACGCAGCCCGTCTCCACTTTGTGGAATGGATGGGCAAGTTTTACGACGGCTCAGGCAGGGTCTTTTCCCCGCTTGGTGGCCAACCTCTCCACGTGGAGGGGAAAGCATAGTCCACTGGACATAAAATGGAGGTAGAAAATATGAACAAGAATACCCTAAAGACAAGCCTACGAATGATGATCGTACTCGGCGCACTCGTCCTGATCGCTCAGGGCGCTGCAGCAGCTGAAGACGATGCAGCAACAACCGCCGATGACAACTGGGGCACTCCTATGGGAGCTGGCCTAGCATTGGGACTCGCAGCCATTGGTGCTGGTTTCTCCCAAGCAGCTATCGGTAGCGCTGCTGTTGGCATGATTGCAGAAGACGGATCCAAATTCGGACCTGCACTCATCTTCACGGCTCTTCCTGAGTCGATTGTTATTCTCGGTGCATTGCCACTCTTCCTCTGAAGATTGGCTCCAAAACAGACCCGTTCTGTTGTACCTAAGGAGATGATACTATGACACTTGAAACACTTGCGAAAGACATTGCTGCATCGGCTGAAGCACAGGCGAAAGCAATGCTCAAAGAAGCGAAAGCAGAAGCAAAGGCAATTGTCGGAGATGCTGAAACAAAGGCTGCGTCCATCCGTGACGAAGCTCAAACCCGAGCCGATCGTGAAGCAGACCAAATCTCTCAAGAGATGGTCGCCAGCGCTCGGCAAGGCAACCAGAAAGAATTGCTCATCGCACGACGTGGCGTCCTTGACGCTACTTACGATGCAGCAAAGTCGCAACTTGCTGACCCAGGCATGAAGGGGCGTGCAACGCTCCTCAAATCCTTGCTCAAGCGTGCGAACGATGTTTCTGGAAAAGATTTCATTATCCGACCTGTCTCTGTCGATGCGGCTGCATTGAAGAAAGAAGCAGGCTCTCGCTCCATCGGCGATGAAATCGATGGACTCGGAGGGTTCATGATGGAAGCTGCTGATGGTTCGGTATCGTTTGATTTCCGATTTGAGTCGCTTCTTGATCGAACTTGGGTCGAAGAGCGTGCAGCGATCAATGAAACACTGTTTGGATGAGGGATGAGAATGTTGTCGGGGAACGTACCATATGTCGCATCACGAGCCAAGGCTCGTCGACAAGGACTGATGGACAAGGCTCGACTACGTCAACTCATCAATCAATCACCGGATCAATTGATCAATACCGTTGCCGACAGCGGATATCAAAACGAGGTGAACCTCTACGCATCCCGCTACTCTGGTGGCGATTTGATTGAGGCTGCGCTCACGCACAATCTCGAGAATGAGCTTGAGAACATGCTCTCTCATTGCCGAGGTAAGGTACGGAAAATCGTTGAGATTTACTCAAGCCGGTATGAATATCAGAATGCGAAGGCTGTGTTACGTGCTGTTGCAAACGACATTGAAGCAGAGAAACTCGGCAAAGACATTCTTCCGGACTTGAACGAAATCAACACGCCTTGGATCAAGATTCTTGAAAGCGCAGACGATCTTCGTTCAGCAGCACAGCAAATGCGCCGCAAGCCGTTTGGACCTGCACTGCTGAACCTTCCAGAAGACGCCAGACTTTCGCATTACGAAGACGCTCTTGACCGTCATTATTTCTCGTCATCGCTGAAGGCGCTTTCACACAGCAGCAACGATGCACGTTACCTAAGAAACATCTTAGCGACCGAGATTGACCATCGCAACATATTGAACGTCCTTGAAGCCGCTGCCTTTGGAATCGAAGGCAACGCTTTGCTCGAAGAACTACTTCCTGGTGGCAAATTGATGCCACGTCGAGCACTCGCTTCTGTTGCCAACGGTGGCCGAAGCGCCATGATGGACGTTTTGAGAACGAATGCGAAGTTCGATATCGGTGGATTTGAACAAGCCTTGCAGCAAGCCAACGAAGAGCGTTCCTTAGACGCTGTTGTCACTTGGCTTCATGCCCGAGAACACGCTCAGATGCAGAAGATGAGTTATCTGTACCCTGTATCCGCACTACCAATTGTTCACTTCATTGCTATGAAGGTCAAAGAAGTCACAGACCTACGAATGATTGTTCGAGGTCGACTCGCAGGTTTGCCGCCTGAAATCCTAGAGGCTCACATTCTATGAGGTGAAAACATGGAAATTGCAGTCGTAGGAACACCTGAATTTACCCTCGGATTCCAGCTTGCTGGAATTTCGAATCTCTACAATCCAGAAGGTGAAGAGGAACGCATCAAAGTGTTCCGTGACCTTCTCAACTCAAAGGATGTTGGAATTGTTGTGGTTGACTCCGCAGTTCTTGCATCCTTGCCAGATCGATTGCGCTCGCAATTGTCTGGTTCTGTCTCACCGACGGTTCTTGGAATCGGTACGGATGAAGACAACACGCTCCGAGAAACTATTCGACGAGCAATCGGAGTCGACCTATGGAAATGACGTTCCAAAATGGAGGAAAAGAACATGAGCAAAGAAGGAGTAATTTACCGAATTTCGGGACCTGTGGTTACCGCAACGGGAATGAGCGCAGGAATGTATGACGTTGTCCGTGTGGGCAATGAAGGACTGATGGGAGAAGTCATCGAATTACACGGTGATAAAGCTGTCATCCAAGTATACGAAGATACGTCGGGTATTCGACCCGGTGAACCAGTTATCAATACAGGAGAAACACTCTCTGTCTCTCTTGGACCCGGTTTGCTGACGCAGATTTACGACGGTATCCAGCGACCTCTTCCAACCTTGGAAGAAGTCATGGGTGTGTTCATCACTCGTGGTGTCGATGCAGATGCGTTTGACCTCGAAAAGAAGTGGACCTTCGAAGCTGTTATTGAGAAGGGTGCTGCTGTTGAAGGCGGACAAGTCATTGGGCACGTCCAAGAGACCGAAACCATCGTCCACAAGATCATGGTTCCTCCAACCATGAACGGTGTCATCAAGGACATCAAGTCCGGTGACTTTAATGTCACAGAAACCGTTTGTACGCTCGAAGATGGATCCGAAATCCAGATGATGCAAAAGTGGCCTGTTCGAACTCCTCGTCCATACCGACAGAAGTACGCACCAGATACACCATTGATCACTGGTATGCGAATTCTTGACTTCCTCTTCCCACTCGCAAAGGGTGGTGCAGCAGGGATTCCTGGACCTTTCGGTTCAGGAAAGACGGTTACACAACAATCGCTTGCGAAGTATTCCGACGCTCAAATCGTTGTTTACATCGGTTGCGGAGAGCGTGGAAACGAGATGACAGAAGTATTGGACGAGTTCCCTCACTTGATTGACCCAAACACCGGTAAGCCTCTGATGAACCGAACGGTCATGATTGCTAACACATCCAACATGCCTGTGGCTGCTCGTGAAGCATCTGTTTACACTGGAATTACCATCGCTGAGTACTTCCGTGATATGGGCTACGACGTTGCTCTAATGGCGGATTCAACCTCTCGATGGGCTGAAGCAATGCGTGAGATTTCCTCTCGTCTTGAAGAGATGCCTGGTGAAGAAGGATATCCTGCTTACCTTTCATCTCGAATTGCAGAGTTTTACGAACGTGCTGGTCGAGTTGAAACCAAGAATGGCGACGACGGATCGGTCACTGTCATCGGTGCGGTCAGCCCACCAGGTGGTGACATTTCCGAACCTGTTTCTCAAGGTACGCTCCGAATTGTCAAGGTTTTCTGGGGATTGGACGCCGGTCTTGCTCGACAACGTCACTTCCCTGCGATCAACTGGCTCAACTCGTACTCACTCTACCCTCAGAGCCTCAACCAATGGTTCCGTGACAATATTGCACAAGATTTCCCTGAGATTCGAACTCAGATCAGCGGTTTGCTGCAAATTGAATCCGAGTTGCAAGAGATTGTCCAACTTGTTGGTTCCGATGCACTGCCTGTCGACCAGCAACTTACATTGGAAGTTGCTCGTATGATTCGTGAATTCTTCTTGCAACAAAATGGATTCCACGAGGTTGACGCATACTGCGACATCCATTTGCAGTACTCCATGTCCAAGGCCATTCTCAGTTTCCAAGAAGCTGCAAAGAACGCTATGGCTGCTGGCGCACAACTCAACGATGTTGTCAACGTTCCAGCACGAACCGCCCTCATGCGTGGTCGATTCGAAAAGGGATACATCGATACCATCGATGACATGGTCAAGGCCATGGTCGATGAAATCGCTGACACCGTGGAGGACAACTAGGACGTGATATCATGACAGGAAAAGAATACCGAACCATTACCGACGTCAAGGGACCACTGGTTTTCTTGAACAAGACCGAACCAGTTGCCTTTGGTGAAATCGTTACCATCCGCCTTGCAGATGGATCCATCAAGAACGGACAAGTTCTCGATACTTCAGACGACCTCGTTATCGTCCAAGTTTTCGAAGGAACTGCAAAGATTGACCGAACCGCTGGTGTAACCTTCATGGGCGATGTTTTCAAACTCCCAGTAAGCAAAGACCTCGTCGGTCGAATTCTCGATGGTGCAGGGCGACCTCGTGACGGTGGACCTGATATCGTTGCTGAAGAGAACGCCGACATTATCGGTGCTGCAATCAACCCATACAGCCGACAGAGCCCACACGATTTCATCCAGACTGGAATTTCTGCTATCGACTGCTGTACAACACTCGTCCGTGGACAAAAGTTGCCAATTTTCTCGGCTTCTGGTCTTCCACACAACGACATTGCACTGCAAATCGCTCGTCAAGCCAAGTTGAAGGGAAGCGATGAGCAATTTATTGTCGTTTTCTGTGCTATGGGTATCACTGCTGAAGAATACAACTTCTTCCGCTCCGATTTGGAGCGAACTGGTGCGCTTGAAAATGCTGCATTGTTCGTCAATCTTGCAGACGACCCTGCTGTCGAGCGAATCATTACGCCCCGTCTTGCATTGACGGCCGCAGAGTACCTCGCATTTGAGCACGATTACCACGTTCTGGTTATCTACACGGACATGACCAACTACTGTGACGCACTTCGACAAATCGGTGCTGCACGTGAAGAAGTTCCTGGACGACGTGGTTACCCTGGTTACATGTACACGGACCTTGCTATGCTCTACGAGCGTGCTGGAATTGTAAAGGGCAAGAAGGGATCGATTACTCAATTCCCAATTCTGACCATGCCTGGTGACGATATTACGCACCCAATTCCTGACTTGTCTGGTTACATTACTGAAGGACAGATTGTTATCTCTCGTGAACTTCACCAACAAGGTATCTATCCACCGATCAACGTTCTTCCTTCGCTCTCTCGATTGATGGGTTCCTGTATCGGCGCTGAAACCACACGCGAAGACCACAAATCTGTTTCCGACCAAATGTACGCTGCATATGCCCAAGGCCGTGAACTTCGTGGACTTGTTGCGATTGTCGGTGAAGATGCATTGAACGAGCGTGACAAGCAACTGCTCGATTTCTCCGGTGTCTTCGAAGACCGTTTCCTACGTCAGTCTCGTGACGAGGACCGTTCCATCGATGAAACACTCGACCTTTGCTGGGAATTGATGTCATCCATTGACACCAAATATCTCGTCCGTCTTGACCAGAAGTGGATTGAGAAGTACCATCCAGAGAACAAGGCTTGAATCCTGAGGTGAAACCATGGCGCTTGACATCAAACCAACCCGAAGTGAGTTGATCAAACTCAAGGGTCGCATCAAGCAAACCAAAAACGGTTACAAACTTCTCAAAATGAAGCGTGATGGTCTGTTCCATGAGTTCCGACAACTTCTCGCTGAAATGATTGAAGCAAAGCGAGAGATTACAGAAGCATTCCGTTTGGCCAAGCAACGAATCGACCTTGCAAACGCCATCGAAGGTGGACTCGCTGTACGTGCAGCCGCCATTGCTAACAGTGCACATCCTGAGGTTGAAGTCGAGCGACGAAACATCATGGGTGTTGTCGTTCCAAGCGTAAGTGGAACGAACCTCAAATCGACCTTTGCAGAGCGTGGTGTCGGTTTCATCGGTTCATCACCTTACATCGATGAAGCGAGTGACAGTTTCAGCGAATTGATTGAAAAGATCGTTAAGGCGTCTGAAATGGAAGCGACATTGAAGCGGCTCCTCGAAGAAATTGAAGCAACCAAGCGACGTGTTAACGCCCTTGAGTTCAAGGTCATTCCAGAACTGGAAGAAGCGAAGGTCTTCATCCAGCTTCGACTTGAAGAAATGGAGCGTGAGGAGACGTTCCGTCTCAAGCGATTTAAGAACAAGTGAGTTCACATTTTGCCCTGTTAAAAGGGCATGATTGATGTGGGAGTGGTGTTCAGTTCAACCTAGGGGGCTTGACTTACATGTCTGATTCGGATGATGCACAGTTGCCCCAACTTACTGCACACAAGGACGCTTGGAACCAAAAAGACCTGCTCGAAGGCATCGTTCAGAGGTACGTCACTGTTCGCACCCATGTTGGAGGCCTGTGGCCCACTTGGGAAATTGAATCCGAACAACTCGATGAGAATTTTAACGAATTGAATACCTATCTTGAGCGTCTTGGATGGATGGCTCGGTTGCGTCGAGGGGATGTGATTCAATTAACGACCCTTCCATTGCCACATCGCCAATTTCCTGGGTCACGAATCCACGTCTACATGTGGACAGCTTCCATCATTACACTTCTTCTCTCAGCCGTTCGGTGGATGGACAGTGGCCGACCAAGTGGTGGCTGGTTTACGAGTTCCGTCTATCTTGATGGTTTGATTGGATTCGTACTTCCAATTCTTGGAACACTCCTCCTCGCATCGTTCGTTCAAACCAGAGTTTCTGCAAAATACGGTGTACGTAGTGGTCATATTCTTCCCATTCCAGACCCTTCAGTCCTGTTGTGGCTGTTTTCGGGATTGTCAACATCGTATTTCATCTGGCCATTTGGCATCTTCTTTATCCCAACATTACCACGAATGGATGCGAGGCCATGGCCTGATCGAGCGTCATTAGCATGGACTTCTGTGTCCGTTCCGATTGTGATGCTTATCTCAGGTTTTGTGTTTTGGACACTCGGTTTGCTTTTTACAATGGACCCATACACGTTGTCAAGTGAACCGTATCGTGCAAACCCACCGTTCTTGATTGAACTCATCAGTTCCGGTTTCGATGTTTCATTTTCAAACACACTCGACTGGGGACATCCATTCTTCTTTGCTGCTGGATTCCTGACCTTGGTGGGTTGGCTGCTGATGCTTCCAATCCCGACTTTCCCGGGTGGTCGGCTCCTTGTGGCTCGGATGGGACTTGATGAAGCTCGAAGCACGGGTACGCAAATCCTGATGTTCATGCTCCTCATTACGGCCGCTTTCTTCATTTTTGATGCGTTTAATGGATTCACCATATGGATTCCAGTGTTGTCGGTTCTGATTCCGCTCCTGATGTTCATGGGCGGCGACCCTCGAATCCCTGTTATGATGGATGGTGATCGACCATTGTCAGAGGACAATCATCGAAGATTAGGTATAGTTCTCTTTGTTGCGATTTTGTTTGCTATTCCTGCTCAGTTTCCAGTCGAACCCGTGGAAAGGTGGGATGCAGACGCAACGTATACGATTGCTGTAGATGAGTTCGCTGAACTGGATGATGCTTGGAATGCATTGGTGACAATCGAACTTTCAAATCCATCCATGCAAGACCGCTCGTTCAGTGTTTCTGGGGCTCTTGTTGGCAGCACTCTCTGGTCGTCCGCTCTCTCGTGCGGAAATGACCATTGTGAAGGCATATTGCAACCGGGGGAATCCTTGGAATTGGAATTTGAAATGATGCATGAGAATCTGTCGCATCAACCCACTTCAATCGAATACGAACTGAACATTGTTTTCGACGATTCCAATGTGTTTGAGGAGATTGGAACAATTCATCCAGAGCTCAATGCTTCAGTTGGGTCTGAGTGGCGACACGTTCGAACCGATGACAACGTACTCACTTGTATCGATCTCTACGTTCAGGAAGATTTCACGACGAACATTTCATTCCCTGATTTGGGAGATGAATGGTTGCCATTCCTCTGGCTGGATGGACAAGCAGGCCTTACACAAGCACTGACGACTCAGGACACTGTTGTCTGCTTGAACGGTGTCGACCAAGCTCTCCCGTTTCAAGCCCAATCGCTTCTCCAATCGGTTAACATTGGAAATCTCTCGTTTATGCTCGGTTTTGATGCTACTTGGCCGCACATTATTTCCTCATCTGAGCAAGGATGGTTGATCGATGGAACGCATGCATGGGGTGCTCCGTTCGACCAAGGAGGTACGTTGTATCAAGAGAATGCTTCATCTTGCCCTGATACTGAATTTTTGAAATCACCACCTCAATCAGGCAACAACAACTGGTCATGGGATTTGGGTATTCGGCCAAAACACAGAATTCCGTCCGTTGAAGGAAATGAAAGTCTCCATCTGAAATTGCCCTCAGATGTCTATGTCTTTTGCAATCAAGACGATGCGATCGCAACCAAATTTTTGGTTCAAGAAGGTCCAGATTTGATCTTGCATCAGAACGACCAGACACTCCGACTATGGGACCGGCCAATGACCTCCAATACGTCACAACTCGAAATCGCACTATACAACAGCAATGAAGTGGATGTCGTCTTGCGACACAACGCCTTTGGTAACGTTGATTGGGACCTAACAACACTACCGAGTATGCTATCCAGTGGTTGGAATAATTTTACACTCGATGTTCCTGATTCCATGTTCAATACGTATCAGTTCACGCACCAAGATGGAGCCATTCTCGTCACATTTGGAGCGTATATGGAGGCTCAATCTTGAGAATCGGCATCGTTGGTGTTGGTTCGATAGGATCTCTTTTTGCTGGAAGTTTAGCGTCAACCTCTAGCGACTTGCTCCTCTACGGGCGTGGACTTCATGCTGCTCACCTTACAGTTGAAGGTCTGACCATTTCAGGCGTCAAAGAACACTCCATCTCAGCAGAACAGTGGGACATTCTTCTCGAGGAACAAGCTCTTCCAGAATCAGTAGAATCCTCTTGTGATGTGGTTGTGATGACCGGTAAAACCACTGCGTTTGATCAACATCTTGTTGTAGCCAAACATTTGCTCCGCAACGATGGAATCGTTTGTTCGCTTGCCAATGGTCTCGGCCAGGAGGAGAGATTGGTTCAGACATTTGGAGCACATCGTGTTATTGCTGCGACTACAACACACGGCGCGTATCGTCCAGAGCCAGGGCACGTGCACTGGGCAGGTCTTGGACATGTCACCATTGGGCCATTTATGCACCATCACACCGAACAATCGGTTGAATTGTTTATGCAACTCCTCTCCAATGCAGGACTTCAGCCTCATTGGGAAGAGGATGGACGCGTTTTGCTCTGGAACAAAATGTTGCTCAACATTGCCATCAATCCGATTGCAGGATTGTTGGGAAAAGAAAACGGGGCGTTGCTTGAGCCAACATTGTTTGAATCTGCTGTGGGCGTTATGCTCGAGGGAGCTATGATCGCACGTGCGGAGGGGGTACGTCTCGACGACGATGATGTTCTTGTTGAACGCTTACGAACTGTTCTTGAAGCGACTCAAAGCAATCTATGTTCCATGTTGCAAGACATCCGTTCAGGGCGTGAGACCGAAATTAACGCCCTCAATGCAGAAATCTGTCGTCGTGGGGAGATGCTTGGCATCCAAACACCGTTGAATCAAGCACTCTCATCCATCATTCAACATCTTCGTTGAGATCTTTGTTGAAGTGCAGGCCTCTGTTTTCACGTCGCTTGTTCGCATCTTCTGCAACTAGGATTCCAACAAGGATCATATTTCTCAATTCGACGATTTCACGTGTTGGAAGACTCGATTTCCATATGGAATCGATCTCTGTTTCAAGCAGATTCAATCGGCGAATTGCCCTTTGCAATCGAGCAAAACGTCTTGAAACGCCTACTTCGAATCGCATGGTTTGGTTGAGTGCTGCTCGGTCGTGAGCGACTGGACCATGTTCTTGGAGTTCATCCAAACCATCGGACCGCCAACTTGGAGGCGAGCAGTTGTGCTCCGAGATCCCTTCTGCAATGAGATGCGATGAACAGCGGTGAGCAAATACAACCGCTTCTAAGAGACTGTTTGAGGCAAGTCGGTTCGCACCATGCATGCCGGTACATGCCACTTCACCGATGGCAAACAATCCCGGAATAGTCTCTTTTGAATCTGCGAGCAATGCTGAACCTACATCATCCACTTCGATGCCTCCAACGATGTAATGTGCTGCTGGAGCAACGGGAAGAGGATTGCTTCCAAGCTTGAGGCCATCTTTGCTCAAGCGATGTGCAATCATTGGAAATCGATCGTTGAGATGCTGCTTGTCCAAATGTTCAGTGACCAAGTAGACATGAGAGGCGCCAGTCTCTGCACAGCGCTGATCAATGGCTCTTGCAACAACATCGCGTGTCGCCATCGAACCGAGCGCTGAGGCTTGTAATGTAAATGAAAATGGTGTGGGATCTTCCTTGCCACTTTCCTTCCATGACCGATATCCTTCTTGATCGAGTAAGACCGCTCCTTCTCCTCTCAATGCCTCAGTAATCAGAAAGGGGCGCTCTCCTTCAACAACAAGTGCTGTTGGATGAAATTGTACAAATGCCATGTTCATTACGGAGGCACCTGTTCTATAGGCCATTGCAATACCGTCGCCTGTTGAAACAGATGGATTTGTCGTTTTCTCCCAAAGTTGCCCTGCGCCTCCTGTTGCAAGGATCACTGCATCGCCAAGAATGGTCATGACCTGATTCGTGTCCTGATCAAGTGCCCAAACGCCGCAAATACCTTCGCTCGGTGTTTTGTGTTGCCGTTGAATGAGGTCGATTGCAAGCGTGTTCGGACGCATCGTAATTCGCTCATGATCTTGAGCGGCCGTCGTAAGTGCTCGTTCAATCTCTCTTCCAGTAGCGTCTTTCGCATGCAAGATCCGTCTCGAGGAATGCCCTCCTTCTTGAGCGAGTTGGAACGCTCCATCCTTGTTTCGCTCAAATTCAACACCAATTGAAAGCAAATCCAAGATTCGCTCACCTGCTTCTTCAACGACCATACGAACAATCTTCTGATCGCATAAACCGTCGCCCGCATCGAGAGTGTCCTTGATGTGACCATCGATTTCATGGAGATTGGTTTTATCAAGAATTGCAGCAATACCTCCCTGCGCCCAATTGGTCGAGGAGTCCTTTGGTCGTTGTTTGGTTATGATTTCGACATCGAAGCCTTCGTTCGCAAGACGTAAGGCTGCAAAGAGTCCAGCAATGCCCGTGCCGATGATGAGTACACGAGGCATGTTTGAGCCCAAAGGTTGGCTGTTCTTGATGACATCGGTTGTCGCAGCGATAGGGCTATGTGTTGCGCATTCCAGCGATTAACATGTTGCGGAAGCTCATCGGCTTACTCGGGCTTGCAACGATTGTCTTTGTCATTGCCAATGTTCACTTCGGAGTTGTTGCTGAGAACGTTGTCGAAGGAGCTGGCTCTTCACGATTGGATGTCCTACGTCTTGCCGATCCTGGGTGCACAATCCCTGAAATGGAGAAAGAAATCCAAGAAACGGGTACTGCCTTTTGCTTGAGTGAGAAAGGAACATGGGGCACGGCAGATATTCTTCTGTTGTTTTGGGGAATCTTGATCGTTACAGCCGGGCGATTTAGGATGCCTTCAGACCCACGTCTTGCAAAGCGCATTCGACGTGTGATGTTCACCTCAGGAATCGTTTTGTTCGGGTTAGCGATACTCGATCGTCTTCAGTGGCTACCAACATCAGCGAATTCGGAGAGCATCGCCGATGTGATCCCCTTACCTTTCGAGCCATGGATGGTGCAGATTCTCTTCGCAATCGCTGGTACGCTTTTGATTCGAGGTCCGAAATACGAACTCTCTGAGTTTGAAGAAAATTATCAAAGATTGGAACACAGCCGTGAGAAAGAGCGCCGAGTTCAAGAGGTGTTCAATGAAAAAGCACGTTCAATGTCGGCATCAAGGGAGGGGGTCGCTCGCCGTAGCCGCTTGCTCGATCGGGACGCTCAACTGGTGCCGTTTCGAACACGCAATTCACCCAAAATTCGAGCTACTTGTCCATACTGCAAAGGTGGCGGTTGCAAAGAGTGTCGAATGACAGGCGTTGTTTGAGCAAATCGGCGTTCTTTTTTGACCCCAAAAACGAGATGCTCCGACGCATAATCAACCGATTGTTTAAATGTCCTCGATGTGCGGTGATTGACCTAAGGTCAAGTTTGACCGAACGGGGATTGGGATGTTTCTAAAGGCACTGGAGATGGAGAATTTCAAATCATTCCGTGGAGAAGTGGTCATCCCTCTTGATCGGGGTTTCTCTGCAATCACTGGTCCAAACGGGTCAGGGAAGTCCAATTGTGGAGACGCCATTCAGTTTGTTCTTGGTCCAAAATCGACACGCACCATACGTGCGCAGAACACTAAGCAACTGATTTTCAACGGTGCAGAAGGCTACAAACCCGCTCGAGGTTGTACCGTAACTCTCGTTTTTGGAAATCCAGTGCTCTCCAGTGGTCGCCGTCGATTACCAATTGAAAGCGATGAGGTGAGAATGACCCGTTCAATACGTCTCACTGCTTCAGATAACGTGGTTTCCAGTTACTTGCTCGATGGTGAGGAATCTTCACAGAAGTCCTTTCATCGCCTTCTCAATGCTGCAAACGCTCGCCCAGACGGCTACAACATTGTTCTCCAAGGCGACGTAACCGGGCTGGCACGAATGACGCCGATTGAACGCCGCAAGGTGCTTGATGGCGTTGCAGGTGTAACCTCATACGATGACGAGATTCGGAAAGCCAAGAAACAAAAAGAAAGCGTTGACTCTTACATCGAAAGAATTGGTATGCTTGAAGAAGAGCAACAAGCACGTCTCAAGGAACTTGAACAAGAACGCAAAGTGGCCATGAAAGCTCAATCAATCACGGATGAACTTCTTACGTCCCGTTCTCAACGCTACCAGGCCATGTTCGCAAGTCTAGGGATGGAGTTGGAACACCAAATCGCTGAACAATTACGCTTCGTTGAGGAAGCAACAACGCTTGAAGAACAGGTCAAAACTGGGAGCAGAAAGTTGGTTGAACTCGATGATCGAATTGGAGAGATTCAGAAACAAATCGATGCACTCCTCGGCGATGAAGGCGATGGCTTATCCCAAGCAATCCATGATCTGCGAGTTCAAATTGATCGTGACAAAGATCGAATCGAAGATTCAGTGCAGGCGAACATCGATGATGCTCAAGAGCGTGAACAGGTGCTTGATCGCTACAAAGAAGCAGAAGCCGCTTTGGCAGCACTCCTTGAAGAGGTACAATCAAGCAAAGCACAAATGGCTGAAGCGCAAAGACTCTTGGAAGAAGCCCAGACTGAGGAAGACAAGGTTAGGGCTCTTCTCGAGGGCTCAGGAAAGAATCACGCCGAACTTAATCGAGCCTTGAGCGACGCTATCCAACAACTTGAGACAGCAAAGCAGGCCGTTGCTTCCGCACAATCTGATGTCGACAGAACTGCAGCCCAAGCAGAACTCGTTGAAGCAAACCTCGCAAAGGCGCAAGAAACGGCTGAGGAATCCCGACTGGAACTTGAAGAAAAGGAAGCTGAGTTCAAAGAAGCATCTGCAGGAAAAAAGGTCGACCGTTCTTCGTTAACACAAGAGATTCTCGACGCAGAACGTGCTGAATCACGTCTCCTCGAAGAGTCTGCAGCCGTTGAGAAGAAAATGACTGAGACTGAACGACAGCTTCGTTCTGCACGAGCAGAATTGGAGAACAAATCAAATTCGAAGGGTATGGCTGGAGGAGCTGCGGCGATTCTTGGCGCTCGTGACCGTGGTGAGATAAGGGGAATCATTGGTACGATTGCCGAGTTGTGCGCTCCGATTGATTCGGAACATGAAACTGCACTTGCTACCGCATTCGGCGGAGCAATGACCTCGGTTGTTGTTGATTCGGATGAGGTGGCTGCAGAAGCGATACGTTGGCTAGCACAACGAAAAGCAGGTCGAGCAACGTTCCTTCCGTTGAATAAACTCTCGACGAGCCGTGCTGGTGGAAAGGCAATGATGGTTGCTAGAAAGCCAGGCGTCATCGGTTTCGCCTATGAATTGCTTGAGTACGATCCGCGAATCGACACGGCCATCAAGTTTGCATTACGCAACACGTTGATTGTTCAAAGTATGGATATTGCCCGTCAGAACATGGGTGGTGTTCGTCTCGTTACCATGCGTGGTGATGTGACAGAGGCTGGAGGTGCGATGGTTGGCGGTTCTCGCCAACGCATGTCCGTCAGCTTTGGAGGCGGAATTGCTGGAGCAAAGGAGGTTGAACGCTTGAGTGCGGAAATAGACCGTCTTCGCTTGATGTCGGATACGGTTTCAGCAGCACTTGCTGATGTTCGTAAAGAACAGCGTTCACTACGACAACAGATCAACGAATTGGCCAATGAAGACGGAGCAATTCGAAGAGAAACACTTCGAGCAGAAGTGACGACGTTCAAGAAGGCTCACTCGAAGAATATCGGAGAAGTCCAAGCCTTGAAAGAAGATTTGCAACGCCTTGAAGGATTGGCAAGTTCACAGTTGGAAGCTCTCGATGAGGCAGAATCGAAGGTTGCAGATGGGGAGGTCCTCAGAGCAAGTGCTCAGTCAGCACTTGAGGACGCGAGCCCGCAGCACCTCAAAGATCGTCTTCACGAATGCACAGTCAAACGCACGCAAGCTGAAGGCATGCGTTCCAATGCTGAGGTTTCTTTGCACTCGATTTCAGAACGTAAGACATTACTCACTTCGACGGTTGCAAGCGAAAAAGAACGCTTAGAACAGATCGATCGTGCTGTCGATGAACGCACTGAAAACGTCGCCACGCTCAAGCGTGATGTTCAACAGAATGAGACGATTCTTGCTGAAAAGGAGGCCGAACGAGCGCAATTCCTTGAGGAAAACAAGGGTCTTGAGGATGAGCGCATCGAACTCGTCGAAGAGCGAGCCAGTCTCAATTCAACGTTGACCCAGAAAGCCAATCAGGCACGCAGTCATCGAACGCTGTCGATTGAACTTGAGCGAACCATCCAGGCAAAGCGGAAGGAATTGTACGATGTTGAGATGGAAATGGGGTCCATTGGCATTCAACCTGCAGAGGATGGTACCGTACTCGACTCTGTTGCCGATATCGACCGCCGTATTCGACGCCTTGAGCGCCGACTCGAAGAATTCGGAGCCGTCAACATGCGGGCCATTGAACAATACGATGCTGTTGAGCAACGTCTTGCAGAAATGGCTGGGGATTTCAAGAAGCTCCAAGAACGAAAGAAGCACCTCATCGATGTTGCAGAACGCCTCGAAGAGCAACGAAAGGTGCGCCTGATCAATGTGCTTGAAAAAGTCAATGAGAATTTCAAGAAAGTCTACAAATCCCTCAGCAATGGTGGTCGCGGAGAACTCTATCTCGAGAATAAGGAAGAGCCTTTCAAGGGAGGTCTTGAGCTCTGGGCCCAACCCAAAGGTAAGTCTTCGAACGTAACTCGACATCAATTGTCTGGTGGAGAGCAATCGGTTGCAGCACTTGCCCTCATCTTCGCGATTCAAGACTACGACCCAAGTCCGTTCTATTACTTCGATGAGGTTGATCAAAACCTCGACAGTGTCAATGCTGAATGCATTGCAAAGATGTGTCGAGAGCGGAGCAAGGCGGCTCAATTCATCATGGTTACATTGCGGAAGGTCTCTCTGCAACTGGCCGACCATCACATTGGAATTACCCACGGTGGTGACGGTTGCAGTCGTCGAATCATTGACTTTGACCAAGAGCAAGCCATCGCTCTTGGTGAACAAGCACTCAAAGAAGCAGAATCCGCTGCAGCGAAGAACGAACAACGTGCCAAGGAAGAGCGAGAAACACTTGCAGAGATGCCTTTGGTTCCAGATGCACTTCCAGCACCACAGAGCCTTGGTGGATTGTTGAAACACATGAAAGATGACGAGAGCATGACTTCGCTGGCCGAGCGAACGGCTGAAACCAATGAGGACATTGAGGAACGAACGGCACTGGCGAACGCCATATCTGAGTTGGATGAATCTACTGGAGAAGCTTCTGAAGAGAGCATTGAGTTGAATGAATGAGGTGTTTGAAATGATGCAGCAAGGACTCGACCAGTGGTTTTTGCGGCAAGATGTTATCGATCAACTCCTGCAAAGCGGGGACGACGACATCGAAGGAATCAACGCTTATGCAGACCGTATCCTCATGATTGCTCAAACCGAAGAAGCGGAGCATCAGACACTTGAGGACCCATTTGACAGGAGTGTTGCTCTCGTCCTCTCCCTCGTAAGTAGCGAAGGCCTTGATGCCTGGAACATCGATTTGACGTCGTTTCTGCGACAATTTATGAAGCGGGTCAAATCACAGGCAAGTCAGTTGGATTTGCCTGCTTGTGGGCGCCTCATCCGCATGGCTTGGGAAGTTCTGAACTATCAGGCTGCGCACCTCTTTGATCGAATTCAGTATCAAGATGGCGAGGATGATTGGGATACGAGTTTTGATTTTGGATGGGAAGCGGAATACGATGATCACGAGTTTCATTTCACAAACACGGTGTTGCAAGGAGATGCTGACGACGTCTTAGAGAATCTCTTTGATGAACGTGTTCGGCGTGAAGAGGGACGGCCCGTGACCCTCGGTGAATTGCTTTCAGCACTGAAAGATGCCGCTGATGATGCAGATGCACAGAAGTTACGAGAAAAGAACCGCATCGCTCATGCCATTGAAGTTGAAGAGATGATTTCAAACGTTGGCGGTAGAATGCACAACGAAGATCTTGATGGAGACATTGAGCGTTGTTGGAACGCCTTGCGTCAAACGACCCAAGCGATGGGAAGCAAAAATGTACCACTCAAATCTGTTATCCAAACGCTCGTGCCAATCCTAGAATCCGCTTTTGGTACCATCCCTGAAGGATACGATGACGATGCTCGCGTTAGTTCCTTCATCGCAGGGTTGTTCCTTACGCACAAGGGAATGGCTTCGATTACACAAGGAAACAACCTCAATGATGTCATTATGATTGAGGACCTTTGGCCACAATTGTCGACCTTTGAGGATGTTCTCGCTGCGACGCTCGAAGCTGATGAAGAGGCGCAGATTGCACGTGATGATTCCAAGACTGGTTCCGAATTACATGCAGAACGTCTTCAAGAGCGTGCTGAAAAGGCACGTCTTGCAGAAGAAAAGGCGAGGTTGAAGCTTGAAGAAGAACAGCAAAAAGTCGCCATGGAATTAAGCGATCACGAATGGTTGGTCGAGTAGGTGAGAAGATGTCTGAACTAGAATTAGAAACGCTCCTTGAGGCTACCTTATTTGGTTCTGGTAAGTCTCTTTCAATCAAGGAACTCTCTGAATCGCTTGGATATGAAGAGGAAGAAATTATTGAGGCTCTTACTTCTCTTCAAGGCACGATAAAACGACGTCGAAGTGGAGCCTTAAGAATCGTAGAGATCGGCGGGAAATGGGCCATGGAAGTACGCCCAAATGTTGCGGAACACTTGCCAAAAGAAACCAAGACGGAAATGCCAAAGAAACTCCTCAAAGCGGCGGCATTGATTGCCTATCACCAGCCTATGCCTCAATCGCGTCTCGTTGAACTTCTCGGTCAGAAGGCCTACGATTACGTACGTGAGCTCTCTCAGTATGGGATGATTATGCGAAGGAGAGATGGTAACACACGACGTTTGACAACAACCAGGCGATTCTCTGAGGCATTTGGATGCCCTCATACGGATCTTCGAAAAGTACGGAAATGGTTCAGAGAACAGGTCTCTGAGGCAGGATTGTTCGATGGAATGGATTCTGAGGCATTGAAAGATGTAGGCGAAGATGGACTCATCCAAGCGACATTACCGCTTGAAGAAGAGTGATTATTCTCTCATCTCTTCGAGGATTTCAGCAACTCTTGTTTGCGTTTTTGGCCCTTCTTCTGCAATCAATCGTTGAGCAACTTTCTCAATTTCTTCGCCAATGGCTCCAGCACTCACTGCCATGTTTTTGGCATGAAGACGCATGTGCCCTTTCTGAATCCCACTTGTTGCTAAGGCTCGCAATGCGCCTAGATTCTGCGCAAGACCTGCTGCAGCCATGATTGAAGCCAACTCTTGGGCAGACTCAACACCTAGAATTTCGAGATTTGCCCGAGCGACAGGATGTACTTTCGAAGCCCCTCCTACGATTCCAACAGCCATAGGTGTCTCAATTGTACCGAGTAGGTTTCCTTCCGCATCCTTCTCCCAGTGCGTCATTGAACTGTAGCGCCCATGATGGTAAGCAACGTATGCATGACATCCTGCTTCTACAGCACGCCAATCTTGGCCACAGGCTACGGCTACGGCAGAGATTCCATTCATGACGCCTTTGTTGTGAGTTGCAGCCCTGTAAGGATCTGCCATGGCGAAGTGATGTGCTTCAAGGATTCCTTCGATGATTTTCTTTCCATCGTCCACATCGCCCATATTGCTCATCTCTTCAGGAGTAAATGTTGCTGAAACTCGTGCAAGTCGTTGCGTAGCGAGGTTTGAAAGAATCCTCAAAAGTGAACGACCGGATGTGATGCTCTCCAATTCAGGCGCCAATAGTTCTGCCATCGTATTCACAGCATTGGCGCCCATCGCATCACGACAGTCTACGTGGATGTGAACGATGAGCATTGGCCCAGACAATGTCTCAAGTGAGCGAGTTGTTATGTCCTTACAACCTCCTCCAAGACGTATCATCGTCGATGGAAGGCTGTTTGCAAGATTCATCAATTGAGTTTTACATTCATCAATTCTCTGAATTGCTGCCTGATGGTCCTTTACATCAAGGAGTTGTATTTGAGCGATCATCATCGGACCATCATTGTTTGAGGTAAATCCACCTTTTGCGTGGCAGCGTTTAGCCATGTTTGATGCCGCGGCTACAACACTCGACTCTTCAAGGCAAAATGGGACGATGTAGTGCTTTTTGTCGACGATGAAATTAGTGGCAACGCCCACAGGAAGCGACATGGTTCCGATGACATTCTCTATCATCCGATCGGCTGAAGCATCATCCAGTTCTCCATTTGCAGCCAAAGCTGCGACCTGCTCTTCACTCAGATTTGCAAGTTCGGCAACCATTTGCCGGCGTTGCTCGACATCAAGTTTGTAGAAGCCTTTGAGGCGGCTATTGTCCACTGGCATGAGTTCTCCTCGAAACGACCGAGGGATATGAGATGCATGAACCAATCGGATGTTTTTAACGCGTTTAACGCTTCTATTAACGCGTTATTTTTGCGTTAACCTTGCGTTAATCTATGACTATACGCCTGCTTGGCTTATCGATTAACGTTTCATAACACGTCGCTGAATCGCTTCAAGCCTGTGAAATATCATATACTTGGTCAAAGTTGGTCGGCTATGCATGGAAACACGATCGATTTTGGTTTTCCCTCACTAAGCGAAGACCCATTTTCCTCCAGTCCATTAGACAAGGATGAAATCGATTTATTGGTGGGGCGCCATTCCTTGTTTGATGAACTCGAGCGAAAAATCACCTTCAAATCTGCAAATCGTATCCTTCTCGTGGGGGAGTTTGGCTCTGGAAAAACATCGTTTATGCAATGTTTGAGTTCAAAAACGAATCTCCACTTGAAGATTGACAGGATTGCATTCTCTGAACCAGGTGTTGAACTGCTCAAAGATATGTATGCGCAACTCATTGATGGTTCACCACCTCATGATTACTCGAAGTTAAACCGTGAATTGCGTCGTATGGTCCATGATTCACGGCAAATGCTACCTCTCATCACCATTGATGCAGATATGGCCGATTTTTCCTCTCTAGAAGCATGTCTACGCTCATCTCTTCACTTTTTTGAGAGTCTACCTGCATTGATCATTATCGCTATCAATCCTCAGCAACAATCCCTGATCTCTGAACAATTGCTTCAACGCTTTGAACTACGAACAATGCCAGAATTGGAACAAGATGGAATCAAGGCCATGGTTGAAAGGCGCATCGCAAAAGTGTCTACTCAACCATATCAAATGTCAACTGAGGATGCAAAACGACTTCTTCAATTGAGTCAAAGTGGACAACCAGGTGCTTTGATTCGAGTTCTTCGAAACGCTGTTTCAGGGGTCCAAGATACGTCAAGCAGTCGATTGTCACAGCCTACCTATGAGCCCCCTGTGGAAGAACCATCACCTGAAGTCGTTTCGTCGCCAGAAATTGTTGAGGACGTTTCAATCCCAGCTGATGAGATTCAAACATCAGACGATGAGTTGGCAGAGGAGGCATGGGAGCAAACACCAGGAATGACTGAAGCAAGTGGCTTTGATCTTGATTTCGAAAAACTCGATGAACCTATCGAAATTCCTGATGAGGAATATGAAGATGAACCGATGAAACAGCCTGAGGCAGAATCAGAGGAGACTACAGATGATTCCTATGTCACAGAACGCAGCCTCCCCTTCGTTGGTGCTTTTGGAGGATTGCGAAATCGAAACATTATCGCAATAGAGGACAAGAGTTCCGTTCCTGAAGGCCAGTTCAGGGAAACCGATCAAGGTACTGCATTTTGGTCTGCAGAGGAGCCCACACCTGTCTTGGATGATGAAGTCAAGGAAGTCGATTCAATTGAAATCGAAGAAGCTCAATCGTTCTATGACGAGCCATTGGATTCGGTTCAATCAAATGAAATTCACATGCCCGAGCCGCCTCATCTCGATATGAATGCCATCGAAACGTTCACGCATCTGTTGACACAGGTTTTGCAATCCTCAAGAACGGGATTGGAGGGGAATCAAGATCTCGTTGATCAACTCCGTGCGATCTCGAGACCACGTTTGACAGAGAAGGAAGAGCATGTGCTCAGTATCGCAGTACTTAGTTCACTTTCTGCATCTGAATCGATTGTCGTTGCCGAAGCAAAGGGTCGGACGATTTCTCCATCAGATGCCGCACTGCTTGAGCGCCTTTCCATCAAACGAGCTCGTCTTTCTCAAATCTGCA
This sequence comes from Candidatus Poseidoniales archaeon, assembly GCA_038105035.1. Classification (GTDB taxonomy): domain Archaea; phylum Thermoplasmatota; class Poseidoniia; order Poseidoniales; family Poseidoniaceae; genus MGIIa-L2. Next base: position 34,907 of record JAYOBT010000008.1, on the reverse strand, counting down.
ACCGTCTGCATAAGGCTGGAATCCTACATGCTCGAATGGTTGGTCGATCAAGGATGTTTGGTCTGACGAGGAGTGCGTTAGCCCAATTGATTGCTTGGGGTATTGTTGGAGGTGATGAATGATGACATGGTCGGTAAGTTGGTCTTGGCAAGCACCGTCAAGAGTGAGTGCGATTGAATCGGTCAATGGGCATCTTTGTGTTGCTTATGGCCTTGAATTGGTCTTGTTTGATGAGTCAAACAAGGTTCAATGGGAGCGAAGTATGCCATTCAAGGTTCATGCTATTTGCAACGCAGATGGGAGGATTGGGGTCTTGGCTGCTCACGCCTTCTATCTACTCAACACAGTTGATGGCTCAATGGTCCATGAAGGCCGTTCATGTCCTGGGGGCTTTTTGCAACTTCTCAACCGTCCTGGTGGCGGATGGGTCTTGTCTGGACGGGATGGTAACCTGCACCTTTTTGATGCAAATGGTGTTGGAATACGGCGCATGCATTCGGGTGTTGTTCGTCGACTCATTGGATGGCTTGACCGTGAGCATTTGCTTTGGCAGGATGCAAGCGGAGTCGTGTATTGTGGTCAAATCGCTCAACAAGACAAACGTCGAGTCGTTGATACGACCGTATGGAGTTGGGTTTCTCATCTCAATGAGGGTCACATGCTTCTTCAATCCGCAGATGGGCAGTTATGGGACGGAATTCCACATCCCTACGGTTGGGATTCGATTGACCGCATCGAAATTGAATCGCTTGAGCCACTTGTTGCAACTCGCGCTGGTGATGGCTGGTGGGTGCTCGGCATTGAAGGGCATTTGGACCATATGAGCACTGAAACCGGTGAAACCAAGGTCGGAGAAGGCATGAAACTCGGAGATATGCTGATCAATCTTGGACGTGATTCAATGGTCACATGTCGTCGTGATGGGTTGATTCGACGCTGGTTAGCTCCTCATCTAGCAGAGGAACAGCGACGCCATCGACGAAAGGAAGCAGCAGATGCTAAACTAGCCCGTTCATGGGAAGAGCGTCGTCAATTGTTCCAGCGAGCACTCACTGCGGAAGATGAAGGACGCTTGTCTCGAGCCATTGAACTCTACGAAGCGTTGGGTAGGAAAGAGGATGTCCAGCGGCTCTTGCGAAGGCAAAAGGGTGGTGATTCAACTGAATCCTGATGAAACCCTCACACTTGAACGCGTGAAGCATTATCTATCCATTACAGAGAAGGCTCGGGCGAAAGCCACACCTCTTGCGTCGACGCCAGAACAAGAATCAATGCTCAACACCTTGCTTTCGATGGCTGATGACTATGCGAATGATGCACAGTACTTCATGGAGCAAGGAGATCTTATTCGTGCCTTCGGAGCAATCAATTACGCCCATGCTTGGATTGATGCAGGCGTCAAACTCCGTCTGCTTGATGGGCATGGAGATGATGTCTTGTTTACGCTGCCGTGAATTCTCGGTTTTGGTGTGGCTCGACTTTCGAGACCAACTCGCTAATTGCATCAACATCGTTGAGAATTTCTTTGGCTCGTTTCCTTGCTTGCTTGACGAAAGGCTGAATCGATTGTTCAAGGCTCATACGAAGGCGATAGATGTGAGCAGGACGGCCACGTGAGGCTTCTGTCCGTGGAGAAAAATGAACAAGGTTCATTTCACGTAATTCGGCAATTGCCATACTTACATCCGGTTGTCGAATGTTGCAATGGCATTGCAAGTCTTTCGAGGTCGAGGCCCCGTGGTGGTGTAGACAGAGCAGTACACTTGCAGTGTTTTCGTTCGCACCAAGATGAATCAATTTGGTTCGAAGCGATCGTTGCTCGTTGCTCATCTGGTGACTCATTTTCACTGCCATGGAGTTATTAGAAAAATGGGCGTATATAATAACTCCACCTACGTTTTATTGAGAATATAGAATTTAATTTATTAATCTTTCAAAGCAGGTTTAATATTTCAGCAGTCCAATCTCTATAGACCATTGACCAATCTGATGTTCTTACCTTTAACAACTTCTAGGATTCCAACAGAATTATCGAGAGCTCTTTTCTTAAGATTGGCATCAACTGTGAGTAGCGGGGCTCCCCGTTCAAGTGCTACTTCAAGGAGTGCATCGTCTGTGTGCATGGTTGGATGATCGACACGTGTAGATCTCTGCATTAAGAGGTCAAGCATCAGTTTTTTTCCGCGTGGACGGGTTGCGTCAATCTCCTCAAGTTCTTGTTGAACCAAATCGATGAGGATGAATTGTGGCGGCCCTACCAGATTTGAGAGCGCTGTGTCGATGTTGAAGGATCCATCAACGAGTGCGACCCAACCGCATGCATCAATGAGCACTTCGCCCATGCATTCACCTCATTGAATGGTTCCATGACCGATGAGGCGCCATCGTGCTCCAACACGACGTGAGAGCGACACGCGTTGCCCTTGATCTGCGCAGATTGGAAGGCGCAAATGCAGCTTAGCGTTGTTCTTCTCGACACCTTTGACAATACCAACCGATGTTGACGTCGCAACATTGACCATCAACATCTCGTTGTTTCGCAACGGGTGAATTGTCTCAGGCGCTTCTCCATCGCCAGCGACCATGTTCTTCATCAAATTGACTTGAATTGAGCATTCCGTTCTGACTTCAGGAAGTTCACCCTTCTTGGCCAGAACTTGGCCTGAGAGATTGTCGGCGGTTGTGATGGATGGGTCAAGCAGTGTTCCAAAACCACACAGACCCCCTGCAGTCATTTGCTCACGCTTTCCACCGCCACCTTGCATGCTTGTGATGGTCGTTTCAATAGGCTCCCAGTGGGATTTGTTTCCGTTCTCAATCTTGCGTCCTGGTCCGATGATGATTTCATCACCCTCTCGGAAGGTGCCCTCGGTAATCGAGCCTCCAATGACTCCTCCGGTCAATTTCGTAGGCCGAGTGCCCGGGCGATTGACGTCGAATGAGCGGGCAATATGCATGACAGCTCTTTCATCTGCATCTCGATTTGGTGTAGGAATGGTCCTTTCAATCGCTTCAATCAGAATGTCCAAGTTGACATCATGATGGGCTGAAACTGGAATAACAGGCGCCTCCTCTGCAATGGTTCCCTTGAGGAAGGTCTTGATCTCGTTGTATGATTCCATGGCCCGCTCTCTTGAGACGAGATCAATTTTATTTTGGACGATAACAATGTTCTTGATGCCAGCAATTTCGAGTGCCATCAAGTGTTCTCGAGTTTGAGGTTGAGGACAGGTTTCGTTCGCAGCCACCATCAACATGGCTCCATCCATTATGGATGCTCCAGTAATCATAATCGCCATCAAGGTCTCGTGACCGGGAGCGTCAACGAAGGATACAACGCGTTGAAGTTCAGAATCGACATCTTTCCCTCCTTCAGGGTGACGTCCAGTGGCATAATACTGGTCTGATTCAGTCTTGTAAAATGCCGTATCGGCATACCCGAGTTTGATGGAGATTCCACGGCGCCGTTCTTCGGAGTGTGTGTCAGTCCAGACGCCAGAGAGTGCTTGAGTGAGTGTTGTTTTCCCATGGTCAACGTGGCCGACGAGACCAATATTGACTTCAGGTTGGGATGGAAGGGTTCGTGCCATGCTTCCCTTCCTCCTTGTTCATCGATTCAACCCTCTCGGGTTTCACTCCGCTGCAGCTTCTTCCTCACCGAGCAACTTGTCAAGGCCGATGTTTCCAGCGTCGACAACTTTGAGATTGATTTGACGTGTGTCTTGTGTAATTGTGTTTCCACGGAAGACACGTCGCTTTCGCATACCTTCTGGCTTGTAACGGAATCGCTTCTTCTCACCTTTCTTGGTCTTGGAGACGAGGCTGTGTCCCTTGAAACCAGTCGAAGCGGTGACGAGGATGGCCTGACGGGAACCACCGTCAAGATCACGGCGCATTGGCGTTCCAGTCTTGTCTGAACCACCAGTGATTTCGAGTTTGTACCCTGTGAGAGTGGATTCGCCTTCGCCGACGAAGATTCCATCGATGACATCGCCGATTTTCTTACCGAGCAATTGAGCGTGATTGTTTCCAGCAATGACGGTCTTGTACGACGGGGAGTATGTCTTCTCCTTACCGTTCTTGGTGGTACGAGTCAACTTCGTTGTGGTATCGTTGACCACTGCAACAAATGAATTTCCATCAGCCATGATGCATTCCTCTAGCAACCTAGCGACAAACGACCCCTATTTAGCCTCACCGCATGCTATTTGTTCTTCATCGTTTCAGTTTCCGAGCAACACGACCTTCAATTCGCGCAGCAACATCCACTGGGAGAGCGTGTGGCATAGAGATGTGAGTTGTTCGTCCACGTCCTTCACCTACCGTATCGACACGGGTGGCGATGATGTTCAAACTCTCGATGTGCTTGAGGAATTTCCAGACGGTTGTATGGCTACGTGGCTTCACTTCGTACTCTTCGCAAACCACAGCATAAATTGACTCGACGTCTTTGCTGGTCATGAATTCAGCCTTCCGCAAACGTCGGCAAACGCCGAGGAGGACCAACATCGAGTGGCCAGATAACTCATCGAGAACATCCTCTGGCATAACCTGGGGGACATCGCGAGCCTTGGTCTGAACGTGTTCAGGAAGGATGCTCTTTTGTCCATCGGATTCAGCATGTTCAACAGCAGCACCAAGCAGTTCAATCACCTGTCTGGCATCACCGGAGGGAGCCGCAGACGTAGCGATAAGCTTGAGCAGTTCTTCATCCCATGATTTGGGATTGAGTGCAGCTTCAGCACGCTGTCGTGCAATCGCAAGAAGTCCTTTCATGTCGTAAGGCGGTATAGGCAAATGGTTGGTGTGGCCAAACCTGGAAATGACAGCGTTTTCGAGAACATCAAGCACTTGCTCTTGGCTAATGAGAATGAGAGATAGCGTACCACTTCCGTCTTGATCCTCATCTATCCGAAGCAATTGATAGATAAGGTCGTTTCCAGATTTCCGCAACAAATGATCGACTTCGTCCAAGACGATGATCAAATGTCGTCCGTTGTTTCTCAATAGTTTTCTCAGACTGCTCAACAATTCACCCATCGAAAGCCCACGATCTGGATGACCAGGATCGAGGGACTGAACAATACGTTGGGCAACTCGGACGTTTGTTGTCGCATTTCGACAGTTGATGTGAACGCTTTTTATCGGTCGCTTGTTCCGTAGGTGGTGTTCAATATCACGGCAGAATGTTCGAGCAAGAAGCGTTTTTCCACTTCCCACTGGACCAGTGATGACCACATTTGCACTCCCATTAGGATGAGCGATGGAATGAAATTTTCCTGCAAGAGTTTGTTGAATGCTTTCTCGCCCTACCATCGCCTCTGGAATGTAGTCAAAGTCCAGAGGATCAGGGTTCAGGAGGATAAATCCTGAACCGATTCGGTCGAGATAGTCGCTCATGCTGGTTGCATCTTGATGCCAACCGTTCTTGAACACTCGCTCTTTTCCAACCAAAAATTAAGCGTTGTTCAGGGGATTTCATCGAACTGATATCCGAGTTCCCACTTCTTTTCGCCGAGTGCAACTTCGAGTTCGAATGGCGTAATCAAAGGTTTGGCGTACTTGACAGCATCATCTATGGCAATACGAGGACATGCTGTGTTAACAAAAGCATCCACAGGATAGAAATCAATCAATTCAGGTCCAACGTGTTCGAGAGCCAAGAGGTACCCCTTCTTTCCATGCTTTTCCAACAAGCGCTTCATTCGAAGAGCGAGTGTTCGTCGCATTTGACCTGGTTTCTCACCGATAAGAATGCCAAACTTTTCAGCATCCATTGACGACATAATCAATCCAAAACGTTGACGTAGAATCCGTTCAATTCGCTCGAATGACATCTCGATGGCATCACCAGAATATGGATCAAGCATGGCAAGTGGTTTCCCTGTATGGAGGACCAATCCAATTGGATGAAAATCTCCACTTCCAAGGAAAAGGTAGTGTCCAATGGTGTCGTCATCACCAGAATAATTGCAACCCAAAACTTGGCCAGGGAAGGTGAGTCGTGCACCCCCCATCGGAATCGTCACGTCAAACCCAGCCTGTTCCAAGCGGTCGTGAAATTCTGGTAGAAGGTGCAAGTGTTGGATGCTTCCAACCAATCCGAGTTTGGTGTCTTTCAGAGGAGTCATGCGTCCAACCGCATCCATGAAGCGTTCTTGTGCTTCTTCCTCAGTCAAACCGCCGGTTGATTGCTCAGTCATCCTCTTTTTTGCGATTTCCAAATGGGCATTGAGCATGGGAATCACAGGTGCAAGTTCGGGATCCCCATCGTAGGTGACATCGATGAACTGCGTAGGCATACCTGAATCGATGTTCATCTGCGAATGCCCCATATGGGCAACGAGCTCTACACCCATCATCTTCATTTTATCATGGACCAAATCACATGCTCCGTAACATGGATCGGCGGCCAAAACAACCTTTGCTCCAGAGCCAGATTCAATTTCATCCATCATTTCAAGTGCTTGCATCTTCAATCCTTCAGGAACTTGAAGCGCAACGAGACGGTTGTCATTTTTCTGTATGCGCTCAATGAGTTCCTCAAGTTGAAAATCGTGTCTGTCCAAATCCATTATATCACCTCATCAAGAAGGACAACCTTGCCTTCTTCCATTTGGAGTCGAACAATGGATGAAATTTCAATGTGCGGATATTTTTCTTGCAGTTGGGACAATCCAGGCCCCTTTTCGACAACCACAATGATCGCTTCAATTATCGCACCGAGGGATTCGATACCATTGATGATGGCATCGAGCGTTCCGCCCGTGGACAATACATCGTCGACAACAAGTATGCGTTCGCCCTCTTTGATGTCGTTGAGGAACATCGCACCTTTGGAATAGCCTGTAGATTGATCGATGGCAAGTTCGCCCTCGAGTCCATAAGAACGCTTCCTAACTACAACTTGCGGACGGTTGTTTCTCATTGAAAGAGGGCTTGTCAAGGGAAGCCCCATGGCTTCGATACCTAATACCAGGTCAATCGACTCCCAGTGTACAGCGTTTTCAATCAGTTCAACTACGGCGGTGAGGACCGAAGGTTCGAGACGAGGTACGCCATCGGTCAAAGGGTGAATGAAATATGGATAGTCGCCTTTCCAGATAATGGGTGCAGCCAGAAGTGATTCCTTCAATCGCTGCAATGGATTTGACATGGTTCCACTTCGTTGCATCAAAGTTCGGAGAGATACTCGACATATTCGTCAGGTTCGAGTAGATTCTCCATGTCGAACTGGAACGGTTGGAGAACCAGAATCCAGCCAAGATCGTAAGCAGACTCATTGACGAGGTCTGGGTTGATCTCGACTTCTCCGTTGACTTCCGTAATGGTTCCTGAGAACGGTGCAGTGAAGGCTATTTTCTCATCGCCTGTCCAAAGAGAGAACATGTCTTGACCCTCATCGACCATGGTTTCTGCTTGCGGAAGGATGACTCGGAGAACTTCTCCAATCTCGACGCCCATGAATTCACTGATGCCGACCATGATTTTCTCATCATCCTTCTCTTGGTACCAGAGATGGTCAATTGAGTACTTTCGATTGTGTGCGATATTAAATTCAACGACCTCTTCATCCAAGTCATTTCACCTGTACGCGGCTCAAACAACTCCTATATGAACCATCGCTAGATTCGTGGTGACGTGGCCATAGCACATCCATTAAGTGAGGGCCCTACCTAGGCGCATATGGTGAGAGTTTGGACTTCAAAACAACCGATGAACAAGACATGATTCGAGAGATGGTGCGCGATTTCGCAGAAACAGTTCTTGCGCCAACAGTTGAACACAGAGACCAAACGCAAACCCCTCCATCAGAGGAATGGCAACAATTCCTCGAACTGGGGCTGCAGGGGGTCACTGTACCCGAGCAGTATGGCGGAATGCCAGTCGATGATATCTCTGAATCGATTATCGTCGAGGAGCTCGCACGTGTTGATCCATCATTCTCAGTTATGTTCTGCGTTCATGTTGGATTGTGTGCGAAGACCATCGCACTCCATGGAGACGATTATCAAAAAGAGACATATCTGCCTAGGCTCGCAGAAGGCGAAGTAGGTGCATACTCACTTTCTGAAGCGGGAGCAGGTACAGATGCTGCAGCAATGACCTGCAAAGCAAAACTATCCGATGATGGAACACATTACATCCTCAATGGTGAGAAGATGTGGGTCACCAACGGTGCACAAGCCAAAATCATCGTCCTCTTCGCAAAGGATGTTGATCATCCAGATTACGGTGTAAAGAGGCACGGTGGAACAACGGCCTTCATCGTCGATTCATCGTTTGAGGGCTTTTCTGTCGGCAAAAAGGAAGACAAACTAGGTATTCGTTCCTCAGACACATGCACGCTCGTCCTCAAGGATTGCAAGGTTCCCGTTGAGAACATCATCAAGGGTGCTGGAAATGGCTTCCCTATTGCCATGAATGCACTTGACAACTCTCGTATCGGTATTGCAGCACAAGCACTCGGCATTGCCCAAGGAGCATACGAAGCATCGCTCAAGTACGCCCACGAGCGAGAGGCGTTTGGAAAACCAATTGCTCATCACCAGATGATCATGGGCTATCTCGCTGACATGGCGACACGCATCGATGCAGCACGCCTTTTGGTCTACAAGGCGTCTTGGGCAAAACAACAGCACTACGAACACGGCGGGCCACGTCACACCAAGGAAGCGAGCATGGCCAAACTTTACGCAGGAGACACGGCTATGTGGGTTTCCGAGCGTGCGATTCAGGTTCACGGTGGGTACGGCTATACCAAAGAGTTCCCAGTTGAGCGATTCTTCCGAGATGCCAAAATTACGCAAATCTATGAAGGAACACAAGAAGTGCAACGAATTGTTGTTGCCCGAAGCCTTCTATGAATACTGGAAATCGGACGCCGTGAGGATCGCTCGTTTTCGTCCAACGTTCCAACCATTGATTCGTGCTACGACTTCGATGGAGTGATTCGATTGGAATGCCTGAACTTCCTCGTTCGCTTCTGAAGGTAGTTGGAGTTCAACTTCAATGTCCCTGTTTTCCAGGAGCGTACCAATAATTGTCATTCCGTTTTTCATCGATTCTTGCCCAATCAGGGTCATTTCGATTGATGATATGTGGATTTGACAGGATTGGGTGGGTGATTGAGCAATCGCTTTGCGGCGTTCACTGTTGAGCTTCATACCTTGGAGTATTTCGATAAAACGTGCATGACCGACGGGACTCCCATCCTCTTCGAGGAGGATTGGTTCTGGTTTGGCTTTCGCAGCCTCTTCCTCTCTTCGTGCTTGTTCTTCTGCTTCTCGTTCAGCAGCCTCTTTTGCTTGCTGTTCCTCCAACAATCGCTGTTTTTCAGCCTCTTGCTGACGGATAAGTTCCTCGGCTTGTCTGCGAGCTTCTTCCGCTATTTCCTGATCGAGTTCCTCGAATTCGTCTTCTTCCGGTTCTGGCTCTTCTTCAATTCCACTCGGCAGACCTATCGTTTCGAAATAGGTGTGAAGGTCTGCGACAGTCACATTTCCGTCCTTGTCCATGTCGAGGACAGACATGAGGCCGTTGATGACCCAGCCAGGGGGTTCTGTCCCAGTAGTTCGCTGAAGCGCACTTGAGAGTTCTGTTGGTTGGATGACAGCATCCATGTTTGAATCAATCATTTGGATGATTTCAGTACCCGTCAGTCCAGAACCAAGAAGCCAACTGGTGAATTGGGTATTCAATTGACCAATCATCGGATTGGTTGTGACCATCTCTTGAATGTGTTTCTCCATTTTTGCTTGAAGGACTTGCTTGACAGACATTGGTTCACGTCCTGTAGACACCTGCGTGTGGTTGGACTATCAAGTTAGGGGAATTGAAGTTTTGGCCAACGCGATGTATCCTCAGAATGCCATGAAAGGGTGCAAAGAAGCGTATCGATTTCATCCAGTGTGGTCAAATTTCGTGCGACTTGTTCATAGAAAAGCCACGCTTTCAATGCTCCAAGTTTGGGCCCATGTGGCATATTTGTTTGTTGCATAATGTATTCGCCAGATGCCAAGGGTTGCACGTTGAGATCGATGTTTAATTTCAAGAATCGATCCAATCTTCGTTGAACTTCGTCCTCAGAGTAATCAAGCGAAGAATCGGTTTGTGCAAACATCCTTTCGATGCCGAGGTGTTGTCTACCCCATGTCCCCATGACGACTGCATAGATACGCATCTTGGACTCTGTATCCTCGGGCAAGTGACCTAATTTTGATTGGCGAAAAAGAAGGCTCTTTTTCTCTTGTCCACTCAATCGAAGCGTTGCTGCAACTTGTTCACAATCCTCGGAAGAGAAGTCTCTGAGCAACACGATCAAGCGATCGATGACATCATCTCCCTCAACCCCATTGAGGAGCTTGATTCGGAGATCGTCCTGCTCCCAATCCAGATTCAAAATTTGTTTCAAAATCCCATCATCTGCCATACGTTGAACGATTTCTGATGCATGTTGTCCAAGGAGGATACGTTTCAATTCGGACCAAATGCGCTCACTGGCGATTCGCCCAAGCATGGGTTTGGTTGCCCGCAGTGCATCTGCAAGTTGCCGTTCAGGCCACCAAATGCCCGCCTGGCCTTGGTCCATGAATCTGTAGGTACGCATGATGCGTAGTGCATCTTCGGACAACCGCTTCGTTGCATCTCCAACAGAGCGAATACGTCCATTTTGTAAATCACCATGCCCATCGAATGGGTCGTAGAACACCTGATTCACAGGATCAACGGCAACTGAGTTCATTGTCAAATCTCTTCGGGAGAGGTCAACAAGCAGAGAATTTCCCCACTGGACTTCGTCTGGCCTTCTTCCATCGTTGTATCCGAATTCTGTTCGAAGTGTTGTAACTTCATAGCAATCGCCGCTGTTTCGAAATGTGATTGTACCGTACCGTTCACCCGTAGGTATTGTATCTGGATAGGCTTTCATATCATCGGGCGTCATTGTTGTTGCTAAATCGAATTCGAGAATCTTCGTTCCCAATAATGCGTTTCGAATCGCACCACCTACAATCCAAACATTGGAGTTGTTTTGGTGAAACCAATCGATGACCTCTACCAAGGATTGTGGTAGTTCTTCGACCATGACGGAGAGCGAAGGAAGGAGCGGCAGTCCTTCCATTCCGCGTGCTGGTTCCATGTCTGACATCCAACCCTGCGTGTTCATACAAGACAAAGCATTATCCTGTGGATTCAATTGGTCGAAGCATGTCTTGGGCAGAAGAGGATGTGCGCCTGGTACCCGTCGAATGGCTCAAAGCACATGAAGAAATCAAACCTAGGAATATGGAGAAACTCCTTGAGATGACGCTACGTTGGGATGGTTTCACCAAGCCTTTGATTGCGGATAAGGCCACGGGAACAATCCTTGACGGTCACCATCGATATGCAGTCGCACAACGCCTCGACCTTGCTCGAATTCCAGTCGTTTGCATCGACTATTTGGAAGACGATTCGGTTGAACTTGAATTATGGCCTGCTTCCAATTTGGAATCCATTACGAAACAAGATGTCATCGATATGGCGCTTTCCTCGAATTTGTATCCACCAAAAACAACACGGCACCGTATCTCAGATCACTTGCCGCCAATTCATGTGTCGCTCGAGCGGCTTTCGCTGCTTACGCCGAGTCAGCCTGACGTGAACGAATCGTAGCCTTCCACAAACGATTCCCTTCACTGGTTGTAACCTTCGGATAGTTTGGTTCCAAGGAAACATTCAGCGTAGCATCGTGCATGACGGAATTTCGTGCATACATCACTCGAACCGTTGACCCCACTTTTCCTTTCAAGGTTGATTTCAATTCTTCAGCTTTTGTTACTCGAATCGCATCTATGGCAACAATTTCGTCACCAACTTGCAGGTGGTCTCGAACTGGAGAATCTTGCATATGACTTGTCACTTTCAATTTGTTTCCTTGAGAACGAACGTGGACGCCGAGCCATCCTTGAGCAAAATGTTCCCACACAACTGATTCAGTTCCCTGTTTTCGTTTTGGTTCATCCGACGGTTTGTAGTCCAAACCGAAGATTGAGAAGGCCCTAGCAAGGTCGAGGTTACCTGCTTCCTTTGTGATATCATCGAGGAAGCCGCCAAGCCTACGTCCCCCGGTAATCGCCGTGAGTGCCTTGCGAATGTCCTTGTATTGTACGCCACGCATGGATTTGTCTTCGACGTGGATGTTGTGCTTTTCATACAACGCTTTCATCAGATCGCAGACACCGTTTTCACCCTTCGAACGTTTCCTGAGTTCTGCATCAAGGGCAAACATCGTTAATTCACCTTCAAGATAGTAGGAGATTTGTGTTTCCCTTGAGTAAGCATGGCTTCTATAGAGGTGAATCCACGCTTCATGACTTGCTTCGCAGAGAGCCTGACATGAAGATCCGCTACGCGTATGATGTCGTTTTAGCTTCCGCTTCATGTCAGCAAAATAATCCTCTGCACTCCACGCACCTGATCGAAGACACATGATGTCTCCTATCCATGACGTGGCTCCTTCAAACCACCACAACAGATCTGTATTGACTTCTCTTTGCAAATCATAATCCAAGAACATCTTCGGTCGAAGTCGCTTTACGTTCCATTGGTGGACATATTCGTGGCTAAACAGACTGACAAGATCTCGATAATCCTCAACATGACCTGGTTGAAGCGATGTTCTCGGGACCATGGATGTCTGAGAGTTTGTGTGTTCCAGGCCGCCGCGTCCACCATCGGTGAGATGGAGAATCGTATGGTACGGTTCGTGGATAGGGCCAAACAATGCATGGTGCTCTGCAATGATGTTTTTCATGTCATGAATGAACCTCTCCAGCATGACTTCGTTTGGCTTGTATCCTCCTGCATCCCAATAATGGAGTGAGTGATTCCGTCCACCGACGGTGAATTGATGAATCTCGTTTGTATTGCATTCAGCAATTCCATCAAGCAATGCGTCTCTATGCTCTGCCGTGTAGGTATGGCGTTGTCCAGAGCCATGTGGAGATGTCCGTTGGAAATTGAGTTGGGTTGATACATTCCAATCGGAAGGCAAAGTGAATTCTACAGTGTGGATCTCATTCATACGATCTGCATCGATTCCAGATGTTGGAAGAAACCATGTGAAAGGGGGCATCATGTGCAGGTGTGTCTCGTCAAGGTGATTCGAACGAACCGTGTTTTCAACACAGAGCAGTTTGTAACGAATGCGTACCTTATTGAGGGATGAAACGTCTTTGACTAAGATAGAATCAACATCTTTTCGTACCACGTTGAGGGGGTTGCCTTCTCCATCCATTGCTTCCAAATGAGAAACGTGTTGAATTGGTTCACGCAAGAAGTAGGAACCAGGAACCCAGCGTGGGAACGAGAGTTTCAATGAAGAGGATGTGAACGGGGCACCAACTTCAATTTCCACATCGAGGCGTTGGTCACTGGATTCGGTGGCATCAACTCGAAAGACGACGTTTGAACCTGTCATGGTGAATCCTTGTTCTATGCAGTGTATAGGTTCTGTGCTGCACTCAGGACAAGCTCATCACTCGATTCCGATATTAGCCTTTCAGCAAGTTGTTGAATCGCAGGTTCCTGTTGCCGATGCAACAATCGCTCAAGAAGTCTTGACTTATCGATGCTGTCAACACGATCGTCAAACAATAATTCTGTGCGTAGCGTGTCACTTTTCACATCGTTACGGCCAACGAGCCACCGAGCCACGATGGAGGTACAATCACCGTCAATGAGCGTACGAAGTCGTTCGTCATCCGCCTCTTCTACTGCATCTTTCAACGACTGGACGAGGAATTTCCTTTGCGTATTGGATTTCGATGTCATGAGGTCAAGCAAGGTGGGTAAGTGATTCTCAAGAGCAATAGGAACGGCGAGTTTCCATAAGGCATCGTCTTGAACGATGGCGTCCTGTAGTGCAGTATTCTCTTCACTGGTCAACTCCATTCGCAGAAGGGAAGAAGCTGCTTGCCTGCGAACATCTGGATGAGTGTCTTGAAGTGATGCGAGCAGATTTGAGGCATTTTCATTCACCTCAGTGGCGTAAGTTCGCACGACATGATCCTCTGCTTCTAGAAACGCTTTGAGTTCAGAATCAGTTGCTTCGTTTGTGCTGATAAGCTGATGTGCTGCACGTCGAACGACGACATCATCGTTGCTGTCCAACAAAAAACGAGCAAGTTTTGCAGCCTCAGACGTTTTTGTGATGGATTCGAGCACCGCTGCTACGCACCGTTGACCATCGAGTTGGTTGCTTTGCGCAAGTTGCTCAAGTAGGTGTGGTGCATGTTTTGGTGCCCATCTTCGATACGCCTCAATAGCCTTGTTGCGAAACCAGACATCTTTGTCATCAAGAAGTGGGGAGAAGGCTTCTACGCTCTCGTATGCATCGGAATCGAAGAGGATTCGAACAGCCCTTCTTCGCTGTCGAACATCCTTGTGCTTTAATTTGGCAATAGCAGACTGGATGTTTGCAACCATAGTCCAGCCTCACGGTTTGAATTCATCGAAGTGATATCCTGGTGCATCATCTTGATCAACATCACCCGGCCGAGCAAGGGTCGGCGCGAACATGAGTTGTATCATTGGCCACAATTGAACAAAATGTTGCATGTTTGCGGTAATGAATGCCTCTAATTCACCTTCATCGGCATTCATCATCGTACGTAATTCATCAGCGATCGTTCCAAGTTGTTGCAGTTCCTCAGCTCCACAGAGGTCCATTTCGTGACATGTTTCGATCAATGTTTCAATCAAATCAGCAATTTCTAGCGCGGTCAGTGGTTGCGGCTCGCTTTCAACAATGTCAACGGGTCCAAACGAAACCGGCCCAAGCGAGGTGGGGAGCAGGACATCGAACTGACGTTCATTTTTCATCAACTCCTGATGATGATGATCGCCAATAGGCGCAATGACGAAACCACCCTCAACGATTCGCTCTTCCATCCAACTTGGTACACCAAGAACACTTCCTGTGATGAGGATTCGGCTGAGGTCACCAGGAAGTTCGATGGGAGCAACATCAATCGATTCGACGTGTCGAAGGTCAATTGTTGGCCAACCATTCAGCGCATTTGCAGTATGGCGAATGACTTCTTCAGATGGATCGACGACAATAACACGCCCTTGCTCACCGACGATGGTTGCAATAAGCGCTGCAATGTAACCTCCTTTGGAACCAACGACGAGGACCTCGTGACCCTTTTCCAATTCAAGGTGGTGGAGGAGCGTGACAATCATGTGCGGTGCAGAGATGGTCTTGACACCTCCGTTTTCAGTTTCCATGAAGACGACCGGACGATCGTGAAAAAATCCATCAAAGTCGTAGGTTGTGAACTGATCAAGATGAAGATCACACATAGCATCTCTTACCGTTTGTGGCACCTCAATACCTGAATTGGAAATCCGGTCGAGAAGTTCCCGCATTTCCTCCATGGGTGTTTGACCACACTGACTCATAAAAACATGAGCGAACTAGGAGATGTCTTCTTGGATGCGCTTGAGGATCTCTTCAGGGTCTTGGCGGATGTCAAGTTCTGGGACGTTTTCCATATCTGATGACAATTCCTCAGCGATGTTTTCTTTGATACGTTTGATTAAGCCAGCAAATGATTCTGTTTGGTATGTTTCTGTCTCATCCATGTCCGATTCCATGGTCTCAACAATGGTCCGGGCTTGCTCAACCGTTAGCCGAACATCCGTCATCGATGAGAACAAATCGTCCATGAGAATACCTTCGATTTTTGTGAGATGTTCGGAAATTGTCGCTCTTGCAAGTCCAAGTTGCTCGGCAAGACCGGTTATTTTGATGCGCTTGGGGAGGTCATAGTAACCACGATCGTAAGCGAATTTTGCGAGTTTAAGTTGACGTTCTGTTAGAACTGAAGTATGATTCTGCGGGGTGAGTTTGAGCGTTCGTGCACTCGTTCGATCGGGTTTGGCTATGAGCCGGAGCACACCCGATAAGAGCCGCAGTTTCATTGAGGATCCTTGCAAAATGTAAGTCAGCCCTTCCTCATCGAATTTCGAACCTGCAACTGCAAATGTTCCATTGGTACGAGCATTGAGGATCGGAACTGGATGGATGACCCTGCAAATGACCAAGTGGCCTTCATCAGGTTGTTCAGCTTCCTGAATCACCTCGAGGACTTCAAGCGCATCGATACCTTTCAGATGTTCAACACTTTGTCCTTCATGGAGATGAAATTTGAACAAACAACGTATGTCCTTCGGAGCGCGTTTGATGTACGAAAGGAACTCAATCCTACGTGCTACCTTCGGAATCGCCTCCAATCCAATGGCAGCGAGGCGGTCAATTTTCCAAAAAAAGGATACCTCCCGCATGGCTAGCACTCAACCTTCCTCAAAATAAGTGATGCTACGGGGCCTTTACCTCATTTCCAACCATCCAAGGAAGGTTGCGATAGGTAGGAAAACAGCCAGGAGCATGTTGATTTTTTTCCGTTGATTTCGTAACCGTTCGGGCAACTCAGGTGATATTTCGATGGCAGATGTGTATCTTGATTGTCTCGTCTTTGGGAACTGATTATCAAGAACGGCGAGGACTTTTGCTCGTAATTCGGGTTGACGACTGTTGTTGATGCCACGACCAACCATGTACCGAACGGGGAATTCATTGGTCAAAGGGGTTGTACGGTTGAGGAGTTCTTCGACTCGACTTGAGTCATGGAGATCGATACGAACTGTCCTACCATCGCTGCGAACATGGCTTAGAATACGCCACTTGCCCTGTCCTTCGTCCATGCCTTCGAGAGCCTCCATGGTTCGCTGGAGAGGAGGGATATCTGAGGCCACTGGGCGTTCTCGCTTTGCAAGGAATGGTCCAAGGAGAATACCTCCAACCATTGGAAAGATGGTGATTAGGTAGACGATACGCATCAATTCCTCGGGGCTTGTCAAGGCAGATACCAATGCTAAACTAAACCCAAAATAAAGCCCAAGAAAGGCACCAGCCTGTATGCCAAGCCACAGTCCAACCGGCTCTGTTGAAGGCTCCGCCATGTACGCTCGAAGATTGCTGATGAGATGAAACCGTCGATTCATCAAGGATTAAAGGACGCGAAGCGAAGGCAGGGGTATGGAACGGAACGGTCTGGAGTCACGAACTCGTGATCAGAAGGTCGGGCTCTGGATAGGAGGAATCAGTTTCTTTTTCCTTGCATCGTTCTTCCTTGCTCCTGCTATGGTCGAAGCAGACACGATTGGTGAACTCTCCGGACGAGCCAATATGCTTGACTTCCACAAAGAGAACGATCAAAATTTTACATGGACTGAGTTGAATGCTTACAGTGCCGCAATCTATGCGTTTGGAGATTTGAATTGCCACAACAAACACGAGCGTTCGTGGTCCATCAATGGGAATCAAATGCCTGTCTGCGTACGAGATGTAGGGATTTTTGCAGGACTTGCACTTGGAGGCTTCATTTATTCACGTCGAGGT
The DNA here is from genome assembly GCA_038105035.1 of Candidatus Poseidoniales archaeon. Lineage (GTDB taxonomy): Archaea > Thermoplasmatota > Poseidoniia > Poseidoniales > Poseidoniaceae > MGIIa-L2. The sequence continues at coordinate 17,458 of JAYOBT010000008.1, read as the reverse complement.
GTCAATCGTTGGACGATACGAGACACATTCCTGTCTGTTTTACCGGATGAGCAGTTGAATCCCATATACCGGAAAAACCGTCGAACAATCTTGTTTGTTACGATTGGTGCTCTCTGCGTGGTCCCGATGGCTGTGGATGGATTCACACAACTTCTGACCGATAGGGAATCAACAGCATTCCTCAGATTGGTGACTGGAATCCCCTTTGGACTTGGATTGGGATTGTTCTTTGCTGCGGCCTACAGTGCACGACCGAACAAATTCGACAAGCCATCACAGGTTCAATTGCCAGGCAACGTCCGATTTCAACGACCTCCTCATGAAGAAGAGGAGTGATCGGGTGGAGGCATGGACCACCAAACAAGCAATTGTTCTGCATTCTCTGGAACGGGGCAATTCTCATGTCCGCTGGTCAGGATGTGCAAGCGCTCAATGGTGTTCTCGACCGCTTTGTTGAGTTGGCTATTGCTTTGCTCAAGGATGTCTTCTAGAGCCTTTTCCCACGGCGATTCAGGGTTGTTTTTTCTCCATGTAGATAGCGCCACACGGAACGGCCACATGGCGAGTGTCAATCGAGCAAATCCAATCCAAGCATCGCGAAGTTTGAACACCTGACCTTCTGCAAACGGAATGTGATTTTGTTGGCGATGAATCCAGTTTGCTTCTTCCAACCATTTGACCAACCGTTGCGTGTGGCGTTGCGTGACCATCCTATGCGGTCCGAGTGATTTGTGCAATCGGGGAATTTCACACGATCCTGCCATCAGCGAGAGTGTGCCAAGAACTGACCAACTCGAGCGTGCGAGTGGATTGCTTGGTACATCAGACTGTCTTGCTTGTCCAGAATCCCACTCGTCTTCAGCTGTTTGCATCCACTGTGCTGGCGACTGTCCACTGAGCCAACCTATGTGGACGGAGGTTCGTTCCATGGGTGCACCAGGAAGTCGTGTCTGTTGTTGTACATCGTGTGCCAGTTTATTGAGTAAGTATCTGTCCACTTTGTCAGCATCGACATTCAAAGGAGCAGGTCTGCGGTTGAAGAATTGCCGAAGTTCGCGCTTTAATTTTTGACGCAATTCATCAAGGCCTCCTTCGTTGAGAATTGGGCCAACAATACAGCACTTGTCAAACGGAGGAGCAACTTGAATTTCGCCTGTGAACAGCGCATTGAATCCTTTGCGTATGGTCTTTTGAATTTCTGGCGTCTCAAAGTATTCTTGTTTGTCACTGCTCATCCTTAGCGTTGCGTGTTTGATGCGTTCAATGGCCCGATCGGGATCACAATCAATCCAAACCACGAGATCGGGTATCATCGATGCGGAATTTACTTGGCAGACAGTATCGATTCCCAATTCTCCGACTACGCCTTGGTAAATGATGGAAGAGTGGATGTTTCGATCTGAGACCACAACCTCACCTCTCTCAAGTCTTGGCTTGATCCATGTGTGAGAATGGTCAAGGCGGTCTGCAGCAAACAACCCAGCTTCTTGGAGAGGGGTCTTGTCCCCAACTTTGACCGCTTCGAGTGCGAGTTTACCAAGATCGCTGTGTCGGCGAGGTTCGTGTGTTCGATGAACCTCGTTGAACGGGTAATAGGATAGAAGTTCGGTTAGAATCCGTACAGCTTCTCCTTTGCCGGAACCATCTCCGCCCTCGACGGTAATGAGGTACATCACTCCACCTCGGAACCTTGGAATTCATCCCGTGCAAGGATCATCAACCCCATGCCACAAAGAATCAAAAACGGTCCAAAGATAATGAAACCGCGACTAAACAAGGCAAATCCAGCAAGATATTGTGTTCTGCGATAATTCCTAGCGCTGCGTGTATCAACTGCTGCTTTGAGCCCAACAACACCAGCAAGAATGGTTACCAGACCAATTCCTGTTGAGAGAGCAACAGCATTTTGCAGTGACCAGCCTGAGTTGGCCTGCCTGAAATCTTCTTCCAAGGTTCCGTTTCCTTCGGTCAGTGTAAACGGTGCTTGTGTGGCTGATTCTGGTGTAAACGTGCGCTCGATGGTTACGAAGGAGTCTACGGAAACACGCAGGACATGTTCCTGTGATAGAACATTTTCGAATTTGTAGTAGCCATAGGAATTGGTTTGTGTTTCTTGTATGAGGGTGCCACTTTCTAGTTCGATCAATTCAACGAGGACGCCTTCCATCGAATCACCCGTTTCAGCTTCAAGAACAATGCCATAGACATCAACGGGCAAATCGCTTTCCAAGGTGTTGTTCAACAACTCTGCAGGGTTTCCCTGAAGAAGCAACAATCCTGTGATAATACCAAGAATGCTTCCAATGAAAATGAGGGATGAAGCAAGTGCAAGAAGACCATTTGACTCATCGATAAGAAGTAAATCCTCGCCTTCAGTTGTCGCAGCTTGGACTTCAGATTCCTCAACAACCAGTTCTTCTGGCTCTTCTTCAACGCCAGACAATTTGTTACGAACACGTGCACGGAGTGCTTCACGTCGCTCGTTTATGTCCATAGAGAACCCTCTTGCATTACCCAGTGCGCGATTAACAAGGCACCCCGGTATATCCGCGCACGCAGACCTACCGTTTCAAACGCACGCTTTCATGGAGGCCAATGAAACCGACGAAAATGAGAGCGATGACAGTGAACACTGCCCCAACGACCACAGGGCCGTAGGTCGATGGTTGGCTTTCCTCAAGAGAAGGTGTCGATTTGGTTTGATTCACCTCGATTTTCAACCAAGAACCCTCTCGAAGTCCGAGTTCTAACAATCGGCCAATGTGTGCAAGTGATTCAGCAGAGACCTTGTCTGGCGTGTCTTCATGCGTGTGCCAGTAACCTTGCCATGCCGTTGCATTTTCACCATAGCGGATGTCGATGAAATCGATAGCTGGTATGCCCACGTTGATCATCGGGACATGGTCATCAATGACGCCATCGGTTGCCGAGAAGTTGACAATGTCAAGTCCAGGGTTGCCTCCGCAATCCGTGATGTTGTCAACGAGGCCAAGGGGGCCTGCAAGCATTTGAGCAGCACCCCACAATCTATCACCTTCCACATCTCCCAAATACGGGGGGAAGGTCCGATAAATTTTCAAATCTGCATCACCAATCATGTCAACAAGAAGGAAGGCATCGATTCGAGAGATGTCTTCTTCTGTGCGGTTTTCAGCCCAAGCCTTTGCCCCAAGCATCGATGGAATTGGCCCCTGGTCCTCAGCATCGGTGAGCAAAATCCACACCTCATGACTCAAGTTCATGGTTGGGAGTATTCGTGCAAGTTCCCAAAGAACAGCAACGCCGCTCCCACCATCGTTTGCACCGGGAATAGGCACATTCGTCATGTTTTCATCAGGGTCCCTCTCAGCACGATCTCTTGAATCATAATGGGCGGCGAGGACAACAACAGGCCCTGCATCATCGGAATCATTAGGGATGAGTCTTCCCTCAAGGTTGGTGAGGTTGTAACTCTCTCTATGATGTGGGTCCAAGGTCCAATTAAACTCAGGTCTTGTCTCCATGAACCAATTACGAAGGTCTTCAGAGGCATTGCTTCCAGGCACTCTCGCCCCAAAATTTACCTGGGTAGTAACGCTTTCATTTGCGTTCTGTCCATCGAACTCAAGTTTCTCAATGGTTGAGCAAATCTCCGCCGATGTCGTCCATGGTATAGCCACGGTTGAGACCAAAAGAGCCGCCAAAATCAACGAAATCTTCAACCTTGGACCCTGCATTGTATTGATGCTAAAGACGCGGGGTATTAAATACCTCATTTCCACACATTCAATTGTGATACAGCATCACATTTTCCTGAGGAATTCTTATGTCTGAACGACGCTCTACTCAAGCCCTCTTTCTCGTGTTCATTATGCTGACCTCTGTTTTGGGTCAAGCAGCTGCCAATGAAACACAAAACGAAGTCGAGGATATTGCGGAAGACATAGGCGTTGTCTACGGTGATCTAACCGACTTCAATGTTGAGACTGGCTCTGAATATCTGTTGATTGAAGAAGACCAACCTGTGGTTTCTGCGACATCGTTCATCAAACAAGCATGGGTTGACGAAGGTCGTCCGGGCGTCAATGACATCCGCTACCAGCCAACGATGGCACGTTCAACCTGTACGCAACACGTGGTTGGTGATACACTGACGGTACCTATTTCCGGTGGTTCGACCAACGTTTACGTCGCTAAAACAACGGCTACAGTTGCCTTCCTAGTTCAATCAGGACGCACGCTTTCCTCGACTGTCTTGCAAAACCTCGCTTCGACATGGGACCAAACCATCTATCCGACAATGACCACTTACTTCGGTAAAGATTACCAAGACGGGCGCGGGTTAGCACCTCCAGACAACGACAACAACTGTCAGGTGGAGATTGTCATCTATGATATCGATGGAGCATACAACATCGGAGGGTATTTTTCGCCTGGAACAGCACCCACACGAGACGTTGTTTACGTCGATTTCGCTGACATCACGCTTGCGTGGGGCAAGTCAATTATTGCTCACGAACTCCAACATCTTCTTCACAATGCACAAGATCCTTACGAAAATCTCTGGTTGGATGAAGGAAATGCAGACGTCGCGATATACCTCTGCTTTGGAGCGGATGGGACTCTCGCAGGTCACCTGAACGGGTGGACGCAGCAATCCGATTTGAGCGTTCGATGGTGGAACCAACGCAACGCAGATTATGGTGCGGGTTTTGTTTTCACGATGTATCTCGCCGACCATCTCGGAGGTGGGCCAGCTGTACGACAACTCGTCCAAGACTCGGCTACAGGCGGTCTCGGTGTTGAAAACCTTGCACTCTCTCCAGTCTCTGGGCAATCCGGCAAGATTGGTCGAACAATGGGTGAGATATTTGCCAACTTTTCAATCGCCGCAACCATTGACTCGGATCAAGGCATCTACGGTTTCTCAAACCTCGACTTGAATCCATCTTGTGGAGGGTCGACGTTCTGTCGAATCACGCCTGCGGATACGAACTCAGATTGGTCCACGCCTTGGAGTTCAACTGGTCATACCATGGAAGGATGGGGTATTCGCTCATTCAAATTCACTCCCGGGGCGGCCTCGCCTGCACCTCTTACACTGAGAGTTACGTCGGATGTCTCGAACTTTGATGGCGTCTTGGTCTACAAGTCGACTGCAGATGGTCTGTGGTCCACACAAGACTTGGATTTCAACAACAACATTGCAACAGGACTCATCCAAGGCTTCGGAAATTTGACCGATGAAGTATACGCCATCGTTTGGTACGCAAGCACTGTCGCTGATTGCGATTATACCTCCTGTGGACCGTCGTATCCACAGGGAACCATCGACATCGAGGCAGCACGTATCACTTCCCCAGCCACCATGATGTTGAACGGAACCACACTTGGCGACCGTGATGGAGACGGTTCACCCGATACAGTTCAGGTGAACTATTCCATCCTATCGAACGCGTTCTTTGAGGACCTTGATGTGGATGCCATTGTGCGTGACAGCAACGGGACCATCGTCGACACCATCTCCACTCGTGTACAGGCGGGTGGCGGCGTTCACGTCCCAAACAGCGTCTACTTCACGGCCAATAAGAACGATCAATACACGGTCCGTTTCACAATGAAGAACATGTTGGGCGCTGTGCTCGACACCGAAACAACATCACCTCAGGCTTTGAGCAACATGGCTCCAGTAGCGAATGCATCGGTTTCGACCAACCTCAGTCAAACCTATGAGAAAATCCAGTTCACTGGCGATGGTTTCGATGCGTGGGGATTGTCACTTGATAACAATACGCTGCCCTATTTCGATGAACCCATCGCTTACACGTGGGATTTCGATGACAATGTAACCTCTGGGTTGCGTTCACCACTGCGTTCTTTTGCACAAGCCGGAGTGTACAACACAACCCTGCGAGTCATGGATATAGGAGGAACATGGTCAGATGTGAGCATCAATCAAGTCAACATCACCGACGATTCTGAACCGATTCCAATCATCACCGTCAACAACAATGTCGTAGCAGATCGATTGGAAATTCTTACCAATCAGCGTATTATCTTCTCAGCTTATCAAACTGCAGACAACGTACCCTTGGAATTCTTGGACTTTGAATGGGATTGGGGGGACGGAACTCCGGTGACAAGTGGGACAGGGTTGTATACTGCAAATCACGAATGGGGTGATGTTGTTGGGCCAAACCAAACCTACATCCTCACATTGACTGTCACAGACGGCGTCAACACAGGTCAGAAAACCATTGAGATCATTGTCAACAACAGATTGCCGTACCAAATCTTCTCAGATGAACTCACGACGTACACATACACGCCGTTACTTATGCCGGATGTGTTTACCGATGATGATGGAGAAAACCTCTCACTCGGTTGGGTCTTCGAAGGCGGCGTTAACCTCGATGGCATTGAAATCGATCGAGATGACGACTTTTCCTCAACCTCCTCTGCGGCGTTGTATCCTGCTCCAGCGTGGGATTCGCCAGGTCAGAAGAACATCACTGTTACAGTAACAGACGAGGATGGAGGCGTATCGATTGCAGAACTTCGTGTCAATGTGATCAACCAATTACCCGTTGCCAATTACATCGTCAAGGAGTCAGGTGCGACTGGCTCTCCACAAATCGATTTCCTCGTTACAGAGGCCCAAGTCAATGTTCCATACACATTCGATGGCCGCACCAGTTTCGATGTTGACGGAACGACAGGCCTGTACACCGATCTAACGTTCAACTGGTCCTTCCCAGATGGCACATTCAGCAACAAAACCTTGCCAGCATATTCCTTCCTGGAGCCCGGTGAGCAAATCATTCAGCTCATAGTTACCGACGAAAACGGAGCACAAAGCATGCCAAAGGTCATCGTTGTTGTGGTGGCAAATCCACTCCCGATTATCCAGTTGCAAATCCTCGATGCATGGGTCAATGAAACGCTCCTCATGGATACAGATGTTTTCCCAGAAAATGGATTGCCGGATCAATGGTCAAGAACCTTTGATGAGAACGGTGTCAACGTTGCGATACCTGGTGCCATGTTGTACTTTGATTCGAGTGGAACACGCGACGGAGATCAGCGATTCGAAGGCAAGTACGTTCCACTTGAGCAAGAATCTCCAGACTGGAATGGATTGCTTGAATACACGTGGGACTTTGGTGACGCAACACCGATTGTCCACGACCCAATGCCCTGGCACTCCTACGAAAGGCCGGGATTGTATACTGTGAAGTTGACAGTTCGTGATGCCTTTGGAACGGGTGATGTCACACGAGCAGAGTTCAACATCCACATCGATGCACCACCAGAAATTGGCGGAATTGACTTGCCAGATGAAGTATACGAAGACTTCACTACGGCTGTAATCGTCAATGTATCCGATGCTGAATCACTGGCCGATTTGGTGTTCTATAGAGATCTGAACGTTCTCGATGGCTCCAACTCCGATAGAGATGAAACAATCAGCAACGATCTTCTGGTTGAATGGGAACAAGACATCCTCAGGGACACGAATGATGATGAAATCGTCGATAACGACTGGTTTGTGTCCACAAACACACTTGTCACATTAGCAACGGTGGTCTGGGATGAGCCGACAGATGCAATTCTCAAAGTGAGAGTTTGTGACGGCATGGGTTTGTGTGATGAGGCACAAACAGATGTTACCGTTCTTCCGGAGCAGGATGCAGACCCCTCACTCTCAGACTTTAGCTGGGATGAATGGAAGTCGTGGATGTCGGATGCAGGAAGCGATGCTCTCGGATTTATTGCGCTGATTCTCGCTGCTCTGATACTTGGTTGGCTTGTTATGCGCCAACCGAACGAAATCGAAGAGGAAGCCAAACAAAATGCAGAAACGTACGATGTTGAGCACGCTGATGATGGCGGGCTGCTTGGTATGGATCACCACTCGCCTCCGCCTGCTCCAAAGATTCTCTCAAAGCAGGAGCGTAAGAACGACGAAAGTGGCTACATCCGGCCCTTGCGACGTCGAGAGTAAACGAATGTCTCAAGAACCTCGTCGTTAACCTGAGGGTGAGGGTGAAGCAATGTTGCAGAGGAGAGCAGTTTTTCTTCTTTCGATTTTGCTCGTGCCGTTGCTAAGCGGTGTCTTCGCACCATCGTATGGTTCTGCTCGTGCTGCAATCGATGACTGCCAAGGTAGCCTTTCCCCAATCGTGTGGAACGAAACCATCTCAAAACATGCTGAAGTCCCTTTCAACAATTATTGGGACCCGTTCTACTACGAAGAGGACTGGGACGATGATGGGCGTGATCGAGGGCGCTCATCGGAGCCAATCAATTCCGGTGGAGAAAACGTAGATACATCGCTTTCTCCTGAAGAGCCATGGACATACAATTCGTATCATTCTCCTCAACCTGTTGAGCCATTTACCACCAACATCGCTACCACGATTCTTGTTGGTAATGACAGCGCTGGAGCGCTGCGTGTCAATCTGTCGAGTGCTCATCGAACAACCATTTGCGTTGAGATTCAGGGGCTTGTAGGGAATACAACCCTTCCTGCAAAAGCTGACGTTTACCTGATGACGACGTCGCAATACGAACGCTACGAGTGGTCGTACGACCGGATGCATGGAAACGATTTTGATTTCTGGTTTGAACGGGAAAGTTTGAGTGAGGATGAATTTGTCACGGAAGTCTCTCCTGAATGGGCTGCATTCGATGTCACAGGGTGGAAAACGTACAGAGATGTTCACACCTATGAAAACACAGATTCCGTGGTAATGAGCGTGGCTTTGGACGCTCCTGAAGTCCACTCATCGCTCTTTTCCGGTTCGACGTACCAAGAATTTTTCATCGTAATCGATGCTTGGGACAACTCCCGAAGAGGCGATGCAGGTGCTCAGGACAAAATCATTGCAGCAGATGTTGCTATCTCGACCGTTGAGCGTTCCGTCGTCCTCCCTAACTGGACCGTTTCGATTGTATTCTTTGTCTTCTTTGCGGCAATAATCATGGCACCGATTCTCATCAACAAACGATACATGAGTGCCGGTTTGGAACCTTCCCTTGAAGCAGAAAAGCAACTCATGCCTTCGCTTAATCAGAACTGATTCAGTACTCGAGCAGGGTCCATGCATCACGCAGATCACGAACGTTGATGAGGCCCTTATCGCTAATGCGATGTTCCATGGAAAGTGTTGCGTACACCATTGAAACGCCAAGAACTGGTGCGTGAATACGTGCCCAGTCGCCACCGCTGTTGACGGCCATGACGCTGTAATCCGTACCTTCTCCTTTCAACTCGATTGCAGCATCGACGATTTGCAATGCATCGAGATGCGAGTGGGCTGTGGAGCAGAATTTGAGCAAATCACCCTTGTCAGCGTTGTCGCGAACGAATGATGCAATATCTTCTGAGTTTGGAGTGCCGTTAATGTCGTGGCTCGAGTAAACAATTTTGCAGCCCTTGTTCTTCGCAGCAGAAAGCAAATTGTTCATGGCGCCTTCCTCAATCGAGGATTCGAGGTCAATCCATGTTACGCCCGATGCAATAGCATGCTCAAGAATGGTAATCCGTTCATCTTCTGTGCCTGGGAAGAACCCACCTTCACGAGGAGGCCGAACAGTAAAGATGACAGGAACTGCAATGGAATCTTTGAGCTTCTGTATGGTCTCTTCTGCGTTAACGGAAGAGGCATCGGAAATGGGCCATTCTGCTTCAGGAGGCATGACGCTCTTGGGCTCGCCTTCTTCTTGCTCAACCAACACAGGTTCTGGCTTTGTTAGGTACAGTCGGTCGAATCGGACCTCGACGAGATCTGCGCCGGCTGTTGATGCACGAGCGGCCTCATCGACCATATCATCAACGTTGGTTGAGTCGAGTGCTACGCAAATGGTCGGTTCAGGCATGAATCAACCGACCTTCGTCTTCTTCTTAACGCTCACGGAAGGTACACGATGGAATCCAACGTTCAAATAACAGATTTTGGGGGGGTGTTCGTGGTGCAAAAAACGCTTTACAGAAGACTGTTTGAGAGGTATCTTTACATACCCTCGTCGACCATGTTTAACAGTTAGAAGGAAGGGGCAACCGGCCCGATGCAAATCGGCCGACAGCGGCGAAATTTTGACTGGATTTGATGAAAATATGACAGAAGATTATGATGCAGGAAGCATTCAAGTTCTCGAAGGGCTTGAAGCTGTTCGAAAAAGGCCCGGCATGTACCTCGGGGACCCTCACGATGGGTCTGCTTTGCACCACTGCATCTGGGAAGTAGTTGACAACTCTGTCGATGAGCATCTCGCAGGCCACACAAAACAAATCGATATCGTCCTCAATGACGATCATTCACTTTCTGTGCGCGATTACGGCCGAGGCATACCTGTTGGCGTCCACGAAGAATTTGGAATTTCAGCAGCGGAAGTCATCATGACCAAGCTGCACGCAGGTGGAAAGTTTGACAACAGTTCCTACAAGGTTTCCGGTGGTCTGCATGGCGTTGGTGTTTCTGCAGTGAATGCCGTATCTGAATGGATGGAGGTGACCATTCAACGTGACGGTAATGTTTACTTCCAACGGTATGAAGCAGGCGTCCCAACTGGTGATTTGAAAGAAATCAATACCTGCGATAAAGACGATACAGGGACACATATTTCGTTCAAGCCGGACTTAACAATTTTTACCAACGTTACAGAATTTAACCTTGAAGAAATTGATACTCGTGTGAGTGAAACGGCCTTCCTCAATGCAGGTCTCAAAATCACCATCCTCGACAATCGGGGCGAAGAACCCCATCATGCTGAGCACCTTTACGAAGGCGGACTTGCTGAATATGTTGGCCAACTTAACGAACGAAGAGAAGTGCTCCACGCCGATGTTATCACAATTTCAGGAGACAAAAAAATCGAAAAAGGCCCTGTAGAGGTCGAAGTCGCCCTGCAATGGTCGGATGCATTCAGCGAATCGATTCGTTGTTACACCAACATCATTCGAAACAAAGACGGCGGAACACACATGTCTGGTCTACGGACTGCGCTGACCAGCTCCGTCAACGCCTATGCCAAAAAGAAGAATCTTCTGAAAGGCGATTCCCTTTCTGGAGACGATGTACGTGAAGGTCTTGCAGCAATCGTTAGTGTGAAACACCCTGACCCCTCGTTCTCTTCACAAACGAAGGACAAGCTTGTGAGCAGCGAAGTTACAGGTATCGTTCAAACAATCGTTTACGACAAACTCGGTGAATTCTTCGAGGAGAACCCTTCTGTTGCGAAACAGATTGTTGAAAAGGCACTTTTGGCCTCAAAAGCACGAGAAGCAGCTCGAAAAGCTCGAGATTTAACGCGCAGAAAAGGTGTTCTCGAAGGAGGAGGTCTACCAGGAAAACTAGCGGATTGCCAATCCAGAGACCCCAGTGAATGTGAGGTCTATCTTGTGGAAGGTGATTCTGCAGGTGGTTCTGCGAAAACGGGACGAGATCGGCGCATCCAGGCTATTTTGCCATTGCGTGGAAAGATTCTGAACGTGGAGCGACAAAAGCACAATGCTGCGAAGGTATTCCAAAATCAAGAAATCCAAACGATGATTCGTGCGCTCGGAGCAGGGGTAGGAAACAACAGCGAAGATGAAGGAAGTTTCGATCCTGAGAAATTGCGCTACAGCAAAATCATCATCATGACGGACGCTGACGTTGATGGTGCTCACATTCGCACATTGATGTTGACCTTCTTGTGGCGCTTCATGCGTCCTGCTATTGAACAAGGTCACGTCTACATTGCACAACCTCCATTGTTCCAACTCTCGAAGGGCAGGGTGAGCAAATATGCATTTACCGATGAAGAGCGAGATGCTATACTGGACGAACTTCGAGGCGATAACCCGAATGCCAAGATTGGTGTTCAGCGCTACAAAGGTCTTGGTGAAATGAATCCAGAACAGCTGTGGGAGACAACCATGAATCCTGAAACGAGGACCATGCTCAAGGTCACTGTCAAAGATGCAGAGGAAAGCGATCGCATGTTTGAGATTCTCATGGGCGAAGATGTCCCTGATCGTCGGGCGTTTATCGAGCGCCACGCAAAGGAGGTGACCAACCTTGACATCTGAAGAAGAAACAAACGAAAGCGGGGACGCTGTTGAAACTGGGACTGTGTTGAATCGTTCACTCAACGACGAAATGAAAACATCATACATCAATTACGCCATGTCGGTCATTATCGGCCGAGCTTTGCCGGATGCTCGAGATGGGCTCAAACCAGTTCACCGACGTGTGCTTTACGGTATGCATGAAGGTGGGCACACTGCAGACAAAAAGTTCAGCAAATCAGCACGTTCTGTTGGTGAAGTTATGGGTAAGTATCACCCGCATGGTGATCAATCAATCTACGATACAATGGTGCGAATGGCTCAAGAATTCTCGCTTCGCTATCCACTGGTTGATGGTCAAGGGAACTTCGGTTCAATCGATGGTGATCCTCCAGCGGCTATGCGATACACAGAGAGTCGACTCGACCGAATTTCCAAACACATGCTCGAAGATATCGAGAAGAAAACAGTTGACTTCCAACCGAATTTCGATGATTCCGAGATGGAACCAACGGTTCTCCCGGCACGATTGCCGAATCTTCTCTTGAACGGTTCAGACGGTATCGCCGTTGGTATGGCCACACGCATTCCTCCACACAACTTGACTGAGGTCGCAGGTGCCATCAATCTCCACGTTCAACGCATTCTTGAAGAGGGTGAAGAGAACACAGGAAAGCCACATGTTTCCATTGACGAATACATGGAACACATCAAGGGTCCTGACTTCCCAACGGGTGCCACCATTCACGGGATTGACGGAATCATCGACATGTACACCACCGGCAAAGGTCGATTTCACGTACGCTCGCGTTGTGATGTCATTGATGATTCGACCGGAAAGCGTATCATCGTTCATGAAATTCCCTACCAAGTGAAGAAAGCAGACATGCTCGTCCATATCGCAGATCTCGTCTCGAAGGGTTCCGTCATCGGCATACGTGATATTCGTGATGAATCATCGAAAGAAGGCATTCGCGTCGTTATCGAAGTCAAAAACAATGCAGACCCTCACGCAGTTTTGAATCAATTGTTCAAGTCCAGCCGACTGCAAGAGTCGTATTCGGCCAACATGATGGGCATTCTCGACGGACGACCTGTTTTGTTGACCCTGCCAACCATGCTCCACACCTACGTCGAGCACCGAGAATCGGTCATTGAACGACGGGCGAAATTCGAATTAGAGAAGGCCGAAGCACGTGCCCACATTTTGGAAGGACTAGTCAAGGCTCAAGATCGCATCGATGATGTCATTGCAGTTGGTAAAGCCAGTTCAAGCCGAGAACAATTCGAGGCAGTCCTGCGTGGAACGGAGATAATGCCAGGTATTGCCGCATTTGATTTCACCGAGCCTCAAGCCAAGGCTATCGCTGAGCGACGTCTCTATCAATTGAGTAGGCTCGATGTCGAAAAGGTGCAGAACGATTACGATGAATTACAGATTAAAATCGCTGATTTGAAGGACATCATTGCTTCTCGAGTTCGTCGCTTAAACATCCTGACTGAAGAGCTCGATGAGATGGTTGAACGTCATGGTGACGAACGTCGCTCTGAAATCAACAAGATGCCTCTGTCCATGGACCGAGAAGACCTGATTGAAGAGCGTGCAATTGCCATTACGCTCACAGATGACAACTACATTCGACACGTGCCTGTTGAGACTTTCAGGATCCAGAATCGTGGCGGAAAAGGTCTCAAGGGCGTTGCAACAAAAGATGAGGATTCTCCACAATCCATCATTACGTGTTTTAGCAAAGACAGGTTGTTGATCTTCACCGATCTCGGTCGTGTGTATGGACTCAAGGCTTGGGAAATTCCGCAAGGAAGTCGACAAAGTCGAGGTACACACATCCGTAATCTGCTCGAAAACCTGCAAGATGAGGAGAACATCGTCAGCATTCTGCCAGTTTCGAAGGAGCTTATTGATGAAGTGACTGAGAAGTGTTTGAAGATCAAACTTGAAGAGGGCGAAAAGCGACCTCCATCAGGATATTTCTTGCTGTTTGCAACCAAGTTGGGTCTCATCAAGAAGACAGACCTCCATGAGTATGTACGAATCAATCGAAATGGAAAATATGCACTTCGATTCAAACTTGAGAACGATTCCTTGGTCAATGTCCAGCAAAGCGTCGACAGCGATGATGTTGTGATGATTTCAACAACAGGTTACGCCAGCCGGTTCAAATGTGAAGCGATTCGAACATCTGGCCGTGTCTCAGGTGGCGTGTATGGCATCAAGGTCGCTGACCGAAAAGGATCCGGGGGCGGTTTTGTTGCTGGTATGCTTGCTATGAGCGATTCAGATTCGCAAATTCTCACCATCTCCAAGCATGGTATGGCCAAGCGGAGTCGACTTGGAACGGCGGATCGTGTACCTGACCTAGACCGAGATGGAAACGAACGTCGTGACGATGATGGAAATCTGAAAATGATGACAGATGGTTATCGCTCGACAAATCCTGGCGCAAAGGGTGTACGAACCATGAAACTGGATGACGAATTCTCTGACGAACTTGTGAGTGTTCGACGGATTCCTGATTTGAAAGACAACTTGTTCGTCCTGACCAAGAAAGGTATGATGATTCGATTGGCTGTCGATCAAACAAAGGAAACGTCTGGAAAATCGACCAAGGGTACCCGGATCATGGAACTGCGTTCGAAGGATAAGTCATCGCATGATGATGAGATTATCTTCACTGCTCGCTTGCCTGCGGAGTTGATTGAAGAGGACGAATTTGATGCAATGGATACCGATGGCGACGGTGTTGTTTCCAGAGAGGAATTTGAGGCTGCACAAGCCGCAAAATTGGACGCGAACCTCGAAGAAGAATGACACGGTCTTATCGACGAGTTCAAACATGATTCATGACTGGTTGGTATGTGCGGGGGTTTTCTCCGTGGGTGAATTGTTATGGATGAGCGTTCATTGATTTACGATTGGAACACGATTGAATACGAGTTTAACAGAAATCCAAACAACCATCCACATGGTGTTTGGTTCGATGACGAAACGTTGCGCGATGGTCTTCAGAGCCCATCTGCTCGTAATCCAACCATTGAACAGAAAATAGAATTGCTCGATTATATGGAGAAACTTGGTATCCAGAAGGTCGATCTTGGACTCCCCGGTGCAGGACCTTTCCACGTCGAACACATCGATGCTATGCTCACCCACATTACGGAGAACGATTACCAAATCCGCCCTGGTGCTGCGGTACGAACACTGATGCAAGACATTGAACCCCTCGTTGAATTGCAAGAAAAGCACGGTATACCAATACAAGCTTCAGCATTCCTTGGGACAAGTCCGATCCGTCAATATGCGGAAGGGTGGACGATGGACAAACTCTTGTCAACCATGGAAACGGCGGTCTCTTTTGCTGTTGAAAACGACGTACCCGTCATGTTTGTCACAGAAGATACAACCCGTTCAAACCCTGAAGATATCAAGAAAATCTACCAACGTGCTATGGAACTTGGCGTTCGTCGAATTTGTGTCTGCGATACATGCGGCCACGTGACTCCAAACGGTGTCAAGAAATTGCTTAATTTCATTGATGAAGAAGTTATCAAAGATGGTGGATACGACCGTCGAGATATCGAAGTCAACTGGCATGGCCATCAAGACCGTGGCTTGGGCGTTGCCAACAACATTGCAGCCGTTGAAGCCGGTGCTGATGTCGTCCATGGGACAGCTCTTGGGCTTGGTGAACGAGCAGGAAATGCCCCTCTCGATCAGACGCTTGTGAATCTCAAATTGATGGGGGCCATCGATAACGATCTCACAGTCCTTGGCGAGTACATGCAAAAAGCTCACGAATACACCGAAGTTCCTCTACCACGTAATTATCCTGTCTTTGGGCAAGACGCGTTTGAGACAGGTACTGGAGTTCACGCTTCTGCCGTTATCAAGGCCATGAAGAAAGGAGATCACTGGCTTGCTGACCGTGTTTATTCTGGAGTTCCAGCAGGAGAATTTGGTCTGGAACAAGTCATTCGAATCGGTCACATGGCTGGACGTTCAAACATCATCTGGTGGCTCCAACAACGCAACTATGAGGTCTCTGATGATCTTGTTGCTCATCTCTTCGATGTTGCTAAATCACAGCGGCGATTGATGGACGACGCCGAAGTTGTTCAAGCGATTGAAACCTTCAACAACCAATGAATTATTCATTCTTCTTCAACATCGTTGGCCATCATGAGGGCAACCGGTCGAGTTCGCTCGTTCTCATCTAGGATTAGTCGTGCAATGATGATGATCGGAGCGCCAATAATCGCTCCAGCAATGCCCCAGACCTGTGAGAACAACATCACAGTTAACAACAAAACGAATGGAGAAATTCCAATCTTTGATCCAGAGAGATTCGGTTCAACAAACGACCCAAACACTTGCTGATTTCCAATGAGGAGGGCAATCATGAGGAGAGCCATTCCGGGATCGAGTAAGATAACACCAATGATGACTGGAGGAATTGTCGCAAACAAGGCACCCAAGATTGGAATGAAATCCAACAAAAAGCACAAAATTCCAAACAAAAACCATCCTGGAATGTCAAAACCATAGAGAATAATGGCCATGACGAGTGCTTGCCCTGCACTGCATGTCACCTTTGAGACAACATATGCTTGGATTGATTCAGTCGATTCGCTAACAATTTTCTTGGCTCTATCGTACGAATTTGGAAACGCTGCCCCAAATCGTTGTGCGATTGTGTGTTCTTCCATGACGATGAACAAAAGGAAAATCAGAACGGTAATCATCGTACCAAAGAATCCACTTAATGTGCCCAAGATGCCGAGAACAAAGGTTTCGATATTGCTTGGTGATGCAACACTGGCAAGGAGTTCAGCATCTGAAAAAATGACCTCGAGTCCGTAAAGATTCGAATCCGCTAAGTTCGCCCTCTTTTCTTCAAATGCTTCTGTGATTCGTGGGACTTCTTCAATAAAATCTGAAAGATTGTCATACAAAAACAGTGACGTGAAATAGACTGTAACAACAAACGTCAGAAGGACTGTTCCATACGATACGAACCGATTTCCGACCTTCTCATAGATGAATTGTTCAGGTGGCTTAATCATAAAGAAAAGCAAGATTGCAATGGCTAACGGCATCAAAATAGATTGCAAATGGATCATTGAAAGATAGACTACTAAACCAACGATAGCAACGCTTGCAGCTGTTGTCCTCTTCGAATCAATACCAACCTTGGACAATTCTTCCATGCTGCCTTTATTCGACGGTAACCATCTAAGGTTTGTCCCGAATGATTTGGCCATACCTCTTTTTGCGGGGTGATTTTGAATCTTCAGTCTGTAAATCAGAGGGTAGCGTCTGTATCGACCCACTGAATCCCCTTTGTATCGGGAAATAAAATGCAAAGGGGTTTCGGATGACCCCTTGCAACTTATCCGAATCGATTA
>JAYOBT010000040.1:0-14123 GCA_038105035.1 Candidatus Poseidoniales archaeon | reverse complement strand
TGTCCTTGACCTTGTCCCTGACCTTGTCCTTGATCGTTGGATTCGCCACCGCCTTCAGTGCCGCCATCGCCAGCGCCCGACTGAGACTCCTGGAAGTCTGGGTCGTATGCATCTGGGATTCCGTCACCGTCGGAGTCGGAGTACTCACCATCGTTTGGATCGGTTGGGAACGAATCGACGTTGTCGTTCTTGCCGTCGCCGTCGGTATCAGCATTGTTTGGGTTGGTACCCATTTGGTACTCTTGTGCGTTGGTTAGACCATCGTTGTCAGAGTCCGCATTGCCGTCACCGCCGTTGGTTGGGTTGAGGCCATTGGCAACCTCCCATCCATCAGGCAGACCGTCACCGTCGCTGTCTGCGTTGTTCATGTTCGTACCTTCAGCTTGTTCTTCGGCGTTGGTGAGACCATCGCCGTCCCAATCTGCACCACCGTCGTTGGGGTCCAGAGGGTCAGATCCATCACCGCTTACAGCAGAGGCTGCTGATAGAGCGAGAAGGAAAGCCAAAAGCATGCTCATTGTCTTTGTCTTCGTATTCGTGTTCATTTTTCTTCACTTCCAATTTTGTTTTGTTGTGTTTACACAGAGAACCCACTGTTCTCTCTTTCCGAACCAAAGATACCTGAAGCGGTAGATTCAATCTCGGGAGAGATGCAGAGCATGCGCTCTGCTTGTGTTGATGGGAGAGGTTGGTGAACAACATCGAACTCTTGCTGACGCCCATTCATTGTGGCGCTATGCATCGAAATTGTTCTGTCAGATTGGTTGACGTTTTCCTCCAAATTCATCGCTTTTCACGGGGGTGTTCTTAGGGAACCCAGCGTTCCCTCTACAAACAACAAAAGCCCGAGACTATATGAAACCAGCGCCTTGAAACGTCAAAGACTACGAGGTGGCGGTAAGAGAACCGATGCAGAGTGGGAGAGAACGAAGCGCTCAACTGTTTCTGCTAGCTTTGCGCTTGAGATTTTGTGAACCCGTTCAACACCATGGCCAGATGCCGCTGAAAAGAGGTCTGCGCCATTGTCCTTGGCCAAACGTGCCAGAGCGATTTTGGCTGCACGAATGACGTTCGATCCCTTAATTCTCACATCACCAGAGCCCAATCCAAGCCTGTGTACAAGCGCTCCTTGGTACTCTCCCTTGTCTCGCCCCATTGCGATCATTCCAAGGATGATAAATTGATTTCGAATCGAAGCATCCCATTGATTGAAATCGTCAGGAAATCGAGATTGGAGCGACTCCAAGAGCTCTTTTGTGGCTCCGCTGTACATTTTTATGTCAAATGCATCGGACTCTATGCGTTTTGAAAAGTTCGCATCATCCGGTATAATTTCTCCAAATGGTTTCCACATCATATCATAGGAAAGCCATGAATTTAATTTGGTTGAAAAGAAAGGATCAGAACCCCTCCAATAGTATGCACAGCGTTGAAGGAGTTCAGGAGCAATCTCCGAAAAGGATTGAGGGTCTTGGTCGCTTAACGTCTTCAGTGCTTCAAGGAACCGCTCATTTTTCTTTTTCGTGGAAAGGGCTTCAGCGTTCATATCCATCGGTTGCGCCTCCTTGTTTTCATATAATAAGAATCGTTCTTGTTTGTTTCTATTGTCTGCTTCATCGTTTGCACCCATCAAACTTAGATGCAGTCCACCGTTTGTAAAGGTGATATCATCAGAAATGCTTCATCATAGAACGATGGGGCCCTACATTTGGTATTGAATAGGGTTCATCCACAATCATCCAACCCTGAGATTGATAAAATGGTATTGCGATTTCTCGTGCTTGTAGGAAACCGCATACTGCGTGAAATTGTTGTACTGACTCTCTCTCGAGTGCTTCAAGAACTACAGCAGCGAAACCGTTTCTTCTATGTGATTCAAGGGTTCCCATTTGTCTGATCTGAATCGCCGGCCTGTTGCTTGCCTTGAGGGCGGAGAATGGGGGAGTCTTTGGGCCTGATTCCCCAGGGAAGTCGGATTGTGAGCCATTACTTGAGAGTGGAATCAGATGACTGCGCCCCACAGCAACAATTTCGTCATCCATTTCGATGTAAGCATGAATGGCTTCTAGATCGTCATTGAGAACCTCAGCCCCTCGTTCAAATCCTAATGGTTGGCGAAGGACTGCATAACGGCAGTCATAATATGCATCTGATGGTTGCCAACCAGGCCCCGCCAAGTGAATCATGTTGGACCGTGTACCCCGTTTGCAATAAGACTGATTGAGGAGGCGCGTTGAAATACAACATCTTGGTCGGAGAATTACTGCACGGATAGCAAAGCTTGGCCATGCCGGGGATTGCAAATCCTCTTACCTGGGTTCGAATCCCAGTCCGTGCTCCAAAAATCAAATCAAAAGGCAAACAATTGGAAAGTCTTGAAGAAGAATCGTCGATTCGCAACGAACTAGACCGGTGAAATAATGCCCGAAATCAGTCCTGCTTTTTCTCTCATCGGTCGTGGGTTTGCCGCATATCTCGCACCCCCCTCTCCAGATGTTGTGCGTTTCACCGTCGGTCAACCAGATTTTGATACACCAGATACTGTGGTACAATCGGCAATCGACGCGCTTCGACGTGGTGAAACGGCCTACACAAGATCGCAAGGTAGCGTTTCACTGTGTGATGCAGTTTCGAAGCACCTCGAGACACTGAGCATTGGTTCTAATCCAGAAGATGTTGTGATTACGCCTGGATGCAAGCAAGCCTTGCTTTATGCTCTAATGACGGCAATTACGCCTGGAGACGAGGTTCTTCTTTTGGCTCCGGCCTGGCCTTCCTACGATGGTATGATTCGTATTTTTGGCGGCGTGCCCGTGCATGTACCTGTTTCTCGACCATCCTATCATCCTGACTTTGAAGCACTTGAGGCGAGTGTGACCGAACGAACGAAAGCAATTATGTTGAATTCTCCAAACAATCCCACTGGCGCTGTTTACACACCTGAAGAGGTTGAGAAACTAGCAAACTTTGCTGAAAAACACGATTTGTGGATTGTTGATGATATGATTTACTCGACGCTTGTCTGGACTGATCATGATTACACGTCTCCGATCAATTCCCCAGGTGGAAAAGACAGAACCATCACCATTGGTGGATGGTCAAAAGGGTGGGCTATGACTGGGTGGCGCATGGGTTGGATCACTGGCCCGTCAGAATTTATGGAAGCTGTCAAAACGTGTCAAACATCTGCTGCAACCCACATACCAACCTTCCTCATGCCAGCGGGAGAAGTAGCGCTCGAACTCAAGGAAGAGACCGAAGAGATGGCGAAATCTTTTGCCCATCGTCGGATGATTATGCACGAAGGTCTCAACAAACTACCGGGCGTTACAGCGCCTGAACCCGAGGGGGCATTCTACATTCTTGCCGATATCACTGGAACTGGTATGTCCGATATTGAGTTCGCAGATCGTGCTCTTTCAGAGGCACGAGTGCAATTGATTCCGGGCTCGCTCATGCAGGGCGGAGAAGGTTTGATTCGGCTGTCATATGCGACTTCACTTGAGAACATTCACGAAGGTATCGAGCGATTGAGTCAATGGCTCTCATCAATTATGTGATGTGCATATTATTGTATTCGATTTAGATATCAGCGCTGATTTTGTACAACTTCCCGTTCGATCCAAACACTGCAAAGTAGAGATCTCCGTTTGGATGGAACGCGATTGGTAGAGGCGTCCCGACATCTTCAGCAAACACCGTCGTTGTTCCGACAATGTTCTGTCCGGACGAGTCCAAATCGATTCGAACGATTTCGTGTCCTTGGGGAAGAATCGTGTTCCATGAGCCGTACACTGTTGCATAGATCGTGGAATTCCCGCCTGGAAGTGGTGAGTTCGGGGGGCGAACTGCAACGCCGTTCATCGATGTATGAGGTGTCCAAGTTGCGATTGGTGCAATACTTCCTTCTGGAACAGGGTTCGAAGGATCGTCGTCTGGCCACCCATAATCTCCTCCTTCCGATAAGAGATTGAGCTCCTCATCTGGATGATCACCCTCCCAATCTCGGCCGTTGTCTGTGAATACATACCCAATGTTTGGCACCCAAACGCCATCGAAGGAATTCCGAACACCACTTGCAAGTATACCATGTTCACCCGACGACCCATTAACCCAAAGCAAGGCGCCATTGCGTTCATCGTCTTCAACACAAATGTTGCAGGTAGAGCCACTGTGCCAAACGAGTGTCCCATTGGGTAGTATGTTTACAGCGTTGGTTTGATGATTCCCTGTTGGAACTCCTGAAATCAGTACGGTTTTGTTTCCTATTTCGCCCAAAAAGCCGTTGTGAGCGTAACGGCTAAGTTTACCTGCTTCACTCACGAAAAGGTTCGAATCTGTAATGGCGACGTCGTGTGGCCGGTCTAAGTTGCTGATTAGAACCGTCTTGCTCATGTTTGTGTCAAGTGTGTAAATTTGGCCACCATCACGATCGCAAACGATGAGTGTAGATGCATCGACCCATTCCAAACAGGTCGGACCTCCAAGATCTGTTGCTACGACTTCGATCTCAAATCCTTCGTCAACCGTTGGCGTATTGAACGATGAATACGGATAAATTTGGCGAGCGACGAGAAGGAGTACCAGTATACACGCGATTGGTGGAAGATGGCGTAGCATAGTATCCCCAAACCACGCTACATCATTCGGTATTTTCAGTTTTCACTGCTATCATTTCGTATGAAATGTTGATGTTCATTGAGCAATTCTCTTCACAGATGTTCGTAGCTTGCTCACGCAGGGCAATGGACTCCGTTGCATTCCATTGGACTGTATCTCCAGAGGTCTCGATCAGGCATGGTGACGGAACAACCAACGATGAGTCCAGCAAAGCAGGGTGTTCTTCCGGAATGAGAGCAGCCGTGAGGATAGAGATGTGTCTGCTCTCATCTTTCTCGTTGTAGTAACTCACGAATTGTATTTTGTAGAACATCCCGTCTTGGAGGAGAACATATGTTCCGTCGTTTGGTGTGATTCTATGGGCTGAGAGATCGTAGGTATACCATTCGAGTCTGTCCGCCGTCGAATTTGATAATTCGGATTCATTAACGCTGACAACATCTTGGAAACTGGCGCCTGGCAAATACGTCCATGAAAGGCCCTCAGAAAAGAAAACGTCTGTTTTGGATGCCCGGATGGTGTGGTTGGATTGGTTCCCCTCTCCCTGGATTGGCATAGAAAAATACGCGAACGTATTCTCAGAGGTTGCATCAATCGTGGTGGAGAACGTTACACCGTCCGATGATAACCGTGAGATGACTTTTGCATCTTCATCGATATCCACGGATTGACTGCCGAAGGAACACGTGTATGATTGCTCAGCCACTTCGATCTCAATCAACATGGAAGCCCAATCGAGATTTTCTGCCCCATCTTCGAACGATAAGGTCGCAAGGATATCGTTCGTATTGTTTGTAGAAGGAAGTCGATCAATGACAACGACGTTATCGGTACCAAGCGGTGATTCGTACGATACTACGAGATATGCCCAAGTGGCAAGAACGATGGTGGCCACCAAGGAGATGGCCACCATCCATCGCTTGTAGTTCAACGTATCACGACATCACAGGCTACGTCGGCGGCCCATAAAGAGGACTGCACCAAGGATTGCCAAGAGCATGGTCGGCGCAATGAAACCAGGAGCATCCTCAGACTCTTTCTTGTCTGAGGTTGGTTCAACGCCGCCATCTCCAACAATAATTTCACCGTGCATCTTCATTGAGATGTGCGGTTCACACGCATACCAGAAGGTTTGGTTCTCGGTGAAGGTGTGGTGGAAGGCTACTGTATTTGCAGCTGCTCCGGACGTGATGCCTCCATCGACGTAGGTGCTGGACTGGAATCCATCAACTTGCTTGACGTTGTGTGCCATAGCTGATTCGGTCCAGGACCAGCAAACGGTTTGACCGACGTCGATACTTGTCTGGGAAGGTGTGAAGCCATATCCATCGGATGTGAGACCGATGGTTACTGCACAATCAATTCCCGCAAACGGGTCGTCTGCTGGAGGAATCAGAACCTTGTCAATAACATGGATAATTCCGTTGCTCGCGTTGACATCTGCTGTGGTAACGGTCGCATCTCCAATCTTTACCGCTCCATCAGCTACGGTAAATGATACGGAATCGCCATTGACCATTTCTACAGAGAGTCCATCTGTAACCTCGGATGAGGATACGTTTCCACTGTAAACGTGGTAAAGAAGAATATCAACGAGCGTAGCGTTTTCTTCTGGGGTGTCAAAAGTATCGAGATCGATTCCTGCGTCAGCAAAGGCTTGATCTGTTGGTGCGAAGACTGTGAATGGGCCCTCGCCTTGGAGTGTTGCAACGAGATCGGCATGTGCCAGTGCTGCAACAAGCGAATCATGGACGCCGGTCGCTTCAGCGTTGGTTGGAATATCCTCTGTGGCATCTGCTGAAACGGAGTAAGGCAGTGCGGCTAGAAGGAGGCAGGCTACGATGGTATACACGGATGATTTGCGCATGCTTTGTGGCCCGTTGCCTATCTTATAACCCGCTGTATCGGTTCACAGATTTTAGAACGGAGAGCGGTAATCGTCCACATCTTCCGAAATCCGTAGCAATTGGTTGTATTTTGATACCCTGTCGGAACGTGCCGGTGCACCTGTCTTGATTTGTCCAGCCCGCGTACCTACGGCAAGGTCTGCGATGGTCGTATCCTCGGTTTCGCCGCTTCGATGAGAGACAACGTTTCGATAACCGTTGGTGGTTGCAAGGTCCATGGCTTCGAGTGTTTCTGTTACTGTTCCAACTTGATTGACCTTCACAAGCATAGCATTGGCTGCACCAATTTCGATTCCTTGGGCAAGTCGTTCGGATTGAGTAACAAACAAGTCGTCTCCAACAATTTGGACTCTGTGACCTTCTTGCTTTGTCATTGCCGTCCAGCCGGCCCAGTCGTTTTCACCCAAACCATCCTCAATGGAAAGAATTGGGTACGCATCCAGCCATTCGCTGTACATGTCAACCATCTGATCCGATGACAGTACCTTTCCATCCATATGGTACCCATCTGATTTTTCAAACTCTGTAGCTGCGACATCGAGTGCAATACCAATATCGTCTGTTGAGTAACCCGCTCCTTCGATGGCTCGAACCATGTACTTGAGGCCTTCTTCATTGGCTGCTAGGTTTGGAGCAAAGCCTCCTTCATCACCAACACCACCAAGCAATCCATCGTTCTTCAGTTCATGCTTGAGTTGATGATAGATCTCAACGCCAGCTCTCAAACCTTCTTTGAACGTATCAAAACCATGAGGCATAACCATGAATTCCTGAACGTCAACATTGGATGCTGCGTGCGCACCGCCATTGAGAATGTTGAGCATCGGGACAGGCATTTGTCCACCTGCGACGCCCCCGATGTATTTCCATAATGGAAGTTCATGTGAGGCAGCGCCTGCATGAAGACAGGCAAGCGATGCTCCGAGCATTGCGTTTGCACCAAGATTGGATTTGTTTTGCGTCCCATCGAGTTCAATCATCGCTTCATCGATCAGTCGCTGCTGATCAACTGGCATTCCAACCAGCACTTCGGAGATTGATTGCCGAACATTGTCAACGGCGATATCGACACCTTTACCCAACCATTTGCTTTGGTCACCATCTCGCATTTCCAGTGCCTCATGCTGTCCTGTAGATGCCCCTGAAGGCACCATAGCGCGGCCGGCCAGCCGGCTGTCAACATAACAATCAACTTCGATGGTGGGGTTGCCACGGCTATCCAATACCATTCGAGCATCCAGACCTGAAATGTACTCGGACATGTCTCTCATCCGTTCCAAGCAAAGGCGCTCTTTGAATTCAACGGGCTGATTTGTGTCCGGCGGGTATGCCCGCTCGATTTGTAATTACGGTTTTAATTTCCGGAATTATGACGCATAATTCAATTATATTGACAGATTAGGGAAGGAAAAGGTTTGATATACCGATATGTGGAGGGGTGACCATGCCCCGAATCGCAGAAATTGATCGTGCAATCCTTGCCCAACTTCGAAAAAACGGCCGAATGTCCTTTGTTGATCTTGCAAAGGAAGTTGGTGCAAGCGAGCGCACTGTTCGCACCCACATCCGGACCATGGAAGAAAATGGAACCATTCGTGGCTACACGGTCCGAGAAAGTGGGATTGGGCTAACAGCTCTTATCCGAATCAAAGTGTCCCCTGGTGTTGAAATTGGATCGTTTGCATCCGAAGTCACGGGCTGGGAAGGTGTGGAAATCATCTACGAAGTATCCGGCGAAGCAGACCTTGTTGCTCTAGTTCACGTTGATGACACTGTTGCACTACGCACACTGCTCGACAAGATGTGGATGGCAGCGGATAACGAGATTGCTTCAACGACCACTGAACTTGTACTCGAACAATATTGATTCAATCAAACTGATATCGGCCGGCTGGATGGAACAGAAGCGTTCCAATGCATCCAGAGAGCGTGATGAAGAGAAGGAAACCGAAAATGGGGAATGGTTCAGAGTATGTTTCCACACACTCTCCTGTCCAAAGATCAACCTCTGCACAACCGTCTTCAGAGAACAGCCACCCAAGAATTTGAACAATCGTTAGTAGAATCGAAAGGACGAAGCTTGTTATCAGCGCCCATAGTCTTCCTTTTGCAGTCATAACACCAACAAAAATTCCAAAGCCCCCTACTGCGAAGAAAAAGAGACCGGCTAGAATGAGTATACCGCCAAAACCACCGGCACCTAAATCTGAGAAAATAAGCCCTAGAAGAAGAGGCCCAATTCCCGCAAAGATGCCAAGGATGCCGAAAATACTTGCAAATGTTGCCCCAACTGCAATTCGTGTTGCTGGACGTGATAGGAAGTGTTCATGGTTCATTGAAGCATAATCCCTCATAGGCTTTGAGGACGGTTCCTCTTCACCCCATTCAAATTCTTCTTCGCAGTGAGGACATGCAAACAATCCAGCTGCATCATCATCCAGTTCGATATGTTCCTCACAATGCGGGCACTCAATCAGAACCATACACAAAAGCAATTCTTGGAAAATATAATTCTTCTCCCGACACTTTCACAATTCGTTTGGTACCGGTGTTTGATCCATATGCAAGAATGCATAAACAGCCCACCATGTCACAATATCCCAAGAGTGTACGAGATTATTGATGCCTGTGGAATTATCTGTTCCCATGTATTCGATCATGGTCTCCATCGTATCACACTCACGGTGGTAGCAAGGGTAGCCGTCAACAAGACCATTCCATCCAAGCGTTGCAACCCCGATGTTTTGGAATGAATCGTGATCGCTTCGAGCGGTTGGCGATTCGTAAATTGCGACCGTATCCTCGTAGATGTCTCCCCAGAGTGGGCTCTCTCCACCTTCAAGCCAGGCTTCTCTTCCACGCTCGATTTCGTAACCAAGGTCAAGTGCATCTCCACCAATCCATTCAGCCAGGTAGTACATACCAGCCTGATCAACTGCTTCCTGCGAGCCGTCTGGACCAAGATATACGGAAAGCGCATAGTCTCCGGGGTAATTTACGCCGGCCATGTCGAGATTGAGATAGTTGCTCACAGTCACTCCATCGGGAAGATCATTAGCGAAGGATCGTGAACCCCACAAACCTTCTTCTTCCGAAGACCAAAGACAGAACACCATTGTTCGCCGTGCGTCAAAGTCCGCCAAAACACTCGCCGTTGTGAGCACCATGCTCGATCCTGCAGCGTTGTCGTATGCGCCGTGGCGAGTCCCGTATCCTGGAATGCCAATTTCAGCACCAGGTGTGTATGCAACAGGGGGTGCAATGTCGAAGTGTGCACCGAAAATCAGCCACTCATTCGGGTAAACAGAACCTTCCTTGTAACCGCAGATGTTGACCGACCAAGCAGTATTTGATTGGAATCGGTGCACTTCAACACGATCCAATCCATATCCAAGCATGACGCCTTCGAAGTAGGTGACGGCATGTTCGTACGAAGGATTTGTATTTCCAACCCAGCGATCGAGATAGCCAACTGCGCCATCAGGACCACATGTTGGACAGGGGGTATCATCGGTAATGAAGTCAACCCAATCATAGACGTCTCGGCCATTGACCCAACCATCGCTTGCACCGACTCCATTTTCTTCCGTCAAATCCGAACGGGATGGGCGACTCGTTTCCATGACCATAGGAATGGCCTCTCCACCGGTTGCATTGCCGGGGACGAGCCATGGCCACAAACCACCCGAATCCTCGTTCTCCACAGCCTGCACAGCAGAACCTGTGTTTGGATTGTTGAGCCATGACGTCCATGACTGGTCTGGTTCACGAATCGGCCAATCAACACGCCCCATATCCCCCAAAAAGAAGACAATTTCTTCATTGCGAGGTGGGAAGAGAATGTTCATGCTCACTTTATCACCAGAGTTCATATCGAGAACGGTTCCATTTTGTGCACGCATTGAGCCAGGGTCTTGAATGAAGTATGGGACGAAAACAGCGAGGTCGTTGCTCGCTTGCAACGTGATGGTTTGCCACATACCTGCTTGCAAAGCATCCGAATTAGAAACAGAAAGTGAACCAGCATCGAGCGCCTCAACTTCGTTCTCACCGAAACATCCTGAGAGGGGGGCGAGAACCATCAAAACCATGAGTCCAACAGCCTGAATAGAAAGGCGCATGAGATTCCCCACTCGCAACTTATGTTTGAATTCAGTGGTCTTTGGCGCATTTCAATACCTCGCCAAGGATTAAATGACGATGATTAGCCGGTCAATCATGGCTACTGTCCGCACGGACCAGAAGCAACGAGTCCTCATGAGGGCCGTTCCTCACTCCTTCTCAGAAGCCATTGCTGCTTATTTCGGTTCAGGACCAACCGATATCGCATTGGCAAAAACCCAACACGCAG
This sequence comes from Candidatus Poseidoniales archaeon, assembly GCA_038105035.1. GTDB lineage: Archaea > Thermoplasmatota > Poseidoniia > Poseidoniales > Poseidoniaceae > MGIIa-L2. The sequence continues at coordinate 3,245 of JAYOBT010000040.1, read as the reverse complement.
CCTACGTGCAAGCGCTTTTGGACATCGGTCTTGAAGTCACCATTCTTCCAGCTGACAACAACCATCCTGATTGTATCTTTGTCGAAGATCAAGCCATTGTGATCGATGGGCACGTATTGCTACCCGTTCCTGGCCACCCCTCCCGAGTTGCTGAACAGCCTCCGATTGCTGATTTCCTCTCTCGCCAACTCAATGGATTCCAAGTCTGTGGTATGTTTGGAGATGCTCGAATGGATGGTGGCGATATTCTGCGCCTTGGTGACATTTTCTTCGTAGGTCGCTCCGATCGAACAAACGAAGCGGGAATCGAAACACTTCGAAACCTCCTCACGCACCTCGGTCACGAGCTGCGAATTGTCGACATTCCAACTGAAAAAGCACTCCACCTTACCTCGATTTCCTCAACACCAACCGATAACATCATTCTCACAGCCGAAGGGTATCTCACTCCGGAAGACTTCGGAGAACTTCCAGAAGGCTGTGAAGTCATACTCATGCCTGAAGAAGAAGTCTACGGGTGCAATACGATTGGATTTGAAAACGGGAAAGTTCTGGTTGCAGAGGGCTATCCAACCGTTCTCAAAACGCTCAAGGAGAAAGGTTTGGATCCAATCATTCTCGACATGGGTCAAATCCGTGAAGCTGATGGTTCCATTACGTGCTGCTCAATCTTCTTCTGAATTCAATCAGCGCGTTGATATACGCGAGTGTGGCCGTTGAATTTGCTGCAGGGGTCGCCCAGCTTGGTCAAAGGCGCTGGGATGAGGTCCCAGTCCGTAACGGTTCGCAGGTTCGAATCCTGCCCTCTGCACCACTCCTTCCAACAAGTTGACAATCTCAATTGTATTGGCCAGCGTGTTAGCCATGACAGATGAGGCGCCAAACGTCGATGACATCCGTGACACTGTTATCAGTCAAATTGTCGATGGAGGATATGTCACTGCGATTCCAATCGTCATTTTGTCCCTCTACTTGTTCGTCCAAGGATATCGTCGATTGAGCCTCATTACAGCGATTGCTGGTGCAGCCATTGGGTACCTCTCAGCGAGCACCCTCTACCCGTATGTCCTCGAACTCGGCCTGGCATTAACCCTCGACCGTTTCCAGCTCTTTGCTGCTATGGCATTTGCCATCATTGCGGTCATGATCACATCCATGTCCATTCGTCTGCTTGCTACCGGCTTTGTCTTCATCGTCATCTCCAATGGGATTCAATTGTTGAAGAATTACGGCATCAATCCTGAGCGAGGAGAATTGCTTCCTGGGATTACAGCGATCATAGCCTTCTTCGTAGGCATGTCCTTCCGTCACATCCTACCTCCTATTGTTGCAGCGTTGCTTGCTTCAATTGGCCTCTACGTAGGCGCTTGCATCATTCTTGATTTGCCGATGGAATATCTCAATTTGGAATCTTCACTTGCGCCACTTCTCGTCATTCCAAGCGTCATCGTCAGCCTTCTTGTACAACGATGGCACAAGAAGCGAAACAATCCAGATGACATTGCAACCAATGAAGTTCAACAGCAACGACAAGCCGTGCGTAGAGCGCATTATCACCCTGAATTAGAAGTCGATACGCAGTGGGCCAGAGGCGGCCTTCGCAAGTAATCACGCTTCGAAAAAGACAGATATCTCATCCAGCGATTTTCGTTCCAAATCAGGAACTTCCGCATCGTCTGCTGGATAGCCCACTGGCAGTACAAGCATAGCGTGTTCATGATCGGGTCGATTGAGAATATCTCGCAAAAATCCCATCGGAGAAGGTGTATGCGTCAATGTAACCAAGCCCATGTTATGAACAGCATGAATGAACATCCCTGCTGCAATACCGCAGCTTTCACTACTGTAGTAGGTTGGGCCCCATTCGCCATTCGGCCGCAACCGTTTCGATTGACGGAAGAGAACCACAACCCATGGTGCATCCGTAAGATGCTCTTTGATAGCATCCGTTCCAAGAGGTTGAAGCACTTCCCTCCAAGCATCAGGCATGCGGTCTTGGTATGTTTTCCGTTCCTCTGCTTCGGCTGCTTCACGAATCTTTTGTTTCAGTTCTTGGGATGATATCGCCACGAAGGTCCATGGTTGGAGATGGGCGCCACTTGGCGCAGTTCCGCCACACAGTATAGCGCTCTCAATCAACTCCTTTGGAACATCCCGTGTGGAAAAATGTCGAGTCGTTCGACGCCTACGCATTACCTCCAACAATTCCCTTGAACGAAGATGCATTTCTTCCAGTGAAACTTCGGTCCATGACAAAGGGACAAACGACTGGTCTTCCATGCATGGGCGATGTTGTGGGCAGTTATGAGCATTCATTGTTCAACATATCGCTTTCGCATGCGTAACCACCCTTCACTGAAGAAGATTAATGCGTACAACGATGCAAGCCACAAGTGTACATTTGACATCTCATCAAGCCAGCTCGGTGCACTTTCAAACGGAGTTGCAAAAGCGATGAGAATCGACAGCCAAATCACTGTTATTCCGTGGAGTATCCATCGGAACACACCAAGAATTTGCGTTGAATTTGCACGCATTTCTGACATCTGAGAATCCGTTAAAATCGCTGTTAATCCGACAACTTTGTCGAGTGCACTTCCGCCGTTCCAACGAATCTTTCCAAGACGGAATCGATTGATGAAATCGATACCTGTGAAGATGGTCACCCAAACGACAACCACCTCAAGAAGAGGGTCCAATCCCATGAGATCGAGCGAACCCCACGTTGACCAAGAGAAGATGGTCCAAATCCAAGCAACAAGGAACAGTTGGAACAAACGTGCAAACTTCGCTAACTTTCTTAGGAGAATCAAATCGTGTGAAAGTATCAATTCCAGTGAAATAAAGAGGCCAACTGTTAACGTAATGATCCCGCTTGAGGCGAGTCCGAACCATCCAATATCGCCAATGCGCCATGCTTCCAACAAAGCCACAAACGCCCAGGCAAGAGCGATAACAGAGGCGCCATTAACTGCAGCTTGCATCGTATACAATGGATCTCGCCCGTCTTTGAGAACGGATAATCCGCCCATGAGTCGAACTTCAAATCCAGACTCATCGACGATGCCGCGACTGGCTGCAGTCATCCCACCAATGGCCTGAATCCGAGCGGTTTCAACAATTGATTCAGAGTCATCCTCGTTGTTCCCATTCGACCAGTTTGATCCTCGACTTGCTGCATGTGCTGCTCCCGTTCCTCGGCCTTTTCGTCCAGCTGAACGCGACTTTGCCCAAGCCCGTATCTC
>JAYOBT010000007.1:57065-57336 GCA_038105035.1 Candidatus Poseidoniales archaeon | reverse complement strand
GGGACGGATGCCATACAAGCATTGGAGGCTGCTCACATACGCCCTTACGCTGGGCCTGAAACCAATCATATCCAAAATGGAATGATACTTCGTTCGGATGTTCACTCATTGTTCGATAGAGGCCTCGTTGGAGTAGAACCAGAGGATTACTCTGTAGTAATGAGCGATGTTTTAGCAAATTCATCATATTCGGATTATGACCAACTAAGGATTCGCCTACCAAGAGAGCAGAATAAGCGGCCAAGTCCAGAAGCGCTGTGGGCGCACCTCG
>JAYOBT010000007.1:55211-57055 GCA_038105035.1 Candidatus Poseidoniales archaeon | reverse complement strand
TTTGATAATGTCATCTATTGGCTCAAAAGAAATCAAATCGGAGTAACTTAACACGGACATGATTTCTTCTACGTAAAGACATACATTACTTCATCGGTTAAACACATCGGCACGAATATTGACATAAGAGACGTTGAAATAGGTCTAGGACACACAGTGCCCTGTGTCTTTACTGAAGTAGAATCGCTGAATGGATATACTTGGAGCGACTCGTAGTATCATGAGCGGCCTTGAAAATGGAAAGCGGATGTTTGGAGTTGGATTGTTGACAGTCCTCATGATGTCTGCAGCTGGATGTACTGAATTGATGGATGAAGTCAACAGTGTCTTGGAAGAGTATGATTTCGATATCTATCTTGGAGCAACGAGCAATGTCACACTCGAAATCTATCATGGTGAGAGTTTGACAACGGCTACTGCGAACTACACAATTACGATTGAGCTTGATCACATTCTTGCCCCATTGCATGCTGATAATTTCCGCAGTCATGCACTTGATGGAAACTACGACAACGTCACCTTCCATCGAATCATTGATGATTTCATGATTCAAGGTGGAGATTTCACCAACGGTGATGGAACCGGTGGTCATGCTGCAAAGTGGTACGGTATCTGTGATGGTGATGTCATGAACCAATCGGATTGTCCTAGCCAAGTCTACTACAACGTTCCTGATGAGGCCAACAACGGTTTGGAGCACACCTCATGCACCATCTCGATGGCAAAGACAAGCATGCCGAACACAGGTGGTTCCCAGTTCTTCTTGATGCCTGATGATATCACGCAACACACATGGTTGGATGGTAAGCACACCGTCTGTGGAACCATCACCAGTGGTTGTGAGCATGTAACAACGCTCTCTGAAGTTGCAGTTGATGACTACGACCGCCCTATTCTACCTGTTGTGATTCATACTGCAACGGCTTCTGATTGAGACACCAACCTCAAAGAGAGGATTGGATTGGAAAAGCCATGGCAGGTTCACGACGTATCGTAGCTTGCTTATTGCTGGGCTTGTTTGCAAGTTCAACCATCGCTGCTCCAGTCGTCGCTGACGTTGAATGGGAGCGAGACGGTTGGTTGACGACTGCTCTGGCTGATGAACGCTTAGCATCGGGCGATGAGTTCGGTTGCTATGGTGTTCCTGGTTATTCATGGTACAACGATCCTGGTGCAGTTGCAAAGGAATGTCGATCCTACATTGAGAACAACACAGAAGCTTCGAAGTGGGGCGACAATGCACTCTCAACCTATGCACCAGATGGCTTGACCATGGCTCAACACAATTACATCGCCTCTCAGGACTTTGTCGTTCATGGTGATGAAACTGGATTGACTGAATCTGCTTGGCATGATGCTGAAGATGTTCCGTACGATGTTTGGGACTGGTACAACATTGGGCGTCGTGGTGGAAGTTTGGAGAAGGAAATTGGAAGTCTTGAAACCGTTCAGAATGCTATCGAAGAAGGCGGTTTGGTCAATCTCTACTGGATTGGTCGTGTGAATGATGCCACGATTCGACACGATCGAGACATTGCTGATTATTTGCAAAACGATGCACAAGCATGGATGACCACATGGGGTCAAGCATGGTCCTATTGGACCGCAAACCGTTGTTTTGAACATTCAAAGGACCTTGACCAAGAAGCTGCTACATTCACATTCTCGTCCATTGTTACAGAACAATGCACCAGCGTTGCTCCCAATGCTTGGAACGTTCCTGCGACCTGGCGTCTTTCCTTCGAGAACGCCACTGTTGTTGATGTTCAGGACGTACTTGGTCAATCGATGAAGAATTTGACTGGCGAGCGTCAAACGGCTGAAGGATGGCGTATGGATGGAGA
>JAYOBT010000007.1:30044-55111 GCA_038105035.1 Candidatus Poseidoniales archaeon | reverse complement strand
TGAAGAATTTGACTGGCGAGCGTCAAACGGCTGAAGGATGGCGTATGGATGGAGATGAGTTGCTGGTCTCGGTCAAGCGTGGAACGATTGTAACAGTGATTCTTGATGGAGAAAATATCTCCTTCGATGTTCACAATCAAACGCAGTTTTGGAATGGATACGATGCTGCTGTAACCATTGCTGCTCACGATACGACCGATCTGTTCCTTTGGTCCAAGCGATTCGATGATGAAGATCAGATGCGATTTACTTGGTTGGTTTCCCCACGTACCATTGAAGGTCGTTTGCCATGGTTACCTTATGCAGCCCTCGTAGCTGGTGTTGTCACCATCGTTGCGATGATGGGCATTCTTGGACGTGAAGGAATTGGTCCACTGGCCGGATTCATGTACGACAAAAATCTCCAGTATGAAGAGGAATAGAGGCGAAGCCTTCTAATCGGTTTGATTCGAGCAAGCATTCGGAGGGTGAGCCATGGGTGACGATTCAGTACGTATTGACCCATGGAGCAGCAACCAATCCACGGATTATGGGCGCATCATCGATCAGTTCGGTTTGTCGTCCCTTGACGGATTGGATTTACCCAATGCAACAAAGCTGCACCGACGTGGCATTGTCTTCGCACATCGTGACCTTGATGTCATCCTTGGAGCGCATAAGCGGAAGGAATCCTTTGGCGTCTTGACTGGATTGATGCCGAGTGGCCGAATGCATTTGGGTCACTCGATGGTGATTGAACAAGTTCGCTATTATCAGGAAATGGGTGCTGATGTGACCATTGCTGTTGCAGATCTTGAGTCGCAGGCTACTCGTGGTGTTTCCTTGTCCAAGGGCCGACAAATCGCTCGAGAGGATTATGTTGCCAATTATGCTGCACTAGGATTGCTATCCGATTCGACTGAAGTGTACTTTCAATCACAGCGACCAGCCGTCCAACGACTTGGTTTCCAACTTGGAAAGCGAACCAACTTGAATGAATTCGAATCGATTTATGGATTCGGGGGCGAGACGAATCTTGCTCATGTTCAAGCTCCTATGGTCCAAGTCGGTGATATCTTACATCCACAATTGGATGAGTATGGAGGTCTTCGACCCATCGTCGTTCCTGTTGGTGTTGATCAAGACCCACATCTGAGATTGACCCGTGGATTGGCTGGTAAGACCAATTGGTTCAATGTCGGTCCAGGTAAGCGCAGTGGTGCTCAGATTCGTCTTTCTGTTCAGGACGAGAACGCCGAGGCATTGGGTCAGGCTCCGAACGGTCGTGTTGATCGTGCACGACGTCAATCCGTCTTCGATGGTATCGTTTCAAATCTTGAAGGAATGGGCTTCTCGGACATCATGTCCAATCCAAAGGAAGGTATGGTCAACGTTCCAAGTGCTACATCGCAAGACATTCATCGCATTCGAATGCAGATGCTTGCCTACGAACGTTCACTTGGTGGCCAAGGTCTTCTTGCTCCTTCATCGACCTACCATCATTTCGCTGTTGGGTTGACAGGTGACAAGATGTCGAGTAGTCAGCCGAAGACAACCATCTTCCTCGATGATGAAATTGCAGCCGTTGAGAAGAAAATCAAGCGAGCCTTCTCTGGGGGTCAACCGACCATTGAGGAGCATCGACGCATTGGTGGTAATCCCGACATTGATGTTGCTTACCAGTACATGATGTATTTCTTTGAAGACGATGATGCGTACCTCCAAGAAATCAATCAACAATATCGTTCAGGTTCTTTGCTCGCAGGCGAAATGAAGCAGTTGTGTATTGACCGTGCAACGGCATGGTTGTCCAATCATCAAGAGATGAAGGACCAAACTGCGCACTTGGTTGACGAATTCTTTGCTGCTGACCTAAGCTGAGAACACAGCAGGGTCTGGCCCCACTGGGAGTGAATCGAGTTCCTCTTGTGTCAAGTCACGATCGATGGCTCGGTCGTGAAGAATCTGTGAAAGTCCATGCGGGTCGAGAAGTTCGATCTTCAATGCCTTGCCTTCTTTGCCTGCGTTCTGCAACCTGTGAAGCATGTGCAGGAGGATTTGTTGATTCTCGGGTTCATCATCGCCAATGCTCTTTGAAACCATCTTGACGATGTCAATAAAACGCACTAAGAGGCCTTCCATATTGGTCACGAAACCCGTTGCAGCACTCCCAGGGTTGACTTCAAGATCAAGTTCAGGTATACAGACTGTGCATGATGAGGATCGAACAACTCGAACGGAGAGGTCCTCCTCGGATTCGATTTCAAAGGTCCAACCGCCTGGTTTACGTCCTTCTGCAGGAATGAAATCCGTTTGCCGCCAGCCACATGAGTGGCAAAGGACGGTCACTTGGGTGTGTTCTCCAAAGTAAGGGATTTCATCCACGTGAGCGATCATGCGCAGATTGTCCTCGTCGTGGCACATAGGACAAGGCATCTCGATAACTTGTTCTTCCATCAAACCCCTCCAGACCATCCCGCTTCATCGTTGAAAGCCTCATCTTCGAGACCACTGATTCCAACGCATCCAGGTGGTAGAAGCATGACTCGAGTTCCAGTAATTTGGACAATTTGCCCACCCATGTCCATTTCTATAAATCGATGAAGGCGGGCAAGGACCGTCTCAACTTCATGCTCTCGATTCATGAGACGAGCCATTTCCACAAGTGCAGCATCACCATCACTGACCCAATCGAGGAGTGTATCGATACCTGTTATGTCGTACAGTGTTGCTCTATGAAGGACCAATCCAGTGTTGTTCATTGGAATGGGTGGATTTGGATACATCTTGCCGAGGTCGTGATAGATCCCAGAACTTGGTGGTGGCGTAGGCTGTTGCGGACTTGTCGTTCCAGCACTTGGCATCGTGAAGGTGCGCAAAGGTTTCGATTCGGCAGGTGTTGTTTCGACGGATTCTGTTTGGGGAGAGAGGTCAATCATTTCTGGAACGCTCTCTGCGTCAGCAGGTTCCTGATTGATGAAATCATCAAGCGAGAACTGTCCCTCATCGGGCTGAGAGGGACGTTTCCTTGCCATGTCCGAGCCTATCCTCGGTGGCTCAAGAAGGCTTTCTTTGTTGAATGCAACAAATCATCGTTTTCAATCGTCGAGTTGATAAGGGGGCTCGACTAGGGCAGACTGCTTACCCCACGGTTCATATGGGGTGGCGAGTTGGTGATATCATGGAAGCACAAGATGGTGTATTGAAGACTGGAACCAGTACAGTAGGAATCACATTCAACGGCGGAGTCGTTGTTGGAGCAGACCACAGAGCCACCATGGGCCATTTCATCGCCAACAAGAGCGTTCAGAAGTTGTTCAAGATCGGTGACAACCTTGCGCTCACCACAGCGGGTCTTGTTGGCCACGCTCAATCGCTCTCCCGTACGCTCGCTGCCGAAGTTTCTCTTTTCGAGCTACGTCGTGGTCAAAACATGACCGTCAAGGGTGCGGCAACATTCACTGCAAACATTCTCTCCGGCCGCCCGCATTGGGTTCAACTTCTTATTGTCGGTGTCGACCCAGATGGTTCTCACGTATATTCGATTGACTCAGCCGGTGGTTCCATCCCTGACGTCTACTGTGCAACTGGATCGGGTTCCCCGTACATGTACGGTGTCCTCGAAGACGGATTCTCAGAAGGTATGAGCCGTAATGATGCTGTCCGATTGGCTGCACGTGCACTCAACGCTTCTGGTCAGCGTGATGCTGCATCCGGAAACGGCATGGATCTTGCTGTTATCACTGCAAAAGACGGATTCGTTCCTGTTGAACAATCTGAAATTGATGCCATTCTCAAGAAGAAGTGAGCATCCTTCCACTCCCGCGGCGTCGCCGCAATCCTCTGGATATGCGTAGCATGCGATGCCGTGGTTGGAGATGATATTATGCGATTGACGTTTAAGGAAATCAAAGATGAAATTAGTAAAATTGTACCTCGAAACATCGAATACAAGGTAGACCTCGAAGCTGGCGACATTGCCATCTTTACGAAAGACTTCGACTCGTTTGTGTCAAACGATGGATTGGCCGGAAAGATTTCGAAGAAAATCAAGCGACGAATTGTCATGCGTCCTGAACCAGAAATGGTCATGGACAAGGAAGACGCGATGGCTGTCATCAAGGACCTTGTTCCTGAATCAGCCAACATCTCAGAATTGTTCTTCGATCCATGCATCTGGAAGGTCATCATTCAATGTGAAAACCCATCGGATGCAGTTGGTCGTCGAGGCTCGATTGCCAAAGAGATTCGAAATTCAACGGGATGGGAAGTCGCTGTCGAGCGAACACCTCCAATCCTCTCCAAAACCGTTCGAGACATTCGTGGTTATCGAGAAGCCAATGCTGAAGAGCGCCGTAAATTGTTGAGGAACTTTGGATTGAACATCCACCGCCCAAAGCGACCTGGTTCGACATGGGCACGTGTCACGGCTCTTGGCTCCTACCAAGAAGTAGGTCGTGCATGTCACTTTGTCACAACCAATGAATCCCGAATCATGATCGACGTTGGTGTCAACATTGCATCCGATACCGACCCAATGCCGTACTTCACAGCCCCTGAGGCACTTCCGCTTGAGCAAATCGATGCAGTTGTCTTGACACACGCCCACCTTGACCATGCCGGAATGCTTCCTGTTTTGTTCAAGTATGGATATCGTGGACCTGTGTTCTGTACGCCACCTACTCGTGACTTGATGCTCCTTCTCCAGACGGACTACCTCAAAGTCGGTGGTGCTGAAGGAAAGCGTGCCCCATACGATATGGAAGACATTCGTATGTGCATGCGCCACGTTGTTGACGTTGATTGGAACCAAACCACCGATATTGCACCTGATGTGAAGATGACCTTCTCCAATGCAGGCCACATTCTAGGCTCATCCGCTGTCCATCTCAACATCGCTGATGGGAAGCACAACGTCGTGTTTTCTGGCGATCAGAAATTCGAGAAGTCCTGGTTGTTTGATGCTGCCAATACGCGCTTCCCACGTTGCGAGACATTGGTGATTGAATCAACCTACGGTGCTGCTGGCGACTACCAGCCGTCCCGTGAGGAAGCCAACCAAGAACTGCAAGACATTGTGACTCGAACACTGCAGAGAAATGGAAAACTCATCTGCCCTGTGTTTGCCGTTGGCCGGTCTCAAGAAGTGATGATCGCTATCGATGATTTGTTCCGCTCAGGTGCTGTCAAACCCGTACCTGTTTGGCTTGATGGAATGATTCAGGAAGCAACAGCCATTCACGCCAGCCACCCAAATTACCTGACCTCTGCTCTACGTAAGTCGTTGCAACAGAACGATGGTGAAAACCCGTTCACAAGCCCGTGGTTCCGTACCGTCGAAGGTGCTGAACGACGTGAGAGCATTGTCATGGATACAAGCCCATGCATCGTTCTTGCAACATCGGGTATGCTCAACGGTGGCCCAGTCATGAATTACTTCCAGAATTGGGCGCATGAAGAGCGCAACTCACTTTGTTTCGTTGGTTACCAGGCTGAAGGAACACTGGGGCGACGTCTCCAGAAAGGATTCGGTGAAGTTCCAATGCAGATCAATGGACGAACTGAGATTGTCAAGGTCGGTTGTGAAATGGCAACCATCGACGGATTCAGTGGTCACTCAGACCGCCGTCAATTGTTGGCCTTCGTCGACTCGATGAATCCAAAACCCCGTAACATCATTTGTCACCACGGAGATTACTACAAGTGCAGTGAACTTGGAAAAGAGCTTCGTGACAAATACCGTTGCAGGACCTATGCTCCAAAGAATTTGGAAACCGTTCGTATTCTTTGATCAAAGGATTGGTACGTCGTAATCGCTCTGTGTGATGTCTGGTAAGACGTCCTTGTGTGCATCCTCGCTGTTTACGAAATTGTTGTGTTGAACTGCTCCTGGCGTGCTGTTGGGTTTTGATGGTGGTTCAGCATCGAACATCATGTAGCCAAAACCTGCGAGGACGGATACGCCAATCAAAGGAATCGCCATCAAGACCGAATCGCTGTTGAGCAGCATGATGATTGCCAACACGAACAACCCAATGGTTGCGAGCAACAAGAGGAGTCTTGATGCCTTGGCCATGCTGTTCCCACCCCTTCGGTTTTCATAGCGTTTCGTGTTTTGTGGATGCATTGCACCATGTTGTTCATGAACCGTATAGATTTACTTCGACGCATGGCAGGTGATGGTAGTTCCAAATCCTCTCGTGGCTGGCTGATGACCGCAGTGTCCCCTTGGGGCGAAAATGCAGAAGACGCTTTCGATCAAGGCCTCGTCGAATTGGGATTGGGTGATGCTCGTTTGATTCAGGTTCAAGGTGCAATGCTTCCTCTTGGATTCAACGTTGTTCCACCAGAACCACTCCCAATGGGTTCATTGGTTGAATGCCACCTTGCTACAGCATATGCATGGAGTGGTTCGACTGCTTGTGCTGGTGTTGGCTATGCGCTCTGTCAGACGCCAGAAGGTGACGAGTGTGCTATCGTTGCCAGCATCACAACTGAAGCCGATTACGAAGAAACCGTCCTTTTACTTCGTCGAAACATCCAACGCCGTCTTGCGTCGAGAGACCTCGAAGTACTCTCCTTCGATGTTGCTGTCGATGAAGTTACAGCAGGTCAAGATCATCATGGCGTCGCCATCGCTGCACTGATACTTCCAGATTCACTACGTATGGCTGGTCGTGGAAGAACAGGACCGATTCGTGGTGGACTCACGCGTTCTGCAGAACCCGAAAAGAAGCGTGTTGATACGAAGGCACCTGCAGCGCCTGCACTTCGACCTGGAGCCCGTCGTAGCAACGATGGTCCAGACTTCAGTTTGTGAATCTTCATAATCCGTTGCCAGAATCTTGTCCCATGGCAGGAACATGGTCGGTAGTACGCTGTCCTGCCTGTCGTAATTGTCACGGTACCCGAGGGCAACCTCGTCAATGCCCGCATTGTGGCCAGTCACTTCCTGCGACCACACCAATCATTGCAACGGCCGACTCATCTGCACAATTACGTATTGAAGTTGCCTTGGCCAATACACCCGAAGCGTTACGAGATGAATTGAGAAAGAAGCTTGAGCAGATGGATGAACCATTGATTGCATCATCTTCCTCTTCACCCAGGGCCATTTTTTCAGCGATTCAAAAAGTGGTTGGAGAAGACATGATTCTCCACCGAGAAGATATCCAAAGCGTATTGGATCAACTCGATTCGGAGATGCTTGTTGATGATCTTCTTGAGAAGATGGAATTGGAAGGAACACTGGTTCGTCAGCGGGATGGAACGTGGCTTCTTCTTGAGTGAAGTTCATAGGGAGAACCACGTCCCCCAACTCAAGGGCGTATGGGTTAGTTTGGCCTATACTCGGGGCTTTGGGAGCCTTGGACCCAAGTTCAAATCTTGGTACGCCCACCATTCAATCGAAGCATTGCAAGGCGGTCAAGCCTGTGTGCAATCCACCAACAGATTGGGATTGCAAGAAAAGCAACAGGTTTCTGGATGGCATAGATACCAAATCCATATCCTGCCATGTAAAACAAAAATGAGAGCATCATCCATACCGAACCAAACAGATGTTTGAATGCTCTTCGATGGTGTTCAATGGTCATCATGCGTCCTACAGATGTGAAGAATCGAATTGGTTTGATACCGGATTGTTCGCTTCCATAAACGGCTTTCACACGCACATCCATGACTCTCCAACCCTGACTCGTGAGGTGAATGAGCCAGTAGTTAGGATAGCCATACCCTTGCCACGAATGATTCCAATTCCATTGTTGAAGGAGATTCGAAGAAGTTGCCGTATATCCGCATTGAGGGTCCGAGAACTCACGGCCACTCGCAAGTGTGGTCAACCAGCCAAGAATACGTGATGCCCGTCGCCGTCCTTTTGGCATCTGTTGGATGTCGCCAGGTGTTGTCATCCGATTACCCTTGACATGGTCTGCCTCCCCGCTGAGAATCGGCTGTACAACTGCCGCTAAATCGTTCGGATCCATTTGGCCGTCACCAGCCATCACTGCGCTGACAAACGGTAGTTCGACTGTCTTGAGGAGGTGTTGATGGCCAAGATCAATGGCTGCACCGACACCCATTCCGTCTGTTTGAAGAACCGTAACTTCGGCAGAAGACGATGCTGATGTGGCGATGTTGTACGTAGCATCGGTTGAACCATCATCAATCACGATAGCGTAATCCACAAACGTTGGAAGTGTCTCCAGAACCTTCCCAATGTGGGCTTCTTCGTTCCGGGCTGGGATGACGACACCAATGCTCTGTCCTCCCATCATGTCCGCATCCAATTCACCTCAGCAAAAAGGGGTTGTGAGGCAAACAGGTGAGGGAGCATTGAAAGGCAAGACCTTGAACAGCAATCGTGGCGAACGTCCCTTTGCGCATCGTTGGAATTGGATGCAACATCGAGTTGCGTGTTGTATCGTTCCTGACCCGAGCACGACAAGCTACCGATGATGTTGTCTTCATCGACCTCGGTTCTGAGGATGAAACAGCCATCCTTGTCGAGGAAGTAGGGTGCAAACTTCTCTCCTGCGTTAATGATGACATCCTTTCTGTCTCCCGATGCCTGACAGAATCCGATCTTGAACCAGCTGACAATTACCTCTTCATTCACATCAATAAACAATGGTCGCTTCGTGAATTCCCCCTACATCTCAATCGTTCTCGTGAAAATTGGGACGTCTATATTGGTCTAGTTTCATCAGAGTCCGAAGACGAGTCGCGTCCAAGCAAAAGTCTTCTTGGTTCATCTCGATTCCAACACGCATCGATCAGTCATCAGGGATTGGATGACTTGCTTTCCGCAGATGAGGGGGCGACAGCCCACAATCTCTCTGACCAGTTACGTGTCCGTGTCATTGAATCGACAACATTGCCTTCTCTTCCTCAGCGGGAGTCCCTTGCAACAGCATCTCGTTTTGCACAATTGTTCATGTGGATGATCGAATCGAGACACCCATTGTTCTTGTTTGGCATACCTGGAATTGTTCTCTTTGTGCTGGGGTACCGGCTATCTGGTGGTGTTGTCAATACGTTTACGGAACTCTCGACTGAGTCCATCGGGGTAACACTTCTTACGATTGCAATGACCTTGTTTGGATTGTTTGCGATGATGATTGCCTTGATTCTCTATATCATGGGCAAGCAAGTTGAACAAGTTCAAGCACAATATGATGGGTCAAGGGGTGGTCAGTGAATGCGTGGACTTGTTTGTTTGGACATGGATCGTGTTCTCGTCGATCACCTTTCAACATGGCAATTTGTTTACGATTGTCTAGGAATCAACAACGACGAATCGTTCAGTCTTTACAATCAGGGATTGCTCGATGAATGGGATTGGATAAAACTCGATATCGCTCTCATCAAGAACAGCTGGCGAGAACAACATGGTACCGAAATCACTGACGCAGATTTACGAGCCTGCATGGAAGGCATGCCGATGATGAAGAACTATCAACACTTGATTCAGTCTCTTCTTGATGATGGCCATCATGTGGCCATAGTAAGTGGGGGCTTACAACAAACTGCTCGCGATATTTCATGTCTTTTCCCGAGTGAGAAAAAGTGGCAACGGCGATGGGGTGGAATCGATCGGCACACCTCAGCAAAACTCGCCAATGGCCACGACACGCGTCTACACGTGTTCACAAACGGTTGGACTACGGATTCAGGTCAAACCGATGGTTCCTTGCTCGTCCAAGATTATGGACGGTACCAAGTGCAAATGGATGGGAAAGGAGCCTTGGTTCGCATGCTACGCCGTCGTCTCAACGTTGATGAAAAGCATGTTATTGCAGTAGGTGATTCAGCAGGTGACATTGGAATGTTTGAAGAAGCAGCGCATGCAATTTGTTTCAATCCATGGGATGAACGACCGCTTGCACATGCAGATGAAGTCATTGATGAGAAAGACTTAGCCATTGTTTTAGCATCCTGTCGCACATTCTTTGGTTTGTGAGGGAGCAAAAATATGAAGGAAGAATCATCAATACAGAAGATTCGAAACAACCCTTTGTTCAAATCCTTTCTATTCTATTCGGCATTCCGAGCAGTCTATGGATTTGGAATTCTTCTATTCGCCTACTTCTTTGCTACATCGACAGAAGCTCCTTGGTGGGGAACGGTCCTCATCTTCGTCGCTTCAATGATCTTCTCGCGAATATTGTTCAAGTTCATCAAATCGAGAACCGGCTCATCTGAACCACCTTCAGAATAATATACGAGTTTGTGGATTTAACACCATGGGCAACATCGACGACTTTCTAACCAGCATCTGCACGAACTGTGGCTTCCTCTTGGGTGAATTCATTCCAGGGATGCCCTGTCCACATTGTGATGAACCAATGTTATGAAATGGAAACACCGTGCTCTCTGAAGACATCAAGAACGAACTCTAACGTCGTTTCATTAACCAATTCTGGTGAATGAATTCCGGGTCCGAGGCCACAATGTTCTGGACCTTTTGTCGCAAACAAAGAAGCAACTGCGTAGGTAACAAGGCCCGTTGTGCGAGCCATGGAACCATCGCCATGTTGTCCATAATCAACAATGGTCCACTCTCTAACCTCATCCTTGGCTTGACATCGAACCTTCATCCATGTGAATTCTGGGCGGTTCGTATCGAATGTCCAAGCTGCAAGGAGTTCCTCCTCAGGTGTGTCCTTTCCTTCGGACAACCAGCGATCGATATGTTGAGGCCAACGAACCGTATATTCTGCCATGTTGGTTGCGTCGATGGTTGAGAGGACACTTCGTAGCCCATCGGTCAGGAATGCATCCATTCCGTCCGTTCCTTCAACATCAATACGATGTCGCTCTGTGAGAGCAGGAACGGTGACAATTTTACCGTCTCGAACGATTCGTGCAGGACGTGTGTATTCCTCGATGACGTCTGAAGGAGAAAATGGAGCCATGTAGGACCACTCTTCATCAGGATGGGTTGGATTTCCTCCTACATGGATACTGACATCATCGAGGTAGCCCAGTTCGCGTTGAGCTTGAGCAAGGAGCATGTTGGACAAACCCGGTGCGATACCGATATCCCAAATCATGGTCGCCTTATGCTCCATTGCCAATGCATTCAACGCCTGAGGATCTTCTTCGGTAAATGCCAAATCGACAATGGTGTGACCACCTCGAACAAGATGTTCTCGAATGCGATGTCCAATTCTTCCTGGAAGCATGTTGATGACAATGGTTTTCTCTTCAAGAGAAGCAACATAGTTCTCTGCATCATTTTCTATAGAGAAGATTTCTGAGCGATGGGCGAGCGATTCTGGGATGCGTATGTCCACTGCTACAACCTGATGTCCATCATCAGCAAGCCTATGGATGACGTATTCTCCAACCAGTCCACAACCAAGTGCAACGATGGGTTGCATCGTAAATCCTCAGGGTGTTACTCGACGGGAGTCGCGTGGGAATGGAATGACTTCACGGATGTGATCTGCGCCACTCAGCCAAGAGCAAACTCGGTCTACGCCGAGGCCAAATCCTCCGTGAGGAACACCTCCGTAACTTCGTGTGTCGATGTAGAATTGGTAAGCCTCCTTTGGCGTACCTTCTTCCTCAAGTCGGGCAAGTATTTCTTGTTCCGACCATGTGCGTTCTCCGCCACCGATGATTTCGCCATAGCCTTCAGGAGCCAAAAGGTCGTGACAGAGTACGTACTTGTCATCCTCTGGATCAACACGATGGTAGAATGGTTTGGCGATCTTCGGGTAGTGTGTCAAGAAGTGTGGGACATCGAAATCTTGGGTGAGAATCTTCTCTTTCGAATAATCAAGGTCTTGCCCCCATTCCACATCGACACCTTTGCCTTGAAGGATTTCGATGGCTTCATCGTAGCGCATTCTTGGGAACGGTGAATCAGCGTATCGTCCAATGAGTTCCAAATCACGTCCGAGCGACTGTAATTCTTCAGATCGCTCATCGAGCAATGTGGATGCAATATGTCGCACAACGCCTTCACCGTGGTTCATGACTTCTTCATTGGTTGCCCATGCAATTTCCATTTCAGCATGCCAGAACTCTGTCAGGTGACGTCGTGTGCGTGATTTTTCTGCACGGAAAGATGGTGCGATTGTGTAGAGACGTTCCAATGCGGGCATGGCTGCTTCGGCATAGAGTTGCCACGATTGGGTCAAGTAGGCCTTCCGGCCGAAGTATGGTACTTCAAACAGCGTTGAACCACCTTCGACAGCTCCTGCGACGAAGTTCGGAGCCTGATACTCAACAAAATCAAGATCTCGGAAATAGGAGTGGATGGCTCCAAAAACCGAGGAGCGCATCTTCAGCATGGTTGTCATTCGGCCGGTTCGTAAGTAGAGATGGCGGTTGTCAAGGAGGAACTCCGTTTCGCCACCATCTGCGGCTTTCATGGCTGATTCTGTAATAGGGAAAGGGCGTTCAGGGTCGACCGGACCAACGATTTCAACACCTGATACTACGAGTTCATGACCACCCTCGCTTCGCTCATCGACGTTTACGGTTCCACGGACGATAAGTGAGGATTCAATCAGTGCAGATGCAACGGCTTCAAAGGCATCGTCACCGACCACATCACGCTTCGCAACACATTGAATGGTTCCAGTTGAATCACGCAAGACGACAAAACGGATTTTGTTGGAGCCCCGAGTTCGCTTAATCCAACCTTTAAGCTCCACTTCTTGTCCATCATAATCGCCGTTTTGCACATCACCAATCCAGATGTCTTTGGCCATGTCACCCCGTTTACGTTCTCACATATCATGTTTGGAGTCGGACCATATGGTTCCACTTGCTAAAGGTGGAATTGTTCCATCATATCGGCGAAAGCATCAAACAGGACCCAAGTAAACTGACCATGTGAGCAAGATTGTTGTCTACGCTGTTGGGGGAAATGCTCTCGCGCCACCGAGTTCCTTTGATGATGGAGCGCATGCGCTCGTCCTAGCGAAGGTCATGAGCGATGTCGTTGATCTGCTTGAGGCAGGTTGGTCGGTCGTCCTCACACACGGAAATGGTC
Source organism: Candidatus Poseidoniales archaeon (assembly GCA_038105035.1). Lineage (GTDB taxonomy): Archaea > Thermoplasmatota > Poseidoniia > Poseidoniales > Poseidoniaceae > MGIIa-L2. The sequence goes on along the minus strand of JAYOBT010000007.1, from coordinate 42,123 downwards.
CACAAGTGGGCGAATTGATGGCGATGGATGGTGAGGTTTCTCATGCCATGGATGAATGGGTCGCTGCCACGCAAGGCATGATTGGACACACACTTTCCCTCCAATTGAACAGCATTCTCAAACATCGACATAGGCCCGAGCGTACGGCAGTTGTTTTGACGAGGGTCCTCGTTGATGCTAAGGATGAAGCCTTTGCATTACCAACGAAACCTGTTGGCCCTGTGTTGTCTGCTCAAGAAGTCATGGAACGTGACTGGGACATTGCCACGACGGTACATGGCCCGAGGCGTGTTGTTGCAAGTCCACTGCCAGAACGTATTCTCGACCTTGAGGTCATACGAACTCTCGTTGAGCAACGCGCTGTCGTCATTTGCGGTGGAGGTGGTGGAATCCCTGTCATGGAACATGAACGTCACTACACCGGTGTTCCCGCCGTAATCGACAAGGATCGTCTTTCCTCGTTGCTCGCTGTGGATTTGCAGGCCGAAGCGCTCATCATTTCCACGGGTGTTCCAGCAGTGTATACCAATTTTGGCAGTCCTGATCAAGAAGAGCATCGACGCCTCAGCGTCGAACAGGCAGAATCACACTTGGATGCTGGACAATTCCCATCCGGCTCAATGGGGCCGAAAATCAAGAGCATGATCGATGCAATACGGGCATTACCGAGCATGCGCTCGATTCTTTGTCAACCAGGCGACGCCCTTTCTGCAATGAGAGGCGATGCTGGAACGACATTGTCCCAAGATGATTAAATACAACCTGACGGAGGCAGGCGTGGGCCTGTAGCTTAGTCAGGTAGAGCGACGGACTCTTAATCCGTCGGTCGCGGGTTCGAACCCCGTCAGGCCCGCCTACAATCGACCCTTCGGGTTCATGAGTGTTTGAACACCTTGGCCACTGGCTAAAACAACAGCGTCGCACATGTTGTTGAACAAGCCAACTTGGACAACACCAGCCACATTGAGGATGCTTGCTTCAATTCCTACCGGGTCAGAAATGGTTGGTCCAATTTGTGCATCAGCAATGCAGTTTCCGTTGTCTGTAAGGACATGGTTCTCTCCATCCATTCGCAAAACTACCTCACAGTTTAGCATGGATGATAGAACGGATACGGTAACATCGCTAGCGAATGGTGTGATCTCGATAGGAATGCCGAATGCACCCAAACACTCGACTTGTTTTCGGTCGTCAGCAACGACGACCATGGCAGCAGATTGTTGAGCCACAATTTTCTCGCGAAGCAGAGCAGCTCCGCCGCCTTTGATTAATTGAAAGTGTGGATCGAATTCATCTGTGCCATCGATGACGATGTCCAAACCATCGACTGAACCTAATTCGACAAGAGGAATGCCGACCTCAAGTGCCAGTTCCTGGGTAGCGATAGAAGTTGGAACACCGACAATCCTCAACCCTTCTTCTTGGACTCGACGGCCCAGTTCAAGGACAGTGTACTTCACTGTCGAACCGGTTCCTAATCCAACGCACATTCCCGTTTTGACAAATTCACATGCTGCTTCTCCAGCGATTTTCTTCAGGGACTCAGCATCGTTCATGCACCGATGGAGCATCACACGGTTGATATGGCTTGTTGGTCATTTCCCCATTTACCCTCGCAAGAATCCTTTTTGAGTGAGAAGTTAACGACGATACATGGGTGGCCGACGGCAAAATGGGATTGTCGCTTCGCTGCTCATTTCTATTTTTCTAATTTCTTTGTTCAGTCCTCTCGCCGAGCCATCAGAAGACTTGGGATTGAATGTACCATCAAACGCAACACCAATCGGTCAAACAACGACCGTAAGTATCGGCTCGTACCCTGATGGTGTCAATGATGCCACCTCCATTAGTGTCCCTAGTGGAGAGGCTATTTCCGGAATCGAACTCTCCTTGGATGAGGGTGTTTTGCCTGTTTCAGCAGCCAAAGTCTTCGACTCGCCTGCTGACTACGATCACCCACTCGCAGTCTACGATGGTATGGATGTCAACAATTCCGTCTTGCAACTCCTGCCTCAGGGTTGGACTTTCGATATGGAAGGAACGAACCTATGGACGTTTTCAGGAAACAACGTTTGGTTCTGGGGTTATGATTCTTCGATTGGACAAGCAAATGGTGTTGCAAGCGGAACGAAGGCCATTTACACTTACAATGGCAATTATCCAAATAATATGCCAACAACCTATTGGGCGACTTCTCCAGTGATGAATTGTGGTGGATGTTCAGGTGGATGGGATTTGAAGTTTCAAAAGCGCCTCGGTGTTGAATCATCGACATGGGACCGAGCATATGTTTCTGTCAAGAATGCGGCAGGGAATTGGGTCAACGTCTGGTCAAATTCTGGAACTGTTAACGACGGACAATATACGACTCAAACCATTACCATCTCAAATTACGTCGCCGGCAATTCGAATTTTCAAGTCCGTTTCGGTCTTGGAACAACGGACAGCAGCGTACAATACACAGGATGGAATATTGACGATGTTGAAATTTTACCAAAGGCATCGGGAATATCGACAGGTGAAGGGAATTGGACTTCAGCACCGTTTGGACCAGGTGCAACCTTGGGAAGTGAACCCTCTTCTTATGGTTTGATGGTGATAGATGCTGAAATTCCAACGGGTTCATTGTTTGAGTGGTCGCTCATCGATGCATCAACTGGAACGCCTCTATCTGGATACCAAGAAATGACCGATTTGACGGTTGATCTCGGAGCAATCGATTGGGAGACGACACCCTCTCTCAGACTGAAGATGCATATGATGACAGGTCTGAGCGGTGGCCCCAAGGTCCACAGTATAGGAATCAGTGGTGGTATTAACGAAAGTTTTAGTGAAAATCCTGCCATCCATGATTGGATTCTATCAGGGACGACTTGGTCTCAATCATCAGGTTCTGTCTCGGGTACAGGATCCATCACATCACCTGTGTATCGTGTCTCCAACGGTTTCGGCGCCCTCTCAACATCCGTTGTCGCTACAGGCACTCCGGTTCTCGAAGCAAACGTTGACGACCAAGGTTGGCAACCCTATCCACTGGAAGGATACACAACGGTCGATGAGGTTGGGCATAGCGTTCAATTCCGCTTCCAATCAACAGCGGGCTCCTACTCTGTCGATTCGTTTTCGGTTGAAACCGTACGGTCCATTCCAAACACAGGATTGCGTCTCGATATTGGCGCAGATGGTGTATCCGATTGGGGATTCGATGGTGATGATGCAGGAAGTTTCGGAATGCAAAATCGTCTAGCAAATGGTAACGTGTGTCAAACACTTGCAACAACGCCAAGCTCCGCAGGCGTCTTTGACGTCCTACTTCCGCTCTCTGGCATCGACCAATTTGGCTTTACAGTCTCTGCTTCCTCTGAAATGAAATCACCTTACATGAACATCAAGATTGGTGGGTCGGATGTGACCAACCGAGGCTTCAACAATTTTGAAACAGCATATTTCATTGAATTCTCTCAAAATGAACTTGGTGCGCTCAACAACGCTCTCTCAAATGCTGCCGATGATCGAGGCATTCTCGGACTACCGATGGCCCGTGTGAGCATCACCATTGGTTCGTCTCAATCCAGTGCGGACGTCACCATGTGTGGTATTTTTGCACCGTATGAGGCCGCACTGAATCTCAACCTCGGAGCAAATTCTGCCTTGGTTCAGGGTCTCAATCAAGAATTGAGCTCGGTCGTATCGCTTGGCGGTGTCAAAGAAGTAAGGATACCAGTTCGCATGATGTCCTCAGGATCGGTGAAAGTCACAATCAACAGTGTCACCTCCTCGCCAACACTCAATCCTGTTTCGTTGACCATCAACCCACCTGTTGACACGCTCACGCCTTCAACCGATTGGATTACAGTCAACTCAACCTTCGACCTCTCGCCCCTTGGTGTTCTTGATGCAGAATCGTACGTCAAGAACAATGGTTGGAGCGTTGATTTCACGCTTCGTGGACCGAGCGGCCAATCGAAGGTTCTGTGCGGAACTGTTGTTCTTCCTTTGTCAGGTCCAGCTGTGGCCAACTGTCAGCAATCCGGCTATGCTTTGGGATGGAGTGATATTGATGCTAATGGCGAGATTTCGATGATTGGTTCAGGTTCCTACATTCAATTTACCCACACGTTCCAAATGCCGGTTAGCTGGAACGATGAGCCTTACGCTTCACTCAACGTCATGCTTGTAAGCCCAACAGGACCAACCCTACCTCTGAACCATGTCTTCGGTTTGGGCAATGCAAACGGCATCGAGAACGATGTGTCGCTCAAGGGATTCACCATTGTTTCACAATCTGGTGTTGAAACCGATGCAGCCTCAGCATCGCTCATTCAAGGCACGTTTGTTACGGTCAACGCCTATCTTGGGTTTGAAGGTGTTCGTGATGCAGTTCCTCGAACAGGACAGGCACAGGTACGATTGCTCGTCGATGGGCAAGACAAAGGTTCAACCAGTCTTATCCTCAATGGTGTTGCCTCCATCATCTACAGTGTTCCCTCGAGTGCAAACAACCTCGAAATGGAACTTGAAGTGACTCCAGTCGCAGGTCAAGGTGTTGCATATGAGGTGGATCCAGTGGCCAATTTCACCATGGATTCCATTGCTCCGATGCTGATCGGTATGGACATCAATACGTTTGATCATGTTGATGCATCACCATCGACAGAGATCAATTTCATTCTCGGAGACAGCCCCTCACTACCGCATCATGCTGATGCACACATCTGGCGTTCATGGGCCGATGATGCGAACATGGACGGTTCGATCGATGAAAATGAAGTTCAGATACTCCCCTTAGAACAACCAGAAGACATGCTTGCTACCATTGGTGAGTTTTCACTTACAATGGATACGTCCCAGGCACCCGATGGAGAATACGTCCAAGGCTGGTTGAATGTTGCTGATGGTGCCGGTAATGTCATGATCGAAGGTGGCAGCATGAGTACACCTCTGTTCAACCTCCAGATTCGCTCGGATGGAACACCTTCCTTAGGAACGGATTACGATTTAATTTGGGGTCAATACGGTGATGGCTGGCTCCACCCAGGCGAAGCCAACCTCTTACAGGTTCCAATTTGGGACAAAAACGGTGTTACAGACATAGAATCGATTGAACTGAATCTTGGTTCGACAGAGAGCGATTCAGCCATCATTTTCTGGAAGGCAGAGAACGACCAGTGCTACAGCAACCACGTATACATTGACGTCGAATCGTGCTCAATAGAAGGGGGCGAAAACGTCTTCTCAGAACAAGGTGCATTCAATGTGAATTTTAGCATTGAATGGGGCTTTGACCCTGATCCGAGTTTCGTCCGAATTCCGTCCGTGCAAATTACCGACCGGCTCGGTCAGACCGTAGTTTTCCCGTTGTACGAAGCCTCTTGGCAATACAGTGGAGAATTGACGCTTGATCAATCTCAGTCTAAACTATTCATCGATATGAACGAGGTCAACTCGGTTGGAGCCTACGCTTCTGAGGACTCGTCAATGGAATACCAAGGTGAGTTGGTATGGTACAGGAGCATGCGGGCCATCGAACAATCTCTTGACTTACTGATGCGCATCAACGGACAAGAATCTGTTGTCGAAACCTACGGAAACTTCAGTTTCGCTCGAACCGTCCCTGACCAACCAGGTGAGCATGGATTGTTCCTTTCGATGTACAACCCTCCAAGTGGAGCAGTGTTACGTGATCTCGATGAAGGTCCTGTTACGACCATATTCGTTGACAAACAAGCACCGATTCTCATGGAGATACGCTCTCCAAACGCTCAAGATGTTATTGCAGAATCTGATTGGTCCGACATGATGATCCAACTGACCGTCCGTGAAATGGAACAACTAAATCCTGATTCACTGGTTTTGAACTACGCTGTTCATCCTGCTGGATTGGGACTCAACGTTGCTGCCATGTACAATGGCCAAATGTCGATGGAACTTCTTGGTGGTCGGGCTCATGGGGAACAAATCCCAATCGCAGCCACGCTTGATTTGGATGATGTGGTTTCTGAATCGGATCGAACAGAAGCACTCGAGTTGCGTATTTGGGTGACTGGAGAAGATATGGCAGGTAATGCCTTTTCAGAGGATTTCAACGACGTCGATGCTCCATTCCACACATGGGATTTGGAACAGCGTGTTCCAGACTTCACTTTCGTTGGAGAGCCCTCCGTCAAATACGGTGGAGACAGTGTGCGTGTTGATGAAACCGTGGAAATCTCTGCAACCATCGTCAACAATGGAAACGCAGATGGAAGTGTCCAGATCGTTCTCGAATTGGTTGAATCGAACGGAGCACGCACCCGAGTGGATGCACGACAGCTTGAGGTTGCTCCAGGGACATCCACCGTCTATACAGGGACATGGGTACCCTCACGAACAGGAACCATGTGGCTAGAAGTACAAATTCTCGGCTCAGAAACAATGCAGACGCCAACGCTGCGAGTGAAGGAAGCAGAGTCGGAAGGCTTCCTCGGAACCGTTTCGGAAGTGAACCCAGTTGTTCTCGGCGTCTTAGCTGTTCTCAGCCTCGTTTTGGTGGGCTTGCTCGTCTTTGGTCTGCGTCCAGCAGAACCTCAAAAGCGAATGAATCCACGACTCGCCCAGCGTATGGAGCATGTTGAGCAATCACTCCCTGCTATAGCACAACAACCACAACAACCACAGCAACAAGGCCCATATGGAGCTCAGCAGCAATCCGCTGACGTCGGTCAGAACCCATACCAGTGAATCTGATGGGTTCATATGCAAGTTGATTGACAGGCACTTGGAGGGAGTGAGAGGACCGCTGACAGAGTTCGACTCTGAGGAAAGTCCCCTCTCCATAGTGCAGGTGGTTCACAGAAGTGAAAGATCAGAGATGGTCAGGTCAATGCCACAGAAACGATACGATACCAGGTGTGTACAATGATGTTGAAAGACGGAGGTTGCCTGAATGTCGATGGAACGAGCAACCCCACTGGAGCAAGTCCAAATCGTCCTGTTGATGCGGCACGCAGAGGGACAGGTAGGATGCTAAGTTGAATGCGGTCACCGAACGGCAACAAAAAGGGGCTTACTCCTCACTCCCTCCACATTGTTCCCAAAAAAGGAACAGTTGTTCATATATCTGCTCTGTAATTAACAATCATGCGAGCAGCCGTTGTTGTCACCATTCTACTTCTTCTCTTGCAGGGAAACCTTACACTTGAGGAAGAACAAGAAACCGAGGTACACGTCGTAACAGTCGACAGCACAAATCTTCGGTTTACACCTTCAACATTGACCATCAATGAGGGCGATACACTTCGATTTGTTTGGGGTGGCCAAGCACTACCTCACAATTCAGTTGAAGAAAACGGTGTGTTTGATTCGGGCGATCCTGAGCGTGCTGTTGACTATGGACACGTTTTCGATTATGACTCTGCAGGAACGTACAGTTTCTTTTGCGAACCTCATGAAGCGGTTGGAATGACGGGTTCAGTGACCGTTCTCGATATTGAGGCACCAGCCGATAATGAATCTGACAACCAAATTGGTACATCAACAGGTGAGAGCGAAGCATCAACACCCGATGTTCGACTTGGCCTTGCCCTCGGATTGTTCGTTCTGCTTGCAGCTGCCATGTGGCGTGCACGAATCTACGATTGATCGAGTACAGCATCAACTGGCTTCAATTCAGATGCTTGGGTAATGGTCATGTCTCCAGACATGTCTCTCCATGGGTCTTCTCCGCGAATGAATTCTCCGAACGTTGTTCGGCCTTTGATCAAGTCTCGAATTGTATGTTCCGCAACAAGGATGCTTGGTAGAAGGAACGAACTGGTTACGAAGGCGAAGATGATAAGCAAGCACATCAGCATGAAGAAGTTCTCCAAACCAGGGAAGGCTGCCAAGAATCCGGCCGATATTCCAGCCACTGTTGTGATGGTCGTCTCGAAGATGGTCTGACCAGTTTCTTCGATCGAATGCGCAATACCTTTCGAATTCTCACCCTCTTCCTGTATTCTGTGCATCACGTGAATCGCATCATCGACACCAATTCCGAACACAATGGTTCCAATCATGGCTGTGAAGATGTTGACGTTGACATCACCACTTTGCATGAGAAGTGGCTGCCAAAGGATGACGACTGCTACAGGGACCATGGTCACGATTCCTAAACGTATAGAACGGAAGACGATGGCTAGGACGATGGTCAAGATGAGCATCGTCAGGATGGTTGTTCTCGACTGTGTGTCATGAATGCCTTCGTTGATGTCCAACGAGACTGGAAGTCCTCCAGTCAACTTGGACGTTCGTGTCTGTTGCAATTCTGGAGGCTGAGAGAGGATCTCATCGATTTCATCTCGAAGATCGGATGCAATGTTGAGGTTCATGTACGGTTGATCAACATAGATGATAGCCTTGGTTTCCTGTTGGTTCAGGAGCATTGAGCGTACTTCAAGCGAGAGCGTATCAAACGCAACGTTGACCATGTCCCGTCGCAATCCTTCACGACCACTTGGTCCACTTGCTTCCAGAGCAATCCAAAGATTGCACTCGATTGGGTCGTTGCTCTCCCAGCATTCATCATGAAGCAAATCCCACAGCGAACCTTCGTAGAGGACTACGTTGTCTGTGAGTTGGATACTGACTGGAACAGCCTTGAGGAACGTGATGATGCTTGTCGTATTGGTGCTTTCAACAGCATCAATACGTTGCTCCAATCGGTCAATGGCGTCCATGACTGGTAAGTCTCGAATGTTTGATGTCTCGTTATCGTTGAAGCGATTCGTTGCATCAAAGACAAACATCGAGGTTTGACCACTGTCGAATTGTTCGGAATACTTTGCAATCTTGTCCAACGATTCAATGCCTTCCGGGGCTTCACTCGAACCTGTGATTGGTTCGTTAAGTTCATCCAGATTTGCGATTCCGTAGACCGTTACGCTTGACGAGACCAATAGAATCACGACAAAGAAGCGAACAGGAACCTTGCCGATATTCTTCCACATACCAGGATTGGTCCGCTTGTTGAAACGTAACATCCATGCCAAAGCAGGGACGAGGATAATCGAGAACATAAGTGTCGAGAGAATCCCCACAACCAGTGTCAGCCCAACCGAGCGAATGGGTGCAATGTTGACGATGGTTGGAGCAATTAGGACAGAGAATCCAACCATGGTCGTTAATGCAGACAAGAAGACGGCAACACCAGTCGACCCTGCCATGGTCGTGACGCATCGGATGTAGAATTCTTTATCCCAAAGGTCTGGTTGATTGAGAGGTTCCTTTCCTTGTCGTTGGCGAGTGGTGTTCTCTTCGATCATGCGCTCGATTTCCTTCCGCCGCACTTCTTCGATACGGTTGACCATGTGCAGAGCATAATCAACACCCAGTCCGATCAATATCGGGAATGTTGCAACAATCATTGGTGTGAGGGTCCATTTCAGAACCACAGATGCTCCAAAGGTGACACCCAGGGCCAAGAGAATGGGTGTTCCGGTGATGATGACAACCTTTGCTGAACGGTGGAGGAAGGAGATGATGAGAATAGTGAAGAGAATTGAATAGGGCAGCATTTTAACGAGGTCATCATAGATTGCATCAGAAACATCTTCCAATGTTTTTGTCAACCCTGTAACCGTCATATCGGTCGATTTTGATTCCATTGGCCGATTGTCGATGATGTCATCGAAATGGTCCAACAATTGATCGAATTCTCCCCATTGTTCCGGAACATCGGAACGCATCCCGACAATGATAGCAGTCGTATCCCAAATACCATCGCCATCCATATCGTTGGTTGGGTCGCCATCACCATCGCTGTCAACAGAAAGATCGTTGTCGTTCGTATCCTTGATGAGGGCTTCAAACGAACCACTGGAATTCGCAATAATTTGGTCGATGGTTTGCTGGTCTGGGATGGCATAACGTCCTCCTCCAGGAAGGCTGTCACAGTCAAGGTCGACAGGAAGACGCGTATTGACACCGTGAACGCACATCGACTCATTGAATCGGCCGTCAGCAGAATTGATCTCCTTCATGATTTGAGCGGGTGAAATAACCCACAGAACACCATCGATAGCTCCGTAATCTTCCTTATTGTGATCCATTCCACGGCCTGTGAATGAACCTCCAACATTGTCATCATCCCCTTCGACCCAACTGATTTCTCGAAGGATTTTCTCATCGGTAATGTTGTCACCTAAACCTCCGCCGAGTCGTGCATTATCGGTTTGAATGTAAATGACGGCAATATCCGTTGACCATTCCTCTCGGACTTCGAGGAGCAAATCCGTTGATTCGGCTCCATCTGGAAGGAAAATTTCGACATCGTCTTCAATCTGTGATTGAAAATCGAGGCCACGTTGTCCAAGGAATGCTGCAATCACAATGAGCAGCAGTACAAAGATTGCAGGTGATGCAAGTACGGTTCGGTACAACTGTTCTGTACGTTTCCGAGCATACGAATTGAACTCGCCTTGCCACTGTTCCATTTTTTCGCGAGCAGGTTCCGTCGTCTTGCGGAAACTCTCGAAGATTCCAGAGAGTTGTCCTGCCATGGTTGAACCAATCGTGTTCAATTGATGAACAATCCGACGACTTGGGCTTAATCAAGACCGAATTCACGGACCAGCAAAATACGCAGGAATCCCCGTACTGTTTGGAGGATGAATCCAGTGGCGATCAAGGCCAATCCGAGGACACCAATCCATACGGCAGTCAAACCTTGACCGAGTACGGTATCGATTTGTGTTGTGAAACCTTGAGCGGTATTCATGCCCATCGCTGCTCCAGTGGCAAGAAGGCCAAGGCCAGGAATGCCAAGTGTCAACAGTGGTTTCTTTTGCGAAAGCGAAAGAAGTGCCCAGGTGAGTACTGTAAATCCGTGAGAGATGGCCGTGAAGTTCGATCCCTTTGGAACATCGTAGCGGATGATGGTCGGGATTTCTTGAATGGTGAGTTGCTTCTCCTTCGCATCTTCGAGCATCTCGAGTGAGAGCTCCATACCATCCGCATCAAAGCGTAGCCGGTCAATGGCTTTTCGAGAAAATGCTCTGAAGCCAGATTGTGTGTCCTTGATGCCAAGATCACTTGTTAGATTGCTTGCAGCTGTGATGACCTTAATGCCAAGACGTCGGTAGGCAGGCATGTCGTTACCTTCTCCACCTTCAACAAAACGAGAACCAATGGTAAAGTCAGCTTCCTCCTCGAGAATCGGTTGAATCAACTTTGGAATATCAGCAGTATCATGTTGACCGTCCGAGTCGAGTACGACGAGGATGTCAGCATCACTGTCTCTTGTAAATTTGAACAATGTCTTGAGTGCGGCACCGTAACCTTGGTTACCGCGATGGCGGATAACGGTAGCACCGCATGCTTCTGCAATTCGAGCACTGGAATCTGAAGATCCATCATCAATGCAGATGACTTCATCGACGTGCCGAAGAGCCATGGTCACCACCGTTCCGATGGTTTCCTCTTCGTTGTACATAGGCATGCCCGCGACGATGCGGACTTGACCATGGTCGGTCTCCATATCAAAACCTCGAAAATGTAGAATATATAGTTCTAATCCAGATAATCAGTCTTTTTGAATTGAAAAAGGAGCACTGCACAACCGGAATTGAGCAGTGCTCGGCTTCATGCACATCTGAGTACATGATTGCTTACTTGACCTTACTCCTCTTTCAATCAATCGAGGAGTTGTGAAACGGTCGTGACAGCTCGCTCACCAGCGATGACTCGCTGGAGTGCAGCCATGGACACAACGAGAGGAACGTAGGATTCCCCATCGCTTGTTTCGTAGGTTTCACAGTCTGCGAACGATGCGGTGTTGATGGACAACTTGATCGCTCCGCCAGCATTGCTGCGGCGAACGTATCCTACCAACATGGTTCGGCTTTCTTCGGTTTGCTTCGTTTCGGTTTTCTTGGTTTTACTCATGTTCAACACATCCCCTCACTTGGTGAGGTAAGGCGAACATTTTCCTCAAAGATTATCAATCAATCGAAGCGATGGAATTTGAATAAAAAAAGGCCCCCCACCAGGCCTGAGCCTGATGAGGGGCGGATGCTCTGAACGACGTCGTTCGGAGTTTACGTACCCTTATGCAAAACGGTAA
>JAYOBT010000007.1:19325-29944 GCA_038105035.1 Candidatus Poseidoniales archaeon | reverse complement strand
TTGTTGGCAATCGCAGCAACAGACAACTCGTTGGCGTTCTCTTCGTAGTATGCGAAACCAAAGTAGCCGATGGCATATTCGTCACCGGTTAGGCCGTTGACGATTTGGTTGTCATCAGCAGAGTTTTGGTAGCCACGAGCTGTGTCAAATCCTTCTGAGACTGGATCCGCATCTGCGAAGCACTTCTTACAGAACACCTGTTCACCGAAGTATTCGTAGGTTCCAGAATCGGAGTCAGCTCCCCAGAGTTTGATTTCCTGGTCTGGGCAAGCACTTGAGTTGTGCAAGTCTGCCCATTCACGGACACCATCGTCATCTGAGTTTGGAATAACGGAGGACATGACAAGTCCATCGCCTTCGAGTTCGGATTCAGTCCAGTCTGTGAAGACCCAGCGTAGTTGTGCCATGGAAATGCCTCCCATTGAGGAAATGCACTGGTCTGCTGCGCCGCCCTTCTTGTAGACAACGGATAGTCCGTCGATGGCAACGATGAGTTGTGTAACTGTGACATCGGAGTTGGCACAGTCGTAAGTGTAACCGTCAGCGGCGACACTTGCTTCGGATGACTTCCAATCTCGGCTCATGTCACCGATGTTGACGGAGTCTGCATCCGTACTGCAGACCTTCGATGCTCCAGCACCAGATCCACCGCCAGCGACGGTTACAGTGTAATCAGCATTGAGTGCACTGTAGGATTGCCCCCAAGCGCTCGCAACTGGGAATACTGTACTGCTTCCTGCGATGTTGATGGTTTTTTGTTCGTTCTCGGTATCTCCGTCACCCAAGCAGCCAGCGAGGCTTGCAATCATCAAGGTGAGGATAATTGTCCAACTTTTTGCGTTTTTCTTTAGGTTCATGTTCTTCATTCTCCCTGACCGTTGCTAGGCCGCTTAACACATAGGATTCACATAAATGATATATTGAATACTCTATATTTCTATATAGTAATATATATTCTATGCTGGTGCTCGATATACACCGCCTTTCACTCGATAGATTCGGTGGCTAGAGTGGTAGATAGCGAGTACCGTAAACTCCAAGTTACGGGGGGTTCAACGATGATTGTCTCCTTGCCACGTGATTGGGTTAAATCCAATCAAATGAAAAAAGGAGATATCGTCTACATCGAGGAACTCAATTCTGGTGGCCTCCACATCTCTGCTCTTCAGGCTGAGTCTTCGAAATCAAGTATAACCATTGATTGCTGCAATTTGTCTGATGGTCTGATTGATCTCCTCATAGGGGCATATCTTTCCGGTACAGACATGATAAAGATCGTTTGTAAAAACAAAATTCCTCGCAAGGTTCACAAAGATATTCGGAATTTTCTAAGGGATACGAGAGGTATGGAAATCGGTTTAGACGAAGACAAGGAAATCCGAATTTTGTCGATTCTTGATCCATCTGAATTAACATTCCAGGTTTCGATTAATCGTATGTACATCCTCATCTCCAGCTTGGTCTCCGACTGTTTTGACGTACTCGACGGAGACGATATTGACCTGCTCGCAGATATTGAAGACAGAGAGCGTCAAATCGATGCACGTCGATTGCTCGTTGAGCGGCAAGTTGCAGCAGTCATCAAAAAACCAGCCATCGAACGTAGTTTGGGTACAGACCGATTTTCTGCTCTTGAACATGCCAACATCGCTCGAATTCTTGAACGAATGGGCGACCACGCAGCTCGTCTTGGCATCTTAGTACGAGATAATAGTGTCACAATCAAATCGAAAACCAATGAATTACCTCTTCGAGCAATCCCAGAATGGGCGAATCTGCTAAAATCTCTCGTCCATAATATGTATACCAAAGATGTCGCTGTTATCCATGATGCTAAACGTTCTCTGGTTCGTTTAATGCGGGAAATTGAAGACAATGAGAGTGAGTTATGGACTGGCCGTAAATCATCAGAGCGTTTGTTTTCGGAATTCCAAATCTCTGAATCGATTCGAAGAATCTGCGCTTATGGAGTTAACTTTGCTGAATCATTGCTCAACATGTTGATGCACGAACGCATTGAATCTATTTGAGAGCGTGATTCTATGTCAGGAAATCATGAAAAATCAGGCTTACAAAAACCGACCCTGATTGAAAAGTTGGCAAACGATCCGATGCGTTATATCTTGTTTTTCACGAGTTTTTCAGTTATTCTCATTACACTCGGTATCATCCAAACACTCCTTTTCGAGGCTGTTACGTTCTTCCAAGACATCGCAGACTCTCGTGGATGGTTTGGCCTCGATGTCGAAATGGATGGAATCTTTTCTGCACAAGGTGTTGCTGGTGTACTTTTGTTGGGTTGTTTGTTTGTTGAAATCCTCGGAAATCGCTCATCCCTCAACACTGAGAAGATTCCTCAGAAAGTATTGTTTCCGGGCGATTTCGTCGTTCGCTTGAGTTTCTTTCTCTTACCCATTGCATACATTCTCTATGGCGACTTGCTTCTTGTCATTGCTCTTCTCTTATCGATCATAACTTGGAGGAAGGTGGCCGCAAAATCAATCCTTTCATCGTCAAGCAATGATGGTCCTGCTGACCGAACATTTGCGACTGTTCTCGGTGCATTTGCATTTATCTCACTATTTTTCGCACTCACAACAAACTACACTGGCGCATTCGGTGAATTCTTCTTTCAAACACAATGGACGCCAACAGGAGCTTGTTCGGACAGAAGGACGCTGTGTGACAACATGTCCTTTGGTGTCAACAGCCTCTTGCTCACCACACTGCAAGTCGCATTTGGCGCGTTATTGATCGCCGTCCCACTTGGTGTTGGCTGTGCTATCTATCTGAGTGAATACGCTTCGCCTCGTCTCGTAGCCGTGGTAAAACCCACCCTGGAAATTCTCGCTGGAATTCCATCGGTTGTCTATGGGTTCTTCGCCTTCATCTACATCGGCCCACTGGTTGTTGAATTTGGTGAATATGCGTTCGCTCAAGGTTGGATTTCAGAACCTCCAAACATTCTCAATCCAATCAACGGAGCCATTGTTGTTGCTATCATGATCCTTCCACTCATAGCGTCCATGTCCGAAGATGCTCTCCGTGCCGTTCCAAACGAACTTCGTGAAGGTTCGCTCGCACTCGGAGCAACACGAATTGAAACGACCTTCCGTGTTATGCTTCAAGCATCGCTTTCTGGAATCATAGCGAGCATCATTCTTGCTTTATCTCGAGCCGTTGGTGAAACCATGGCTGTAACACTCGCAGTAGGAACCGTTGCTGTCTACACCTCGAACATGTTCTTGCCAGCTCAAACCATGACTGCCTACATTGCACAACGTGTTGGTGGAGACCTGCCCTTCGGAGAAATCGGTTATCTGACGATTTTTGCCGTAGGCCTCTATCTCTTCGTTATCACACTCTGTTTGAATCTTCTCGGTAACAAGGTTCTATCAACGTACAGGGAGGCATACTGATGAAAGAAGATCGTGTCGCACCTCTGAAGGACATTGACCGCTTGAAAAAGCGTAGTCGTTCACGTCGAAACATTGTCGAGAAAGGTGGCTCAATCACCCTAGCGACTTCAGGATTGGTCGGGTTGTTTTTCTTGCTCGTCCTCGTTTGGCAGATTGCTCTGCCAACGTTCATTGAAGGTGAGACGGGTGAAATCTATGCAGCATCTGAATTTATTCCCGTTTCCGAATACATCATGGAATGGGATCATCCCAATGTCGATGAAAATGGAGCAATCGTGACCGAAGTCATTACCCTTGAGCTGACATGGGAAGAAAACGGAAAGGAGCAAAATCAAGAGATTGAAATTCGTATTCTTCCAGAACGAGGTATCGTGAACGATGTCTACATCAATTCCTCAACTGGGGTGTCGACAGATGTTCTTGAAGTCTCTAAGAAGGCCAAGTTCCATATCTACTCAACATTGGATGTTCCAATCAATGTCGAGCAAACAACTGGACCTGTGCCGAAAGCAGATGCTACAGGTCAACCCCTTGTCTCTTCTTTTGTTGTCTCGGCCGATGTTCACTTGTTGGCTGATGATGAGGGTATTGTGTTTGAACCACTTGAGCTTCTTGCTTGGGCCTCGCTTCTTACCACCACTGCAGTCATGACATTCCCGAAACCGTTTGCTTTGAAACAAGTTCAGCGAATCAAAGGAAAAGAGAAGCCAGTCAAATATCTCTTTTTGGCGCTCGCTGCTGCAACACTTGTTGCAGGTGCCATCTCCTTCTCATCCATTCTAGGTGCTCTATGTTTCTTGATTGCATCAACAAGTCTCCTGCGAACACATGAAGGCCTTCATCGACTTCTTGGACAGGGCAGGACGATTGCCGATACCGACCGTTTGATTCACTCCATCACCAATCGTGATGGCGTCCTCATGTGGTCTCGAATGGTTCTCTTTGTTGCAACATTGTTCATTCCATTCGCTATTGAAATCCCGTTCCTCACAGAACGCTACCAGGATATTTTCCAGCCCTATGCCTCTGGAATTCGATCAGCGTTCTTTGGAACCGTTTGGGTGATGTCGATTGCGATGATTGTTTCCATTCCAATTTCAATTGGAGCAGCAATTTATCTTGAAGAATACGCCGCTCCAACACGTACAACAAAACTCATTCAAGCATTGGTCACGAATCTTGCTGGTGTTCCTTCCATCGTTTTCGGTATGTTCGGATTGGCTATCTTCGTTAAGCAAGGTGGAATCGGGATGGGACTAGGACCCTCGATTCTTGCAGCAGGTTTGACCATGGGTGTCATGGCGATGCCAATCATCGTTCTTGCAAGTCAGGAAGCCTTGCGTAGTGTGCCTCAGTCACTTCGTGAGTCTGCCTACGGTGTTGGCTGTACGCGATGGCAAGTTGTGAAGGATCACGTTCTACCGTCTGCTATGCCAGGAATCATGACAGGGAGTATCCTTGCAATGAGCCGTATCATGGGGGAAGCGGCGCCGCTTGTCGTGGTTGGTGCTGCTGCCTTAGTTTTGTTCGACCCAGAACCTCTGGCAGGTTTGACTGGTGGGAACGTGAATTTCACAGTAATTCCGATTCAAATTTACTTCTGGACGTCTGAACCAGACCATGCATGGCATTCCATGGCTGCAGCTGCGAGTATTGCGCTCATCGTCTTGCTAGTAGCAATGAACAGCATCGCCATTATTCTTCGACAACATTTCCGTAGGAGGCTAAACCAATGAGTGAAGAGATAGGTGGAGAAATCGTACCCGATTCAACCAGAGAACTTGAGATTGAGAACGAAGTAGACTTGATGATTGAAGATCTTGATCTATGGTATGGAAGCAAACAGGCACTGTACGGCGTCTCCCTCCCTATTGCAAAGAACAGTGTTACTGCACTCATCGGGCCTTCTGGATGCGGTAAGAGTACCCTGCTTCGAACCATTAACCGCATGAACGACCTTATCCCAATCTGCCATTACGAAGGAAAGATCACCAAGGGTGATGTCGAAATCACGGCCAAAGACGCAGACTTGGTTGAGATCCGAAAGAACATCGGTATGGTGTTCCAACGACCCAATCCTTTCCCCAAATCCATCTATGACAATGTCGGATACGGAGTTCGATTGCATCACCAACCAACCCGAGAGGAATTGGATGCCATCGTCGAGAAGAGCCTTCGTCGAGCAGCCATTTGGAAGGAAGTTGCTGATAGATTACACGATTTGGGGACGTCCTTGTCAGGAGGCCAGCAACAACGTCTTTGCATTGCACGAACCATTGCCATCGAACCAGATGTGATTCTCATGGATGAGCCATGCAGTGCCCTTGACCCAATTGCAACCGCAGCAATCGAGGAGTTAATCCTTGAATTGAAGAAGGACTTCACTGTTGTTATTGTTACGCACTCCATGTCACAGGCAGCACGTGTCAGCGATTATACTGGGTTTATGTACCTTGGAAGGATGGTAGAATTCAACAAAACTGACAAGATATTTTCAGATCCAGACCAAGAGTTGACCAAGCGATACATTACTGGAAGATTTGGATGAGGTGAACATATGCCAATTAGAACAGGACTTGATGAACGAATAAAATCTGTACAAAACGATCTCAAAGAGTACTTTGAGGAAGCCAAACACATCTACGATGATGCCATCGATGCATTCACAAAACTCGATGCTCAAGTATATTCTGAAGCAAAACGAGCTCGTGCGAAAGCAAGAGAAGTGAATTGGGATCTCACCAACGACTTGTTGCTTATTCTTGCACTCAATCAACCACTCATGCAAGATCTACGGATTATTGCTACCTACCTTCGAGCAGTTGATACCGTTGAACGATTGATTCGTCACGCTCGAGACATTGCCCGCTCCGACCGTTCGATTGACGAAGATGCAGACGAGTTGCCACAAGAGATTGTCGACCCTGTGCTCGAAATGCATCAATACTTGAACGCGTTAATTGATATCACTGTTGAGTGTTTGACGAAAGGACAGGAAGTGCCTGCCGATGATGTAAGAAAGAATTGGCGGCAAGTCAAGGATTCTCACGCAAAGGCTGTTGCAGCTCTTTCAAGTTTGAAATCCGATACAATGGGTGGAAAAGCAGCCCGTCTCGAAGTTGTCAACATCGTCAATCGCGTTGATCGCTCAGCCTACAATATCGTTCGGTTGAACGGAATGTGGCATCATGCGCTCAACAATGAGAACATCATTCTCGATTAATGCTTTAATTTCGAACAATCATTTCGTCATAGAGTTTGAGATTCAACAAGATTTCTCCGAAGTCTCTTGCATACGCACACATTCTGCGGATGGATTCTGACATTCGAAAGAGAAGTAAGTCCTGATTTGATAACTTTCGATTTCCGATGAGTTCATCTTCAAAATTGAGAATATCTTGTTGTGTCGTTTTGAGGGCTTGTCGACATTCTTCGATTTCGTTGGAGTTTCGAGTTCGTATGTTGATCATCAACCGCTTCAACGTATCTTGCCATTCAACGAGTTGCGCAATGGGTTGCTCGCTTTGTTCGATGATTGTCTTGTTGTTCTCCTCAATCAATTGTGCCATTTGGTAGGCATGATCCATCATCCGTTCCAACGAGCGAGCGAGATTGCTGTATTCTACTGCCTGATTTCGTGTCAATTTTAGGGCGGATGCGACTAAATGGGAGTCAAGTGCAACACTCAATTGTCGGTTGACTAGATACAATAATGCATCAACCTCCGCTTCTCGTTCATCGATATCTCCAAGTAAGTCTTCTTCTTGACCAGATGCCATAGAAACGATGTCCTTTGTGAGTGATGTAAGTTGTGAATACATTCGATTGATGCTTGCGTTTAATGGCATCTCGGCTGCATTGATTAAGCACTTTAGATCGATCCTGCCTTCCGCTTCATTCATCCGTTCAAAACCTCTCGTGTTCCGTAGGAAGCGACGGATTTGTCGTTGCAAAAACCGATTATCTGGCGTTGAATGAACGATTCGTATCGAATCAGCACCTGCAAGATACGCGCCCATAAGATGGTCATGGATCGATGCTTCAGGGATGTCATCGGCTTTGATGGTGATGATTTTTTCTTGATTTGCTAACATCTCGAGCGGTGTTAATCGAAGTGCTCCACTCGGTCGCCAATCAACTCGAATCGAATCGCGTGGACTCAAGTCCATTTGCTCAATCCATGGCTTTGGTAAACTGAGTGTATAGGTTACTCCACCGGTTAGTTGCACTTTGCGAACATCGATCTCGCCTGGTCCAAACGCCATATCTCTCATCTCTTCGACTATTTACATCTATATAGATTACATGGACTCTAGGTATTATACTGTATTGCGAGAGTTTTGCTTCATGGAACCAGTCACGATGGTTGTTATCGGTTTAGCGTTGATTGTATGTGCCTATATGGCTTGGAACATTGGTGCGAATGACGTCGCAAATGCGATGGGTACTTCGGTTGGATCACGAGCACTCACCCTTAAGCAAGCGGTCATTATAGCTGCTATCTTCGAGTTCGCTGGTGCCTTCTTCGCTGGTGATGCTGTTACCAAAACGGTCCGTAAAGGAATCCTTACGGTCGATTTCTCGACGGTTACACCTGACATTTCTCACGATATTGCCTTTGGATTTATTGCAGCAATGATGGCAGCAGCTGTCTGGTTGACCATCGCCACTCGTTTTGGTCTCCCTGTTTCAACCACACACTCCATCATCGGTGGTATCATAGGTGTTGGTCTTGTTCTCGAGGTCGATCACAATGCGGAATACATCGATTGGGAAGTTGTTCAGAAGGTTGTGATGAGTTGGGTTGCAAGCCCATTGATGGGTGCGATAATTGCCTTCTTCTCCTACTATATCATCAAGAAACTGATTCTTGATTCCGATAATCCGGAGGATCGGTCGATGTGGTTAGCGCCGATACTTGCGTTCCCGACGTTCTTTGTTCTCGGGCTTGCACTTCAATTCAAGGCGCTCAAGGGCTTCTTTGCAAAGGCTGAATCCAATGGTTGGATTGCTGACAAGTCAGCATGGCTTCCTGCGAAAGAAAACGGTGTATGGGATCCATTTGCAGATGCTGCATGGCTTCCAATCAACTCGCTCATCCTTGCAGCAGTCATCGGAGCAATCGGTTCAGTCTGTCTTTACTTCGTTCTTCGAAAGATCGATATCAAGGAAGAGAGCAATGGCTTCCGTGGTGTTGAGCGAATCTTCGTTTGGTTGCAGATTATTACCGCTGCATACGTTGCCTTCGCTCACGGAGCCAACGATCGTTCCAATGCGATTGGACCAATGGCTGCAGTTTGGCAAGTACTCTCCAACGATACGGGTATGTTGATGGAAAAGGCAGAGATTCCACTCTGGCTTGTCCTACTTGGTTCTGCTGGTATTGCCATCGGTGTCATGACCTGGGGATGGCGAGTTATGGAAACCATTGGCAAGAAGATCACCGACATTACGCCAACACGTGGTTTCGCAGCTGAATTTGGTGCTGCTACAACGATTCTTATCTTCTCCATGCCGTTCCTAGCAGTTCCTGTTTCGACCACGCACACATTGGTTGGTGCTGTTGTCGGTGTTGGACTCGCAGGTGGGGCGAAGGCTGTCGATTTCAGAGTCTTTGGAAAGATTGCAGCCTCTTGGGTTGCGAGTGTTCCCGTTGCTGCCTTCGGTGCAGCAACGATTTACATCGCTTCCGGCGGTGATGATCTCAAGATGATCATTCTCCTACCACTCGCCTTCCTTGCAGTAGGCTATGCTATGTGGCGAACACGAGGCGAGGAAATCCATGTTGAGGATGCACTCTCCGACGCAGGTGGTGCAAAGACCGATGGTCCAACACCATTCGATATGTTCCACCACCATGCAGAAGTCGTCGAAGAAACCGTTGAGAAGATGGTCATCGCAGTCGAGAAGGCTTGCGCTGGTGAAGATGCAAGTGAAGAAATCGAAGCGACCATCGAATCGGAATTTGCCGCTGACAAGGTCAAGGCAAACATTCGAGATACTGTACGAGAAGACCTACGATTCGGTATTGCTGCCGATTCCAAGTCCTTCCTCCACATGGTCAGCCGACAAGATCGTATTGCAGACTATGCACAGAATGTTGCAGAACAGTTGTCCTTCCGCCCACTCATGGAGAATGATGAAGCTCGAGAACACCTTGCAAAGATGGCAAAGGCTGTTGCAGAAACGGTAGCAACCTATGAGGATTTGATTGAAGCATTGCGTGACTACCACATCAGTGGACGAACGAAGGCTGGCGCTGACAAGGTCATGGAACTCATCCGTGAAGTCAATCTCAAGGAGCATGAGGCCGATATGATTGAAGCAGAAGCTGCTGCATTCGTGTTCACAAACGGTGAAGATCAACCGCTGGCAGCCATGCACATGTATCGTGTCCTTCAGCGACTCGATGATGTTGCAAATGCTTGTGAGAAGGCTGCAAACGCCTTCCTACCGCTCTTGTCAAAGTGAAGTCAACGCGGTCAAACCGTGTTGTCTGCTTGATTGAGAACCTAGTCGAACAGTGATTCAATTGTTCCACATTGAAAGATCGGGTGCAGCAGGAATACTGCTGTCATACGTTACTGGCTGTTCCCACTTGACGGGGGACTTAGGTCGCTTCCATCCAAGGATGGATACAAGCAAGAGAATGATACTCAGTACAACAACCGTGACAACGTTTTCACTGAGTTGAGAAACATACGTTGAGCGTTCTACTGGTTCTGCTTTGGTTGTAGGAGTGACTTCTTCCTCTTCGACAGCCGTCAATTCAACAACGATTGATTCACAGCCAAAAACATCATCCGTTACAGCACATACTTCGCCTCTATAGATTCCTGGAACCGTTGCTGTGATGGTCGCTTTATTGATTGAAAGGTCAACCTGGAGAGGTGCATCAAACTCGAAAAGGATGGTTTCTGTATCGGCATTGGCATAGGCAGTGATGACAATGTTTCTGTTGACTTCTGCGGTTTGGCTCGAATACGAGACGATCAAAATTCGAGGGTCAAGAGTCGGTAAACCTTCGTCAATCTCTCCGTTGCAGTTGTCATCGATTCCATTACGAATCTCACTCGCATATGGGTTGATGTTGGAATTGTTGTCATCGCAATCTTGGAACCATCGAAGACCGTCACCATCGTTATCAAGGTCAGCAAACAGTGGATTGGTTCCGAAGAACAATTCATATCCATCGTTCAT
>JAYOBT010000007.1:0-19225 GCA_038105035.1 Candidatus Poseidoniales archaeon | reverse complement strand
GAAAAGAAAACCTGAACTTCATCTCCGTCGTCCATACCATCGCCATCTGTATCTGGATTGTTCCAATCGGTGAATTGTACGTGGAACTCAGCCCAGTCACTCAGACGATCGTTGTCTGAATCCAAATCCTTGAATCCTTCATCGATTCCATTCTCACAGTTGTTGTCGATACCATCGAGCAGCTCGGGTTGAAGCGGTTTGACATCCGGATTGCTGTCGTTGCAATCTTGGAACCAATACCATCCATCGCTGTCACCGTCATCATCGAAAACCAACGGATTGCTAAAGGTAACAAGGACCTCGGTTCCATCGCTTAATCCGTCGCTATCCGTATCTTCCTGGAGTGGATTGGTTGAGAAAATGAGAATTTCTTGGCCATCGTTCAAGAGGTCATCATCCGTATCGGAATCAATAGGACTCGTCGACGAATTGAAGATTTCATATCCGTCCATCAAATTGTCATCGTCTGAATCAGGGTCGAGGGGATCTGTGTTGTGGATGCTTGTTTCGTCCTCATCAGGAAGGCCATCGTTGTCGGTATCAATGATTTCTTCTGCCCCATGAATCAACAATTCCCAGTGGTTCCATGTTCCTGTATCGCCGTTCCCACGATCGTTGACCTCTAGGGTCCAAACACCATCGGAGGACTCGTCCCAGTGCAGCATCGAAGAGAACACCCATTCGTTGAAATTGTTGTTGTTGTCTTCATGTTTTTCAGCCAATCTCGACTCGGTACCATCTGGTGAAGTGAGAGTGATTTCTAAGTCGCCTCGATAGGTGTGGTCAGCATCAAATCGGACTTCAACAGATTCGACGAGCAAGCCTGCATCCACCGTTACGCTATCAGAGAGTCCACTGGCCGTATTGTCAGGTATGGATTGCGAAATGTCGATCTCGCCGCTTGACCAGTTGTATTCAGGATTCACATTGGTCCAGTTCCGGGCGATGTGAACTGCAAGCCCAGCATCGATGGCGCCGTGGCCGTATTTGTGATTCACATCATGACCGCCACCATTGATGACCCAATCGCTGTCGCTTGCATCGTTTGTGCGAGCACTGTGGACCAAGACGTGTTGAACATCTCGATACGTGAGTGCTGGATTCGCTTCAAGCATAAGGGCAATCACGCCAGAAACAAGCGGCGTTGCGCTGCTTGTTCCACCAAAATTGTTGTTGATGTCCGTGGAAGTGTAGCCGCCAGACCCACGAATGTCTGCCGTTGTGATCCCTTGTGCACCTCCACGTGAATGAGCTGCGACGAGAATGTTGGCGCCATCTTCGCTGTACCATGCTTGGTTGCCATAATCTGTGATAGCAGCAACTCCGATGGTGAATCGTGAGTTTGCGTATCCATCGTAATTGGAATTGTCATCGTTGTTGCGTCCGTTTCCACCAGCAAGCGTGACAATGGTCCCCAACCCGCCTCGGCCCTGATACATGTTGTCCTCAAGAGAGGCCTGGAGCAACGGACCAGGTCCGCTGACGACCTTCCCAGAATCACTCGGACCCCATGAGTTGGACGAAACAGCAACAAGATCTCTTCGATGTCCGATCGCATCTGCTTCATCTTGGTCGGTGTTTGAACAAGCGATGAGACGAATTCCAATCAGGTCAGCATCCATGGCTGCACCGGATATTCCGTAGTTGTTGTCGCCAATTCCTGCTGCAACACCTGCTGCAGACGTTCCATGGCCATCGTTCGAGGTTGGCGTCGGATTGCCATCGTTCCCACAATAGTCCCAATCGACGGCATCGAGGTAGTTTGGCGAAAGATCGTTGTGCTGGTGGTCTACGCCATCATCGACGATTGAAATCAGAACGTTCGAACCCCGAACAGAATCCCATGCACCCGTAACGTTGGCATCCTCACCAACTGTTCCTGACCCTTGGCCAGTATTTTGCAGATGCCATTGCGATGAGAACGAAGGGTCGTTCGGAATGAATCGAGGTTGGTTGTCGTGTGGTAGAATGATCGACCATCGAACAACTTCATCGATTGCAAGAAGCTCATTTCTGATGTCCATGGACTGCTCGAGATGAAGGATGAACGCCCCGGGGATTTGGTTGGGTTGTTCAACCGACGCAACATCGAAATCTAGTGCATGACGCAGTTGTTCTTCGGTTTGACCACACATTGATGGCATGTATACCAGCCATTCGTCCGATACATCGTTTGAACCATCGGTCATCGCCCGCAGGAAAGCATTGTTCACACCAAAACTGAGCTCGGTCGGTTCACATTCGTATCGCTCTTGAGAGGTTGATGCTTGAGCATACGAAAATGGAGCAAGCAAAGTCAGCATAATCAAGAAAACGCTAACTCGCATAACAGTGTCACATCCACACTCGCATAGAAAACCTTGCTTTTCCTGAGAGCAAACCTTGACATTGAGGAAGACTACGGCATTTCATGCGAAGCATTGTTACTGGTGGCGCTGGTTTCATCGGTTCACACTTAATCGATCGATTGGTTGCTCGTGGAGACGAAGTCATCGTCCTCGACAATCTATCAAGTGGTAAAGCGGAATTTCTCGCACATCATTCCACTCAGGTGAAGCATATTGAGGTCGACATCACCGATTTCGAAACGATGTCACCACATTTTGAGGGCGTGGATGTTGTCTATCACTTTGCTGCGAATCCAGACATTCGTCTCGGTACGCAGATTACCGATACGGATCTGAAGCAAGGAACGCTCGCTACATACAACGTCGTTGAATCAATGCGGATTCACAACGTTCCAACCATCATGTTCGCTTCATCCTCGGTCGTATACGGCGAAAACGCACCAATGCCAACACCTGAAAATCACGGTCCTTGCATGCCAATTTCCTTGTATGGGGCGAGTAAATCTGCTGGAGAATCGTTGGTGAGCAGTTGGGTTGGCACCTTCGGCTTGCAAGGATACATTTTCCGATTTGCGAACATCATTGGCGATCGAGGAACGCATGGTGTCATCTTCGATTTCATTCACAAACTCAAGCGTAATCCAAGTGAACTCGAAGTACTCGGAGATGGTCGTCAAGAGAAATCTTACATGGAAGTTGGAGATTGTGTGGATGCTATTCTCCACGTCATGGAATCCGAGAACGAGCCCCTCAACCTGTTCAACCTCGGAAGTCACGATACATGCAGTGTCCGCCGTATTGCAGAGATTGTCGTCGAGGAAACTGGATACGCAGACGCAGCTATCGTTTACACAGGTGGTTCACGTGGCTGGGCAGGGGATATCCCTCGAGCCATGTTGGGTATCGACAAGATGCTCGCTACGGGTTTCAATGTCAAATACAACAGTGAGGATGCCGTTCGTCACACTGCTCGTGTCTTGATTGAAGAGATTGGTCTTGGAAACTGAGTTAACTCCTTCGGGCGAAACCATCGGCCTTATGCATGAGAATGGATTGGCAAAAGTTGGTGAGAGGATGAAGTCAATGCTCCACGACCAAGACGCTAGCGCCCGTTCAGATGCAGGAATCATCGTCATGTCGATGTTTTTTGCGGGACTACTTATCGTGGCATTTACAACCAACCCAATCGCTTCCGGTACACAAATCGGTGAACGCGCACCGATTTTCAGTGGTGAAGCCTACGATGGTAACGCTTGGTCTTCGTTTGAATTTGAGGATTTACTTGATACGACTTGGACATGGAACTCGACTGAAGAGTCTCCTTGGATCGCCGTTGAATTCCTTGACACTGATTGTGGTTATTGTAAGCAATCTGCTCCAGATGTTGGGCAGTGGGCTGAGATGTATTCCACAGAACAATGGCCTGGTCCAGATGTTATCTTCATCGCCGTTGCTGTTGAATTTGTTGCGGACACCTCACGTGCAGAAATCATCGAGTTCCGAGCGCAGTACAACAACAACTTCCTGTTTGTTGACGACTTGGACATCAGTATAGCCAAGGACTGGGATGTTTCTGCAACACCTTCCTACTTCTTGGTGCAACCAGATGGTATCGTTGCTTGGAACAGCAATCAGGCAACGAATTCCATCGGATGGGATGCAAAAGAGGAAGCATCTGTCCCTCTAAATGGATTCGATGACGGATATGTTCAGCTCAATGAAGCCATTGAACAATTGACCATGCTGAACGGAGGCGATTGAATTGAACGAATACGCTATTCTTTCGATTCATGGTGCCCTCATTTTGTTTGGTGTTCTATTGATGACGCCAGTGGGCCAAAACATCGCCACGATGTTCCATTCTCGTTATCCTTCAACAACCACTCGTCGAGGACAAATTTTAGCAGGTATGGTGTTCGTTTGCCTTGGCGGATTTACAGTATCTGCTCAAACACTTTGGATGCACAACAAGCTCTCCGAAGGAGCCAGTGTATGTGCAGGAGATACAATTCTCAATTGCGATGGCCTCATTGGTAACGCTGCATACAACACAGACCCTCTTCTTGGCCAGCCATGGGGATTAATCGGAATGGTTGCGTTTACTCTGTTGATGTGGTTTGTTATTACCATCGCCAAAGAGCCAATGTCAACTGAAACGTCATTGTTCATCAAAGGCGGTCTTGGTGCAACAATCGCTGGACTCCCAGTCATTGGACTCTTGGTGAGTTACGAGATCAAAGAAGGACTGATTTGTCCATTCTGCACGGTTGCTCACATTACCAACGTTATTGCATTAATCGGTTTCTTCGTTTTGTTCAAACTCTATGAATCCGACGATTGGGCTCCTGACATGAAGAAGACCTCGAGGAAGTGAACGCTTGAATCGTGATGTTGCCATCGTCGTCATCGCCGTCGTGGCTCTCATTCTTGTCTCTTACCAAGCAGGATACATTTCTTTTGATTCAGATAGTGATGACGTTTCAGATAACGTGGATACAACACCCCTGGAATCAAGTCCTTCATCGCTTGACGAGATTCATCCTCTCGCATCGACATGTCTCGATCATGGCGGATTGACACGCCACGATCACATGTATCTCTCCATTCGAATCAATGGCGAATTTGCAACCATACCCGAAAATACGGGTATCAATACAGGAACGTGCAACACATCTGGTGCAAACATGCACGTCGTTCACACCCATTCATCCGATGGAAAACTCCACCTTGAAATGCAAACCAATGAGGATGTCGAACTTGGTGTGTTCTTTGACATCTGGGGTCAACACTTCGATGAAACAGGCATCTTCGATCATCGCGTCAATGAAACGCATGCCATGACCATGAGCGTCCGAGATGCAGAAGGAAACGTCAGCGTTGTCGATACTTACGATCATTTCATACTGCTCGAAGGTCAAGAGATACTCATTGATTACGGACCACGGCCTTAAGGAATGAAGATTCCTTCAAAGAACGTGCCTTCATCCTCTGTTTCTATTTCCTCACAACGGATGATGGTAACATCGATACGTTCCGTATCGGTGTAAATCCGACGAAGTTCGTGGAGCATCGCACGTTGCACATCTTGTTGATCGGTGCCGTACAGGACCGATAGGTGATGGTGCTTTTCGCCGTTGACCATAGCAATGAATTCAACCATCCATTCTTTGACATGCTCATCCTGCGTGTTCGCCTCAAATGTTTCTTCCATGATATTACATGGACGTGATACCTTATCAATGAATGGGTCATTTGCCTCATCAATTTCCGAAAAACGGCATTATTTTCCAAATAACATCAAGATTTTGTTAGATTTACTCTTCTTCTCTTACCTTTTCTGTCGATTGTAGGGTCACAAGGCCAAGCATGCCGATAGCCAGGAACACCATGAGTGGCAAGATGACTGGTAGTTCGGCTCCCTCCTCGAGAGCACTTGTTTGAACTGCAATTTCGACAACGCCGAGTGGTTGCGAATTCATGAAGCTTCGATTGTCCAATGCTTCTTCTGTGTATTCATGGACAACAATGACAGACCATTCCTCTACGTTCTGAATTGGATAGGATGCTACGAATGGTGCTTCGATGTTCGCTCCGATTGCCAACATCTCTCCTTCCATTGGGAACTCTGCGAGCCCAACAAGCACTCTGTCACGATGCTTTTCACCAGGGTTGTCAAATCCGGAAGGGACGGTTTTCTTGTGCTCAACAAAAAGAATACTGTATTGTGTGTTGTTGATGATCTCAAGTTCTTTTGGAGGCATAACTGTCACCGTAAGTAGGGTCTCATTGGTTTCAGCAGTCACGGTCAATTTGGTGTATTCTCTTTGATTTGATTCTGCCCGCAAAATGTCGCTTTGTACGTCTGGCCAAGACGATACATCCTCACGGATTTCCCCGTTGTTGACCACGAATGATGGATAACCTGGCGCCTCTCTATCCTGAATCTTAAGCCGGTTAATGCGGTGTTGTGCAGCATCTGGTCCAAACGCATCGATTCCGTCATCAGGATGGTAAGACACCATCGCTATGCGTGTTCCATGTTCTTCTGCAACAATACCAAGGTCTGGGTCAATCTCTGCGCAACGTGGGCACCATGTGGCTGTGTACTCTTCGACAAGGATACTGTATCCTCCTTCGACAACTTCCCAGCCACTCCACTCATCCGGCTCGATCAAGCGAGCATTGGCATGAGGCACCATCATCAAAATGCAACACAAAATGATGGCCGTGCGTGTTGCGCCCATGGTTCGCCCACTCGCTCGACCTCCTTCATCTCATCGTTTCACCCACGATTGCACGGAAGGTGTTATGTCTGCATGGACTCGCAGTAGAAAACGGGGAATCTCAATGGCTGACCACTGGATTGAGAATCATAAGCGTGATTCATGGCGCCGTCAAGCCAAAGCCAGTGGTTATCGTGCACGTTCTGCCTTCAAGTTGAAACAAATCCAAACCAAATTTGAGTTGATGCGTGAAGGAGACGTTGTGCTTGATGTCGGTTGTCATCCTGGTGGCTGGGCGCAAGTCGCTGTCGAAGAAGTTGGTGATACAGGTGTCGTCATCGGTGTTGACCTGGAACCTTGTCAGCCTGTTGACGGGGCACTTCTCATGGTTGGCGATATTACCGATCCACTCACGCAGGAACGTATTGTCAAAGAACTCGAAGATCGTCAAGTCAACTCGGTTATATCCGATATCTCGCCACATATTACTGGAAAATGGGACGTTGACCAAGCCGTTGCGATGACGCTTGTTGCCAAAGTGTTCGATTTTGCTCTTCCCCTGCTGTGCAGTGGAGGATGGTTTGTGACGAAATTGTTCCAAGGTGTTGGCGTTGAAGAATTAATTGAAGCAGTCAAACCCCACTTCTCCTATGTGCGACGATTCTCGCCTGAAGCATCGAGAAATTCATCTTCAGAAGTGTATCTTGTTTGCCGAAATCACACGCCTTGGAATGCCACCTCAACGTCGGTTCTTGAGCACTACGAAGAGGCCGTTAATCGAATCCTGGGTGGCGATGATATCGTCGACGACGTTGTTGCAACAAAGACGAAGTTCACAGTAAGACGAAAGAAAACGGAATAAACTCTGATAACGGTTGATGGCGTTCGTACGAATCATGAACATGACGTGCATTCATGATCTCAAACCAAACCGATTTGTTCCATTGATGGAAGGTAAGGTCGCACGCTCCTATCCGTTGTCCATGAAACATGCTCAAAACAGGTGGATTGCTTTCCGAGAAATCGTTCTCGAAGACGCAAGTGGATGGGTCGTCGTGAAGGTCTGGGGCCCCTCTGCTATCGAAGTGGGACGTGG
Source organism: Candidatus Poseidoniales archaeon (assembly GCA_038105035.1). Lineage (GTDB taxonomy): Archaea > Thermoplasmatota > Poseidoniia > Poseidoniales > Poseidoniaceae > MGIIa-L2. The sequence continues at coordinate 11,558 of JAYOBT010000007.1, read as the reverse complement.
ACAGAGCATTCGGTTGAGAAAAGCCTACTGTTTCACAAGAAATGGGAGTCTCTGTCTCAGTTTGAGCATCCACTCACGCCTCGAGATATGCGCGCAAGCATAAAGAAGGGGAGGTCATGGGGCAACTACCAACTGAGGCAGCACTATGACAGAGCGAGCAAAAAATTGCACATCGTCCGGCTTACCACTAACCGAAACAGGTTCGACTGCGTTCCCTTGCCCAAATTGTGGCAATTCAATTGGTCGAAGTCCGCGATGCCGTGATCAAGGCGTATCCTATACATGCTCTGCATGCGGATTTGTTGGACCCTGAGGTGAACATATGGGCATGGTAGCAATGACATACAAAGTAAATCCTGATGCTGAAATGGAAGATATCGATACTGACATGATTTCCTCCACGATCTCCACTTTTGGTGATGACAACTACGACGTTCAAAGCGTAGAAGTCAAGCCACTGGCTTTTGGTCTTAAATTCGTCCAAGTTCACGTTGTCATGAACGACGGCGAAGGGCTTGCCGATGCTTTCGAAGAAAAGATGGCAGCCATTTCTGGCGTTGGCGAAATCGAAGTTATTTCGATGGGCCTTCTCTGAATCACGCAATCATAGCTGATTGAGTGGTGTTCGCATAAACTCGCGCAGCAGGATTGTTGCATACGATCCACTCGAAAGCGTGAATCTGAATTTCAAACAAGCTCCATCAGGATGCCAACGGCTTCCCTCGACTGGGCCTTGATTCCAATTGTCTCCAAGTGTGTCGCTTGATGCCTTTGGAGCTGCTTCAACGGTAAACTCCTCGAAGGATGTTGTTAAGGAACGACGTGTTCCAGTCGTTGTAAGTCTCGGAATGTTTTCAATTTCCCAGTTCAACTCGGCTAGACCCATCTCAGAGAGAATCGATTGCTCAAGGTTACCAGGCTTTCCTTCGCACGTACGAATGTCACGTCCGGGCAGTGGTCCTGTGACGGACAATCGGCCAAGCTGACAATTCCTTCCAATGCGTGGAACAGTTCGTTCTTCAACCAAGACACAATTGTTGGCAGAGAGTTGACCCCTTTCATCAAGGCGTCCAACGAGATCGCCGGCTTCAGGGACCGTGATGCTGATTCCCTGTTCGAGTCGTTTCCGCAACGTTCGGTTGAAAACCACCGATTGAAGTGCATGGACGGTCATTAATTGTAGATTGTTGGGTAATTTTCGGAAAGCGCCGATGTGATCATCTGGATTGTGGAGCAGGTGCTCAGTCATTCGGCGTTCATAACCTAGCCAGTCGGGAGCCAAATCAAGTCCTTCTTGTGTGATACCGTTCGTACGGATGTGTTCACGAAATGCTGCCACTTCTGGAGATTCATGTTCGCCTTTTTTACTGATGTATGTGTGAACAGCATCTTCCCATTGATGTTGAACAACGGAGCGACCAACTTCTGCTGTGACTGCTCTACCACTCCCAAAGCGTTGTGGGCCGATCCAATTCGGAAATCTGCCGGGTCCAAGTTTCTCTTCCATATCGGCCTTGAGTTGTTCAACTTCATTGAGCGCTTCTTCTTCGGACATTGGCGTTCCGTCAGGATGCGCACAACCCCTCACAACAATGGTGAAGCGATTACCACGGTGGTTTCCAAACCCAATTTTCTGATGCGTTCTTCCAAGTACTTCGATTACGACATCAGGGATTTCAATTTCGGCCACTTTGAATTGGGGTGCATCGATGACAAAGATTTGCGATGTTACGGCTCTCTTATCCTTGGTTCCCGCGAAGAAGATTCGATTGCGAGAAATGCCCAGTTTCTTTGAGAGGTTGTTGCAAAACCGATTGGTTTCCCAATTGGTTAAGGTAATTTTTGCCACCGTGAAACGGCCCTTTGGGTTCAAGGCGATGGTTGTCGCAATCTCATCAACACGGAAGTCTGCGACACGTGATTTGAGCACGCCGCCTATGCCACTGCCTTCTATAGCATAGCCAATGAGTCCGATGGCTTCTGCCAGCGAATCGTCGGGCTGCATAGCAGCCACCTCATAGTGTTAGGCTGTCAAATTCGCTGGACAGGCTGCTGACGATTTCGTTGAGAACAGCATCAGGCTTTGCCTTTCCAGTGGTGCGGATGTAGAATTCTGGTGGATCCAAATCAGGGTGTCCAGGGAAGTAGTTGGCGTACTCGACAGACTTGTGGTTGTTCAAGCGGTCACGAAGGATTTGAAGAGCAGTATGTGACTCTCCAGTAATTCGGAGTCGGAGTTCATTTTTTTCATGAATGAGGACCTTGACTGGCATGTTATCATTCTGGCGACCAACCACCCCATATTGAACCTTGCCGTCGATGAGAAAGCCAGTTTTTACTTCGTTGACAACCATTTCACCCTGTCACTTAAACACCCTCTGCTCTTCGGATTGCGCATGGACACCTCGAATTATGAGGACCAGATGGCAGAATATGCCGATCTGTTCAAGCGATTGTCCGTTCCTATCCTCATTGTTTCAGGTTTGCTAACCGTGGCACTGAGTGCTCATCTTTTGACATCACCCCCTGAGTTTCGTACAGATTTGAACGACTTTGCTCCAGAGTCTGAATCCAACAAAGCACACGAGGAGATTCATGCTTACTTCCCTGATGAATCAAGGCCGATGTTTGTCCACGTAACGGACGACAATGGAGGGAACGTTCTGAGTCTTGAATCACTCAAACAAATGGACGCTGATTTAACTGCCCTCAAATCGGATGAACGCGTTCAATTGTCGGCAGTCGTTTCATGGACAACCTCACCAGGGATGATTCAGATTGCCCTCGATGAACAATCACCCGGAACAACTCTGTTGGACTATTCGGACTGGCCTTCTCTTGTCGATGCTGTTGTTGACGAGGATACAACCTGTTCCATCAACCAAGACGATGCACTGCTGAGTACTGTGAACTTTGTTGGCTCGGCACTTGTCAACAAGAATTTGGACATCAGCAAAACATGTTCATACCTTTCCAGCGGTGAAGGCGATGCAGTTCCTGCTGCAGATTCAACTGCATGGGTAATTGAGATTGATCCTGAACTGGAAGAGGATGAGCGTCGTGAAGTTCAGCATCAAATCAGGCTCGCATTTTCGGATGTAAGCGACGCTTCCGAACTTGATTATTCGGTTGCTTCTTTGGATTTGATGTCCTATGACATCGATCAGGGAACCTTCGACAATCTCGCATTGTTGATTCTCTTTGCAACATTGGTTGTGATTGCTTTGTTGTTCGTTGCGTTCAGAAACGTCAAAGGCGTCTTGTTCCCAGTCATCAGTTTGAATGTTGCTTTGATTTGCACCTATGGTTCATTGAACCTAATTGGAATTCGATTCACGGCGCTTGAGGTCGCGGTTGCTCCACTTGTTCTCGGTTTGGGCATCGATTATGCGATTCACCTGCAACGCTCGTTTGCACATTACCGAAACAACACAGACAACGTTGCAGAGGCGTGGATGCGCGCTTGTGGCAAATTGAGTATTCCTCTTTCGCTTGCGGTGGTTACAACAGTAGCTGCTTTCCTTGCTAACCTTGTCTCTCCTCTGCCGCCACTTGCAACCTTCGGTATCGCACTCGCCTTTGGTGTCGTTTGCGCATTTTTGACCTCTACGCTCCTTATCGGAGCACTTCATGTAACCTTCAATGCAAACGCATCCACCCAGTTGCGAAAGCCATTGAAGTTGACCAACTTGACCAACCCATTGCTTGAACTTCATCGAAAACAGCAAGTCGGTGTTTTCCTTGTAGCCATTGCAATTTCTGCAGCATCGGTCATTGGAGCGATGCAACTCGAAACCGATTTCGATCTTTCTGATTTTGTGAACGAAGACATGGAAATCATGTCCGTACGCGATGACATCAATTCAAATTACGATAGTGCTGGTTGGAAGTACGTCTACGTCCTCATGGAACCTGTCGGTGGTGGTGTCATTCCAGATGACGTCACCTTGCTGGATAATCTGAGAAATTTGCATTCGAACCTCAAGAACAACCAAGACGTTGTTGGGACCAACGAGCGCTTACCCTCTCCTTCATATGAAGGTCCGTATGTGGTGTTGCGGGATGCTGTGATGCGCAACACATCCTTTGGCGATGTTCACGGTTTGGAAGTAAAATACAACGATGTCTGGGACGACCCAGATGCGACAATTGATCTCGGACTTGTGTTTGCTGACTTGCAAAACAATTACACTGTAGCAGACCCATTGTCCGGGAAGACTTGGAGTGACCGAGTCAATGCTACCGTTCACCTTGACGGGACAAACATCGCTCATCTTCGAACCGAAGTCCGTGTCGAAGCAACAACTTCCACGGAATCAAAGCGTGTCATCTCAGAGTTTGAGTCGATGATCGGTACAACGGATGAGGACGGAACCTTGCGCAGCTCACTCAAGGATTATGCAGTTATTCACGTCACTGGAGATCTCGTTGTCTTGCAACAAGTGCTTGACGGTTTGTCTTCATCGCAGTTGAAGTCGACAGCGATTTCACTCATCGTCTCGTTTGCCGTTCTGTTGCTGCTCACTCGCCGAATCCTACCTGCTTTCATTGTCCTCTTGCCAGTCGGCATGGCAGCGCTTTGGGTAGTTGGTTCCATGGCTGTTCTCGGCATTAAATGGAATGTGTTGACGGTTCTCGTCACGGCATTAACGCTCGGAATCGGTATTGATTATACCATCCATATGTGGAGGCGTATTGAGTGGGAACTGCAACGACAAGATGATCATTGGAGTGCGTTGAAAACCTCTCTTGAAACAACAGGTGTTGCCTTGATGCTCTCAGCGGCAACAACCGCTGCAGGTTTCCTTGTGCTTATGCTATCGCCTATGCCTGTCATCCAAGACTTTGGTTTAATCACAGCAGTGACGGTATTCTTCTCGCTCGTTCTTGCTCTCGTACTTCTCCCTGTTTTGCTTGAGTTGGCAGCAAGAGCACAGGAAGCAGCTGAAAACGGGGCTAACTGAGGGCTTCAATTACACTGTCCATATCGAGACCCTGATCTCGCGCGACCAAGGAAAGAGCCATCCAACCCGTGACATGTACGAGTGCTCGTTGCTTGCGAGTTGCCCGACGTTGGACTTCCTCGGTATCCAATCCCGATGCTCTTGCGATGTACTTCATCAAACGTCGGGTTGTTGCAGCCCGAGGATCGTTCGTCTCTTCTTTGAGTTGAATTGGAGTTGCAGTTGCAGGCTGTTCAGCAACTGCTTGTTTCGTCGTGGTTGCAACATCAGCTTCTGGTATCGACACTTCTGCTTGTGTGTATGAAACTGGATGTATCAACCGTTGAGGCCTTGGATACCATCCAAGCGGTGTAACAGAAGACGAGAAATCGTCAACAGGTGAGAGATTCTCTTGACCGCCCTTTAACCATCCCGAAGCAATCAGCGCTTGGACAGATGTTGCGGCTTCATCAGGCTTGAGCCATCCCATATCCAAGGAAAGAATGCGTTCAATATCCATGGCATCGAGTTCGGTTTCTCCACGAAAGCAGATAGCCAAGACACGACGAATATCTTGAGCATCTGCTTCGGTCATTTCCTCACGTCCTCAGGCTACTTTTTCAAACTGGCCATCCTCGAGAAGTTTCCATGTTCCACATGCATCTCCGACGTAGAGGGTGCCTTCTGTGGTATAGTCGTATTCGCCTCCCGGAGGCAATTCTTCCCAACTTGCAACACGTTCAACATTGGCACTGGGTATAAGTGCGTCCAGAGCTGCAAACTGGGCCGCAGCGGCTTCTGCTGGAGATGCATCTGATACAACAGGACTGGATTTTGTTGGTGGTGGTCCACGCTTTTTTGGTCCCGTAGTCGGTGCCGCAACATTTGCAGGTCCTGTTTTCTTCTCAATAGCAGGAATTTCTTTCTGAGTTTGCTGAACATCTTCTCCAACATCATTCTCTGCGCTTGGTACCTTACGGAGTCGGAGAAGAACAATGGCTCCAGCGACGACAGCAATGAGTGAACCTCCTGCCACTAGGATCGTTGCTGAGAAGCCTTCTTCTGAAGACTGGTATGTATCAGACCAGGCATTGTTGGTCTCATCCAATTCAGCAATCGTTGCACCTGAATCAATCACGATATCAAGATTCCAGGTGCCCTCGGGTACGTCAACGATGATACGCATGTTACCCGCTTCTGAAGTATCAAGACCTGAGAAGGCTTTCTGAGCGATGAGCGTGTTTGTCTCATCTTGAACGAGGAAGACACTGACATTGAAGGCGTCTTCAATGCGTTCTCCAGAATTGAACACTTGTACGGTTGCAGTAACTTCCTGATTGGCAATGAGTTCATCATCGAACGTGACTTTTGAAACCTGCAAATCAGGACCTGAGGATGTGAGAGAGATCGATGTCCATGGTGATTCTGCTGAATTCGAGCCTTGTGACTCAAGATTCCAACCTGCATCATCGGTTCCAGAAGCCCAACAATCCAAACTTGCTTGTGTTCCGAGCAACGATGGTTGTCCAGATTCGGAGAAATTGAATCTGAAAGAGAACAACGTACGTCCATCGAAAACATCCATGGGTTCACGCACGAGTGTGATTGGTTCCCATTCGATGGTCGTAGATCGAACCTGACAGGTCATTGCAAGGCCTTTGGTCCATGATTGTGGCTCCTCGATGTTGGCTCCAATGTCGACTTGACGAAGGTCAAATCGAGAGATTTGATTGAAACTTGATGAGAGCAAAAGAGGTGCATCCCCGTCAATGATGAGGTCGGGGAATTCAGTCTCAAGGAAACGCTCGTATTCGATGGGATCCCAAACTTCAAGTTCAGCATTGAAGATTTTACCACTCGATTCAGGAACGCTGAACGTCGTCGTGAACGTACCGTTCTCAACAATGACAGTTTGGCCTCCAACCCAGTTCGATGCTTGAAATTGTCCATTCCATCGCAGGGCTACGGTCCCTGTGTAGGCTTCTGTGCTCGTCGTGTGCTCAACAGTTCCTGTGACTTGAACAACGTCATTGGTTTGCAGAGCAGCGTTCGTCGAAAGTGGACCCGCTGTCATCATGGCAACATCGCCTGAAATGTCCTCCAAGGAATCGATTGTGACGGTTAAATCACGTTCGAAGGTCCAAGCACTGTTCGTATCGTAGAACGTAAATCCGTCCTCGTCATACGTACGAACTTGGAGGGCACCGATACTGATGCCATTGGATTTCATTTGCCACATGACCTCAAAGTCGAAGGCGATATGGAGCTCATCTCCGATGATGGTTCCTTGACATGCATCGGTTGCAAACAAACGTCCATCGAGGGCAGAACAGCCTTCATTGCTGCGGTAGAGGAGGCCGAGATCGTCGTCTCCACCCAGGGTAATTCGGACGGTGTTGATGTCGCTCAGGCTATTGTCATCACGAACAACCACATCCCAACCACTCACCTTTGTTGGTTGCAATCGTTGAGCAACTCCGCTCTCTGTAGGATATCGTTCTTCAACCGAGACGATGGTTGACTTCGTAGGTAGACGACTTGTCCAGTACAGATGGCCTTGTCCAGATCCATCGGTAAGAACTTCACGGCCATCCTTATCAGTCCCTTCGAGGAAGACATTGACAGCATCACCCTCTGCATTTCCAGATTCGTTGAGATAGAACATGAATTGCCATGATGTGTCAATGTTGATGACTTCGTGCTGAATGAGGACTCGTTCGTTTGCATCAACGATGCCATCCCCATTCGAATCATGGAGGCCTTCGAGCCAAACATAGGACTGAATGCTTCCTTCTTCGAAGCCAACAGCATCGTACACGTTCAAGCTCACAGTACGATTTTGATTGACGTTGAGATAGGAGTCAACCAGTGGTGAAGTGGTCATCACGATAGGAGCGAACGAATCAAGCAGAAATCGAACGGATGAAGCGGCCTCGTCGACCGTCAACTCCAGTGAGTCCGTGGTTTGTGCTTCAAGATGGATGAAGGTCTCACCTGAAACATTTGCTGGCAATGAAAGAATGAATTCTGTTGGCTGGTTGGCATTGAGGCTAACGAATGCAGTGGACGTATTGTACCACGATTGAGGGGCGTTCTCATCTTGCGAACGTATGTCGACATCGATATTGAGTCGTACCTTGATGTTGTTTGAGAGGGGGCGTAGGCCACTACTCGAGTAGGCGTGATCAACGGCCAAGGTCATTGAAGAACCGCCACGAAGGACCTCATTCTGAGAGACTTCGTTGCCACCTTCTGTTGAGAAATTTGATACAACGGAGTCGATGAATACGGAAATCGAACGATCGATGTTGACCGGTGTTGGATGTGTGTACGTCGATGTTGCAATGCCTTCTGTTGACACACGAATCAGAACATTGTCGGTATCCATATCGTTGAAGGAGAGGGCCCAGTTGACATCGCGAACGCCATTGGTAGGTGCTAGTACAGAAACACTGTGACTGTCCAAGAGATTGTCAGTATCGCTTACGATTGGGGCGCCTGTGTCGGGAGAAACTCGAATCGTTGTCCAGGCCGCATTAGGGTGGATGAAACCTTCAGTCGTCGCCTTGATCATGGCAAACTCAAACACAGCTGGTTGAACGAGTTCTTGCTCCATGGCAGCATGATGTGTTGAGAAAGTGATCTGTGGAGCATTGGGTTGAATGGCTCCAGGATTGCTCAAAGAAAACGATGCTTCCTCTGCGCCCCATCGTAGTGCATCCAGATTCGGAATGACCCAGTCTTGAACTTCTTCTGTGTACAGTTGTATGCGGTATTCCATCAAACCATTGTCGCTTGCAGCAACGCTTGAGAGCGAGTGGTTACCTATGCCAAGAACTGCTAGATTGGCTGGATTCAACGTGTCGACAGGTTTCCATGTTTCGGAAGCCACACCGGTCTCTGAATTGGATACACGATACTGGAATCCCACTGATGTCGAGGTAGGTGTCGATCCGGCAAGTTCCATCCACATCAACGAGGCGGAACCGTGTTCGGTTGTTGCAAGGTTGTTGATTGGCGATGAAATCCAACCCGTGTGGTTGTCGATTCGAGGTGCGATTTCCGTTTCATCGAGATATTGAACACCCCAACCGTTTGCGTACGGTTGTGAAGAAATGTCACCTCCAGCGAAGATTGTGACGCCATCTGCATCGATGGCTGCAAGGTCGAAGACGCCAATGGACAAATCATCTTGCTTTCTCCATTCGTTTGATGCCGGAACATAGCCCCATGTGTCTTTCACGGACGCGCTTTGACTATGTCCTCCGATTAGAACGATTTCGTCATTGTGAACAGAGGCAGCCATCCCAAACCGATGGAACGACATGTTGGGCAATTTGGTCCAAGTGTTGGTTGAAGGGTCGTATACTTCGCTTGTGTTGATAACGGGTTGAGTGCTCCACGTGTAAGGTCCTTGAAGGCCCCCGAATGCGTAGAGAAGGCCATGATATTCAACCAAGGGAAAAGCAAATCGCTTCTCGGTCATGTTGGCGAGTTCAGTCCAGAGGCCGGTGACAGTGTCGAACTCGAGGAGACGATCCGTAACATCGTTTGCTGAGGAGTTTTGAACACCTCCAGCGATGTAGATTTTGTGACCAATGGATGCCATGCCAAAGTTTCCGACTTCCTTTGATGGAGGCATACTCGTTGTGTTGTTGACCCATGCTTCGGCAGATAGGTCGTAGATCTGAACTTGGCCAGTTGATTTACGAGCAGGTGAAACGTTGGGATACCAGTCGCCAATGGCGTATATTTTATCGTTAATTTGAACACATTCGTGATACTGTTGAGTGTTCGGCATGTTAAACTGAGCCAGCGACCATGTTTCGGTTGATTGATTCCAAATCTCAATAAGATTCGTTGCCGATTCGTCGTTGGTTTGTTGCGGGTCAGGATCGGTCCGGCCACCCATGAGATAGACCAGATCATTGGTCGTGTCATGAGCAATACAACCGTGAGCTCTTGTGATCATGAGTCCACCGCCGGTAGTCGGTGTCCACGTAATCTCAGGGCGTTGCAACTCCATTTCATTCGTCGTTGTGTTTTGTTCGACTTTGTTGAGCAAAAATCCTTGTGCGTTGAAGTTTATTTCTTCACCATTTGCTCGGTTGATATCCGAAGACTGTTCGTCGAGAAGAAGTTGTGCAGGGTTAATTGTGCCGAGGACCATGATGAAGGTCAACAGCGAACCGAGCAAGGCGCGACGATACCGCATGAACATCCGTTGATTCATCCCGTTCTTGAGGCTTGCCGAGGTCTGTCCAGAGCGTTGTAAGTGAAGGTTCATAATCACTGGAAGAATGCACCCTTTGATTGGTACAATGGTTCGAGAGTACATTGCACGTGACCCGAGGACGGGTTTGCCCATTGCAACAGGTCGTCGACAGACTCGAAAAACCAACAAAAAAGAGCGCATAGGCCCTTGGTTGGAATGTACTCGACAAGAAATTCACGAGTTATCAACTGGACAAATTGAGCAATTAACAGTCAGTTGGAACGGTGGTCGTCATACACTTTCTCGTGTTGACGGGGTCCAAGGCCTTGGACGTTTGAAAGGCGTATGGGCTGACAGGGCACATGCGAGTTTACTGCTGGCTCTGGAATCCGATGATGCAAACGTTCGTGTTGCAGCATTGGAGGTTCTCCCAACAGTTGCAGAGCAACGCTCCGACGAATTGTTCGATTGGCTTTCAGTTCTCCTCGACGATGACGACGTTCGTGTACGCCAAGCAGCGAGTGCGTGTCTCGAACAAGCTGCCCCGACGTTTCCCTCCGGCGTGGATAGTTCACTTGCACAGGAGTTGCGGTCAACCATCGCTGCTCGAAGTGAACCTGCTTGGCGTGGTTTGAAGGCGCTCACAGAGACTTGGCCTGAAGTGGTTTGTGATCACATCGATGAACTGCTCTTGGTGGACGACATCCGCTTGAGGAGAAAAGCCTCAAAATTGCTCAGAAACATTGTCCAGCGCGCTGGTGCCATGGGATGGGATTTGATCTCATGGGCCCTCAACGATGCCGATGCCGAAGTTCGTCGAAATGCATCTCAAACACTCTCCTCGCTTTCAAAGAAAGAACCGCGAATTGCGATTATGCTGACCGAGCGAGCCATTCTCGATTCAGACGAAAAAGTTCGAAACAATGCCCTTCGCGCCATACGTTCAATGGATACGGACGACTCTCGAGCACGCAACTTGATCATGAACGGTGCTCGACATCCAAACACTGTTGTGCGTCGTTCGTGTATTGAGATGCTTCCAATGTTGCTTGTTGAAGACAAACTACGGCTTGTCGCCACTGAACTACTCCAGACTGAAACCAATGCTGAATTGAAGAAGATGTTGACGGAGATGACCTTTGATGCATCGATTGAGGGGACAGAAGCTGAAAAGAACGCTTTCCTCTCCCCTGCCCTACCTGTTCCTGCATTGGAGCGTGAAGTTGCTCATGCGCAAGGAAAAGCGGTCGGCCTAGGAAATGCCCCTCCCGAACCACCTCTTTTGGATGCCCCACGAGACGATGACGTTCAAGACGCCTAACGACATGGTTATGAGGGGGCGCTTGGTCGGTTGGACATCGAGGTCATCACATGATGGACGACAAAGAACTCCAATTCGA
>JAYOBT010000039.1:0-14510 GCA_038105035.1 Candidatus Poseidoniales archaeon | reverse complement strand
CAATGATGTTTCGAGTGGTTGTAATCTCGTAATCAAACGGACCCAACATATCGTAGACTGGGGCTTCTCCAGCCATGACTGCATCGGCATTGGTCAAGTTCCAAGCGTAGTAACTACGATCGGACGTGGACGATGCCCAGTCTTCTTCAGCAGTCGTACAGTCTGAATCAGCACATGCTGAATCGTATGGATAGGTCTCAAAGTTGTCTTCAACTGCGTCTTCTACCATACTTGTTGCGATCGGTGACAAGAGTACCAAATTCAAAAGAATCATGACTGCTCCTGCGATTAATTTCTCGTTTGCCATAGGTGTTCCCCAAGATACTTGGGGCACGATTTACTACTTAACGTTAGGACCTGACATACTTAATCGCCGTGCCATATGCAATGAATTCGTAGCCAGCGGTCCTGTCGTCTTTTTGGGACTTCTTGGTAATCATGGACGTCTCCACTCGAACGTTGATGACTTCATCAAATCCTTGTTGAAGGGCTTGGACACGCATATCATGCAATACTCTGCGACGACCGTAAAGAAGCATCTTGTCGAAGGATTTGATTTCTCCACCGAAGAAATTCTTCCAACCACCAAGCATCATTTGCCACCACGAAGGACCGACTGTAACACCCGACATAACAAGCATGGACGATTCAACATCGTTTGTTTGACTTGGCTTCGAGAGGTTGTTGATAGGGTGACCTGCTCCAGAGTCGTTCAATGCCTTTTCTTCAGCTGCCAAGCGATCGATGATTCGACCTTGATGCCAATTTCCGAAAACCCATGAACCAAGCGTTGGTGCAACGGAGATTACGAAAATCACGAAGTAGAAAATGAAGATGAATGGATCCAAACGACCGCCTCATTGTACAGTAACTGCAGTTCCATAAGCAAACAATTCAGCAGCTCCACCAGAAACAGCAGAGGTAGCGAATCGAACATTGACGATAGCGTTTGCACCACGTGCTTGAGCATCCATCATCATACGTTGAAGGGCTTCGTTTCGTGCCTCTTGCAGCAATTCAGTGTAGGCTTTGAGTTCTCCACCAACCATGTTCTTGAATCCTGCACCAATGTCTTTGAAGACGTTCTTTGCACGTACGGTCGAGCCTTGAACAAGGCCGTATGAAGCGGTGATGAGTTTTCCTGGTACAGTTTCAGTGTTGGACAAATGCATGCCTTGTGACATGACTGCCGCTTGAGGTTGCAGTTTATGAGCGTTCGGCCGACGTCAAATCAATGGTTGATTGCGCAACCACTCGAGATCGGAAATGTACAATTGGCGAATGTCATCCAATCCAAGAACGAGCATGGCGAGGCGTTCGAGACCCATTCCCCAAGCACAAACTGGTGACGTGATTCCAAGAGGTTCGGTGACTTCAGGGCGGAAGATTCCTGCACCACCAAGTTCGAGCCACTTGCCTTTCCATTTGACCTCAACTTCGAGACTTGGTTCCGTGTATGGGAAGTATGCTGGACGAACTCGAACTTCAGGATAGCCCATCTTTTCGTAGAAGGTCTTCAGTGTTGTAACAAGCATCTGAAGATTGGCGCCTGGCTCCATAATGATGCCTTCAATTTGGTGGAACTCGGGCAGGTGTGTGCTGTCGATGGCTTCCTTGCGAAACACACGATCGACCGAGAACACTCGACATGGTTTGTCTGGATTCTGTGCCAAATGCTGGATGGTGTTAACAGTGGTGTGCGTACGTAGGAGACCGCGTTTTGAGATTTCTTCTGAAAAGGAACCAGACCATCCCATGGACCCAGTGTCTCCACCATGATCGTGGATGTCCTTCCACTTCTGAATCAAATCTGCGTCCAATTCCAACGATTTGGGATCGTCAAGGTAGAAGGTATCCTGCATCTCTCGAGCAGGGTGATCTTGAGGAATGAACAGGGCATCCATGTTCCATCCTGCTGTTTGAACATAATCATCGACCAACTCGGAGAAACCCATCTCTAAGAAAATCCGACGAATCCGTTCAATCAATTCTTGCATTGGATGTGAGCGACCTGTTCGAGGCGTAGTGGATTCAAGCGTCACATCGAACGCCCGAAAATCTGCATTCTTCCACTCTCCAGATTGGAGCAGTTCCGGCGTAATTTCAGAAATCTGTTTACGCTCCTCAAGGCCAACGTCCGACATGGCTTTTCCAGCATCTGTCAGTGTCCATGTACGTGAACGGTGTTCAACGACTTCAATCAATTGTTTTCGTCCTTTGAAGTGAGCGAGAAGGCGTTCAGAGAGATCGTCTTCATCAGCAGGTAGCGATGAGAGAAACATGGCACGTGCTTGAAGTTCTGATTTCAAGGATGAAGCATCCTCGCACACAAAGGTACCAGACTCCAGTTGAACACCGAGTTTCTTCAGCAATCCAACACCTGGGCCAGCTTCGTGACGTTGGAATTTTGCCTGCAACTTGGCCATTGTTGGCTCGTCTTGCGATGAAATCCATGACCAAAGACGTGCTTCTAGTAACCCGTTGGTGATGGCATTGTGGCCTTCTTGACCAGGATGAATGGCACGGCGTACACTTTCTTGGACATCAACGAATCCTTTGTCGCTCAAACCTTGACCCGCTCCGACTGCGACGGCTTGATCGTTCCAATCGCAAGCATCCATGATTTGGTCGAGCGAATGAACATCGTTGCTTGCTGCAAGCATAGCACGCAGCATTCGACGCTCAGGATTTGTGAGCTCAACCGTACCGGTCATAGCGATGCGATTGTGCCAAATGGTTTCAATTCACCGCAGACAACGAGAGTGAAGTCTCAACTTCCATCTCGGTCGAATTGCGACAAGAGTGAGTTCAACTCACGCTGACGCTCCTCGAGAGCTGCTCGATCTTTCTTCGAAAGTTCTGCATCCTTGAGTTTCTCGGTAATATCTTCAATTTCGTTGCGTGCGTTTATTCGAGATTCATCCAACTTCTTTCGCTCCTGAACCATCTTACGCTTTGCAGTGCGTTGCTTGGTAACCTCTGCTTGCTCATAGACACTGTCGGACAATTCAACCGAGGTTGGGAATGGAATGTTGATGTTCTCCTTACCAAACTGCTCGTCGATGTTGCGCAAGAGCCAGTCGCGTGCAACGTACTCGTCACTGTAATCTTCGACCCATGTGTAGACACGGAAGATCTTGGCGAAGTCTGCAAGCTCGTGAAGCAAGATTCGTGGTTCCGGCTTGTTGATGACGTATGGACATTCCTTAGCAAGTTGAAGTAAGGTATACTTGACGTGGTCAATGTCTTCTCGATAGTCAACACCAATGTCCAGAACAATGGAGATACGGCGTGCGACGCCGTCGCCACCACCACGAGCATGGTTGATGACTTTGGATTCAACGAGCGTGTTGTTCGGTATGACAACAAGGCGCTCATCTCGGTCGAGAACCTTCGTCGAGAGAATTCCCACGGAGACAACAGACCCCCATGTTCCTTCGACTTCAATACGGTCGCCAACCTCGAAGGGTCGGTCGATGGCAAGGAGGAACGAGTTGACGATGTTTCCGAGTGTTTGTTGAACCGCAAGACCGATAATCAACGAGAAAACAGCAAGCGAAGCGAGAATTCCAAACAACTCAATTCCGAGTTGATTGAGGGCAAAATACAGACCTGCAAACCATACGACTGCTCGCAAGAAAAAGACGATAATCGAATTGCTACCAGAGACTGTGACGCTTCCTTGAGAGCTGAATTGATCCATCAATACTGGAATAAGATGCTTGATGGAGACGCTCAAAATCGAAGCGCTGAGGATAACGTAAAACGCTGCAAAGACAGGCTCAGATGATTCATAGAGAGAACTGGACGTCGTCATAATCCATCGAATGGTCAATTGTGCACCCACTGCCAAAATCAGAGCATAGGCCCGATTAGCGAGCGGGCGATGAAGATAATCGTCCCAGTCAGCCTCTGTCGAGGTTACGAAACGCCACCAAGGACGGATCACTGCATACTTCGCAACGACGAGCGAGAGCAGAGTCAAACCAATGGCTATAGCCAATCGAAAGTAATCGTTGAGGGCGTTGATTTCATCGAGGTACTGTTGATAGTCCATGGTAACCCTTGACCGAAGGCGTCGGACCCGGATATAAAAGGATACCACCTATACCTCGATTCTACGGCGGTGATAATTACCGACAAAATCGCATCGTTGTTTCAAAAATTTACAGACAACATGAAAGAGTCAAAGCAAATCGGTGTGCCATGGAACACCGAAATACCCTCAACATCATCAACTCCAGTTTCCTCATCGGAATGCCTCTCCTTGCCCTAGTTAGCGTGGTCTTTTACAGCCTTACTTACGGAATTTCTTGGGTCGAACCGATCATTTTTGTCGTATTTTATCTCGCATGTGGTCTTTCAATTACGGCAGGTTACCACCGATTGTTCAGTCATCGCACCCACAAAGCAGCGTGGCCAATGCGTTTGTTCTATGCTTTGTTTGGTGCTGCTGCGTTCCAAAACTCAGCCATAAAGTGGTGCAGCGATCACCGACGGCACCACCTCAAAACCGATGAAGAGGAAGACCCTTACACGGTAAAGAAAGGATTCATGTGGGCACACATGGGATGGGTCATGGTCGACCAAGGCGAGGAGATTGTTGAGCATGTCGAGGATTTGCAAGCTGACAAAATCCTCGCTTGGCAAGACCGCCATATCTTCCTCATTGGATTCCTAGTGGGAATCGTCTTGCCTGGTGTTATCGGTTACCTTGCGCTTGGTGGAACCCATGGATTCCTGGGCGGCATGATTTACGGTGGATTCCTCCGTGTAGTCATTGTTCACCATGCGACCTTCCTCATCAATTCCGCTGCACACACTTGGGGGACACAACCGTACTCAACAGCAAACACGTCTCGTGACTCTCCAATTCTCTCTTTCTTCACATTCGGAGAAGGATACCATAACTTCCATCACACCTTCCAAGCCGATTATCGCAATGGACACAAGTGGTACCATTGGGACCCATCGAAGTGGTGGATCAAGGTCGCATCGTGGTTTGGCATGACCAAAGATTTGCACAAGATTCCTAAGAAATCGATTGAGTCTCAAAAGATGAAGACAGCGTTCGAACAAACCTCAGGAAGCGAAGACGTCTCCAGTGAAGTGCAGGCTAAACTTACGCAATGTGTTCAGCAACTTCGTAAAGGATTCACCGATTTGATGAAGCGAAGAGAAGAGTACAAACTTGCGAAGTTGGAACGAAAGAAAGAGTCCAAGGAAGCATGGAAGGCACTCAAGGAAGGCCACAAGGCACGAATCAAGGCCTGTAAAGAACAAATTGCTCAGGCACGATTGGAATTCAAACAATTGATGCAGTCCATCAAATTCAACCAACCCATTCCATCGGTTTGAATCAGTAGAGTGGCTCAAGTTCACCGTCTGCAACATAGAGGCTCGGCCCTGATGCGAGATAGTAAACAGCGCCACGGCCATCTCTCGAATCTGCTGCAGTAGCGTTTGGATTCTCAGCACAACCATCTGTACAACCATCAGCAAAGGCAACGTAGACACGTCCTTGTCGGTCGATGTGCAAGTCGTTGAAATCGAGCAGATTGCGGTTTGAACCACCGATGTCGCGACAATCGCCCGAATTCAAGCAGATTGATCCAACTTGAACGGGGTCATCTGTAACGCGATACGTGTGGAAGGTAGGATTCTCATCAAGAGCATTCAGACTGAAGGTAATGTAGAGGTGATAGGTAGCATTGTTTGGAGCATAATGAGCGTTCCCGTTCCAAGGGTTACCGTCGATATCGGATTGATTGAGCATTTCCGTGTTCTCGCTACCAAGATAAGTGATGGCTATTCGCCCAGGGTCGCCTGCATCGGTTTGCGGGAAGACCGTTGAAATGACGCCTGCTGGCGAAATACGGATACTCTCCTGTTCCCATGTTTCACCAGAATCCATCGACCTTGACATGTAAACACCTTCGTCAGCACCTGTCCAAACGTGGTATGCGTTGGAATCTGTATCGGTTGAAACCTCAGAATTCTTGCGTGGGTTTGGTGTACCTGCATCGGTACCCATTGTACGCTCAAACCAAGAAAAACCGTTGTCTTTGGAAACGATAACGGTTGGTGTCGCTACACGAGGCGTAACGTAGACAGTGCCATCGGGAGCGGTCGAAATTGCTCCATGCAGACCACCATTGGTTGTGGCTAAACCAATGATTTGCCCACCTGTTTCAAAGGTTGCACCTCCATCAAAACTGGTGAAGCAGAAGATACCTGCAATCTTGTTGTAGCAATAATAGACGGCAGTTTCGTAGAATCCACTCGTGAATTGTCCGAGGGCTCCGTAGCCTGAATCCGTCCATGGCCCACTTGCAAGTTTGATGTGATCGTTGAGCGGTGTTGTACCAGAATCGTGTGGGTTGCCCATCCACGTCTGGCCATCATCGTCGCTCCAGCAAATCCACGATGTTTCCAATCCAATCATTTGAACGCCAAACACACGGTCTGTAATTGGGTCAACCCATCCATATGGGTCGCTGGTTGTCGGGGAACATTGGACTGGATCTTGGGTTTCTTCCCAAGACTGACCACCATCGCAAGACCGCATGACCTTCTCCATGGCGATGAAGAAAATGCAGCCACTGGACGTGATACCTATACTCGGCTCTTTTCCAGTTTCACCAACATCGCTGAATTGGAACGTCATGTTGATTGGTGTCATCTCGAGAGAAGCCCCAGTTTTATCCGTGACGAAGATTCTCGCATCCTCTTCAACAACTGGAACAGGTTCAGGAATGATTTCTTCCTCTCCAAAACAACCCGAGAGTGAAACGGTAGCCATTAGCAGGGCAAGCAATACAGCCTTTGTGCGCATGGTTTAGCCACCCAGCCTCTACATAATGACCTTACGGAATGCTGCTTTTCCATGACCGAAGACAAGTTCGGAACCTTTATTCAACGAACGACACGACATCTTGGTATGTCCGATGATGATACATGGAGTGTCGACGAAGCCATTTCGAACTTAAAGACTGCAATGAGCGAAAGCAACCAAACTGCAGCAGATGTCTTTTCTTCCATCGATGCGAACAATGACGGAGAAATCAATGGTCCTGAGTTGTACAAGGGACTGCTTGAGCAACTTGGAGACGCATTGTCGCCAGGTCAAGTTTCGAAAATCATCAAAGCATTGGACGCCAACGAAGACAATCGAATCGACCTTGGAGAGTTGACGGCTGCTCTCGAAGAAGAGGAATAATCGTTCCAAGTACCACCATTGTCACTGAACGCTTTTTATTCAGTTCACCCTACTTCCAACATGGCAGGAACACATGGCAATGAACACTTTTACACAAGTTTTCCATTCATCTTCTTTGGCTTACTCTTGCTTGCAGGAATCTTTGCGTTTGTCTTGCATAAGCGTTGGAAGGGTCTACCGAAGATTGGAGAAAATTTCTACGATCCTATCGTCCTGTCCCTCGGATTATGGTGTCTTGCAGGACTCCTGATCGATGCATTCGCCCACATTGGAGGAAACGTTGATGACACATTTTTCACGCCATGGCATGCTGTTTGGTACTCGGGTGCAGCAGCCTATGGAGCTTACATCTTCTACGCCATTCTACCGGATGGAGGGATTCAACAACTGATTCGAGAACCCTTCGCCACCCTCAAGGGCGTTGAATCCCAACACCGAGCAGGCGTGTATGGTATCATCATCTTCGCAGTCTCTGGATTTGGTGACCTCATTTGGCATGAAACGCTTGGTGTGGAAGAGAATGTAGATATTCTTCTTTCACCAACACACATTGGTTTGTTCATAGGACTCATGATGTCGGTGACAGCCCCACTCTGGTCAGCTTGGGCTGATTCAAGAACCGGTAAGGACGGGCTTCCATCACAACTTCTGATTCTCTTTGGTGCAGGTGCTGCATGGTGTGTTGCGCTCCTAATGGTTCGTTATGCGAATCTTTGGTTTGCTCCATTGCAAAGTTTCTGTTATTCCGGTAACCTCGATTTTTGTGATAACCGTGATTACAACTTCGCACTTGAACAGGGTCTGAAATCGCTCTTTATTCAAGCAGCATTGACATCCGCAGTCCTTGCCATCTTCCTTCAACGATGGGAACCTGCACGAGGAGCGATGTTCACCCTCTTCATGTTTCATGCCATTGCTGTCTGGGTCTACTCTGAATTTGATTCAAACAACTTCACCATGGGTATTACACTCGCCATCATCGCTGAAATTGTAGCTCTTGCTTACAACCGTATTGGACCAAAGGTGTACATTCCGTTCATGGCCGCAAGCCAAGTCATGGTTCTCATGATCTACGGGCTTATGAGTGTGGGTGACATCGCGAATTCATCTTATTGGATTGAAGGTGTCAACATTCATGTCATCCCATTCGGATGGAGCATCCACTCGACGATTGGTTCAATTGTGGTCTGTGCATCTATCGGCTGGTTTGCAAGTCTGATTGCGTTTCCACCAAAGCATCCAAGCGAAAGTCATCAAAATTGACGTACTTTCGATTTGCGACTCAAATGAAATTCAGTCACAGCAGGACTTCGCCAATGCATCTTGAGCACAGAAGCAGGTCTTCGCAGGAACGATGTCAGCACGAGAGCTTCGTTCGTTGAAGAGCGCAGTAACTTCTGCGAGTTCCTCAGGAGCATCGCCACGGGCTTCGAGGCAGAGCTTCAGACCGAGAAGACCCCACATGTTGTCTTTCCAGAGTTTGATATCAGCTCGATAGACCTCTTCTGCTTCTTCGATGTGACCTTGTTCAAACAGCAACGCACCAAGAATGTGACGAACTGGTTGCATCTGACCCCATGGCTCGTTGTAAGCAAGGTTGAGAGAGAGATCGACACCACGGCGCAACTCATCGAAGGCTGCAGTAAAGTCGTATTCCTCGCCGCTGGCCTTTGCAAGGAACTGGCGACGGTATTCGATTTCAGCCTCGAGAATGGAAGCATTGACGTTGAGAATTGAAGGCCCTTCTGCTGGATCTTGGTACATGAAGTTGTTGTGCATCATGCGACCAGCAAGAGCAGGGTTCTGCAACGCTTCCTTGAACAAGACTTGCTCTGCTTCGGCTTCGGGAACCATTCCCTTGGAAGCGTATGCGACACCACGTGCGTAGTGTTGTGTTGCGATGGTTGCTGGGAAAACATCCTTGTCATCGTACATTGGTTCAGCAAGGATTTCATCCCACTTACCAAAGCGAATCATGACGTGCCAGGGCATGGTGACATAGGATTCCAAGAAGATGGCACCCATTGGGATGATTCCAGCGAGCATGAATTGTGCACCACCGTTTTCATCACCTGCAGGAAGTGTATCGACGGCCTTTCGCGCATATTTCAGAGCCGTCTCATATTGGCCATCAAACATGGCACACCAAACAACGAAGTGGTGGTTATGCATTCGATAGAACTTGTAGAATTGTGATTCATTGCCAGTCAGCTCGACGTAGCGATCATCCGCTTCAACTGCGGCAATGTTGCATTCGATGGCTTCCTTCCATTGTCCAACCCATGCATCAATGTGAGAAGGCATGTGGACCAAGTGGCCAAGGCCCGGCATTCGAGTACGAAGGACATCGGCTGCAGGAAGTGCTCGCTCTGGGAACGGTGAGAGTTCAAGAGCGTGACAATACAAGTGGCAAAGCGCAGGGTGAACTTTGGCTTCCTCGCTGCTTTCGAAGGCGTCTTCCATAATCTTGACAAGGAGGAGGGTGTTGTCATCTGCAGGTGTGATTTCTCCAGTTGCGGTGTTCTTGTCCCAGAGTTGCCAAGCCTTGAGGTTCATGAGAGCCTCAACGTAAATCGCAGTAACATCGAGATTGCCGCTGTACTTTTCGTACAACGGAGCCATGGCTTCTGCGAAGGCCACGTTCAGTTCTGGGTCGTTGCCCATGTTGAGAACCGATGGGTCCGCTGCATCACGAGCCTTTTCGGAATGTCGAGTGGAAAGCGCACGGATGAGATCTTGTTCAAGTTCGGTGCAATGTCCCATTACCTTCAATGCTTGTTGAATTGGATCGTAACCCGAACCAAGTCCAGGAGACCAATTGTAATTGGAAGAGACACAGTAGGCGATGCCCCACCATGCCATAGCACACTCAGGGTCGAGTTCCGTACATGCCATGAAGCAAGCGATGGCTTGTTCGTGGTTGTAATTCAACATGTGCCCATAGGCTTCAACGAACATCTTTCGTGCTTCGTCATTGGCGCATGTAATTGTTTCAGCAAAGGCATAATTGGAAGAATCTCCAAAATCATAATCGGTAGGTGCGTACGACATATCTTACCCTATGACGGCTCTTACTTAAGCAAACTGATAAAATGATAAATAGAATGGTTGATGATGTATTTCTCAACGTTTTTTCTTCGATGGCCATCTTGGTAAACTGCGTAAACTAGCAGATGAAACCACATTGGAACCTACCTTGTTTTAGAGTATGTGCCCGAGAGTTGCAATTCTGTGAGTTGGCATTCTTGCAAATTGTGATTCACGTGGAGACCGGCATATGAACGATTTTCAATCCTTGGGCTTATCCAATAAACTCCTACTAGCGGTTCAGCAAGAAGGGTATACAACTCCGACACCGGTTCAGGTGCAGACGATTCCACCACTTCTCGATGGAAGAGACGTTCTTGGAGTGGCTCAAACAGGGACGGGAAAAACTGCAGCATTCGCCCTACCGGTCTTGCAGGCAATGAGTCGAGCGAACCAGCAAAAACGCAACATTCGAGCCCTCGTACTGTCGCCCACGCGAGAGCTAGCAGCACAGATCGATGAGCGATTTTCTGCATACAGTCAGCACCTTGACATCCGCCACAAGGTGATTTTTGGCGGGGTAAACCAAAACCCCCAAGTCAAGGCATTGCAGAGGGGAATTGACGTATTGGTAGCGACCCCAGGACGATTACTCGATTTAATTGGGCAGGGACACATCGACTTAGGAAATGTAGAATTTTTTGTATTGGATGAAGCGGACCAAATGTTGGACATGGGATTTATCCGAGACATCAAAAAGATACTCAACTTACTTCCAAAACAACGCCAAAATCTGTTGTTCAGTGCGACAATGCCAAAATCAATCGCTGATCTGGCAGCCTCGTTCCTCAACAACGCAGTCACAATCGATGTAAGTCCAGAAGAAATTACCGTTGACCGTATTGAGCAAAAAATCATGTTTGTTCGAAAAGCAGACAAGCGTCGACTGATTGTAAAAATCATCAAACAGGAAAGGGTCAGAAAAGGCATTGTATTCACGAGGACAAAACATGGAGCAAATCGTTTGGTCAAACAGCTTGCTCAGAGCGGCATCAATGCAGCAGCAATACACGGAAACAAGAGTCAGAGCGCAAGAACGAAAGCACTTGCGAATTTCAAAAATGGAGAAGTTACGGTATTGGTGGCAACGGATATCGCCAGTCGAGGTATTGATGTAAACGACATTACGCACGTGTTTAATTACGACTTACCCAATGAGCCTGAGAGTTACGTTCATCGTATAGGTAGAACTGCAAGAGCAGGGAAATCAGGCATTGCGTATGGCTTTTGTGACGATACGGAATCTGGATATTTGGTTGGCATTCAACAACTCATCGGTTTTGACATCGATGTAGACGACACACACGAATTCCACTTCATCGGAGCAATTCCAAAACCCGGTCAAAAACCTGGAAAAATGAAGACAGCAACTACGGGCAGCAAAAAGAACAACTCAAACCGCAACAAAAACAAGCGTCGAAGCAAACAACAGCAGGGCAGACCCCAACAATCCAACCGGTCAACTGGCAACAAAAACAGCAAACGGAATCAACACTCAACCAAGCGACGTAATAGAAATCGATCCCGAAACAATCAGAATTAATCGCAGAAGATGGTGTTGGTGAGTGCGAGAAATGGAACGCTCTACGTTCGCTTAGTCTTGAACATTGCAAGCGCAAACAACAGCAGCCAAATCACCGCATAAGGAGAGATCACGGTTCGTGATGCATCCTCAATGTCTCCCGACTGGGCTCCAGGACCTCCTTCACAACCGGGTGGTGGTGGCCCGATACCAGGGCCCCATGTTTCACCATAGCCTGAACAATCCGCTCCTCCACCTTGGCCGGCGCCTGCATCGCTTGACATATCAGCTACGCCATGGTAACAGATCAAGAAGTAAGGGAATCCCATTTCTCCATCACCATTTTGCATCGTGGTGTGATAGTGATAGATTCCCTGAGGGAAGTCCGGAGTTGGACCAAAGTGGCCATTACAGACATCGAGATGTCCTAAACCTTCGACGAATTCATACGAATCAATTCCATTGTATCCCGTTTCGCCGGATTTCAATTGATACGAGCTTTTCATTTCGACGACGTTCATTTGATCGTCATAGCCCCAAAAACCGTAGATTGGATAGCCATCGTATGCAACACCAATCACTTTCGAATGATTGCCATCGTACGTATTTTGAGCAACTGCTTGAATTGTTGATTCATCGTAGTCGTTCTCAATCGATTCACCCTCAGCAGGATGCCAGTGCATACAATTGCCGTCTGCGTGGTAATGGTATGTTCCGCCTTGCGCAGCATGTCCATGACAAATCCCTAATTCAATCGGTTGTCGGTCTTCATTGTAAACGCCATGTTCTGCGGCCACGGCATCCCCTCCAGGCCCATCCTCAGGCCCGAAAATCGGCACACCATTGATTGCAACAGCAACAGCGCCCCTATCTGGTGCACACTCTTTGTCCCCGTTGGCCTCTGGACAGTTTGTACTATCGTGACCACCGGTAGTATCGTTGACTGGAGTACGAGGAATTGACCACGTGTAGGATTGAGAAGTAGCACAATCACCCGCCTGAGAACATGCTAATGTTGATTCAAAATCATGGTTTGGAAGCCCATTTGTCGTTATGATCAAATGAGTTTCATTGAGCGTTATGGACACCTCACATTGATGATTTTCTACTGCAGAAGTTGTCAAATCATCGACCGATGGTCGGTCGTTGGTCGTTTGACACTGGAAGAAATCCAGCCAGAACTGAGCCAAATCCGTTGCATCGTATCCTTGGTCAATCACGCTCAGTGTCACAGTTGCAGTCCCTGAACCTGCAGAATTGTTTGCAAATACTGTGAACGTTGTCTCAGCCGTTACTTCTGTGGGCGTACCGCTTATTCTTCCAGACTGATCGTTGAATGACAATCCTGGAGGCAGTTCAGGATGAATTTCCATTGAAGCAATGTAGCCACCAATGCTTGAGAATGTGATATCAGTCATTTCTGTATCTTTTGTGAGCGACTGCGATACGGTGGAAGGCGTGAGTTCTGGAACGGTAATGACTGCGGTTAGAACAACAGTCTCTTTACAGTAATCTTCGCCATCATCGATGTAAAATTCAAATGTGTAATCTCCGATCACATCAGGAGTAAATTCAGCAACCGTGCTGGATGGATTGGTAATGAGGGCGCTCGAATCTCCAGGTGCCTCAATAACGCGCCAGGATGGGTTTTGCAGTGTATCGCCATCTACATCATTGGAATTGCTTCCATCGAGAAAAACCATCTGATTGACATCACTTGTCATATTGCTTCCAACATCGCAGGTTGGAGGCGTATTTTCACCGGTATTCGTTTGGGGATATTCGCAACTTCCATCATCATCCGTTGCTTCAGAATTGTAATTGGTAGCAGTCAAATCAGTACAACCAAATATTTCATCAGAATCCAAAACACCATCATCGTCTTGATCATAATCACAACTACCATCATCGTTGTTTGCATTTGCATCGAAATTATTCGCTAAAGAATCCGTGCAGCCATCGATTGAATCCGCAGTTATCAGGATTGAAAGATTCTCAGACCACGTGTCTTCGGGAAGATTATGGGCTCGAAATGTGATTGATATGTCTTCACTTCGATCTTCAACATCAATGTCGAAACTCCAAGTCCCATTCATATCAGTTGCTAAATTATCCCCACTCGAGATACCTTCAGCCGATTGCATGGTCCAACTGATTCGCACCTCCATTGGGTGATCATGAATCACATTGCCAGTGATGAACTGTTCGCCTTCAAATTCCACCAGTATACCTTCCAATATTGGATCAGGATGAAGATGCTTCGAATGATCGATGACATCCTCATCAGAACTGTCAGGACAATCTTCAAACCCATCATTTTGCAATTCTAAAGAAATTTGGTCCCCGCTATCGCACGTGAAAATCGCATCCGATTCCTCATCGGAAATGGAATAGATGGTCATGTAGCCCAAAACTGACAAAAGAAGGATGACCGACAAAAAGACAGGTGCGGCTTTGCTCATGAAGAACAATCATCAATGAATCATATTAGTAATTTCACTACGTCTGCATCTTATTCAATTCATTAGAAATGAGCTATCGTGGAACTATATACGCCCCAATTACAGGTGAGTACGATCATGAGGCCCCCGATATCAAAACTGCCGAGTGTTAGCAGTGAAGGTAGTTGGTGGACGCTGGGGAGTCGCACAAGGCTGTAACTGCCGCTCAATTCTGGATGCG
>JAYOBT010000038.1:0-14674 GCA_038105035.1 Candidatus Poseidoniales archaeon | reverse complement strand
AAGCAAGGTTGGATGATTTATTCGGGCGACATTCCTTTTGTCAATCGCATGTTCTTGGACAACGATGTGGGTATGCACCTTGCTATCGATGGGTTCCTCATCGATGAGCGAGAACATGACGATGAGGATGGAGAACGGAATCTTCGTGTCATCAAACACGGCGGTGTTGGTCGATACCAAGTTGACCGTACCGTATCTGTTCAGCTTGAGAACGTCAAAGAAAGCGAACCGTTCCAAGTTCCATGGCGGATTCTTTCCTACGATTTGGAAACGAGTATTGCCAACAATTCGATTCTCTGTGCTGCCGTTTGGGTTGAGGACATGATCGATGGTTCACGTCGTGTCTACGAATATCAAGGCGCTGAGGACTTGATTATGGAACAGATGACGAAGATGGTTCGTGATGAAGATCCTGACATCATCACGGGTTACAACATCGACAACTTCGATTTTCCCCGCTTGGTTGAACGCATGGATCATCACACCAGCCGTAAGCAATGGCAGGCTCGTAGCAATTTGTTAGGATGGGGCCGTACGCCACATCTGGAGACGGAATGCAAGCGAACCAGAACAGGTGTTCTTCCTCGCCGTCAATCGAACCGTGCCTGGAACCTTGCTGGACGTGCGATTGTCGATGCTTGGTGGCAAGCGCGTCAAGCCTTGCGTCCTCAACGCGAAACCCTCTCATTCATTGCTCGCTTGTTGTTCCCAGAAGACGAAGACAAACAGAAGATCGACATTGATGCCTCGAACATGGACGAAGAATGGGCAAACCGGCCCGATGAAGTCATGGAATACTGTGTGCGAGATGCTGCCTTACCGCTTGACATTCTCCATGCCATTCAAGCGATTCGTCGCAAAGAAGCGGTTGCTTCGGTAGCCAAAGTGCCGTTTGAAACAGCTGCCAATGGGAGTACGTCGCAACTGCTCGACAGTCTTGTTATTCGCTTGGCCGACCGCAAGAACGTGGCCGTTCCATTGACAGGAAGTGCGGAAGCAAAGGAAGGCCAAATCACTGGAGGCTACGTTCACGATGTTGAAGCAGGATTGCATCCATGGATTGCCGTTCTGGATTTCAAGAGCATGTATCCGAGCATCATGATCGGCAACAACGTCTGCTACACAACGCGTATCGATCCTTCGCATCCAGAGCAACCTGCTGAAGATGATGCAACGCACGTCTCGCCTACGGAAGCCGTCTTTTGGAGTGCTGAACATCGCAAAGGATTGGTTCCAACCTTGCTTGAAGATCTGATGAATCAACGTGATGAACACAAGGCGCAAATCAAACTCGCTCGCAAGGACGAACAAGTCGAAAAGGAAGAGTTCCACGATTCGATGCAGTACGCTGTCAAGATCATGATGAACTCGTTTTATGGCGTCTTCGCATCAGGTTTCTATCGGTTCACGCACAAGGATTTGGGTTCTTCAATCACAGCATGGGCGCGTCAAAACATCAAGACCATCATCCAGAAGTTGGAAGAAGAAGGCCACCACGTGGTCTATTCCGATACGGATTCCATCTTCGTTTGTTCACCTGTTCCTGAAGGGTCGCCTTCTGTTTTGAAGGAGGACGATGATGAAGAAACAATCGCAGCCTACGAAGCTGCAAAACAGGCGATGATCGACTTTGGTCTCGACATTGCCAAACAATACAGTCGAGATTCTGCTGTTCTCGAATATGAGAAGGGCCTCTCCGTTTTCTTCAGCCATGGAGCAAAGAAGCGCTACGTTGGACAGGTCGTCTATCCGAGTGAAGAAATGTTGATTCGTGGTTATGAGACGCAACGTACGGATTCCTTTGAATACCTCACAACGAGCATGAAGAAGACCTTCACCTATGCGCTTGCCGATGAAGGAGATGCTTTGGTTCAGCATGCACGTGAATGTGTGGCTGCACTGAAGAAACACGACGTTGATGCTCGTCGTTTGATTCTTGCCAAGTCCTGCAAAGGACGTGTCCAATCCAATGGCGAAGTCGATTTTTCCAAGGATTACGCTCGTCCAGAAAGCATGGCACAGGTCCGTGCTGCGATGATTCTCATCGAACGTGGTCTTGGCTTTACGCCAGGCATGAAGATCTCGTACGTGGTCACCGATGCTTCAAAGCGACCAATGCAAGTCCATCCGTGGATTGAGGCCGAAGACGATGGCGGCATTCCAGGGTACGATGGGCGATTCTATGCTGAGCGAATGGCTGCAGCACTTGGTCGTATCACTGAAGCGTTTGGTTGGAACGCCAAGGAATTGTTCGACGGCAACAGACAGACGACGTTGTTCTCGTTTTAGGCGAACAAATCGCAAAAGGCTTCTAAATGGCGGAAAGGCAGGCAATGGCATGGGCGTAATGAGAAAAGCACTCTTCCTGACTGTGCTGATGATGATCAGTGGACTTGCAGGATGCTTTGGAAACGAAGACGACGACAGCTCCCAAGAGATTGTTGCTGTTTTCACGTATTCACCAGCCACCAACATTCGAGCAGGTCAAACCATTGACTTCGATGCACGAGATTCCTTGCCATCTGGTGTGGCCTTGACTTACAAGTGGGATTTCGATGGCGACCAATCCATCGATGCGACAGGCCGGAATGCGGACTGGACCTACCCTGAGACGGGCGAATACACCGTCGAATTGATCGTCAGCGATGGTTCGAACAGCCAATCAACAAGTAAGACGTTGACTGTTGTCGATGCAACCGCACTTCCACCTGAAGCAGAAATTACCTCCTTCTCGTCCGATGAGGATTGTGAGGGTGAGGATGTCGATGAGGGCTCCTACATTCACGTCTGGATTTGCGACCTTGAAAAATCACTGAGCTCAAGAAGCGCTGAAGGGGAAACCGATGTGCAACTTGATGCGAGTGATTCATCGTCGGGCTCATCCGATGATTACATCTCGACCTACCACTGGGATTTGAACCTCGAATTCGATGCAGACGGTGACGGAGACGCAACCAACGACAACGACCTCGAAGGCGAGACGGTTGCTTGGAAAGACGTCAAGCCAGGTGAGTATGAAATCGGTCTTACGATCACCAACGGCAAGGGCCTTGTCGATTCGGACGACATCAAGGTGTACGTCTCCTACGGAGCATCTTGGTTGGATTTTGAAATTGGACGAACCACAAGCCAAAATCCAAACCAACTTGATTTTGATTTCGAAGTCCACTACGACAACGATGCTGGCAATACCATTCGAAAGGTCGTTGGAAAATTGATGTATCCTGCCAAAGACGAGCCATGTTTGCCTGGTGCTTCCTGCACAGGGCGTCTCGATCTGGTCGCATTTAACGAGGAAGATGATGAGGCAACGTCGACAGAACCGACCGATAACGCGCAGTATGAATCACGCGACTCAGGCTGCGATGATGACAAGTACTGTGTTGATTTGACGCTCTCCTCATACCTCTTCACGGATTCAGAAGCAGACTCGACGTACGGCGACGGAGACTGGACGATGTCGGTCTCCAACAATGAAACCTACACGCAACAAGTCGACCGCTATCTCTTGCTCCTCATCTACAAGTGAAAACCGCGAGACTACGGTCCTATTCAGCAAGATATCTCAGCCGTTTCTTACCGACTCTTTCAAATAGGGGTTGTTTGTCGCAGGGATGCTAAGGAGTAATTTAGTATGCCATCACAATGGGAAGATAAGAGCAAGCCACATCGTAACATCGTCTTCGTAGGCCACGTCGATCACGGAAAGTCGACCACTGTCGGTCGTCTCCTCCTCGACTCAGGTCACATCGAAGAGCACGTTATCGAAAAGAACGAAAAACTCGCCGCAGAGTCAGGTAAGGCCGGATTCGGTCTTGCCTACGTCATGGACGGTCTCAAGGAAGAGCGAGAGCGTGGAATTACCATCGACGTCGCTCACAAGGAGTTCTTTACTCCTAAGTATTACTGGACCGTCATCGATGCTCCAGGTCACCGAGATTTCGTCAAGAACATGATCACCGGTGCTTCGCAAGCTGACACAGCGGTTCTCCTCTGTGCTGCAAACGACGGTGTCAACGCACAAACCAAGGAACACGCTTTCCTCGCTAAGGTTCTTGGTGTTAAGGAACTCATCGTCCACGTTAACAAGATGGACATCTCTGGTGTTGACTGGTCCGAGGACAAGTACAAGTCCGCTGTTGCTGAAGTCTCTGCACTTCTCAAGATGGCTGGATTTGGTTCTCAACTCGACAACATCCCAATGATTCCTGCCTCGTCCCTCAACGGTGACAACGTCTTCAACAAGTCCGACAAGTGCCCATGGTACAACGGACCAACCCTCTTTGAGGCGATTGACGCTGCAGCTATGCCAAACAAGCCAATCGACAAGCCACTTCGACTACCTATCCAAGACGTCTACAAGATCTCTGGTATCGGTACCGTCCCAGTCGGTAAGATTGAAACCGGAACTCTGAACACTGGTAAGACCGTTGTCTTCAACCCGTCCCAGAAGTCCGCTGAGGTCAAGTCGATTGAGATGCACCACACAATGGTTGACAAGGCTGAGCCAGGCGACAACGTTGGTTTCAACGTCCGTGGTCTTGCAGCTACCGACATCCGCCGTGGTGACGTCGCTGGATACGCTGACAGCGAGCCAACCTTTGTCCGTCACGATGAGACCTTCGTCGGTCAAATCCAACTCATGGACATTCCAAAGGCTGTCTCCGTCGGATACACACCTGTTTTCCACGCACACACCGCTCAGGTCGCTGTTCGCTTCCAAGAACTTCTTGAGAAGACCAACAAGGCTGGTAAGGAAGCAAACCCATCGTTCCTCAAGAACGGCGATGCATGTTTGATCCGTTTCCAACCGACCAAGCCAATGTCAATCGAGCAAATGGACACCTTCCCTGAGTTGTCCCGATTCGCTATCCGTGACATGGGTAAGACCGTCGCAGCCGGTGTTTGTCTCAAGATCGAGAAGAAGTGAGTGAACATCACTCATTGATTCGCAACTGGAGGAATAGAGCATGGCAGCCGTTACCGTCATCAAATTGACTGGAAACAATCATTCTGATATCGACCATGTTGCAACTCAGATCCGATACATCTGCACCCAAAGCGAAACCAAGCTCCGTGGGCCAATCCCTCTACCAACACGCCGTCTGGTCGTTCCCGTCCGACGTGCACCTGATGGTGAAGGAAGCGAAACCTACGATCACTGGGAACTCCGTGTTCACAAGCGCTTGTTGGAGATGCACATCAACTCCGGCAAAGACGAGAGCGCTCTCCGCTTGGTTGCAAAGATCGACATTCCAGACTCTGTTACCATTGAACTTTCAATGCGCACAGTCAACTGAAGCGTTCGAACAATCCGATGAAACGAGCATTTACGATGCTCGAATCTACAACGGTGCAGCTTCAGCTACACCCGATTCAATGAGCCACTGAGCCATCGTTTCGTCCAAGTTGTGAACGTCTCCGATATGGAGGACCAGTTCCGATCCATCTGCTGTAGCGATCGGTTCGTCATAGGATTGTACGATTCGAATACGAACTTTCGATTCTTCTTCTGGAGCAGGTTCATCGTCACTCATCCAATCATCAGAGATGGTTGGTGTGGCTGAAGGAGCCAATTCCATTGCAGCACCGTGTCGTCCCTCTTTCGAAGGAGCAGGAGCATCAGGCAGTGGTGCTGTTGGCTCTTCAGGTTGGTGTTCGGATGGATCTTGAGCAGCTTCGTAGGCATCCCATTCAAGGGCTGCAATCCGATCTTCCTCATCAACGTCGAACGAATCCATCGGTTCGGGTTTCTCATCCTCAAACACCAGTGATGGTGGTGCACGATTGGTCAATGCTTGTTCTGTAAAATCGTCCAACTGCATTGTACCTGGTTTGTGCATGGGTTCAACAAAATCCATTTCTCCACGCAGTCCATCCTGCATTTCTCTCCATCCAATGGTCATCTTGAATTTGTCCATTTCTTTCTCAATTGCATTGTACAAGGCGCGTTCAGCAACATCGGCTTTTTGCCAATCCATTGGGGGTAGTGGCGTTGCAACATCGCCAACGTTTGTTGCCATTCGAAGCGATTGCGATGAGACGTGCGTCATCATAGCAACCATTCGGCGTCGAGCCAATTCTGACGCAATGTGACGCACGTTGGCTTGGCGCTTCTGCTCGTTTTGAACGCGCAAATCTGCACCATGCTTGCGAATCATATCGTGAATTTGGAGATCCAATGTGGTCAACAAACGCTTGACCATCTCCCAGAAATCCTTGCGAGGAAGATGAACCGGGACGTGGCGGTTGGTTTGTTGCCGATATGTGGCGAACAACTGCTCCTGAATCTCACGGGCCTGTTCAGGCGTGAGGAGGTTGTTGCTCGACATCATCATAGCCTCGATGTTTGGGTCTTTGAACTCTCTTATCCAGAGTTAATCAAGGAAGACGAGGCTTCAAACCAAATGGCTCACCTCGCGGAGCGAGGTGAGTTGAGTGAATCAGCCCAAGAAGCACGTTTACGCGATCTTCCTTGTGCTGTTGCTTGTCCTTGTTGGGCCTTCAACCTATGTTCAATCACGAACGGTGACCTATGGTCCAGTGACCTTCCAACCAGCGACAAATGAAACCACAGTCGATGCCAACATCACATCGATTCAGGTCCCCGCTAATCATACCATCACCTCAGGATTCGTTTCCGTTGAACCCGTTTGGGAAACCGTTGAAGAGAACGGTACTTACTTTGGTTCAGGCCTACCGAATGCTTGGGCAAATGGAACGTACAATCTCACATCCTCTCTGGCTCACGGCGGTCAACTCTCGCTCGCAACCGATTCTTCCGTTGGCTCACTGACCGACTTTGAAACCACCAAGATGGTCCCGACAGGATGGTTGACGGTGGGTCAAGATGGGGAAGTTTGGGGCGTTGAGAATCTTTCATCGCTGCAAAGTGGACCAAGTCCGAAAGATGGAAACCATTCCCTTGCATATCGAACAACGGTTGAGAACGCATCGGCGTGCATCATCTCTCCACATTATGAAACACCCGAATTCATGAGCAACATGTCGCTGACCTTCGATCACTGGCGTTCTTTAGCGACGGATGATGCAGCATGGGTTGAGTACACCTTGGACAATCAATCCTCGTGGCAACAACTCATTCCAAACGGTGGCTATTCTGATTCGGTGACATCGAATCACCATGCTATGGCCCAATCGTTGACGTCCATATGGTCCGGTGATGACGAGCAGTGGTCAACGGTACGTTTCGAATTGGACCATTTGGCCAATATTGGAACAAGCGAAAGCATGCGGTTTCGCCTGTGCATCGCTGTTGGAGCTTCAAGCAACCAACGCGATGGATGGTTCATCGACAACGTCACTTGGCACAACACAGGCGATGAGCCAGGGGCGTGGTTCCATGGAAACCTGACCGGCGACTATGCTCCAAACGCAGACGGCACCCTCATCATGCCCATCGATTTCTCGGGCTTATCCAATCCGATCGAACTCGAGGTACGTTCCAATTGGGACATTGAAGGCGGTAACAACGATGGCATGACCATTTGGTATTCCATGGATCAAGGTGTCACATGGGTCCTCCTCACACCCCTCCCCGGACTTCCTGGATTTGGCGTCGTCTACCAAGGTGTACGTTACAGCGACGTATCGTTTGATTGGCTACCAATGTTCTATCCCGTTCCTGCAACAGCCTCCAACCATACCAACGCCTCCAGTGCATTGCTCAAGTTCAACGTACAAACCGATGGGATTGTCAATCACGGTGGTGGTGCTCCTGCCAACGGTTGGGAGGGCATCATGATCGATAACGTGCAGTTGCATTCTGGTGCCAATACGGCCAACCACGTGATTCGCGTGTTGAACAATTTCACGACCCAACCCACCTACCAAAACGGCTCAACAGAAGGCTGGTTGGACAACGTTAGTGCCCCAAACCAGTGGCAATGGGTCTCGAGCATGGGTGTCAACGGGCCCGAGACAGACGTCGACTCTTTCGAAGATCCACACATGATGCCAGAAGGTTGGGCCATCGAAAACATCCGAGGTATTGGATGGTCACACGGCCTCCTTGGGAATACGACCTTGGGGCCTTCTCAATGGCATTCTGGGCAAAACGGAGTCGGCATTCAACTCAACGGACAATACGCAGCCAATTCCTATGCCCACCTCATCTCTCCAGAATACGTTCTTCCGAGCAACGTCACGGCACAACTGTCCTTCCGCCATTGGATTTGTACAGAGGCAGCATGGGACGGTGGAGCCGTATCGATTTCAACCGATGGTGGATTGAACTGGTGGTACCTTCCTGCAGACGTAGGAGGCTTCCATGATCGAACATCAACGGTAAACACCAACTCTCCATTCTATGGAGAAGGATTGCTGGATGGTTCGCAGGTAATGGGTGGTTGCGGAAGCGGGGCAGTTCGCCCGTTTGAATTGAAAACGTCGGACATTTCCAATCTTTCAGGTCAATCGGTTCGTCTACGATTTTCATTCTTCTCCGACCAATACGTCGAACGTGATGGATGGTACATCGATGATGCAGGTATCGATGTGGCCTTGTTTGAAACGGAAGGCGATTGGATTTCACCTACCATCATCCCACACCCTGTTTTTGGCTATGGGCATCTCGACGGACTGGCTCATGAACCAGCCAATACATCGCTTCGATTCAGCCTCATGGATGCGAATGGAGACATCATTCCAGAATACGAGCAGCGCATCATGCCGTTCTCTGTTGATTTGAATCCCGTTGAACATCCCTCGGCCCGAATCGTTGTTCACATGTCATCAGAGGACCCATATCTGACGCCTACAGTCGAACGTTTGGGTCTTGGCGTAGTCCAAAGTTTTGGAAGCTACCATCAGAAATACAACAGCGAAATGAGTGATTTTGAAGTGACGCAAGAAGGCTTCCTCAAAGCAACGACAAGTACAACGGTTGAATTCATCCATAGTCCCGGTTGTGTCTATGACGCGATGTCCTTCCATCAAATCGGTGGAAACATGTCGTTGTATTCGTTCACCTTTACGCGTACTTCAAGCACATACTTGCAAGGACCACCTTCTGTGAAAGTTGAGCAATTCAACGTCAATGCTGAGAAGGAATTGAATGCACCATGGTCCTTCACACTCAGTACAGGCGATGAATTCAGGGCCCTCGTTGCTGAACCAAGATGCCTTCTGCCTCCGCAGGGGCCTCACATCTCGATTGGACTAAACCAACTTGAGGCGGTTACTTGGCCGCCAAGTGGTCGTGATTCCAACTTTGGCGTTCAGATGGAGTTCGATTCACTTGTGAACGGGTCCGACATCACCAATGCCACAGAACATGGCCATCTGCATGTGAATACATCCAGTTCAACGGGTTATCAATTCCGACATCTCATCGCTCTACCGATGACGGAGTGGGGCATTGCCAACGTATGTCCATTGTTTGAAGGATCCTTCACGCTGCAAGCACGTTCAGGTTCTCAGTCAACCGATGTGTACCTTGGAGCGCTACAAATCGCAACGCTCCCTACAAATTCAACGAGATACATTTCAATCGAAAACACGTGTCCAGCCTTTGAGCCCATCTCAATCGATGCGTCGAACGAATGGGGCTGGGGATATGCCATCTACAACATTTCAACATCGCATCCAACCGAACTTGCTGCCTACGATGTCCTTGCCCTACCAAAGCAAGACAACCTAGAGTTTGGACTCGATGAATCGCTCCTCAACGAAGCGCTCAATGCATCGTACTCAGGTGATGACAGAGCCTTGCTCGACTTACCGTTCCGAATTCAAACGGAGCGTGGAAGCGTACGCGTTGACCTCGAAGTCGAGAGTCAGCCCGACCTTGTCGATTCGGTCATTGATGCACCGGGATCTCGCTGGTTGCCCAACACATTGCGAAGCATTACAACGTACCATGAGCGCGTGATTCCAACACATCCAACGATGGACGCACCTGCTCTTGAACGCATAACTCTGGCCATTGGGTCAAGCGACGACTCTGCCTCAATTCGAATCAGTGCTGAAGTCGATCGACTTGATACAACACCTCGTTTCATTCAAACATCTGGAGCAGGTTATGCAACACTTCAACCAACATCCTCTGCTGTTTGCTCACAAAGCGAATGTACGGTCGCATGGGTGTTCAAGAGTACATGGTTGAACGATGATATCGATGATTTGCATTGGTTCATTTCATCCATCGATGAGAACGGTTTGGAGATGGGTCCATTGATTCATTCCGATAACACGCCCTACAACGATGTTGAAAACGATTTGGAAGCGTTCAATGTTGTTGCATACGATGACCGTGGACGACCTTTGCACGACTGGACCAATCCTTTGTGGCCATTGCATGTCAATCCAGGAACATCACTGAGCGTTCAAGGTCAGGTTCGATACCAGGGTATTGCAGATGCTTGGGTCGGCGAAGATGAAGCTGAGGTGACCGTCGAAATTCATGCCATTCCTCCACTGAATCTCAACGGTCCGGATACGTGGGATGGAGAACCCATCGTGTGGTCCATCTCCAATGCATCGACTGTTGACGACCAAGGGCGGTTCTCTATTCCGTTGACCATTCCAGATGCAGCATCGTTACCAAGCGATACACGCCTCGAGGCACGAATTCTCCTGACTCGGTGTGGCCCCCTTGGCCTTGAATCAACGACATCGCTTGACCAAACAGCACAGTTGACCTACTTCGAAATGATGTACGATAAGATTCCTCCAGATGTGGTCGGATTGGAGATCCTCGATCCGAGTGGATTGCAACCTGCAGACAATCACGTCTGGCTTCCTGATCGAGATGTCCCGTTACGACTGTACGTTGAAGATGCTGAAGGGTTGGAAACACCACTGACGATATACACATGGTCCGAACATCAAGACGATACCAACGGAAATGGCGTCATGGAAGAGAGTGAATACCAATCGATGACTGCCAATGTGAATCGTGGTGCTCTGAACGCTGAGATTGACTTACCACTGCTTGACGTGGATGCCATTCTACGTCCAGGCGGCTCACAAGGTCGATTGAGCATCGTTGTTGTTGGAGAAGACCTTGCAGGTAATGCTCTGCAGTCAGGTGGTTCGTTCGGAGAAGCAAACGATATTGCAACCATCTCGGTTCAACCAAGACAAGCCACATTGCTCGATATGAATACGGTTGCTTTGGACACCATCAACGGAAACTTGTTCCCGGGTCAAGAGCATCACTTCCAATTCGATCTCATCGACGGTAACGGTCTCGATAGTCTTGATTTCATCAACATCGGTTTGATGAATTCCCTCCACGAGAACTGCTGGATCAAATACGGTCCACGTTTCCAAGATGTTACGGCTGATGTGACCTGCTTCGTAGCTCCACCAACAATTACAGCCATCAAAGACAATCTGACAATGCGATACAGCGTTGATGTTGCTTTCCAACTTCGTTGGGATACAATGCATCAATGGAACGATGCAGCATTCACACCATCGATCAAGATCATCGATGAGGCTCAAGATGTTGGCTTGGGTGGAACCTATCTCACAGCAGCCAATTGGTCAACGCACACACGCCTCGAACTGCGAATTGACTCGGTCACCGATCGGGTCGCACCGTTCGGCATCCTCGATGATGGGACTCTTACCCTCCATCCGAACGATTTTGCTGACGTTGACATCATCGTTGTTCACCATGAAACCGAACAGCAGGCTTTGAACATACCATTCGATACGCGCATGCATTACAATCTCTCTTCCTTCGGTATTCGGCATGTAGTAACACCCGAGTTCGTTGACAGTCAAGGACAAAGCCGTCATCGTGTGGTGGTGAATCAAACGACGTTGCCTCAAGGTGAAGGCGAACTGAGCATCGAAATGACAGGAACGGTGTTTGAGGTCCAAAACAACCTCATCATCGAATTGCTGCTCGATTCACAAGCTCCAACTGTTTCCTTGGAACCGGGCACCCTAACAAACTTGGATTCGTTGCAAATCAACGATATTCCTGTTCAAATCTCCATTCAGGATGATTTCGGGGTTCCAAAAGAAGGCGTTGAATTGCACTGGTGTTTCGTCCGAGGAGGTATTGTTGTGTCCGATTCAACCTCCTCGATTCCAATGACACACGTGGGGACGACAGGAAACATCGCTTCATTCACAACGACATTGGATATCGAATCTCAAGGTATAGCCTTCGAAAAGAGCGACCGACTCAGTGTTTGGTTCACGCACAGCGATCGTGCTGGAAATCTCCTCTCCGGACAGGGTACGGCACTGATGCCGTTGGACGTGTACATCGTTTGGATGGCCTATGAACCAACACCGACCTACATCAATGCAGAACCATATCGACCCGTTCTCGGTGATATCATCACAATCGAATTCACGTTGGAAAACCTCGGATATCTCAACGGTTCGACCGAGGTAGCGCTCATGGATGCAGATGGATTGGTTCTTGACAATGCGTCTTTCTTCCTTGAACCGGACGAACAGCAGAGTGTGGTCTGGACCGTTGAAGCATGGGCCACGGGCCGTCTCGGCATGGTCATTCAATTGGATGATGACCCACTGTTGATTCCTGTTCCACTCGCTGATGTGTTGTACGAAGATGTCGATGCCAAATCTTCGAATTCTGAACTTGGACTCAACGTGTTGCTTGTTCTCCTCGCTGCAGGAGCTGTTGTTGCATCGATCCTGATGCGACGTCAACGCATACAATCGCTCTATGATGAGTTTGAAGAGTACGAAGAAGAGGACCTACCTCCACCACGTCCGTCCGGTTTGGATGATGCTGAACAAGAGGAATAGTCAAGAAGAAGACCATCGAGGGGAGCCCAAGTGCCGGGGTTCCCGAGCGGTCAAAGGGGGTGGACTCAAGATCCTCTGCGTAATGCTTCGCAGGTTCGAATCCTGCCCCCGGCACCACGATTTCAGAGTTCTTCGAGTTCTTCTTGCGCATCGCTCGTTAACGATTGGAACACCAAACTTTCCGGATATTCAATGGCGATCAATGCACCAATTGCATAGGATTCAACCAGACTTTCTGGAGGCTCTGCTATCTTCACACGGCCATTGGTCAGTGTAATTCTCGCTCCTGGTTGAGGAGCATCAGCTTTCGCTGGTAGCCATATGCCGACGCTACCTAAGGAAGGATGCTCAGCCAGAATCAATTGCTCTTCAGAGGCTTCACCGACCACATTTGCAATGTACAAGGGACGTTCATCGGAAAGCACCGTGCTCGCATCCTCCCATTCGTTCGAGAAGGCCAATTCACTGGAGTCTTCTTGTCGCTTGCTGATTTGTTCAACCACCTCCTCAACTTGTTTTTCTTGCTCAACGGTTTGTTGATGAATTTGGTCCAGAATTTGCCGCAACCCCTCGATTTCGTTATCGTCTTCCATTGCACGATGTGCGAGAAGAATCAACTCACCAAGCTCTTCACTCATGTTCTGTTCAGCAGAAACACATTCCAATGCCTCATCGAACAACTCGATCGCAAAGTCAGGACGATTCAGCGCAAGGAACGATTCGCCAAGTTCGGTCAATGCTTGAGCAGCCATAGCAACATCATCGCGTACCAAGGCCTGCCCATGCTTCAGTGCTTCATCTGGAGACTGTTTGTCCATGTACAGAGCCATGGCTTGAACGATGTGTTGTTTGAGTTTCATCGGTACACTGAGCGTTCCCAAACCCAGTGAAGATGTGGACAAACGAATGGCCTTCTCGACCTTGTTCGTGGAAAGAGCAAGGACGGCGAGCCGAGCGAGGATGCGTGCTTCAATCGTATCCTCGTCGACATGTGTTGCTTGGAACAGAGCGGTTGAAAGGTGTAGATGCGATCCAATAGCATCGCCTTTCATTCGCTTCATAATGGCGAGCGCCATTTCAGCACGCACGAGGATTCGAGAATGGAAGCGATGCGCAACATCGACGAGTTCCCGATCCAGAGGCGCCAAATCGATACCAGCGTTTTCCAAGCAATCAGCGATCATGGTCTGTGTTTCAACAATGATTTCATCGAGGGACTCAACCGAGAGTTTCTGTTTCAATTGGGCAACGTGTTGCTCCAATCCCATCATGGTCTGACAACTTGATTTCAAAGGTGTGAGTTTCTTTCGAAGATTCGTCTTAATCTCCTCTCCGTTCATCATTCGATGCAGTTGACTGAGGAGATTCACGCTTGAACCCTCATTGCTCTGAACAGGTTTCTGAGCAGGTTTGGCTTGCGGATTGGACAGCAAAGAATCAACCATCCACGTGATTTTGGCTTGTACATCGTACTCGTTACGCCGGCTGATCGCATACTGCATTTCTGCAGCACGTATTCGACGCCCAAGGCGACGCAACTCGGAAGCATGCTTCCCTTTGGCTTTGGTTGAGAGTCGCTCAAAGAAGGTCGATGGTGGACACACCTGGCTTGCAAGTTGATGCTCTTCTGTGGCCTTGGCCATTTTGAAATCGTCCGTTACCAGAATCACATGATGCCCATCACGTTGCAAATCGTGTGCAAGAACCATGAGGGAGAGATCAACATCTTGCGGAGAGGCTCGCTCTCCAATCTTCGAACCCAAACCGCGAATTTGGTCATCTGAGACCTCGTGTGTGGTCAACATTGGTTTGATGTGATTCAACAGATTGGGTTTTTGCTTCCATCGTTGATAGCGAACATTCTGGATTTCACCATGAACGCCTTTGGTGACATGCATCGTTTTCAGTGCAGACT
>JAYOBT010000075.1:0-2659 GCA_038105035.1 Candidatus Poseidoniales archaeon | reverse complement strand
TACTCGTCGATGTTGTACAGTTTGACTCGTACAGCACCTCCTACAATTCACCACTGAGCTTTACAGTCGTACTCAATGATGCAACTCTCAATTCGTGGGATGGAATTACAATACAAAACAATGGTAATGCTCAGTCCCAGGTTAGTCTCGTCACAGATGATTTGAGTGACGATTTAGGCGCTCATAATTTATCGGTTGTGATACCAGTTGTATCGAACATGATTGCAATCGGGGATAGTTGGAACGCTAATCTTGGAGTAGGTGTTCTAGAAACAGCGACATTAGACACTTCGGATTGGGAAGAACTTGACAATGGAGCTAGGCGATTGAATCTCTCTTCAACGATTGGTCTTCAAGGTTCATCGGATGTATATTGTCATGAATGTTCAGATATCCTTGACGTGGATATCGAGATTCTCGTAGTCGAAGAAGCACTTGAAAATTCGAACGATGAAAACGATGAGAACGAGGATGAGAGTGAAGAAGTGCCATTTGTTGGGTTCTTCGCGACGCTCTCTGTTGTATGTTTGGCATTCGCCCTTTATCGAAACGATACAAGGTGCTTGGATGAAAAATGAATCTCTTCTTTCGATTTGGATTGAAGCGAAACAGATCATTGAGCCATTGTGCGATGATCTTCTTGTTCTGACAGATGAGCCTGGCGATTGGCGTGTTGAGACGCCTTCTGGAAGACCGTTTATCACCCTACGAATTCAGAAGTCGCACGTTGGATTGTACTTGTTGCCCATGTACTATCACCCACATATTCGTCCTCGGTCGATGGATGCTTATCTGAAAGGAAAGAGTACGTTCCGATTTGTTCGAACAAAACCGCTTCCTGTTGAAGGAATTCAAGACGTCATCGAACGAGCACAAGCAATGATTGGAACCTACTAGTGGGTACGAAAACGCGCGTCAGAAGCAGAACAAAAGCGCGAAAGGTGATAAGGCAACCAACGTTGTTGTGCTTTATGGCAAAGCGTTCCGAGGGCGATTCCTCACTCGGAGGTGCTCGACAACGTGCGAGCACTGCTACGTCTGCCTTTGGCGTATCAAAGCGAGAGAGCCATGATTCGTCCACGTACTACAACAGTCGAATGAATGCGAATCTTGCATCGAGTCGTGATGTTGGTTCGCCTCAGGACTTGCCAGATGAGTTCGAGAATGTCCTCTTGCAACAAGATGCTCGTTCATTGCCACTCCCTGACAATTGCGTTCAATTGGTCGTCACATCACCCCCGTACAATGCTTCGAAGGTGTACGATGATGATCTCTCCTTGCAAGAATATCTTCAACTGCTTGAGGAGGTCTTTTCGGAATGCTATCGCGTCCTTTCTCCTGGTGGGCGCATGGTCGTGAACGTTGCGAATCTTGGACGCAAACCGTACATTCCCCTCTCGACCTACATCAACAACATCATGCTCAATCTTGGATTCTTGATGCGTGGTGAAATCATTTGGGACAAATCTGCAAGTGCTGGATCCTCCTGCGCATGGGGTTCGTTCCAGAGTGCATCAAACCCTTGTTTGCGAGACATTCACGAATACTTACTCGTGTTCTCGAAAGGTGATTACAAGATGCCACGTTCGAAGAAGGAGCGTGAGAATGGTCGAATCGACACCATCGAAAAACAGGAATTCATCGATCACACGAAATCGATTTGGAGGTTTGCAACGGAACGGGCGAGCCGTGTCAATCATCCTGCACCATTTCCCGTCGAGCTTCCACGACGCTGCATCGAGTTGTACACGTTTGCAGGCGATGTTGTCCTCGATCCGTTCAATGGTTCTGGAACAACATGTGTTGCAGCCAAACAAACAGGTCGAACATACATCGGTGTTGATTTGTCATCCGAATACTGTAAAATCGCAGTAGAACGATTGGAGCACACTCCTGCATTCGAAACACCTGAATCAAAACCCGTGGCCTAGTGACTGCTACAGGCGCAGTGATTTTCAATAACGACGAGGAAGGTTAAGCATGGGCGATTGGGATACAACCGTACTCTCTGGACCTGAGGGCGAGGATTGGCGCGTACCAGTCTCTGAACTCGAGGACCGTCTCCAACGCCTTGC
Organism: Candidatus Poseidoniales archaeon; assembly: GCA_038105035.1. Lineage (GTDB taxonomy): Archaea > Thermoplasmatota > Poseidoniia > Poseidoniales > Poseidoniaceae > MGIIa-L2. The sequence goes on along the minus strand of JAYOBT010000075.1, from coordinate 584 downwards.
ACGAGCATTACGAGTTGCTGCATTACCTGGCGCATTGATTCAACATCCTGTTGATCTATACTACTTTGCAGGAGGTCGTCAGGACGGATCGTTGTTCGTCCCCGCCGAAGGTACAGAAGGTGATGGTCCCGTTTTCTTTGTACGCCGCTCTCTGGAACGTGCACGGTTTGAGGCAGGTGGAGACAACGCACCGTTCCAACTCGAAACCTTCCCACGTCTGAGTCAGTTCGCAGATGTCCTGAAATCAAGAGGTATTTCAGGAGCCCCAGGATTGCAATTTGGAGAACTTCCTTCTTCCTTTGCACAACGCTTTGCTTCAGCACTTTCCTCGCTCGGAGAATGCAAGGATGTGACAGGTATTGTCCATCGACTTCGAGAAATTAAATCACCGTGGGAACAGGAACAAATGGCTCACGGTGCAGAAATTCAATCTCGAATGTTTGAGGCTGTTGCCCAACTTGGACGTGAAGGCATATCGGAACTTGATCTCGTTGCAGCAGCGGAATCTGTTAGTCGAAGCGAGGGCTTCGGTGGCCAAGTTCAGATGCGACGTTTCCCTCTTGAATGCAATCGGGGTGTCATCG
>JAYOBT010000037.1:0-14838 GCA_038105035.1 Candidatus Poseidoniales archaeon | reverse complement strand
CGACCGTGCGAGCAACAAGCTCATCTACGAGTCGACCGTTACCAGCGTTGCTTGACTAAATTATCCAATACAACTGGATTAAACTGTGAAATTCGGCAATGGTTACAATATAAACATAAGTTTACATTGTGAGTTTTTGACAGCAACTCATGGGAAGAGATGGCGTACTGCTCATGAATGTAGGGACTCCTGATGAACCTACAGTTGCATCTGTGAAAACCTACTTGAGAGAATTCCTCCTTGATCCAGACGTCATCGATATTCCTGCCCCATTGCGTCACCTTCTCGTCCGTGGGATTATTCTCAGAACCCGACCTAAGAAAATAGCACCTCGCTACAAAAGTATCTGGATGGATGAAGGGTCTCCGCTTCGTGTTTACACTCAGAGAATTTGTGATAAACTGCAACTGAAAATGGAGGAAACACCTTGTGTCGTTGGAATGCGATATGGCAATCCTAGCATTCGCTCTGCGCTGGAATCTCTCAAGGAGCAAGGCGTCACTCGAGTCCTTCTCGCACCACTGTTTCCCCACTATGCTCAGGCTACGACAGAATCATCGGTCAAGCATGCGTTCAATGAACTCAATGCCATGAAATGGACCCCCGATATTTTGGAACTCGGGCATTTTGAAACAGAGAATGAATTCGTCGATCCTCTTGCTGAATCCATTCGCCCCCATCTTGACGAAAACTCGCACCTTTTGTTCTCATATCATGGATTACCAATTTCGCATGTGAAGAGAATTGATGCATCGAAAAAGCACTGTCAAAAGGTGGCAAATTGCTGTGAAATTGCCTGCGATGCCAATGCCTTGTGTTATGGAAGGCATTGCAGTGAAACGACTCATGCTGTAGTGGAAAAACTGGGTTTGACAGATGAACAATGGTCGATGAGTTACCAAAGCAGACTTGGTCCTGTAAAGTGGCTAGAACCTGCGACCACCAACAAAGTAGAGGAATTGGTGAAGCGAGGCATCAAGAAAATAGTCGTTGTTGCTCCAGCTTTCTTGGCAGATGGTCTTGAAACCCTTGAGGAACTTGACATTGAACTACGCGAAGATTTCATCGAAATGGGTGGAGAAGAGTTGACTGTTGTAAAGTGCCTAAATGACGACGCACATTGGATCGATGGCCTTGAATCTCTTGTTCGGAAGCGTCTTGAGCCTACAACTGCTTAGAACACGTCAGCAATTCGCTCTGCTTCTGCAGTGACGTGTGTGACTGAAACACCGCTGTAAAACCAACCTGCTCGAGTATATTCTTTGTTTGTATCCAATTTGCTCATGTAGCCAGGTGCATAGATTGGGATTTTTCTTGTTCCAATTTTTTTGAATAGGACAGGTTCAGAAGGCGTTAGAATTTGTTTGAGGCAAGTGAGAACTGCTTCTTCGTCACCCGAACGGTACGATGGTGCCATGATTCTGAAGAGACGATGGTTTGCAGGGGCCCGGGGTGAGTGATGTACATCGCTTTCATGCAATATCCCACTAATTGGTAAACCATCATCTGGAATCAATGTCCCATAGCCACGTTCGACATCGCTAACACCATTGTTGTGGTAACCTGCGACATACACGTCCAATGATGTGAATTGATCGTTCGAGCGATTGAGAGGAGCACACCAAATGACAGAACTGATTGGAACGTGACGTTCTGAGGCGACTTGTTCAGGCTTGCTGATGTCTTGATTGAAATGGAATTCCACATTCTCAAGCGAATTTAATCGTTGGATAAGGACATCAACCAGTGTTTGCATCCCTCCACGAAATGAGGCTACTGAGCCTCTTCTCGGTTGAAACAGAGGATAGGTTTCTGCCATCTTTTTCTTGATTTTCGACCATTTGATTGGTGGTTCCTCACCAAACCTCGTCAGTGAAGGCATCAAAAAATCAGCATCAACGTTGGTTGATAATTCGTTGACAATACCGAGTGTCATAGCGTTGGCTATTGCTTCGGAAGGGAAGACTTGGGCTACCGACTTCTTTCCGTTTCGAGACGAACGGAGGGATCGGAACAGCCGAATTGGACCCATTTTGAGGGCAGAAATCCAAGATAATCGAGTTTTTTTCTTGTTGATGAGCAACCAACGCTTTGTTGCTTGGGGGTTAGATTCAGCAAAAGCCTCTCCAAGGTCAAGGTCCTCAACAAGCCTCCAGAATGCTGGATGTGGTCGGGCAGCATTCACAGCAACATCACACAACCACTCACCTTCGGACCATGTTTCAATGGTACCGCCACATCGTTCCGTTTTCTCAAGAATCTCGATTTCAATATCGGGGCGTTTGGTTGCAACCCTAAAGGCGATGGTAAGGCCAGAAAGCCCAGCTCCTACAATACACAACTTCGTTGAGGTAGATAGTTTCGGGCCGACAAGAAGTGGCCGACGTAACTCATCTCCGAAACGAACCCAGTCCTCGATGGAGTACAATGAATCACGCACCTAGCCAATTAACAGGTTTTTGAAGTACTTTGAGCAACCGTTCTTCCTCAGTTCCAATCTCCACCTCATGGCAGTACTCCCATCGAGCAGTGAGTGGAAGTGACATCAGAATACTCTCTATCCGGCCATTGGTGGTTAAACCGAACTTTGTTCCACGATCGTAGACAAGGTTGAACTCGACATATCGTCCTCTTCGGATTTGTTGCCAAGCTTTCTGATTGGGTGTATAGGGCATGGATTTCCTCCTCTCGAGGATTGGTAAATAGGCGGCTAGAAATTGGTTGCCACAGTCTTGAACGAACTCAAAACATGCTTGCTTTGAGGAAGCTCGAATGTCATCGAAGAAGATGCCACCCAAGCCACGACCTTCGTTTCGATGAGGGATGTGAAAATAGGAATCACACCACTCTTTGAAACGGTTGTAATCAGCAACCTCGTGACGATCGCATGCTTCTTTGTGCACTTGATGGAAGTGGATTGCATCCTCTTCAAATAAGTATGATGGAGTGAGGTCAGCACCCCCACCAAACCACCAACTGCCCTCGATTTCTCCAGTGCCTCGCTCAAAATAGCGATAATTTGCGTGCACTGTTGGTGCCATAGGATTGTTCGGATGTAGGACAAGACTGATTCCCGTTGCAAAAAAATCGAGATCGCTGCCTTCGAGTTGATGACCTCCGCCCATTTTTTCAGCCGCTTCAGGGCTAAGCGTACCGTAAACAACGCTCACGTTCACTCCCGCTTTTTCGAATACCTCTCCTTCAGAGAAGACTCGACTTCGACCGCCGCCGCCTTCTTCACGCGTCCATTCATCCTCTCTGTAATCGCTCCTATCGATGGTTTTGATGGCTTCACAGATGGTATCTTGGAGTGCGTGGACCATCTCCACCATCTTTTCTCGCATATCATTCACCTGTGACTGTACGCAAGACTGCTTCTACGCAGTCGATCTGAGCCCCTGGTGAAAAGCCATGGCCCAAATTGAAAATGTGTCCAGGTTCGTTTCCAGCATTCCGGAGCACATGTTCTGCAGCCTCCTTTGCAGCTACTGGGGAACCATGCATTCGGGACGGATCGAGATTACCTTGGAAGGCAAATTCCGAACCAAATTCAGTACGATTCGCTTTGAGATCGTCTCTCCAATCAAGGGATACAGCGTCGATGTCAAGAGACCTGATTTCATGGTGCAAATGCGAACTCCCTTTGGCATAGTGAATCAAAGGAACGTGACGGTTCGCTTTGCTTCGGAACACCTCAATGGCTCGTTCGGTTGCAGGCTTTGCAAATTTTCGGTAATCGCTTTCCGAGAGCAACCCAGCCCATGTATCGAACATTTGCACTGCATCTGCACCACCGTAATTCACTTGGTCAGCCAAGAGATCACCGACAGCATCAGCAACACTGAGCAATACTCGCATAGCATCATCTTGATTTGAGTACACCTTGGCTCGAGTCGAATGAAACTCTTTGTCACCAGTTCCTCCTGCCATGAGATACATCGATGTGGTCCAAGGACAACCAACAAACCCTAATCGTGCAATCTCAGAATTCTCTTCTCCAATGGCTCTCAACCCATCAGCAGCCCATGGAGCGTGGTTACGGGCAGAAAACTTGGACCAATCGTCCACATCTTCAAATGAAAAAGGATCAATTCGAATCCCTCCTCCGTATTCGACCTCATATCCCAGAGCAGGCAATGGCGTCAAAATGTCACTGAAAATAATCGCCGCATCAATTGATTTGTAGCGATGTATCGGTTGCATGGTAATCGTTGTGCACAAATCAAGGTCCATACATCGTTCCCAAAATGAGTGTTGAGATGCAAGATTTCGGTATTCTGGAAGGTGCCGTCCAGCCTGACGCATAAACCAAACAGGTGTCCGATCAACAGGCTCTAAATTGAGTGCTGAAACGATACGTTCTTTCCCATTCATCATGACCAATCCAAGTGTGTTAGAGAATCATCCAAGGCTTCTACAAATCCAAGAATGTGTGATTCGTTGTGTGATGTAGAGAGGAATCCTATCTCGTAAGCAGATGGTGCTAACATGTAGCCTCGATTGAGCAATTCCCGATGTACATCGGCATACAATGTTCCAGCATCTTTTGGTATCTGGTCTGCCCTTATCGCAGGGATGTCACTACCGGGTGAGAACCAAAACAGACTTTCCATTCGAACCAAACGCATTGGGAAATTGTGTTTTTCCAATACAGATTGAACTTTCTCTTCCATGATTGTACCTAAATGTTCCAAATAATCGTATGCAGCGTCGTCCAATAAATCAAGAGTTTTTGCTCCAGCAGCCATGGCTAATGGGTTGCCAGACAAGGTTCCAGCCTGGTAGACCGGACCCAGTGGAGAAAGATGCTGCATAATTTCATCCCTCGCTCCATACGCTCCAACAGGGAGACCTCCGCCAATGACCTTACCCAGTGCAGTGAGGTCGGGAGTTACGCCACAGATGTCTGAGTAGCTTCCATGCTTGAATCGAAATCCGCTGATGACTTCGTCAAAAATGAGCAAAGAACCACTTTCGTCGCACAATTGTCGCAGACGCGATAGATACTCATTCCTCTGAATCAAAAGTCCGTTGTTCGCAGGGAGTGGCTCAATCACAACAGCAGCTATTTCTTGACCGTGTTCACGGAAAAGAAACTCCACTGCCTCAATATCATCCAACGGGCAAATGAGTGTCGTCGCAACGGTGTCGTTTGGAATTCCAGGGCTGCTGGCAATTCCAAAGGTTGCAAGGCCGCTACCTGATGAGACCATGAGTGAGTCGACATGGCCGTGGTAACATCCCTCGAATTTCACCAATAAATCACGCCCCGTGAAGCCACGTGCCAATCGTACGGCGCTCATCACTGCTTCAGTGCCAGAGGACACAAATCGTACTTTATCCATGTGAGTAAATCGATTTTTTACTTTCTTTGCAAGTTCGATTTCACCAAGATGAGGTGCCCCGAATGAGGTTCCGTTAAGCATCTTCTCGTGAACAGCGTTGATGATCTCGGGGTGTGAATGTCCATGGATGAGTGGGCCCCATGATTGGACAAAATCAACCAAGACATTCCCATCGATGTCAGTAACATGAGCGCCAGAGGCCTTTTCAAAATAGATAGGGTTTCCATGGACCGATTTGAATGCCCGTACAGGGGAGTTGACGCCACCCACTAGATGCTCGACTGCGACGCTGTGCATCGTATCGGATTTCGTTCGGTCCATGTCCTCAACTCACTGCAACCAGCCATTGCGCGCTATCTCACGCGCATGGTAGGTCACCACGACGTCAGCACCCGCTCTCTTGAATGATGTCATTATTTCACAGACCAAATTCTTTCGAGAAGTGAGGTCTTTGGCACTGTTCATCACCATGGCGTATTCGCCGCTGACGTTGTAAACTGCCACAGGCCTACGAACAGAATCTGCTACCTTTCGCAAAACATCTAGGTAAGGCAATCCCGGTTTGACCATGACGATGTCAGCACCTTCGTTCTCGTCCAGTTGAGCTTCCAGAACCGCCTCTCCGTATCCTGAGTTGATGTTCATTTGATGCGTTGAGCGATCACCAAATTCTGGGCTCGAGTCTGCTGCATGACGAAACGGCCCATAGAACGAGGAAGCGTATTTGACGGAGTAGGATAGGACCCCAGTACTGGTTTGATTTGCAGTTTCGAGGGCCTGTCGAATCGCTGAGACTCGACCATCCATCATATCGGATGCACAGACGTAGTCAGCACCAGCTTCTGCATGTGAGACGGCAATCTCGCACAGTCGATCAACGGATGCATCGTTGACAATGTGACCATGTTCAATCAAACCACAGTGACCATGACTCGTCGCAGTGCACAAGCATACATCGGTCATGATGACAATTGCATCCCCAAATTCAGCTCGAATTTGTTTAATCGCTTCGTGCAGATGCGATGTTGCATCGGATGCCTTTGTGGCGCTCTCATCCTTGTCCGAATGTTCGACGACACCAAACAACATGATTGCAGTGATTCCATGTTCAACATCCGCACGAACTGTTTCAATGAGGACATCGACCGATTGCTGATGGATTCCCTCCATTCCGTTCACAGGATGGTCGACATTCGATCCTTGAACAACAAAGTGTGGTTGGACTAAGGACTTCAATGAGAAGTCGCCAAAAAGGAGTTCGCGCCGAGCTTCAGTCCAGCGATTGATACGTGGTCGCACATTCATGTTATCCTCTCCTGTTTTGATTCCACCATTGTGTCAAATACTCGGTTGTGGGACCCTCAAGAACAGAAACATTGCAATTTTTGAAGTGCTCCAGTGAGAGGATTGTTTTCTTCGTGTTGTTCCCCATACAAATAATCTCATTTGGGGTCTCAAGGTTATTTTCGGCCCAAGATATGGCTGAGGAGGAAGAAGAAATCAACAGAACGTCATCAGAAGACACGGGGGTAGGTTCAACCATCTTCGCTTGGTTTTCGTAACCTATCCAATCCAGAACATCATAACCCGCCCCCTTAAGTTGCGCAGCAAAGGTTTCTGGAGCAACACTTGATCGAGGAAGGAGCAACTTGGTGTGTGTCCCAATATTGGAAGAAATATAGTCAAAGAACTCTTTTGAGTTTCGTGCCTTTGCACAAATTGCAACGGTAACGCCTCGTTGAAAACATGCTCTTGCAGTACCTTCTCCAATTGCAACCCACTTGATCCGAGCAATGTCAGGGTTCGATTCTGCAGCAAGAATCGCACACCTAGCCGAGAATGGAGAAGTAAGGACGAGATATGGCCATTGACGTTTCGATGTGTATTGTTTCAGGAAATCACGGGGCCAGTCATCAAGGTTTGGCTTGAGGTCAATGACGGATAGATTCACCATACCAATGCCTTGGTTTGCCAAGACCGCTGAAATGCGATTCGAATTGAGAGTGGAGATGAATTTTGGTCCATCAAACATCCTAGTTTCAGGGGGGGTTTCATCATGCGGCAACTGAAGTTCGAAGTCTTCGATTGCGCCATTGTATGAAAAGATGGAAAATTTACGCCCTTGGCAAAAAGTAGATCTCCAGTTTTGGGGAGCAATGCGAACCATGAGATGTTCACCACGCGCCTCAATTCCAGCAGGATAGAGGCACCCGCCTCCTGACATTTCGAGAATGCTACGTTCACGAATGACATCTGCTTCAGTCGATGCGTGGTTTAGGACACTCCTCAATGTGCTAAATTCCTCAAATCGCTCAGTTTTGCAATGTATGCAGACCGATCCTTGACCTGGCGCAGTAGGCCAATCGTCTGATGATATCCGGTACGCCGTGAGAAGTTCATTCTGCTCGTCAAGCACACCAGTTGATCGAAGCCTGCGGATACCAGCCTCGGCCAAAATTAACGCATCAACTCTTCCTTCAAGCAGTCGCTCAATTCTTGTTTCCACATGCCCGCGTACAGAGAGCGGAATCAGATCGGGTCGTTGGCTCAACAGGAGTGATTGTCGTCGGCCGGAAACCGTCCCAAACGTAGATCCATGAGCGATACGATCGAGTAGGTCTGAGAGTGATGTGCTGGTTTCACTATCGAGGACTTCGTACAGTGATGCATCGTTGTTTTGTCGCTTGAATAGGATCAGATCGTTTGTTGCACCACGTTCCATGTAGGCTAAGTTTGTGATGGCGTCATTCGGTGTGGTAGGTACATCCTTACTGGAATGAACGGCAATGTCAACAAGCCCCTCGTTTAGTTTTTGATCGATGAGATGGATGAACTGGCCAACAGTTGCTGACAAATTCCCTCCCAAACTTCGATCGCCCATGGACTTGAACTGAACGATTTCTGTCTCTATACCAGCATCATGAAGAGCGGAAGCAACGGTTCTTGCTTGCCACATTGCGAGGTTGGATGAGCGGGTCCCAATACGAATCGGCATGTTTCCTCCAATTCAAGCAACGGTTGCCAATGTGCGGATGGATGTTTCAACGTCCCGTGAAACTTCTTCCAACAGGTTGCTGTTCAAACTACGGTTCGTGCTGTTGACATAGTTTGTCAATTCTGAGATGTAGAATGAACTGTTTTGTTGACATATCCAAGTTGCAATCTCTCGAGCGAATGCTCCGAGCTGAGGAATTTCTTTTTTCTGCGCTGATGAGGATTCTTCCCAGGACGCAGATAGATTCTCCATGTGGCCATAGATGAAGGCTCGAAACTGTGCCTCATTTTTGTTCGTTAGAGCTTCCATGTAACGGTCCTGAATATTATCAATGAGTTTGTTTCCATTTTCCATCAGTGTTGTGTATTCAGAGTGGTTGATGTTACGAGCCACTTGAATCCAGTGCTTCATTCCGAGCAGCACATGCTCGGTGGAAATTCCATCCTCTTCGATGGATGGCGGCCAAGAGAAGTCGAGGATTGTCGCTTGACCAGATATTGGAAGCGGATTGTACTCAGTGTATGCTGGTGTTGAACATCGCATTGTTGAAATGACGATATCGGCGTTTACAGGTGTGTCATTCAATTCGCTGTAAGAGATCATCCTACATCGTTCTGCTTTCAATGGATTACGTTTGGCAGATTCGGACGGGTTTCGCGAAACCACGACAATGTTGGTTTGACCCAGTTGTTGGAGTGTTTCAACGGCTTTGATTCCCATATCGCCAAAGCCCAAAACGACGGATTGCACATCTCCCTTTTGCGACAGAATGTGCTCCAGCGAGTTTGTTGCTAGATTCAGCATCGATTCGGTGGAACTTGTGTAGCCCAGTTCCTTACGAATGATACGAGTGGCAGAGATTATGTGTTCAAAGAACGCGAGATTGAATGTACGGATGAGATTGTTTTCTTTGTGAATATTGATCGACGAACGTAGTTGTGACATGACTTGTAGTTCGCCGACGATGAAGGAATCCAGTCCGCTACAAATCTTGACAAGATGTCTCCATGCATCTGAACCTGTCCTCGTCTGGAATGGGATATTATCGATATTGGTCAGGCTTGAGATCCCCTCTGCAAGAGTTGTTGAATCCACATCGAACCCGACAAAAAGAACCCTGTTGCAGGTTGAAAATTCGAAAACTTCAGCGTCTACTGTTTTACCCAATTCTTGAATAAATGCAACTCGTTCTGGCAGACTCATTCCTTCGGTGGTTAGTTGCTTTGCAACATCGATGTTATTCGAATCAAATTTGAGCGATAAAAGACATATTTTGCCATCCATTTTTCCTTTGTCGACGTGGTTGGAGTCAGCGCGTATGCTTGTAGCAAGCGCTTCCAATTGTATCAACAAATCAGACATACGCACACCAGCCTTAGTCTATCGACTGTTCATGACTATACAACAATTTGTTCACGAATCTGTACGAGGGAACTTTTCGCATCCACACTGTGTTTAAGTGATGGAACACTCACATTGAGTGAATCGCATGGCCAAGTGTTGCTAGAACACCCTCATGCGTCATTTCTGTCATTGTTGGATGAGCGTGGATGGTGTGTGCAATGTCTTCGAGGAGCGCACCCATCTCGATGGCAAGTGTCCACTCTCCAACGAGCTCGCTGATGTGGGTTCCAACACCTTGGATCCCAAGAATTCGGTGATCGTCTTCACGAGCCGTGATACGAATGAATCCTGCTGTCTTCTCCGCTTCTTGGGTAAGTGCGCGACCATTTGCAGCCAATGGGAACTTACCGGTAATGACTGGATGTCCCGCAGCCTTTGCCTCATCGGGAGAAAGGCCGACTGAGACGACTTCAGGTTCTGTAAAGACGATGGCGGGAACAGCTGCAGGCTCGTATGCTCGGTTGTGACCTGCAAGGATTTCAGCAACCATTTCACCTTGGAAGGATGCGACGTGGGCAAGCATTTCTCCCAGATCACAAACATCCCCAATGGCATAAACGCCCTTCATGTTGGTCTCACACTTGTTGTTGACTTTGACAAACCCTCGCTCATCGAGAGCAACGCCTGTTGGTGCAAGTGCAGCACTCATTGGTCTACGACCAACGGTCACGAGGACTTTGTCAACGGTGAGTCGTTCAGGTTCCGTGCCTTCTTCTGCGTCTTTCGGAGTGTAGAGGAGGTCCACACTCCCATCTTTGTTCTCTTCAATGCCCTTGGCGAAGACCTTGGTATGGACGGCAATCTTCTGTTTTTTGATAGCAATTTCAAGCGGTCGTCGAAGTTCCTTGTCGAAGATTGGTAGGACCGAATCCATGGCTTCGACGACAGTGACTTCACTGCCAAGCATGCGGAATGTGATGCCGAGTTCCAGGCCGATGTAACCCCCTCCAACAACAGCGATTCGATTTGGTAGTTCTTGCAGTGAGAGGGCCTCCTTGGAAGAGATGACATGTTCACCGTACTTCATGAATGGGAGTTCAATTGGAATCGAACCATTCGCAAGAATGACGTTCTCTGCCTGAATGAGGAGTGCATCTTTCCCTTTACCGATTTTGACGGTCTTTGCATCTTGGAACTCTGCCCATCCGTTGATGAGTTCAACACCTGCGTTCTTGAGCAGCGCTTCGACACCTTTGTTGAGTCGATCGACGATGCCATCTTTCCAAGCAACGGTATCTGCCATTTTGAGTTCCGCAGGCCCAGGTATGCTGATGCCCATATGGCCTCCTTCCTTTGCATGGTCTGCAAGTTTGTGGAATGAATGAGCTGCATGAATGAGAGCTTTTGATGGAATGCATCCACGAATGAGACAGGTTCCACCTGCTCGCTGACCCTCAACGATGACCGTATCCATGCCGAGTTGACCTGCACGAATGGCTGCGACGTATCCTCCAGGACCTGCACCGATAACGAGAACTTTGCAATTTCGTGTCTTCATCCAAACACCTCACATGAAGATGGTTGCTGGGTGCTCCAGCATCGACTTGAGTAGTTGAACGAGACTTGCACCATCATGGCCGTCTACAACACGGTGGTCCCATGAGGACGAGAGGTTCATGATTCGACGAACTTCAACGCGCCCATCGATGACGACAGCACGGTCCTTTGCATTGTGAACTCCGAGAATGCCAACTTCTGGCTTGTTGATGATCGGTGTTGCTCCGAGGCCACCCATTCGACCGAGGCTGGTGATGGTAAATGTCGAACCAGTTAGTTCGTCGACACCAGCCTTACCATCTCGAGTTGCTTGTGTAACCCGGCCCATTTCGGCTGCAGCAGACCAAATGTCCATGGCTTCAACATGCTTGACAACTGGGACGTAGAGTCCACGGTCTGTCTGTGTTGCGATACCCAAGTGAACGGCTTGGTGTCGAGTGACGACACCTGCTTCATCATCGAACAGTGCATTGCACTCCGGGCGTTGGCCAAGTCCCTTGACAAGAGCGAGCATAATGAACGGTAGGTAGGTGAGTTTTGGTGCGCCTTCTGGTCGAGTTGCATTGAGGTGTTGGCGTAGTGACTCAAGTTCTGTGACATCAACTTCTTCAAAGTACGAGAAGTGAGGAATGGTGCTGTACGATGCCATCATTGAATCGGCAATCTTTCGTCGCAGACCAATGACCTTGATTTCTTCCGTTCCAGTCTTTGCAACCTTTGCAGAACTTCCTACTGGCATGGCTGAAGATGCACGTGATGCACCTCCACTGAGGTGAACATCGAGGTCTGCGTGTGTGATTCTTCCAGCAGGGCCTGATCCTGCAACATGGTACAGATCGACACCAGCATCTCGGGCTCGCTGTCGAACAGCGGGAGCGGCAAGTGGCTTGGTGCCAGGTGCACGTTCAACAACTGGTCCTGCTGTAGCAACGGGTGTGGGTGTCGGTTCTGGCTCTGGAGCAGGTGACGGTTCTGGCTCTGCAACAGGCTCCGGAGTTTTTTCCTCGACAGCCGGTGCAGCAGGCTCAGGTTCGCTCGCTGATGCGTTTCCATCGCCATCAACTTCGAATTCAATGCATACGACACCAACAGGTAGGATATCACCTGCTTCGCCAATGATTTTGGTAACGGTTCCGTCACATGGTGCAGGAATTTCGACGGTTGCCTTATCGGTCATGACCGAGAGAATTGGATCGTCTTCCTTGACGGTATCACCAACGGCGACCATCCATTCGACGACTTCACCTTCAACAACGCCTTCTCCGATATCTGGTAATTTGAATGCAAATGTTCCCATGTTTATTCCTCCTGTGTTTTCTTTATGGCTTCAGCGATTCGCTGAGGACTTGGCAAATAATCCCATTCCGTTGTGTGGGGGAATGGCGTGTCCCATCCAGTGACACGTTGAATTGGAGCTTCGAGGTGGTAGAAGCATCGTTCTTGGACCGATGCACTCATTTCAGCACCAAATCCACTGGTTTTCGGCGCCTCATGAACAATGACACAACGCCCTGTTTTCTTGACGGAGTTGACAACCGTATCTCGGTCCCATGGCACGAGAGTCTGCAGGTCGATCAACTCACAGTCAATTCCTGAATCATTGATGGCCTGTTCTGCTACGTGGACCATGGTTCCGTAGGCGATGACCGTGCAGGCGGAGCCTTCTCGGACAACTCGTGCCTGTTCGAGAGGTACAGTGTAGTGGTCTTCAGGAACATCTGCATCAGGATGTCCGTTCCAAGTAGGGACATTGTGGGGGTCGCCATAGAACGGCCCACGATAACATCGCTTTGGCTCGAAGAAGATGACAGGATCGTTGCATTCGATGGATGCGAGCAGCAACCCTTTGGCATTGTAAGGTGTTGAGCAGTAGACCACCTTCAGTCCAGGTGTGTGGGTGAATTGTGCCTCTGGCGATTGAGAATGATGGTGCCCACCCTTGATTCCTCCACCGGCTGGTGTTCGGAAGGTGACAGGAGCAGAAAACTCTCCACCCGAGCGATGACGAAGTTTTGCAATTTCGTTGACGATTTGGTCGTAGGCAGGGAAGATGTAATCGGCGAATTGAATCTCTGCAACAGGTCGAAGTCCATTCAGGCCCATGCCCATGGCGATAGCAGCGATTCCACCCTCAGCAAGTGGTGAATCGAAGACGCGGTGTGGCCCGTATTCTTTCTGAAGCCCTTCCGTTACTCGGAAAACGCCGCCGAAGAAGCCAACATCTTCGCCGAAGATGACGACATTTGGGTCGTCTTTGAGGGAAATAGAGAGCGCTGAATTGAGCGACTTGATCATGTTCATGTCTGGCATGATATCACTTCCCTAACTCCTCTCGCTGTTCTTGGATGTGCCAAGGAACGGTTTCGTAAACCTCTGTGAAAATGGTCGATGCTGGAGGGTATGGCCCAGATGCGAGATCGCCGAATTCGCATGCTTCTTTGTAAGCAGCCATGACTTCGTCATCGATTTTCTGTGCAAGGGCTTCGTGCTTCTCTTCATCCCATTCGCCAATGAGGATGAGATGGTCTTTGAGTCTCTGAATTGGGTCGCCACCTGGCCAACACGACGCTTCATCGTTCGGTCGATATGCAGAAGGGTCATCGGAGGAGGAGTGAGCTCCTGCACGGTAGGTGTAGACCTCAATGTGTGTTGGACCCATTCCTGCGCTAGCTCGATCTCGAGCCCATTTGGTGATGCTGTAGAGAGCGAGGAAATCATTACCGTCGACACGGAAGGAAGGTATGTCGTAGGCCAGTCCACGCTCTGCGAATGTACGGCCACCTGTTGCAAGGTTGGCGTGTGTTGAGATAGCCCATTGGTTGTTGACAACGTTGAGGATAACGGGTGGCTTGAACGTCGATGCAAAATTCAATGCATAGTGGTAATCGCCCTGCGCCGATGTTCCATCACCTAGCCACGAAATACAGACCTCATCCTTGTTCTGATATGCGCTTGCCATAGCGACGCCAACCGCCTGTGAGAATTGAGTGCCTACCGGAGATGAGATTGAGATGAATCGCCCTTCTTTGTAGGTGTAGTGAACTGGCATTTGTCGTCCACGAACATTGTCTTCTGTGTTTCCTATACAGTGGCAAATCATGCTCACCATATCACGTCCTCGGACAAATTGCGCTCCAGGTTGTCGGTAAGAAGGAAAAATCCAATCCTGATTTTCGAGGGCCATTGTTTGTGCAATCGCTACCGCTTCTTCTCCAAATGAACGCATATAGAACGATAGTTTCCCAGTTCGTTGCATTTTGATCATTCGATCATCGAAAATACGCAAACGCATCATGTACTCAAGACCTTGAATCAATTCGGAAGCATCGAGTTTTGGATCCCACTCTCCCTTGGCTTCTCCAGCATCGTTGAGCACTCTGAGCAATCCTCGAGCATGAGGCGCAGAATCATCGGAGGTGCACGTTGCAGGATCTGGGCGCCATAGGTCGCCAGGTTGTTCCTTGAAGGCTCCACCAAAGTCAGCTTCCTCGCCGGGGCGAAACGGTGGTACTCCGATGGTGTATGGCGCCGTCGTAGCCGTCAATCGGTCCGTCATTGTTCCACCTCACTATGACTCGGCATTAAGGCATGTTGGTC
>JAYOBT010000036.1:14631-15010 GCA_038105035.1 Candidatus Poseidoniales archaeon | reverse complement strand
GCATTGGAATTTTCGCAGACCGAATCCGGGGTGAGAGCAATGGCTAGCATTTGTTTGGTAGTCACCAATGGATGCGCCCCAGACCCACGGGTTGAGCGCCATGCGCGCTGGCTTGCAGAAGAGGGGCATGAAGTGACCATCTTTGCATGGGATCGAAAGCATGATCTCGATGAGGAAACGGTTCGTGATGAATATACAATTTTGCGCAAACGTATCGGCCGAAAAGCATCCTCTTCCTCAGTAAGTATCGTGCGCCAGAAAAAGAAATTTCTCAAATCATTGCATGGTCAATTTGATCTCTTAATTCACAATGATTCTGATTCAATAGGAACTTCGAACCTCAAAGCAACCTACAGAATTCTCGATTTGCATGACATAG
>JAYOBT010000036.1:8928-14621 GCA_038105035.1 Candidatus Poseidoniales archaeon | reverse complement strand
TATATTGAGCAACACTTCTCCCTTCAGTCAACGGTTGTCCTTAATGCACGCAATGCAAACTCGTTAGACCGTCCGATGACAAAATCGATTGGATATTTTGGTCGAATTCGTGATTATGAAGCCATGATTTTGCTTGTTGAAAGTTGTAAACAAATAGGGTTCAATCCAATCTTTGCTGGTGATGGGCCAAGTGTTGATCGATTGATGGAACGTTATCCTGATGTGGATTATCGAGGACGCTTCGATGATGATCAACTCAACGGATTGATGACCGAAATTGATGTGATGTATGCGGTGTATAATCCGGAAAAAGAAAACATCCGCCAGGGGGCATTACCGGTCAAAATGTTTGATGCGGCTGCATATGGTCGTCCTACTGTAACAACTGCAAATGCTCCCATGGGTGACTTTTGCCTGGAAAACAATCTTGGTGCAGTAGCCACATTCGATGACGTAGATGCTGTATCAGGTGCTATTCTTGAAGCGTATGAATTAAATGTCATTTCAAGTCATACCGAAGAAGATCAACGGCAGAAATTCATGACTCTGGTTCAATCAATCCTTGGTACATCGATAGGAGATTCGAATTAATCGATTCAATGGTGTGCTGTTCGAGCGAGTCTCCAAACTCGATTTCAGGATGCAAAGAGTGTTCAATTGAATCAGCCCAAGCCACCACCGTCTCCTCAATAGGGCGAGATACACTCCCCGGGAGTGAATGGAGCGACTTCGATGCAAGAACAGGCGTCCCACATGCAATTGCTTCTAGGGCGACCATTGGTTGCCCTTCATACGTTGATGGAAGAAGCAAGAGCGAGGATCGCTGAAGCAGTTTGACCTTTTCTTCCTTCGAAACCCAACCATGTGCAACAATGTTGTTCGAGTCTTCTGGTGCTTCTTCTTTCCCTGTGCAATGGAGAATGAAATCAGAACCTCGGCGTTCAAGCTCATTCATGATTTCAAAGGCAAAATCGTGACCTTTGACAGCATCGTTTCGACCAAGGAGAAGAAGTTGATTTGGAATACGTTCGATTGACAGATCTGCAAAGTGTATGGGATCGATTGGGTTTGGCGATACGACGCATTTTCCTAAGAAAGGTGTAATCAGTTCCTTCCAACGCTCAGATAGACACACAACTGTCGCTCCACAATCCTGGAGTCGCTGTTTCAATTTCTTTGCAAGATCTTTCTTTCCCAACCAGGTGAGGACGTTTCCACTGTGAATATGGAACACGATTTTTGCACCATGTCGATGGGCGTGTTCTGCAAGGCGGAGTTTCCTCAAAAAGGAATAATCGGATGCTGCATGAAGATGAACAATCAAGCCGTCATTGTTCTGGTTGGCCAATTCTTCTAGTCTGTTTTTTGCATTGTTGTATGCCTGAAGTTTGGAGAGATACGAACCGTTTGAATGACTTTCAATCGTTTCAACCTCCCATCCATCTGGTGGGTTGGATGAAAGCGTTCCAATAACCGTTTGAATGCCGCCTGGACTCGATATCGGTCCAACGTGTGCTACGGTCGGCATAGTTGGATTGAGTGGCTGTGCACACTTGACTTCTATGGAAAAATCCCCTCATATAGCATGGAATTGAACGGAGAAGTGAAGAGGGAATCAAGAATCAAATGATTCATGCTGTTCTCACCCGCTCTGTTTGAGATTGGGTTTGCAACGGTTGCTGGGCTGCCCTATGCTAAGCAGGGGCTTGACCTCCTGCTGGCGCGGAAACGGAAACTGGTGCGTCCTAAACAGCGCTTTTCTGGGAGTTTGACCATTCTTCTCCCCATTTGGAATGAAGAAAGCGTGATTAGACAGAAGTTGGACAATTTAATGGAAACATGCCAAGCATTCAACCCCCATCTCGTCATCATCGATTCAGCATCAACCGATACCTCAGTTTCAGTCGTTGAAGCATGGACTGGCCAGGATGCATTTGCATCATACACGTTGCTACGAATGGATGAGCGGAAAGGAAAAACTGCTGCAGTTAAGCAAGCACTTGAGCACATCAATCAGACAACACAGACGGATTTGATCCTGATGACAGATGCTGATGCGTTGTTTGAGGCAGATACTGTCTCCAAACTCATGCACTGGTTTTCTGATTCGACCATTGGATGTGTTGGTGCTTCACCCAAACGCCTCGGCCAGCGCAAGGAAGAAGCTGAGCACCGAGCGTTGTTCTCAATGGTTCGAAACATGGAATCGAAATTCGACAGCACACCGTTTCTCGAAGGGTCATGCATGATGTGGAGGAGAGAAGCCCTCGATCTGGATTCATTGAATGTTCAATCCAATGCAGATGATGCACAGATTGCGACCAATGTCCGAATCAATGGATTAAGGGCTATTCAGGATTCGGATGCATACTTTGTCGACCATGCCCCTCATCAAAGAAAAGAGCACGCACGTCAGAAGGTTCGCCGCGCACAGGGGCTGCAACGTCATTTACTCCGACAAAGAAAGCATTGGTTCAATCGGAGGCATGGCAGGTTTGCGGCCACGCTACGCCAGGAGGCTGCGATGCATCTCCTTTCACCACTGCTCCTCGTTGGAGCCCTCGTAGCGATGTTGGCTCGTTGGGCAACCATTGGATTCGCAGAAATCGATTTCTCCAATGCAACATTGACAACCATGCATGTTGGTTTGTTTGTAACAGAAGCCATCGCACTCGCGTCATGGATCTCCGTACGGTATGGTGTTCGCATACCACTCATGAATCAACTTGGAGTCATCATAGACGGGAACGTTCAGCTCGTTCGTGCTCTGTGGAAAAGCGCTCGTGGAACATCGCTCCATATGTGGGATCAACACACGGATGGTCGAAATTGAAAATAAAAAAGGCCCCCCCATGCGCCTGGACGCATGAGGGGGCGGATTCACACAAAGTCAATTTGTGTGGTTACGACACCAGGGTTTCACTTGATGAAACTCAAGCAACGCTGGTAACGGTCGACTCGTAGATGAGCTTGTTGCTCGCACGGTCGAGAACCTTGACCTGAACACTGCATGCAGATGCGCAGATGTCATCGGATCCTTCACTGATTGTGACTTCTTCTCCGAACGACCACTTACCGTCGCCGTTGTCAGAGACTGCACAGCCAGTGTCGGCTGCTTGGTCAGGGTTGGTGCACTCTGTGTAGGAACCACCGTCAGACATCTGTACGATGACAGTTGCCCAAGATAGGTCTTCACCAGCGTCCATTGCGATGTAGACGATTTCTTCGCCTGCATCAGCAGTTGGTGATCCTGCAGCGTCAGTTACAGCAAAGCCATACATGGAGAAATCTCCATCAGTGTTGCCTTCTGCGAGCTGGGAAGCCCAGACGTACAGTACACCTGCCAGTACAACAGTGATTGCAACCATTAGGATGGTAGCAATAACCGGGCTGACAGCTTCTTCGTTTCGGTTTTCGTTTTGCATATTTTTGTCCTCCGACGCCCGTAGTGGGCGCATTCTTCCCACCACAGAGATATTATTTAAACACATCGGGCGAAATCGATGAATTCGAAAAGTTATTCGCGATACTGCGGCTCTATTTTGAATTAAAAATAAAATTCTAAGATCGGTCCCGAGTGGTACAATTCGTTTGTATGGAAAGCGTTGCTTACGCTAAATTATAACAAAATTGGGTGAACAGGGTGAGAGCTTACGGAGAGGGGATGGGATGCACTCAACGAGAACTTCACAGCCCTGTTCGTTGCATGGTATGCACTTCGCCTTTATATGCATTATCTGTGATTCAAATTCTTGGAGAAGTCGAGTCTTTCACTCCACTGTCAGAATTTCTGGACCGCCATCTGTGACCAAGACGGTGTGTTCAAATTGGCAAATGTTGCCGCCATCTTTGCAGGCAAGAACGTGATAAGTCTCGAGGAATCGAATGCTGATCAATTTCTTCACCAAGGCCCTCCATTTGCTTTGACGCGATGCTTCGTCTGCATCAGGGAACGGTTTCTCAAGCATCGGATATGCCCAGCGCTCTGCAAATGGAAGCGTTGAATAACGCTCCTCGAGGTTTCGTGCCATCTGTGCCCCGAGTGGTTTCAACTGTCCCTTTGCACGGGCTTTTCTTGATGTTGTCATCCCAGTAATTCGGTAGATGTTGGACGAGTTGGGGTTGCCTAAATTCTTGATCATGCCTGAAGGACCAGTTGTATTGAATGGTTCAATGGCGTAGATACCTCCTTCCTCGACGACGCCCTTGAAACCTTGATTGTCCGGGCCACAAGCATAGGATGGTACAGAAACACCAGCATGTAGTTCCCATGGCTTCAATTGATGGCCACAGAGATTTCGAATGGGTTGGAAGCCCGCATCAAGAGAAGGTTGGGCTGCAGCTTGTCCAACCTTGTACCAGGGCGTTCCAGGATGCATCATCTCAATTGCTGCATCTCGTGCCTCTTTGGCAGCTTTGATTTGTTCAGTGTGTTCGTTGCCGTTTCCAATTTCAAAAGTGAGCGCATTGTCTGCAATGTGCCCTTTGATGTGAACGCCAAAGTCGATCTTGACGCAATCCCCTTTTTGTAGAACCATTTCCCCATCCCAGCCCTCAACTTGGTTGACCGCATGATCGGTTGTGAAATGTGCCGCAAGGTCGTTGACAGCAATTGTACCAGGGAATGCTGGTTTCCCGCCGTGCCTGTGGATGTAACGCTCAGCCGATTCTATGACTTCGTGAAAGGTCTTACCCGGAGTGAGTTCGAGCTTCATTGCTTCAAGTGTACGACGTGCGACGTGCCCCGCATCTTTCCAATATTTCAGTGTCGATTCTTCCACCAAGTGACCACGTCACGCGAAGGTAGAACGCCTTCTCTGATAATAGTTACCAATGGCTCATCGGATTCAAAATCAATTTTGACAAAGGTGCTTCCTGGACCTGTTTCACGGTTTCCAGCAACAACAGCAACATCAGGAAGACCCAATTCTGAAGCGGCTTCTGCCACCGTATTGGCTGGTTCTTCACCAGCCTCGTTCGCACTTGTAGCCGTTATCGGCCCCACAATTTGAGCAAGCGCACGGGCTGCAGGATGATCAAAAACACGAATGGCAACAGATTCGCCCCCGATTCGAGCGTCAAGGGATTGTTTTGCAGGATAGATTACCGATAAAGCACCACGTGGAAAGGCTTCAACAAATTCGACAATGCGAGAATCGATGTCAACCATGTGGGCAACCTGATCGAGCGAAGCAACACCAATGGAGACCGGTTTATCGGGTGAACGTGATTTCAGTGCGAACAGTGTATCAAGTCCTTCTTTGGTTGGAAGGCACCCTAAACCGGGCAACGTTGATGTTGGGTATGCAATGACGCCGCCGTTGTTGATGTATGCAACCTGCTCAGCGCTGACGATTGCCATACCATCACGCACGGGTCCAGATGGACATATGTTTGGTTGCGATCTCTTCTGCGAGTTCCTTGTCTGATGTTTTCACGAGTAATTTTCCACTTGGATACAAGGTTAGGTCTGCTTCACCGGTAAAGGTCCATACCATTCTTGATTGAACGCCAGCTTCGAAGCCACTCTCGATAATTTTCGCACCGACTTGTTCTAAATCGATGGACGTCACGCCATCTGGAACAATCTGCCACGAGGCTTGATTGCCGCAGAGCTCCATTGCGAATCCATCACTCATGCAACAACCTCAGAATTCTGGCTTTTTCGGTGGACCTGATGGGCCAGTAGGCGG
>JAYOBT010000036.1:0-8828 GCA_038105035.1 Candidatus Poseidoniales archaeon | reverse complement strand
GATGGAGGGCCGGACGGTGGGCCGCTTGGTGGACCACTCGGAGGTCCCGATGGCGCACCAGACGGTGGGCCTGACGGACCGGGTGGTAACGGAGGAGGAGTTGCTTGAGTTTGAGCGACTGGCTCTTCCTGAACCGGCTCAGACTGTTCCACTGGCGCAGCCGGTGGAGATGGAGGTGGCGTGGGTTCTGATTGAACCGGCGTGAGCGGTGTTTGTGTTAACAAATCCACGGCCGGCTGAGGAGATGGTGTGCTCATCGCAGGTGATGAAAGCAGAGGATCTGGAGTTGGAGCACCAAGCAATGGGTCTGCAGCAGCAGGTGCATCGTTCTTGTTTTGCTCCCAAGGTGGTGTCTTTGGGCCATCTTCTTCCGCGTTTCCGAAGGTGCCTGCACTGATTTTCGTTGACCCTCCTTCTGCATTCTCACCGAAGAAGGTCGACATTTGTACTTGGCTTGCATCGATAAGCTCACGTTCCTGAACATTTCCAAAGTCACCTAGATTTTCATCGAAGGCTCCTGAGAAGAGGCTTGATCCAACAGCGTTGCCAATTTGTCTTGACTTAACTTGCTGGAACTCGAAGTCTGCTTCGTAAGGACCAAGTGAAAGCGATTGTCCTTGACCAGAGAGTGAAAACGTCCAGTCACCGTCGCTCAGTTTGAACGCGAAGGAAAACGAACGCGTAAGACCTGGCCCAATGGAAGAAACGCCCTCCATTGGCTCAACTGTTGCGCCAAGACTTGTCTTGATGGCTGCAGAAATTCCACCGATTGGAATCGCCGATTCGTTGGTCAGGTTAAGCATGACTTCAACGATGTCTTCATCATCGTCATCGATTTCCATTCGAACGGTTTGTAGAACGACCGAAAGCGAGCCAGCTGTTGCCGAGTGTTCTTGACTCAAATCCTCTCACCTGACCTTCGTAGACGGTTCATCACTTTAAGTTCAGGCGCGTATCGCTTGGTAGAGACCAATCTACTGCTGCTACAGTATGATTGCTGACATCCACAGAAGTTCGATATTCTGCCGCCTTTGAGCGTGCGCGCAAAACATCCCGCAATCCGAACATCCATCCGAGAACGGGAATGAGATAGCGCAGTTTATGGAAGGCTCTCGGTCCGAAATGATGCAATTCAAGCAATGTTCCATTGTCGTGTACGATAGCAATTCGGAAGGCGCGTTGTCCAAGGGAGCGCCCATATGCCCGACCTGTATATTTCCAATACAACCACAACGAACCAAAGAAAAGCGCCCATGTCATCAAAAAACTTGCAGCATATTGTGCATTCTCAGTGAGGTAATTCCAACTGATGAGAATTTCAAGGAAGGTGAATCGCGTCATAACATGCAGGAGAAGAGACATGGCGATGACGTCGATGGCAAAGGCTGCGATTCGTCGCCAAACGGGTGCAATCAGCATCCCTTCAGGTGCTGAAGATAGCACTTGCTGGGCAAGTGTTCCACCTTGGTAAACGGTAACCGGGCTTTCCGCCATGTCCATTCCAATGGCTGTTCGTTGTTGAACCTGCGTGTTAGCCATTGACCAAATGCCAAGCGAACAAACCTCGCTCTTCGGCCCAATCCAACCAAGATCGCCATGTTGAATCGTAACGGAGTGTTTGCGGATCGCCAACAACAACAAGGCCGCGCTTTGCTCGAGTGATGGCGACGTTTAGGCGTCGTTGATCGCTCAGGAATCCAACAACGCCATCAGGATTTGAGCGTACGGCTGAAAAAATGATGATCTCTTTTTCTCGACCCTGGTAACCGTCAACCGTATTGATTTCAAGGCCTGCGAACCGACCTCCTTGTTCCCGCTCTTTGTTGCTATCAAAAATATCGGATAAAGCCCGAACTTGGCCACTGTATGGCGTAATGATTCCAATATCCGAGGGTACGACGTCACCAGGCTCCAACAAGCCCTGAACCAGATCATAGATTCGGGCCGCTTCGATTGGATTGCTTCGACTCCCCCCTTCCTGCTCTTCGTCTTCAACTCCAGCAATTGGAATGAAGGCAAATGGGTGGTCCCAATCAGGCCATAGGATGCCAGCGGGAGCGGGCCGGTCCGTCGCAGTGCAACCGTCGTTCAGACGATTTTCGTAGAACCGAGCACTTGGGAACTCTCGCAAAACGGGATGCATGCGGTATTGAACGTCGAGCAACTTCGTCTGTATTCCGACGTCGATGAGGCGTTCAAACAAGGAACGGCCAAGCCCTCCTTGCTCTGCTTTTTTCGAGATAACCGTTGGAGGAAGTTGCTTATGATCGCCGACCAGGATGAGTTGACGACATCCTTTCGAAATAGGGATCAATGCACTTGGTTCAACCGCTTGCGTAGCCTCGTCCATCAGTACGATGGGGAAACGTCGGCCATCGAGAATGCGATGCCCTGACCCGATGTTGGTTGAACAAATGACCTGCGCATTGTCCAATACAGATGCAATCATCTCCTTCTCAAGGCGACGCATTTCTTTCTTGTTGTGTTGAATATCTCGGTGAGCAAGTCCCTTTTCGCGCCCCTTCAATTTGGGTAGGGCTCGATGAACCTCATCCATTTCATCCCGAATGATAGCGAGTTCGTCCTGTTTGGGATGGTCTTCAATTTGAGCATCGAGCGTAGCCATACGTAGAGTTTCACGAACTTTGACCGGCCGCCCGATTCGAACGGCTCGAACTCCAACATCCAACAAGCCCTCGAGCAGATTGTCCACAGCAACATTTGATTCTGCTGTAGCAAGAATCGGCCCCCGCCCTTCTCGAGCTAGTTGAGCAAGTGTTGCAACAGCCGTGTGGGTCTTTCCTGTACCAGGTGGACCTTGCACGATGGTGACCCGGCGCTTCATGGCTGCTTCCATCGCATCGATTTGCGAGGGATTTAGGGCAACATCAATTCGCTCAGAGCGATTGAATTTTCCTGAAATCTTTGGAGGCATGGAAGCGTTGTCCTCTGGATCATGAACTTGCCCGAGAAGAACATCGCGAAGGATTGTACCTCTGTCGCCTTCGACCGAATGAAACATTTCGAGTGCTTCCTGCATGCGATCATGCGCAACTCGATTGGCACCACGGTCGAGTCTCCACGTTCCTTTTCGGAGGTCTTTCGGTCGCTGCGAAACCACCACGCGTAAACGCGTTGGTCCGCGTTCGAGAACGATGCCCTCGATGGTCTTCTCACCGATAGGCTTTGATCGGCTGATGACAACAATATCGCCATGTGTGAAACGATGTTGACCAAGATGTTGACGGTCAGGATGTTCGAACACCAAGATGTCCTCCCCAAAGAGCGTCCCATTGGTCCGACCTCTAAGGCCGAGTAGAGCGAGTCCAGATGCTTGCAATCGATGATGCGACCACGATGACCAACGCTCTTGAATCATCGACGTCTCTTCGTTCAATTCTTCTTCAAGCAGTGATGTAAAGTGCCGGAAATGGTCTTGCCCTCGACGCCAGATTCCACCCTCTTCGCCTTCAGGTTCCACATTCATCGCTGACGAGGAGCTGTCCATACGTCGAACCTTTCCTCGCTCGCCCATGGTTTCCCCACTGGCCGCCATCATTTCAGACTATGGCGAATGATGCGTTCGTCGTCCATGGAATGGTGATGCTTAAACCACAAGTGCCTACCGAGAAAGTAGGCGAGACCATGTTTTGGAAGCGCAAAAAAGATGGAGGAGAGGATGGGAATCCTTGTCCATTTTGCGGCGCTCAAAACGAAGTTGACGCAGCAACGTGCGTACAATGCTATTATGACTTGAACAAGCCAGCACGTGACCAACACCTTGAGGTTGCAACCGATGTCCAAAACGACCTCCTTTCAACACTGATGGACAGTGATGATAGTGAGGAGGAAGAAGAATTCGCTGTAGAAGCAGTCCTTGATCTCGAGGACGTTACCATCGAAGTGGATCAATACGACGAGCCTCTGTCCAGTGATGGATTCTCATTCATCGATAGTGAAGGCCCAACCTTGTCCGAAACGGTTGAATTCGAAACCCATGAAGAGGTTGAATTGACCACCGAGGATGCGCCTGATATCGAAGAGCGATTCGAACTACCTGAAGCAAACCCACTCGACGAGGTTGAGGAGCCGATTCACACCGGCCAAGGACAGTTAATCCAAACGGCAGAGGATGAGAATGATGTTGATTTCACGGGAACCGTTGGCCCCGATCCGAACGCCATACCAGAACTGCCGGAGACTGAAGAAGACCTCCCGCTCCCGCCTGGGGAACTCACGACTCCTGACATTCCTGATGATGTTCAAGAGGAAGAGCCAGACGTTCCAGATCTTCCTGAAGAAGATAATGAACCAGAATTACCGGAAGAGCCAGCAGCACCAGAACTGCCGGAGGACGATACTGTTCCAGAATTGCCGGAGGATGACGACGTCGAATCCACGACGCCTCAACCCGCAGAAGAGGACAATGTCACACCAGATGTACCAAGCAGTACGCGTATTTGGCCATGGCCTGCAGGAGAGCCAATGGACCCCCGAGAGGTGCATCGTATCGTTGTTGAATCACTTGGTTTGGTCCGAGCAGGACGCATTGCGGAGGCAGAACACAACATCGATGCTCTTGGCCCATGCCTTGGTGATGATGTTTCATTGTTGTACCACATTGGCCTCATCTTGCAGCAAGCTGGACGTGCCGAACATCTCAATTGGATGCTTGAAATGGCCCGACGCGTCCATCCAAATGATGAGAACGTGATGAGCGCCATCGCGCATTTGTCCGCATGAGGTAAGCAAGATGCCACCAACACCAAATCTTCCCGAATTGCAGGGTGGATATTGTCTACGCCCTGTTTCAAAGGCCATTTTGCCGATGGTTATCGAAGCTTACACGGAAGATCCTGAATCTGCCAAAGCCGCTCTGCCTTGGCTTCGTAGTGAAGAAGATATCACGCGCCAACTTGCAGACATGCTGCACGATTTAGAACACCTCTCAAACGCTGACCGAGTCCACTTCTGGTCAATTCATGATGAAAAGAATACCTTCATCGGGTTGATTGGTCTTGGGGATGAAATGCAATTGGTTCATTCGAACTACAACCTTGGTTACTGGGTTCGCAAGGGATACAGAAACCTGCGAATCGCTTCGAATGCCGTCGATGCTGTGCTCGGATGGCTCGAATCCAGAGGTTCTGTTTTCCGAATTGAAATCACCGTGCATACTCGAAACGAGGCAGGCCTTGTAACGGCAGAACGAATCTGTCAGCGCTGGAACGGACAAATCATTGACGAATTCATCGGAATCGAGTTGAACAACAAAACGGTCCTTCACAAAATCCACGTCATCGATTTGCCTCGGGTGTGAAGGGTGTGCGAAGAACATGGCTAACCGTCGACACGGATGACCTACGACACGTTCCCTCTAACCAAGGACATCCTACTCGTTCAAAATCAAATCCATCGTTACCGGATGTTTCAGAACAATTTCGAGTTGGAATCCAGGGATTCGATGCGTGGTTGAGCACACACCATCACCCTGTTACACTGTTCATCATTGCTGACCAATGCGCATCCGGGGAATTTCTCAAATCGATGCAATCTCTCATCGAATCCTACGGCGAACGCCTTACCATCGGTTGTCATGGCCTCCATCATCGAAGTTGGTCCGCTTGGGGAGAAGATTTCGAGGGGTTTTCCGCCGACTTGGCAGAATCCGTTCGACTTCTCAAACATCATTTTCCGAACCATTTCAGGAAATGGTTCCGTGCTCCTGCTGGCTACGTTGCTCCATGGATGTTTTCGATTTTGGAGCAACAAGGATTCCGTGTTGATTCATCGATCAATCCATCATGGTTGGTCAACAAAAAATACGGTAAAGGAAACTCATGGAAAACCACCCAACGTGCTGTCCAAGCAACGACCCTCGTTGAACGGCCTTGGAAGATACGATGCACCCTGCCTACATGTGGTCCTGCCCAACACATCCGAGGTTTGCGTTGGAACGCTAAAGCAGCATGGAAGCGATTGTCAAAACCGCTCAGTGTCAATGAAATCAGCCATATTGAGGATGCAACAATTGAACTCGATACGATCTACTGGCACATCCTTGATCATGCAAGAAACAACGGGACGTGGACGCCACCAATCAAAGGCTTGTGATGTCAGTTCGCTCGGTTGAAACCTCGAATTTAGCCATCGCATCTGCGTAAACAGAAGCATCCAATTGGCCTTCTCGAACCAGCGATGAGAGAGCTGCAAGAGCAACGGCTTGACCATCAATCTCGAAGAATCGACGAAGTGCAGGACGGGTATCCGAACGGCCGAAGCCATCTGTTCCAAGGGCGGTAAACGGTGCATTCACCCACTCACGAATCATTTCAGGAACAGCAGCAACGTTGTCCGATACAGCGATAATCGGTGAAGCACTTTCGCCAAATTGTTGCTCAATCCATGTTGATTTCATCGATTCTCCCGGGTGCAATCTGTTCCATCGAGAAACCTCCATCCCTTCACGTCGCAGTTCTCCATAGGAAGTGGCCGACCAAATCTCTGAACGTACACCGAATGTTTCCAATTTCTCAACTGCATCCAAGACTTGGAGCATGATTGGCCCGGATCCAATCAAGCGTACGAGGGGGCCATCACCTGCTGGTGCATCACGAAGTTTGTACAATCCCTTGAGAATACCTTCTTCGCAATCCTTCGGTTTGGCAGGCATTGGATAGTTCTCATTGTATACAGCGAGGTAGTAGAGAACATCACTGCCTTCCTCACACATCTCAACAATACCTTGCTTGATGATGGTCGATAATTCGAAAGCAAACGCTGGGTCATAGGCTCGAACGGCTGGATTGGAATGCGCCATCAACAGTGAGTGGCCATCTTGGTGCTGGAGGCCTTCACCGTTGAGCGTTGTTCGGCCAGAGGTTGCGCCAATGAGGAAGCCTCGTGCACGTGAATCCGCAGCAGACCAAATCAAATCAGCAACGCGCTGGAATCCAAACATCGAGTAAAAGATGTAGAATGGAATGGTTGGCGAACCTTGCGTTGCATACGATGTTGCAGCAGCAATGAACGATGAAAGCGCACCTGCTTCGTTGATACCTTCTTCAAGAATTTGCCCTTTTGCAGATTCCTTGTATTTCATCAACACCTTGTGATCAACAGGCTTGTACAGTTGGCCTTCTGGGTGATAGATTCCAAATTCAGCGAACAGTGGATCCATACCAAATGTTCTCGCTTCATCTGGAATCAATGGAACAACACGCTCTCCGAAATCCTTGGTTTTCATCAACCCGCGCATCAATCGAACAAACGCCATCGTTGTCGAGACTTGAGATGTTCCTTTTGTTCCATCATCAAATTCAGCATAGACTGCATCTTCCGGCAGCGTGAGGTCCATGTCAGGAACGCGTCGTTCTGGCATCGGACCTTTCATCGCGGCGCGTCGCTTCTTTGCGTAAGCGACAACATCTGGAACATCGTTTGGATGAATGAATGGAAGTTTTTCCAAATCCTCATCAGTGAAATCAAGACCCATTGCATCTCGAATCAAACGCAAATCGTTCTCGTCGGCTTTCTTTTTCTGATGCGTTGTGTTACGACCAGCAAATGCAGGACCAAGTCCGTATCCTTTGATGGTACGAGCAAGAATAACCGTTGGTTGTCCTTTGTGCGCGCATGCTGCTGCATAGGCAGCGTGAATCTTGAGGAAGTCATGGCCACCGAGATCTTCGGTCAATGCTTCAAGTTCTTCATCGGAGTAATCGGCAACCATGGCGGTTAATTCCTCACCTGCAAACAATTCTTTGCGGATGATTGCGCCCTCTGCCGTGAACAATCGTTGTTCGTCTCCGTCAACAAGATCAGCGAGACGCTTTGCGAGTATTCCGCTCGTATCCTTTGCAAAGAGTGCGTCCCACGAGGATCCCCAAAGCACCTTGATGACGTTCCATCCAGCTCCACGGAACCGACCTTCAAGTTCTTGAACAATCTTTGAGTTACCACGAACAGGTCCATCGAGCCGTTGAAGATTGCAATTCATAGTCATGACAATGTTGTCCAATCCTTCTCGTGCTGCAAGAGCCAATTCAGACAACGACTCTGGCTCGTCGGATTCTCCATCGCCCATCGTGTACCAAACGCGAGAGAGCGTAGTATCCGCTAAACCTCGGTGGTGAAGATAACGATTGAATCGTGCTTGATGGATGGCGGTCATTGCCCCAAGACCCATCGAAACGCTTGGGTATTCCCAGAAATCTGGCATCAATCTTGGATGCGGGTAAGATGAAAGCCCAGCGCCTCCAACCTCTTGGCGGAAATTGTGGATGTTCTCATCGCTCAACCGTCCTTCGAGCCAAGCACGAGCATAGATACCCGGAGAGGCGTGGCCCTGCCAGTAAACATGATCACCCCAGCCATCACCATCCTTTCCTCGATAAAAGTGGTTCAATCCAACTTCCCAGAGATGAGATGCTGATGCATAGGTCGAAATGTGTCCGCCGATACCATCGACGTATTTGTTGGCCCGAGTGACCATCATCATTGCATTCCAACGATTGATGGTGTGAAGGCGCTTCTCCATCTCAAGATCGCCGGGATAGGAACCCTGCATGTCGGGAGCAATGGAGTTCAGATACGGTGTCGTCGTCGTATCGATGTCGATACCTGCATCTGCACCGGCCGCAATGGCACTGTGGAGCAATCGCTCTGCACGTTGAGCACCTTGCTGTTCAATGACTTCCTTGACAGAAAGTTCCCACTCATGGGTCTGAATAGGGTCCTCATCAGGCAAAGAGTTGTGAGCGCCGGAGCGTCGCATCATGGTCCCTCCGTTACAACCCTCGAGTGGACATGACTTGAACCCCTCGCTA
>JAYOBT010000035.1:0-15093 GCA_038105035.1 Candidatus Poseidoniales archaeon | reverse complement strand
CAACTTCTCGTCTTGAAAGAAGGATGGTCTGGATTGGTTGGGCGACTCGCAGTCACACTCGATGAAGTAGGCATTCCGATCGAAACAGGAGCGAATGTTGTCAAGGTCGAGAAACACAAAGCTCATCTCGCTGATGGACGACATGTTGAGACAGATGTCATCATTCTTGCTTGTGGCTATGGGCAAGCGAAAAAACTCATCCCTGATTTACCAGACGTTTCGTTCGTGACTGCCTCTACGATTGACGTTGCGTTGGATGCATTACCGCTTGGTGAACGCCATGGTATCCTCGATATCGAACGATCAATGGCCATCTTTGACATGAAACAGATTCATCCCGGAATTGCTCCCTCTGGCGCTCTTCTCTCAGCGGTTCACTTTGGAGAGGGCAAAGGGGAAGATCGCCTCGCTGAATTGAATCAATTCATGGATCAGCGCGCTCCAGGATGGAAATCACACATCCTCCATGAACGTCAGCAAAAGAATGTGAAAATTGCTCCAATTGGTGAGCGAATCGCTTGCGGTTTCGCTCGCAAAGATGGCATACTGCTGACCGGCGCCTGGGTCGAAAGCGAACATATCCTCTCTGATGGAGCGGTTGAAGCATCTCGAACCACAGCAGAACATATCAGTAAGATGCCACTTCAACAATGAAAAACCTCGGAGCAATCCGAGAATCATGCGCATCGTGACATGGAACGTCAACGGATTACGAGCAGCCATCCGCAAAGGCATTGACAATTGGTTCGAAGACGTTGATGCAGAGATTTGGATGCTTCAAGAAACTCGGGTTCTCGAAGAACAATTTCCGAAAGGTTGGAATTGGCCTGCAACACATCAAGCGATTCTTCATCCTGCTGAAAAGAAAGGGTATTCTGGCGTTGCAACACTCTCGAGTTGTGAAATGGTTGAACTTCGAAGAGGCATGGAGAGCAAGCTCGATCCTTCCGATTCTGAAGGGCGTATCCTCATGACACAACATGGAAATCTTACCTGCATCAACACCTATCTTCCGAGTGGTTCCAACAAAGATGAGCGACAGTTGTTCAAGGAAGCATGGATGGAGGAATGGCGTTCATGGCTTCAACCGTATTTGGAAAGCGAAAAGCCTGTTCTGGTCGTTGGCGATTTGAACATCGCTCACACAGAAGACGATATCTGGAATCCAAAAGGGAATGCAAAATCAAGCGGTTTTCTTCCACAGGAGCGTGAATGGTTCTCCCAACTTCTTGGAGATGGATGGCATGATTTGTTCCGTGAACACGTTGGTGAAGGTGTGAAACTCTACTCGTGGTGGTCAAATCGTGGTCAGGCTCGTGCCCTAGACCGTGGCTGGAGAATTGACTACATGCTTGGAAATGAAGCACTCATTCCCTTTGTTGAATCCATCAGAATCGACCGTCAAGGTGGCATCGATATCTCTGACCATGCTCCAGTCATTCTCGAATTGAGCGATGCGGTTACATCGTAAATCCTTCGAACACGTACATGATTCCAGAGAGAATAATTCCAATCGTAATCATTGTACTGATGAATGATTTCTTCCATTTCTTCAGCCACCGCTTTCCGAGATGAACGCCGACAATAGCGGACAAGACCGATCCTGCAACGAGCGGTAGGAATTCGGCAAGTGCTTCTCCATCCGAGTACAGATAAACAGGTAGGCGAGATAGGTCGACGATCAAAGCAAGCAGAGCAGCCGTTGCAGCATAGGCTGATTTATCTGGCAAACGGCGCTGAAGAAACATCGCTCGCAACGCTCCCTGATGGCCTGTTAATCCGCCCATAAATCCTGAACCAAATCCTCCCCACCGGTCTTCGGCTTCAGGAAGGCGATAATTGGTCCAGCGCTCCGAAACCGAGAGGATTGGAAGAAGAATCAAAGCAAATCCAACAACGATGAGAAGTGGTTGCGGATTGATGCTCGTGCTAAGTGAAGCACCGATCAATGCCCCAAGGACCATTGCCCAACCGTAGCGTTTCACCGCTGCAAAATCAACATCGGTTTTCAGAAGGAGAAGTTTCCATCCGTTATGGGCTGCATGAACCACTGCTACTGCTGCAATGGCAAGATGTGGGTCAAGCCAGAGAAGCATAACCGGCGTTAGCATGGTCGCAAGACCAAATCCTGCAGGGACAGTGAGTGCTGCAGCAAGAAGTGTTGCTGCCATGCAGAACACAATGAGCATCACATCCATGCCGTAACCAAATGGCACTAAACAATGAATCTACCTACATTGGTTGACTGAAACACGAGGTTATATTCTCATGTAATGGAATTCATTCATGGTCTGGGCGAACCTCGAAGGCGGAACTGGAGCGTTCTCGTCCCAGATGAAATCCTTCAAACCTTCAGAGGCGACAACGTGGTGGTACTTGCCCTACGATCAGTTGAATCTCGATTTGTTGCCCAGTCATGATTCGATTGGAATCATTCTCATTGAAAGCGAAAAACAAGCCAAGAGACGACCTTATCACAAGCAGAAACTCTGCTACATCCTTTCCAACATGCGTCATTTTGCAATTGAAACCGTTCGCAAAGGAATTCCAGTTGTGTACGTCTCGACCACCGAACAATACGATGAACCTCTTCGAGCATTTGCTCAAGAGTTTGGACCTATCAACATGTTCCGTGCAGCCGAACGCGAGTTACGATTGACATTATCCGAATTGATTGAGGAAGAATCAATCATCGAACATCCACATCCAGGGTGGTTAACACCTCAAGATTGGTTTACTGAAACGGTTGGAAACGAACCCCCGTTTCGAATGGATCGCTTTTATCGACGTGTTCGAAAAGAGAAAGGTTGGTTGATGGAAGGAGACTCTCCAGTAGGTGGAAAGTTCAGTCATGATGCCGATAATCGTCAACCATGGAAGGGTGAACACCAACCCCCTCAAGCCCCAGAATATTCAATCGATGAGATTGATACAGAAGTGATTGCATTCGTAAATGAACGATTTGCAGAGCATCCTGGGGAAGCCCGTTTGAATCACCTACCAACAAGTTACGATAATCATCGAAAGGCACTGAAATTCCTTTCGGACATCCTGACGTTGTTTGGCCCATATGAGGATGCAATGACCAAAGAGAGCAGAGGCCTGTTCCATTCTCGTCTTGCTTCTTCCGTAAACATTCATCGCGTTCTGCCGCAAGAAGTCATCGATGTTGTCGTCCAAGCGGAGGTTCCACTGAACTCACAAGAAGGATACTTGCGACAGATGATTTGGAGAGAATACGTTCACCATGTTCACGAGGTGACGGATGGATTCCACCTGCTCGATGTCAATACAACAACGCCGCCAAACCGATCTGCAGGATGGGAAATGCAGTTGGAAGATGATGCCACTGCTCACCCAAATCATCTCAAACAAACCAAATCGTTGCCCATGGCATACTGGGGTCAAAAATCAGGCATGGATTGCCTTGACTGGGCTGTGGAAAGCGTCATGGACGAGGCATGGACACATCATATTCCTCGGTTGATGGTTCTCAGCAATCTTGCTCAACTTATGGACATTGAACCGCGTCAATTGACCGATTGGTTCCACGCAGCCTTCATCGATGCCTTCGATTGGGTTGTCGAACCGAACGTCCTCGGAATGGGAACGTTCGCTCTTGGTGATGCAATGATGACCAAGCCGTATGTTTCAGGCTCTCCATACATCAAAAAGATGGGAGACTTTTGTTCATCATGTGAATTTCATCCAGCCAAGACATGTCCGGTATCGCCGATGTACTGGGCTTATTTTGAACGGCATAAGGATGCATTCGCCGGCAACCATCGCCTAGCGATGACGCTGCGAACCCTTGCTAAACGATCCGATGAAAAGAAACAGCACGATCGAGAATCTTTTGAACACGTCACACGTACTCTTGGTGAAGGAAAATCACTGGCTTCCCAAACCAAGTTGTAGGCTTACTTCGGGCTCGTCATTTCCTCTGGCCGAACCCATTCATCGAACTGTTCGTTGGTTAACAGACCGAGACCAATGGCGCTTTCTCGCAAAGTGAGTCCATTCTCGTGAGCGTTCTTAGCGATCTTTGCAGCCTTGTCGTATCCGATGTGATTGTTGAGTGCTGTTACGAGCATCAATGAGTTGTCAAGATGTTTCTGAATGTTTTCTTCATTGGCTTCCAATCCATCGATGCATCGTTCTCCAAAGGCGATACATGCATCGCTGAGAAGTCGAATGCTATGCAAAAGGTTGTAGATCATCATCGGCTTGAAGACGTTCAATTCGAAGTTTCCTTGACTCCCACCGATGGTGATGGCAGTGTGGTTGCCCATCACTTGGCAGCAAACCATGGTCAATGCTTCGGATTGTGTTGGATTGACCTTACCCGGCATGATGGAGCTTCCAGGTTCGTTGGCAGGGAGTGATAATTCACCAATACCACAACGCGGACCTGAACCAAGCCAACGCATATCATTGGCGATTTTCATCAAACTTGCAGCCAGTGTGTTGAGTGCTCCACTCGCAGCAACAATTGCATCATGTGCGGCCAATTGTGCGAATTTGTTCTCAGCACTAACGAATGGAAGTTGTGTTCTGTCTGCTATTTTCTTGGCAACCATTTCAGCAAATTCTGGGTGAGAATTCAATCCTGTGCCGACAGCTGTTCCACCAAGGGCAAGCTCAAACAAATCTTTCTGAGCGAATTCGATACGGCGTAAGTCCGCTTCAAGCATGTGGACATAGCCACTGAACTCTTGTCCGAGTGTCAATGGCGTTGCATCCATCAAATGTGTGCGACCAATCTTGACGATTCCATTGAATTGCTTCTGTTTTGATCGCAATTTTTGTTTCAAACTTCGCACGGATTTGAGAAGACGATGTTCGATTTCTTCAGCAGCTGCAATGTGCATGGCTGTTGGAAACGTGTCGTTGGAGGATTGGCCCTTGTTGACATGATCGTTAGGGTGGACAGGAGTTTTGCTTCCAAGGGCTCCTCCTGCAAACTCAATGGCTCGATTCGCAATGACTTCGTTCGTGTTCATGTTCGTCTGTGTTCCAGAACCTGTTTGCCAAATCCGGAGGGGGAAATGGGCATCTAAATCCCCGTGCATGACCTCTTCACCAGCATCAACAATCCAATCTGCGACCTCACGGTCAAGGATGCCAAGGTCTCGATTTGTACGAGCAGCAGCAACCTTGAGGATTCCAAAGGCACGAATCAACGGACGCGGCATAACATCTTCACCAATGTCGAAATTGACCAACGAACGTGCAGTTTGGCAGCCATAGTAGGTGTCACCAGGCACCTTCATTTCGCCCATCGTATCGGTCTCGATTCGGAATTTTTCATTGGATTGAGGAGATCGTGGTCGTGCTTCTCGTACTCGCTCGTGATAGGTGCCCTTGTCGTTCAACCGATTCTTGATGGCTTGAACAATCCACTGGCTGCGCCCGTTTGATTTGCCTCCACCGGTCCAGCGGTCGAGTTCTTGTGCGACATCTTCAGGTATGCTGACAGAGACGATTCGGCGGTCTCCAACGTTGTGTTTTCCCATGATTAATAACCGGAAACGGCCGTTATTAAATCAACGCTATTGGAGGTTTAGGGCAGGAATTGAACTGATAAACCTCCTTCACTTGGAAAGAGCATGGAAGAACGTTCCAACTTTATGCCAAACCTTACGACTGGATATGGGGCTCTGCTTGTCTTGTGGGGGATTGCTGTGTCCATTCTCTCAGAATCAGATTCGATCACTTCGTATTTCCCATCGATGCTCGGTGCACCGATTCTCCTCTCGGGTATTCTTGCAACTCGGAACCCGGAGAAGCGTAAATTTTGGATGCACATCGCCGTGACGTTCGGTTTGCTATGTGCATTGGGAGGAACCCGATTCTTCATGGTCATGTCCGATGGCTTGGATTATGCTTCCTCATCGATGCTGATGCTGCTCGTAACAGGTTCTGCGTACACGTTCCTATGCGTTCGCTCCTTCATTGAAGCTCGCAAATCC
This sequence comes from Candidatus Poseidoniales archaeon, assembly GCA_038105035.1. Lineage (GTDB taxonomy): Archaea > Thermoplasmatota > Poseidoniia > Poseidoniales > Poseidoniaceae > MGIIa-L2. Next base: position 9,121 of record JAYOBT010000035.1, on the reverse strand, counting down.
GGTGCGCTTGAGGCTACGGAATAATCAGAATTTACGTCGACCCTTCACCGTAGGTGCTGACGTGTTGGTCACGTCGAAGTCGTTTTCCTCTTCTTCATCGACCTTGACAGAAACGTCAATTTGAACTTCCCGGGAGGTGCCTTGCTTCGACTCCATCTTGTCAATGGTCTTCATGAGCATGGCGAATTCCAATTCAAGATCTTCGAGTGCATCACTCAACTTCTCGATTTGACCAGCGAGACGTTGTGCGATTTTTCGAGCCTTGGACAAGGTTCGGTCGTTTCCCATGATAACGCCCTTTCTCCGATTGATTATCAATCCATCGAATCCAAATCAACATCGTTTGGACCGATACCAATGGTGATTTCTCCATCGTTCCATACGCCTCGATACATGAGCATGGTCTGGAATGGTGTTGCAACTTCTCCGTCCTTTGTGACGGCAATAACGCCTCCGCGTCCACCGATTGGCTCGACAACGTTGAGAACGTCTCGACACGCCTCATCAAGACTTAGCCCAGTCTCGAACTTGGTCGCAAGACGGTGTGCAGCGCATGTTCGAATGAAGGCTTCACCAACACCCGTGCATGAAATGGCGATGTTCAGGTCCGCCCATGTTCCGGCACCGATGATTGGCGTGTCGCCGATACGTCCTTTCGGTTTGCCAGTCATACCACCGGTTGACGTTGCAGCAGCAACGTTTCCGTTCTTATCGAGTGCAACGGCTCCGACCGTCCCCATGCCTTCCATATCGTGGTCGAGAACAGAATCGTCTTCATCGGTTGCACCTGGGCGAGCGTTTTGTTCCTTCCAGCGGCTCCACTGCTTCCTGCGGAGTTCAGTGATCAGCCATGCTGGATCGACCTGTTCCACGCCCCTTTCAATAGCAAATTCATCTGCCCCTTCACTGTTGAGCATAACAGGCCAGCCTTGTTTCAGTATGCAGTTAGCGGCTCGAATGGGATGGCGAATCTGTCGTACGTTCACGACTGAGCCTGCAGCGCCGTCTGAACCGTTCATGATGGAAGCATCCATGGTAACGGTTCCATCTTCATCCAACACCGAACCGATTCCTGCATTGAACAGAGGTTCGTCTTCCATCAACTCAACGGCGCGTGTAACGGCTTCAAGGGCATCGATTGAACCCGATTTGAGTGCATTGCCAATGGACTCAAGGACACGATGCATGCATTGAATTCGTTCAGGATCGAGCGAGGTTAAACCACGCCATTCACCATCACCACCAGCCCCACCATGAATGGCGAGAACGGGCATTTTCTTCACTCTACGACAGTGCAGCGAACGATTTGCTGAGGTTGTGCCGGGCGGTCACCTGGGAGTTTCTGGCAGCGCTCAATCGACTCGACAACGTCCATGCCTTCCGAGACCTGTCCGAAGACTGCGTGGTTACCGTTGAGCCATGGTGTTGCAACGGTGGTCAGGAAAAATTGGGACCCGCCAGTATTACGTCCGGCGTTGGCCATGGAGAGGACACCAGGCTTGTCGTGCTTGAGCCCAAGAGCAGATGGTTCACAAGGAATCTTCCACCCAGGTCCACCAGTTCCAGCTCGTCGAGACATTGGATCTTTCGAGTGTGGGCAACCGCCTTGAATCATGAAATCCTCAATGACACGGTGGAAATGAAGCCCGTCGTAGAATCCGTCTTCGACGAGTTTGACGAAATTGGCCACAGTGTCGGGGGCGCTTCCGTGAAAGAGTTCGATGGTGATGTTTCCTGCTGATGTCTCCATGAGTACGTGCATGATGCTACCACACGTGCTTACCTCAAGAGCATTTGCTTGTTGCAGTCTTTCATAATTAGCCAGTAAATTTGAAGAATTAAAGTTAGATTCCACTACAAGAAATGTATCAAAATTGTAACCACACCTTCATGAATAGAAGCCCAATGTTCTGCTCATGACCGACCCAAGGGACATTGAGATCGAAACCATCGATGGAAACAAAACAACGCTGCGCGAACTTGGTGGAAGCACCTATCTCATCGTCAATGTTGCAAGTGCATGTGGGTTCACGCGTCAATACGAAGGCATGCAAGCCTTGTACGAAGCAAAGCAATCAGAAGGCTTGGTCGTCGTTGGATTTCCATGCAATCAGTTTGGAGCACAAGAGCCAGGAACACATGAAGAGATTGCAACGTTTTGTGAAACAAAATATGGAGTCACCTTCCCAATGATGGCCAAGATTGAGGTCAACGGCGACAACCGTCATCCACTGTATGCTGAATTGTGTAAGGTTCCAGATCATGAAGGTAAGGAAGCCATCAAGTGGAATTTCAACAAGTTCATTGTCCGTGGGGATGGCTCCGTTGAGCGCTATTCTCATCGTACCGAACCTTCTGAATTGCCTCTCTAAACACCTTCAAGATTGAGAATCTTCAACGAGATTCAAATGCAAGACCATTCCCGTTGAGGATATGGTCAAGCAACTACCATGCATCCCCACTGGATGCTCAGCATGTTGTCGAGAAACGACCATGCCACTGACGGAAGCTGAAGCAAAGCGCCTCTCACGTAGGACCGGTATGGCCCTTGAATCGTTCACGTGGGAAAACAATGGAATTCTTACTTTGTTGAACGATGAGAAGACACGGGCCTGTGTGTTCTTGTTGACAGCGAGTGCCGATGTCGATGCAGAAGGGATTTGTTCAGTCTACGAAGTCCGTCCAGAAGGATGTCGAAAGTATCCAATCGTTCTCAATTCAAACGATGATGCCATCCTGGACGATGGTTGTCCGCATCGCCAGGACTTCCCTGAACCGAGTGAATCGGATGCAATCGAACTGCTCAATCTTGAGGAGCGCTTGTTGCGTAAACAATGACGCGTCCAAGCGATCGATGGACGGAAACATACCATGCGTTCTGATATCGCCATCCCGTTTCAATGAGCAACTCCTCTATGGTATCCCATGGATAATGCTTGAGTGGAGGTCGCTCATCCTTCTCAAGTGGATGATTCAGGTGTTCAGACCTTGGTTCACTTGGCAGAATCAACACAAGGCTGCCCTCAACAACGTCTCTTGCGCTGGCTAAGGTGTGTTGGAGAAGTGCGCTATGGTCCATCGAACCTTGTGAATTGCGTCCATAGGGAGGATCAAGGACGACGCCAGAGAAGGTCGAAACTCCTTCAGGAAGCGTTGCTTTGATGTTGGTGGCATCACCTAAAACGAAAGGATTCGACTCAGATCCCGCCCATTCGAGATTCAATTTTGCACCTTGTATCATCTCTTCATTGAGGTCCATTCCGATGGCATTTCTTCCGCTCATGATGGCTTCAATGGTGAACCCGCCTGTTCCTGTCATCGGATCGAGGCAGGCTCCATTGGCGAGTGGACCGCAGGCAAGATTCACAGCCAGTCGAGCAAGACGTGGCTCCAAACTCACTGGTTTGAAGAAGGGTCGTTGGCTTGCCCGACGTTCAATGCTTGAGTCGCCTTTGGGTCCATGCTTCAAGAGCCATCCGAAGGTCACTGTTTGCGAATGACCATCGAGTAAGAGGCCGAACGTTGAATCAGGATTCTTGAGATCGATTGAAGCCCCTGCACGGCTTAGGATTCCGCCAACCTTTCCAGCGATGACGGTCCGCGAACATCCATCAATTCCCTGACCATGCTTCCATGCATGAACTGCGCACGATGTTTCGTTGTGCGGAAATTGTTCAAGATATTCTCCAACACAATGCAACACATGTTCTTCATTTGACCATTCGATGTTAACGCCGTTTGTGAAAACGGCCTCAATGCCTGCAGATGCATGAAGTTCACGAGCATCCTCAGAACATTTGAGTTCAGCAAGTCTCGGTGAGGAAAGTTGCTTGACTTCTCCATCCGGGAACAGAGCGGAGAGTTCTGCCTGAGCGAGCGCAGGATGCCACCCGCGCAGAGAAACAATGCACTCGCCCATATGCTTCCCTGTTGGTGCTTGTTCTTCACGGCACCGCATGCGAACCATGACATACTCTCGACCACAACCATTGGATATGGGCTGCAATCTTCGAGACTTGGCCAATGCAGAAGACATCAATCTTGCAGAGCTCAAAGGCAAACGTGTTGGAATTGATGCATTTCTGACGGCATTCCAATTTTTGACAACGATACGAGATCGCTCCCCAACTGGTGATGGTGGTCCTCTTCGTGATTCAAAAGGGCGCGTTGTTGCCCATTTGATGGGAATGTTAACACGAACAACGACCATGCTCTCACTCGGCATCCAACCTGTGTTCATCTTCGATGGACCATCACCTGACTTGAAGGCAGATGAACTTGCAGCACGTCGAGAACGTCGACTTGTAGCGGAAGCTGCTCACAAGCAAGCGCTTGAAGATGGTGACTACCAAACTGCTCAAAAAATGGCCCAACGCATTGTCCATTACAGTCCAGAGATGGTTGAGGATACGAAACAAATGCTCGACTTTCTTGGCGTTCGTTGGGTTGATGCTGCTGCCGAAGGAGAGGGACAAGCCGCAGTCATGGCGGTTAAGGGCCAACTCGACGTAGTGGCTACACAAGACTGGGATGCTCTTCTGTATGGAAGTCCTGTTCTTGTTCGAAATCTCATGAGTGATGGAAGCAAGCGACATGGTCGAACGGTTCGTGCTCAGAAAATCATACTCTCGGAAATGTTGGCAGAACACGACCTTTCACGAGAACAACTGGTCGATTTGGCGATCATGATTGGAACGGATTTCCATCCGGGATTGAAAGGTATTGGGCCAAAAACGGGCATCAAACTCATCAAGTCTCTGGGAACCATTGAAGCCATTTGCGAAGAAAAAGGCAAGGAGATTCCAGAACGCTTGGATGAAATACGTGAGATTTTCTTGAATCACCCTTGCAATGCTGTTGAGGATGAAGCGCTTAAGCCCGGCCAAGTTGATGTGAAAGGATTGATTCATTTCCTTCAAGATGAGCGTGAGTTCAGTCAACGGCGCATCGATGAAGCATTGACGAAGTTGCGTAAAGCCAATCTGATTCGAGAAGGTGGACAAACGTCGTTGTTCTCGTTTTGAGATCATGCTGGGTCAAGGCCTGGAAGCATTTCCAGTTCTGTTGTTTCAACATCAACACCCATAGCTGCAAGGCCGCGAGCAAGACCTTCGGCTTGGTGATTGGCTGTGAAGCGGTTGAGGATTCGTTCACGTCCTGCTTTGGACCACGCTGTTCGGTTGGCTTCATCCCCTGCTTGCTGAATGGCTTCAACCCACTGTTCAAGCCCTTCTTTCGTGTCTGGCCAAGGGAGTCTTCGACCGTTCCAACCGTCCGTTATTGTGTGTGTAAATCCGCAATCGCTCACGACCAAAGCAGGGGTTCCGACCATGATTGCCTCCATTGGAGTTAGACCAAATCCTTCGGTTCGAGCCGTTGCAATCAAAGCGTGAGCATTTCGCATCAAAGCAACGATTTCAGTTTCATCAATGCGTGGTAAGACGTGCAATTCTGCCCCAAATTTCTCTGCTTGACGTTGCATCTCTTCGGTTTCACCACCGCCAACGTGTACGAGGGGAAGCGATGCTGCTGCGGCAATTTGGACCGCTTCCTTGCTGCCTTTCATGAAGCATGCGCGTCCGATGGTGAGCAAGTATGGTCCCGCAGGCTTGTGTTTGAACGCTTCCCAAACGCGGCGCTCTTCATCGGTTTCTTCGGCGGGCCATGCTGCAGGATCGATGGCCGGCCAGAGAACACCAACTTCTGCAGGACGTTGCTCATCATCGCGGAATTTGACGTCTCCTGCAATCCAGTCTTTGCTGACCGGCCATCCCTGTGAGGATGCAAGCAGTCGAGAGCTGGTCGGAGTGTTGGCTGAAATAACGGTCTGAGGACGTTTCCAGAAACGCTTGTGCCAACTTCGATCCCAGTAACGAAGGTATGTGAGTGCGAGGTTCTTCACAAAAACAGGGTAGCGCAATTTACCATCCATGTTGCGTTGAAGCACATCGTCATAGATGCCTTTGTCTCGTTCGTGAATGAAGATGTACATCGGAAGGTCATCTGGAATGATATCGAGAACTTCCACTCCTCCAGTTCCTAACATCATGCAATATGCGTCAGCTTGGGCCATAATGGGTCTCAATCTTGGAAGCAACAATCGCCATGCCTTCCTTGAGGTTCGACCTGCTCGTACAGTCACTTCAGCGATAGGTCCATCGGGACGTTGCCAAGCTTTTGCAGGCGTAATGACCTCGATACCAAGTTGTTTGCATCGATCGAGAAGAAGTTGGGGAGCATTCAAAGTTGCTATTGTAATGGACCAGCGTTTTGCATGTTCTGGTAAGGCCACGATGAGATCGCGTTGTGCGCCCCCCATGAACCCCATATTGCGATGAAAGATGACAAGGCGCGGCTTTTCCTTGCGATTGCCGCCGCCATGTTCCCCTTCTTGGACAGGTTGCATCGTCATAGCCAACTCATACTCCAAAATGAATTGAACGGGACAAGTGATGCTCAGAACAAGGAATCGTACGCTTCCTGATGACGCTTGGCCCAAGTTTCGATCGAGTATGCAGAAGCCCTCTCCTTGACAGCATCCGCTTCATCCTTCAACTCCGATATTGCGTGACGCCAAGCATCGATGTCATCCACAGGCAGGACATGATGCTGGAGTGGGATCTCGTTGTGTGCGGGGGCATCTGCCACCAATGCTACAGTTCCTGCTGCATATGCTTCCAAGGGAGGTAATCCAAATCCTTCTGCAATCGATGGAAACAGCAAGGCGTCTGCATGTTGCAGTGCAGCAATCATCTCGTTCTCCTCCAGTTTGCCAACCCAATTGAGATTGCAGTTTGACTGTTTTGCGCGTGCGATGAGCCGACGCTTCGATTCAACAGACGATTCAGCACCGATCTTGTGTAGAGTAAGGTCCATTCCTGCACATACATCAACGGCAAAATCGAGGCGCTTTCGAGGCTCTTCGCTCCCGATGATCAGAAGATTGACGCCTTCTGTAAACCATGAAGGGCGCTCGGTTTGAATCTCGTATTGGGCTAAATCAATCCCGTGAGGAATCCATGCGGTTGCAATTTCAGGAAAGTGCATTTCACACTGCTTCTGGGTATTTTTTGAAATACAAATCAACAAGGAAGCCTTTGAAAGTCCTTGGCGAATTCGTTTGAGATCTTTTTTCCTCATCAATCCGGGCCGTTGATGACCGACTTCGATTCCACCTCGAACCTCAGGGAAGAGATGAAACAAGTCATGAACGGTGACGACCGATTTCCCATTCGCTGGAACAAGGCCAGCCTGCTCCTGATCGGTCACGTGGACGAGATCGCTTTGCTTCGATAAGTGACGAACCCGCGAAGGGCCACTAAACCAACGTTTCCAAAGTCGAGAGAACGGATTTTTACGGATTTGGTATTCATGTTCATTGGCTAATTCATATCCATCAATCAATCCCGATGAGAGCCGTTGAACGAGAGATCTATGAACGCCACCTAAGCCAGAGTAAGGGGACAGAGAGCCTCCTCTTGCTATTGTAATTCGACGCAAAAAAACCCTCCTAGAAATCAAGACCATACCAGAACGGCGTACTGGTTTGAGTCTTCCATGAAGCAAATCCACCGTCTGTGCTACATTAGCCATTCCCTTTTCCGTAGAGTATTCATCGGAGTTTTCAAGTTGCGTCGTGGATTGCTTACCATCATGCGAAGCCTGACTGCACTGTTGGTGGTCGGGTTGTTCCTGTTTCCAGGTTGCACCTATCTCGAAGGAGAAGAGAGTGTCGTCGATGAAATCGTAACAGAAGTTGTTCTTGGGTGCACGGATTCGACTGCAGAGAATTACAATCAAAGCGCTGAGGAGGACGACGGTTCCTGCATCTATCCTGAACCGATTTTCGGATGCACGGACCCAGATGCCATGAACTACGATGAAGCTGCAACAGACGATGATGGAAGTTGCGAATTCATGGAAACGATTCCTTGCAATGGCATGGTGATCCTCTGCCACCGGCCGTTCGACGAGGTGACGTTCCCTGAAACACACAATGCATTTTCAACGCATGAAGACAATATTTTCTATCCGGCAAGCAATCACCGCACTGGATTTCAGGCACAATGGAACGCAGGAATGCGTGCCTTCATGCTCGATACCCATTACCTGAACGATGTTGACCAGAGCGCATCCAATGTTCGTTTCTGTCACGGCGATTCAAGCCGTGGCTTCAGCCCGTGTACCTATGGCAACGTCGATCCATGGGCATGGTTGGGCAAACTCGAATCAGAGATGCAGTCCGAAGAGCGGGATGTTGTGACGCTCCTTATCGAAAATCACGTAGAAGCCGACCACCTGAAAGCCCTGCTCGATGATGTTGGATTAACGGATATGATGTACATTCATGAACTCAACACTGAATGGCCAACACTCATTGAACTCATCAATATGGATAAGCGATTGGTTGTATTTTGGGAACAGTCAGGAGATGCATCTCACCCGTACTTCCATGATTTCTTGACCTTTGGATGGACCACAAATTATGCCGATGATAGCACCTCATCGATGGATTGCAACCCATTGCGAGGGGATGATTCGCAACCCGTCTACCACATGAACAACTGGTTGAAGAACCAAGCTGGGCTTTCCGATCCAACACGCTCAACAGAAGCCAACGATGTTGATTTCATGGTCGAGCGAGCAGAAGAATGCATTCAGGATCACGGAAAGCGACCGACCTTCATTGCTGTTGACTGGTGGGAGGACGGAGATGTCGTCGAAGCTGCCCGATTGGTGAATCTCATTGAGATTGCATGAATCGTAGTGGACTTGCAAGTGTTGTAACACCATTCTCCTCGATTAGGGCGCCTCGAGCAACACTCTGGATGTCTTCGAGGGCCTCTGAAACAGTGTTGATCGGTGCACAAGGAATTCCGTGCAGAAGTTGTTCCAATTCATTTCGAGAATATTGTTCGACCCATGCCTGAATTTGAGATTCAATCTCTTCTCTATTGGCAATTCGGCCAGCGTTCGAACTCCATTTCTCCACCTCAGCGATACCTGAAACAGAACAGAACTTGGACCACTGTGCATCCGATCCTATAGCTACAACAAACCAACCGTCCTTTGCTTCGAAGGCCCTGTAAGGAACGAGATTCGGGTGTGCAGAACCCATTCG
>JAYOBT010000001.1:122496-168860 GCA_038105035.1 Candidatus Poseidoniales archaeon | reverse complement strand
GGGCCACTAGTTTACCAGTTGTCTGGCAAGGCAATGCTGGGTAGCCACGCCCTGATGGATAAGAGCTGAAAGCATCTAAGCTCGAAGCCGCCCCAGAGACGAGACACCTCAGAACGCTCGTAAAAGACGAGTTTGATAGACTGCGGATGTACGCACGAAGCTTCGGCGACGTGTTCAGTCCAGCAGCACTAATTGTTCGAGCATCTTTTTCATTATGTATCCGCACCTCGAGTGCCCTTCGTCTAATAAGCATGCCAATTCACGATGCGACGCCATGTCGTGTCATTCCAATTCGAAAGAAGATGGGTGCACGGTCACAGCGAAGGTGTTTACCCGGTCCCATCCCGAACCCGGAAGTCAAGCCCTTCTGCGTCTGTCCCAATACTGTGGTACGAGAGTCCACGGGAACGGCAGTCACTGTGCCCCTCTTCTTTCCTCTTGGATTCCCCGATCTTTCTTTTCCTTACACCTAAGATTTCTAAACTACGTATGGATACATCGTAACAAGGGTGAAGGTCATGCCGATTGATACATTGGACATCCTCGGTTCTGATCAAATCGGAATCCATCTTTCATCTGTAGGCAAAGTCCTTTTCCATCCCCGAGAACTTCCCGATCTTGTCCTCGAACAGTTGGAAACAACCCTACAACTTGAGATGGCTCCAATTTCCATCGGTGGGTCTAACCTCATTGGGGCTTTGCTCGCTGGGAACTCAAATGGAATCGCTGTTGCAGATATTGCAACAGAGAATGACATTGATCAACTTACTGCATATGGAGACGTTGTCGTCATGGAAGGTGGTGTCAACACTGCAGGTAACCTCCTCCTCGCTAACGAGCAAGGCTGTGTCGCATCCCCGAGCATTCCACAGGATGGGCTCGAGATTCTTGCAGACGTCCTAAGTGTTGACATCATTGCAACCACAATCGGAGGCCAGGATGTTGTCGGAAGCCTCGGAGTTGTCAACGACCAAGGCGTGTTGCTTCATCCAGACGTCGCAGGAGACGAGGTTCTTCTCATCGAAGAAGTCCTCGGAGTACCGCCGATGGTTGGAACTGTGTCGTTTGGATCTCCATATGTAGGTGCAGGAATTTGTGCCTCAAACGATGGAGCCGTTGCGGGTAGCGAAACCACAGGTCCTGAATTGAATCGAATTGAAGATGCACTTGGCATTATCTGATAGCCAAACACCAATGTTCAAGAGCCTCTCCTTGTGAATCGCCTCTATGGGAGAAATGCTCTATCAAGGCAAGGTTAAGCAAGTTTGGTCCACCGATGACCCAGATGTATTGGAATTTCGATTCACCAATCAAATTTCAGTCTTTGACCAGATCATCCCCTCATTGATTCCTCGCAAGGGAGAATCATTGAATCGGACAACAGCCCACTGGTTCAAATTGGTTGAAGAGGAAGGTGTTTGCGGAACACATCTTGTTGAAGTCAACGCAGCTGACCGATGTCTCGTTCGTAAGGTTGAGGTCATCAAAGAACCAGGAGCAATTCCTCGTAATATGGAATGGGTCTTCGTACCACTTGAATTCATTTGTCGACACTACCTGTCTGGCTCCGCATGGCGACGATTTCAACGTGGTGAGTTGACGCCGGAGCAACTTGGCGTTCCTGCTGATTGCGAATACGGTGCAAAACTCGAGAAGCCATTTGTTGAGGTAACGACAAAATTCGAAGCCTACGATCGAAACATTGACCGTGCTGAAGCACTTGAAATTTCCAACATCACGGATGAAGAGTACGAATCAATTGTTACTGCTGTCCTCAAGATCGATGAAATCATCGAACGAGAAGCAGCCAAGAATGGTCTTATCCACGTAGACGGTAAGAAGGAATTCGCACTCGGCCCTGGACGAAAGGTCGTTCTCGTCGATACCTTTGGTACGCTTGATGAAGATCGTTGGTGGGATGCTGAGGCATATGCAAATGGTGAATGCATCGAACTGTCGAAAGAATTTGTACGAACACACTACATCAATACTGGCCATCAAGCAGATTTGAAGGCTGCTCGTGACGCAGGCACTGACGACCCCCCAATCCCTGCACTACCGCAGTCTGTCATCGATGAAACAGCAGCTCTGTATGCCTCAATGTATGAGCGATTGACATCAGGAACGTTCTGAATTCATGCATGCTTACGGTGTATGAGTCCAGCTCCATGGCGTTCGGCAGCTAAGAGCAGGGCATTCAGGTGACGCATAGCATCTCGAACGCCTCCATCAATGGGTTCATCCTTTGCGACTGTCCATCCTCCGCCCAGCAAGCTAGAGCGAAGAGTTTTGACCTCTTCTGACGTGAGAAAACCCATGATGTTTAATCCGGCTTTACCATTCATGTATCGTTCATCACCGACATTCTCTGAGTTGCATCGTGTGAGGAGATAATCCAGATGGGTCACTAGATCTTCATACAACTCATTCGATTGTGTTGCAACATTTCGAACATTTTCTCTCACATACAAAATCGTTGAACCTGTTGGGTGAGGAAACCGACCAAATCGCTCACGATTCTTGTCTTCTCCAAGCATGATTGGAAGGTTGTCATGATTCAACATCCTCGTTAACGTAAACAATACTGTAGGATCATCCCATGAGATCAATCCCCTGGTATCGAATTCATCAATACCTTGTGTTCGGAATCGCTCTTGTATTCGTGGATGTTGGCATAATTTTTGCCATTCATCGGATGAATTACCCTGGGTCGAAATCAGGGCATTGAATACTTCTAAAATCAGACCTGAATGACACCCGTCGAGGGTATAGAACGCAGTTGTATTCTGTTGATTGGGCTTCATTGCTGGTGCTAAACCATCTTCTCTATTGATGTATGTGTTTGTCACTGGAAGAACTTCGACATGCGTTCTTCTATGCTAGATTGCTGCTCATCAGCGTCTTCTGGATTCATTTCTTTTCGTAGTGAGTCCAAACGACCTGAAGGGGTCAAATCATCCTCTGCTGGTATTTCTTCAACCAATGTTGGTGCAGATACATCATCCTCAAGTTCAATGACAGTCGAAATGTCGTCCACAGCGGGTGTGGTTTCTTCCCTTCTCCTTTCGACTGTAGTTTTCTCCGTGGGCTTCTTTTTCCCTGATTCAATCTTCCTACGTCCATCATTCATCGACCGAATCCGTGCATTATCCTGTCTTTGAACTACGAAGAGGTAGGTTCCGATCAACAAAATGGCTACGGATGCACCCCAAATTACACTCGATGATTGGATAGCTGAGCCTTCATCTGCAACGAAGATAACCGATGCTGCGTCATCGGTCGAATCGTCGTCGATATCAAATGGACTTTCGCAAGCAAGAGCAGCGTCGAGTTGTTCTTTATCTTCCAAACCATTTGCATCAATACGGACGTTCGGAGAGAATTGCGGACCTGCGATGTCGATGACAACTTCTGCTTTGAAATCACTACCTCGGCTTGTTACAGTCAGTACACAAACAGCATTTTCCAGGACGGCATAATTTGTTCTTGACACAGCGACGTTGATGCTACCTTCAGCAGATATGCTGCTGATTCCAACGTTCCATCCCGATTCTTGAGCAATCGTATCTTTGTTCATCGTTGCAAGGATATTCCCGTATTCATCATACGCATAGACAATGATTGTCAAGGTACCAGGTGCAGGATCCCAGTTTAGAACGCTGAGGTTTGCAAAGGTTGATTCATTCTCAAGAATTGTAAACTTCGAGGTTTGGATGGGAATTGTGTCGCCACGACTTGAAGCAGCGAGGAAGGAGATTTTTGTGTTCTGTGTTGAATCACCAGTTACCTCGCAACTAACAACATCGCCAGTGTATGTTATTCGCCCAAGGTCAGAAAATGCATTGTCGACGAAAGAACAAGACACAGTTGTCTGTGGTGCAATTCTACCAAGGAGTACGAGCTGTATTCGATCGTCACCACTCGTGAGATTGACGTAATTCTTTCCTTGTGGAATCGAGAAAGTGTACGTCGAATCAGATACTGCGGTGAAAGATCCTTCAATCTCATCAACTCCGTTGTTGTGTAGTTCCAGAGGTAGATTGGTGTTGCTTCTTGCCCAAAGCACTGGACTTGACGAGAAGGAAATGTTCGAGGCCTTGATCTCAAATTCAATCTGCTGAGTGCCAAGGTTGGAATGGGTTAATTCGACCGTCAGATCAAGACTTGATTCATCCCAGTCACCTGATGGAATCAGGAAAATAGGTATACCTCGGATTTCGCCAGGTACCAGTTGAATCGGTGCATCTATGCTCGCATTCCACCCTTCTGGTAAGTTACTAATCTCCATGTCGAATACAGCCAAGTCGTTACCTGTGTTCTCAATCCAAGCAAGGGGATAACCACCTGCGGGGCTGATGTACCACTCGGGTTCATTTTGAAGATCATAACTGGATAAGCCGATGACACGAACGGGAACTTCAAACACCTCCATGCCTTTTCCGACTGCATCAGAAACACGAATTTGCAATATGCTAACATCTCCTTCACGAGCATCTTCTGGAGCTTCGACAAAGATGTCAACGGTGAAGGTTTGGCCAGGCTCCATCAGTTCACCATCGGGTAAAGTAATGTTCCAACCTTGGCCAAATTTTGTCATGAATGGCACGGAAGGTGTGTTTCCTTTTTGTTCGAGTTCCACTTGGATTACGTCCCCGCCGGGTGACACCTCAAGATCGCTGTTTGCTAGGTTCAACTCCCATTCAGAATATTCCATCACACTGAGGTTCAACTCGATAACATCCAATACATAGCCAGAAGAAATCACCGCGTAGGTTAGTCTTGCACTTGCGTCCTTCCAAGCATACGGGATAGCTTGGACGATACTCACTGTTTCAGATACGTTCACATCGAGGTTGGATGATGATATGGAACCATGGGCAAACCATTCGGCAGTATCGTTGACTGCAGTGGTGACTGAGAGCGTTGGAACCAATTGGACTTCATCGATAAAGTTGCCAATGTTGGTGATGTTGAATTCAAGAAGGTGATTGCTGTTTGGCTGAACATTCTGTTGCTGCCCATTTACAATTTCAATGACCCATTCGTGCCTCTGTTCGGCTTCGATGAGAAGCGTTGTTGTTGCAACGACTGATTTGTTCACCATTGATGCCCATTGGAATTCGAGGTAGAATGGTTGCGCAGCAGGTAAGGTACTGCTTAATTCAATATCGAGCGGCATGATCGTGGTTGCCAAAGGCCCCAATGTTCGGATATTGTTGTAGTAAGTGAATTGAACATCTTCAGAAGAAACGGTATCGGTTGTTAGAACACTTGCTGTGAATTCATAGGTATCTTCTCCATTCCCTGGATTTTCCAATTGAATCAGAAGTTGATGAGGTGTACTTACGTTGAATCCAGATGGTTCGAGAGACGGTTGTGGGTCGATAACACTCAACCCAGCACGGTGGATTTGTAGAACGTGTACACTCAAATCGAAGGCATGTTGTGCAAGTGGTGTTTGTTCTTCAGCGTTGAATGTGAGACGTTGCGGGGGCGCATTGGTTGGGATATAGACTTCGAGATGAACGGTATGAAGAGAATTTGCAACGCCACTTGCCGTAAGGATTCCATTTTGCAAACCACCTCCGCTTGAAACATTCCATTGCCAATTTGGAAGCGCAATGTTTGCTTGATTGAGATCCCAACTTAACGTTCCTGATTGAGGTAAGAGCATCCTGAATTGGAACGTATGCTGCATATCTGGTACTGTTCGTATATGAACAGGCGATGTGTGTGATCCAACCGCTGTAAAATTGGCATCAAGTGACCGACACAACGTGTCCTCACCACTGCCAATGCAGGTTGTAAGGGTCGTTGTCGTGGTCCCACCGAGCGATGTCGAGCTTGGTACGTCGAGGAGAATGCTCAATTCCTTTTTCTCCCCAGGCTGAAGGGTAATCGAATAGATATTGGTTGAACCATCGTTGAGTACTGGTGTACCGCCCCATGATGGGTTTGTCCAATCGATTGATGTTGTTGTTTCAACAGCGTTGCCAAGATTCTCGATGAGGACGTATGATTCAGCAGTATGACCTGGCAGCCCGTACCCTTCAGATAAAGAAAGCCCAGTCGGGCCCACGAGCGATAGACCACGCGTTCTCAGCGCTTCAATCGGAATCCAAGAAGTCTCTTGAACAGTGGAATCGGTTACCAGAGTTGCAGTAATTTCGACGTATCCATCTTCATCCCCAAGCGCATCTGCTGGCAGAGTGGCAGTGAATGGTATGCTTAGCGGTGCTGCAGGTGCGAGCTCGACGTTTAGCAAATTCGTCCCCGCTTGTGGCTCAACAATCCAATCCGTTGGTAGGTTTGTCGTATCATACGAGAGATCCCAATTTGCTGTGCGTGAGCCCGTTGCGGTTATCGTGATATCAACAATTTCTGTTGCCCCCGGTTCCACCCTTGTCACGGATTCAGGGCCTTGAATGAGTACATCGTATGGCTCTACAACGGTCAAAGTGACCTCTTCGATGTTGTTGTCTTCTCGAGCTTCAGTCAAGTTCTGGTTGATGTCAAGAACGAGTTCGAAGGTGTGTGTGCCTAAGGTAGCCGTAACGTCGACACTGAAGGTGGCAGGTCCTCCTTCTCCGGAAGGGGAGAGTGGTTCGAGGTTCTCGAACCGAACCCGAGTCAGTTCCTGTCCATTCATGTACAAAGCACAGTCGATGTTGTCCTCGTTTTCCCAAGTTCCAATGTTTGCGAATTGTCCAGTTATCGTAAGGGTTTGACCCGGGTCGGGTGAAGCAGGGTTGAATGAAATGCCATTTCCATCGGGTAATGGTGCCAAATCGAGCAACCGTTGGGATACCAATATGTCCCCATAGAGCATGTCGAGAAAACCATCGCCGTCAAGATCTGCGAAGGCAGGAGCAGACCATACACGATGTGGCATTGAAAGGGGTTCATCCCATCCATCGGAAACTTCATTTTCAAATCCAGTATCTCCCTCAAAGACAAAGATTCGCCGACCAAACGCTACGACAATTTCAGGATCACCTTCTCCGTCGATGTCCATCCAGACAGGAGGAGACACAGCAATCTCATCGTTGTCATTTCCAGATCCGCCTCTGTTCATGATCTTATTCCATTCTTCGGAAGGAGGGTCGTCGGTCAAGTCGTGGCATCCTACCATTCCTTCTCTGTCAAACGTTACAGAGGATGCAGAATACCATGTCGCCCAGCATAGTCGATCATGAACTCCATCTCCATCGAGGTCAATTGGAACAGGCGGCGCATCAGCGTATCCATTACGGGCCCGGAAGCTGAAGATCTCCTCTGTCGAGGTCAATTCCATTCCGATGAAGCGAGCACCGAGGCCAACAGTCCGACCGTTGGCATCGGTTGGTACCGTGAGAATCATCTCAGGTGCTGCGTCCCCATCGAGTTGAACGACGACTGGGCTTGGTAGTCGAAGTCTGGGTGCATCGGAATCTGTGTCTGTACCTGATAATGCTACTCGGCCCCAATCATTCGATCCTGTGCTTCCATCGATTCTCCAGATCCACATATTGCCTGAGTTTTCGTCAATGGTCGTCGCAACGACGACAGAGGTTTCTCCGTCAAGTTGAGCCCAAGAAGGGTCACTTGGATGCGTTCCCCTATCAAGCGTAACATCCCAATTCTCTGTTGGTGCATTCGCTCCAAGTGGCAAGCTGATGATGTGAGGGTCGTCTGTTGTTGTGTCTACGACAGTGAGTACGAGTTCGGGTTGACCATCAAGTTCCAAATCAGCGAGGAGCGGTTGGGTCACCGAAAGGTGATTGCTCTGTCGAGTCTGGAAATGCGGGCTTGTGATCCCGATTCTGTAATCTGTGCTGGTCCATGACCACATCAATTCGTTTGAATGACCCCCACTCTGCCAACCGGACTCATCACAGGACAACTCAGGAGACCAAACATCAACTTGAAGGGAAGAGTCCGTGTCATACACCACAACAATTTCGAAGGTTCCATCCAAGTCAACGTCAGCAAGAACTGGTGTGGAACGAGTCGCCTTTGTGTCTCCAAGGTCGACTTGCCATGCTAAATCTGCATCATCACCAGAAAAAAGGGACAATTTTGTTGATGACGTTGACGTACTCTCGTGCGCAATAACTGCAAACAATCCTAACGGAGCACAGCGTTCGACGGCTCCAGGGCTCGTTGTGAGGCTTTCGGAAAAATTTCCAATGATGGAACCGTAGGCATCAGAACCAATGCCATCATCAAGCGCAACCCAGTTGATAACGGGATCATCGATTGATAACATTGATCCAGATTGAGCGTCATGGGCTGGCATTGAACCGTTGCGTGTTGGGATTCCTCCGTATTGGCTCCATGGTTGTTCCATCGGATTCCATGCTTGTTCAGATGTTCGATGAATCGCTTCGTCATCATCGAAATGAACCCACTGAATCTGCGACATTGAGACTATGAGCATCAACATGACGATGCCAATTGCAGGGAGTTGCTGCCCTGTATTGGAATGGCTTGCGCTGCTCATTGGTTATATTCATCCGTGAGGGGTTGTTATTGTTTTGCTCCTCAAGCATCGCTCCATTACAAATTTCATCCATTTTTTGCAGATTCAAACCTCTAATTCCCAAAGCGCAGTTGCTTGAATTGATGCGTGGGCTTCATATAGGGGTCGACAGTGGGCGAAATGACTTCGGTCGACTTCTCTCCCGAGGCGCAAGCCGGTGAAGGACGGAAAGGTTCTGCCTCTTCCTCCTCATCACTCGGATAGAGAAGCCCGGGAGATGAACAAGATGTACAAAATCGTAACAAGAGAGGACACCATTCGTATCCCTGCAGAGTACATGAAAAAAGGCCAATCACTCGACCAACACATCGATCGATTGGCAATGACTGCCTTTGAAGGGCGGTTCGATGAACAAAACCGATTTATTCTGGTTACAAGCAACCACACACCGCTGGGTCGTGGGCGAATCATCCATGGTGATGGTGCAATCTACCAAAAAGTCCGATTCGACGCACTTCTCTTTTGCATGGATGATTACGAAGTCGTCGAAGGTGCGATTTCTGAAGTCAATGAATTCGGAGCATTCGTACGCATTGGCCCCATGGAAGCACTGCTCCACAAGTCGCAAATTCTTGATGATCAAGTCGAAGTGAATGTCGGTGCCGGCACAATTTCTGGCCGAAACGACGACAAGCGCTTGGGTATTGGAACTGCGGTCCGTGCTCGTATCGTATCATTGTCTCCGGACACAAGTGATCCTCGGCGCTCAAAGATTGGTCTAACCTGCAAGCAACCAGGTCTCGGATCGCTTGAATGGCTCAGTGAAACAGGTGAGTGATTATGGCCAAGAATCCATTTGCATGCGGAGATTGTGGACTCATCCTCGACGACGGCGTCGACCAATGCCCTCGCCACCCATCGGCACAAACGACCACTGACTGGCAAGGCTACGTGATTATTATCCATCCATCCCGCTCAGAGATTGCCGAGCGATTGAATATCGACCAACCAGGTCATTATGCACTCAAAGTAAACATCCGATAAGGAGGACGAACACATGGATATTGTAAACCGAACAGAAAACAAACTACTCAACAGAGTTGAAATCGAATTTAAGTGGAACCACAAGGGTTCGAAGACCCCTTCTAAGAAGGATATCATGGATCTTGTCAAGACGCTCGAACCAGGATCCAACCCAGATTTCATCGTCGTCAAAAACTGTAAGACTCGCTACGGTCAAGCATTGACAACCGGTCAAGCAATCATCTATGAATCAGCTGCCGCCATGAAGGTTGAGCCAGAGTACATTCACGAGCGCCACAAGGGGTTCCGAAGTGGTAATGCAACTGAAGAGACCTCTGAAGAGGTTGCTGATGAACCAGAGGACGGTGGTGAATGATGGGAGAACCAAATCCAAAAGCAAAGTGGTCGAAGTATGCCATTGCTGAAGACGGTACACTTGAGCGAAAAGCTGAGCATTGCCCAAACTGTGGGCCCGGTGTCTTCTTGGGAGTTCACGCGGATCGCAAAACCTGCGGACGCTGCGGCTACTCTGTCAAAATTGAGTGAGTAAGCACTCCGTCGTTGGTGAGCAACCACAGTTGCTCATCTTTGATCAGGTGTTGAACGACAACTTCGTCTTGCTTCCGAGTTTCTACACCGTTCTCGGTCAGCAGGATCTCTTCTCTCCAGCCTGAGAGTATCCACGTCTCGTTTGTATTGAAGGCGTGTTGGGTCGGTCCCTTTGTGACGAGGTCTGCAATTTTTGTACCACCTCTGTACAAGTAGCATCGTCCATCGCTCAGTAGGAGTAGTCGATCAGTTTTCGTACCATAAACGTCTGAGAGGGCTCCTTCAATGTCAAAATGCGCGCTTCCAATTTTTCTTCCATCTGTTTTTGAAAGACGCAGACACCCACCTGCTCTTGACCAGACTTCGATGGTTGTTTCAGTTTCATGGAGCGAAACTGTTTCTTGACTCATTGGTAAATGGGCAAGTTCTGGCCACTCGGGAGGGGGTGCCCTCCAGCGTTCAACGCCCGCAACATCAAAACCATACACTCCTCTATTCCAAAGTACAAATGCAAATCCATCGTCCATACTGCCCAAAGCGAGGGGCTCAGCATCGAGAACATGAGCCCATGTTGCTCCTTCCGGTAAAATGGCATGTTCAAGTTCCCTTGCGACTCGCAAATCACCTCGTTCGACACCATTTCTGAATGGCCGATTGAGTGGTAAACTCCCCATTCTTGCCAGCAACAATTCACGATCAATCCATGTTGCCACGAGTACATCCCCGACTACAATTGCATGCTGAATGGACATCGGAAATGGACGGGCATGTTCTTCTAGGGGATTCCAGTTTTCGTCTAGTCTGCAGAGTTCTCCATCCACGCCAATAGCGATGGCATAGACGCCCTCAACATCTGGTGTTTCAATAATTTTGATGGCTCGGAATGGAAGGCGTTTCGAATATCCACCTTCGGCCATGATGTCTCGAGGAGGAGGTTCTTTGTCAATACTCGCTTTCAAGAAGTCCACCCTCATCAGCATGAACATGCCTGAAGTTGTTCTTATTGCAGTGAACAACGATGATATTGCTTCGACGAACCAAGCGAAGTTCCTGTTGGAGAACCATCAATGGCTGCACAGAGACGATGTTGAATCTCATCTCGCCTTCGAAATAGGAAACGTTCGCATGTGGTATTTGCCAAAGCGAATACTTTGGGAAGATCATCTGGATCGACGCTGGTATGATGCTACTGGGGAGACGGTTCGAGAAGTCATTTTTCCATCACGACACGCAGCGGTGAGTGGCAAACCATGCCTTACTTTGCACCCAATAGGCGTACCACATCACCCTCTAGCAGAAGAGCCACCGTTTGGTGGTCGCTCGGGCTTTGCACCTCCTCCGAACCCTCGAATTGGACCTTGGTGGAGGTTGCTTCATCAAAAGTGGAAGGAGAAAGCAATTCCTGATTTTTCGCTTTCACTGGAGGTGACCCATCATGGCCCAATACTCGAGGTCCCAGCGATGTTCATTGAAGTTGGTTCTACAGAACCATATTGGCCAAATGAAGAAGCTGCCCACCTTCTCTCAGAGATCATTGCGGAAGGTCTCGGTTTTGAGGAAGGATTCTCGAACCAATGCTGGAGTCCCAGGAATGATGGAGAACCAGTTCTTATGACGCTTGGTGGCGGCCATTATGCCCCAAAGGCCAATAAATTAGGTTTGGAAGATAATGTATGGATTGGGCATATGTTGGCGAATCATTCCCTTCCATTCGGTTCTCAAGAAAATCCCGGTATCCTATGGAAACAATCGATTGAGGCTGCACTCTTATCGACGCAAAAGGCCTTCCCGGGAGGTAATATTGTTTGCAATGTGGAAAAGAAATCGTTCAAAGGTTGGCAACGTCAATTGATCTACAACCATCTTGAATCACTTGGTATCGAGGTTGTTCGAAGCAATGCGTTTTTGGAAATGGTCAAAGGATGCCTTGATGTCCAGTAGAACAAGGAGGTCGATTCATGCTCTCGAAACTCATTGTAGCGATGACATTACGCATGCCACGATGGTTCGTACGTTGGGTCTCTCGTCGCTACGTTGCGGGATCAACGCTCGAAGATGCGGTAACGGTCATGAAGCGCCTTGAATCCGAAGGCGCATGTTTTACGATCGATGTTCTAGGAGAAGAAATATCCTCAATGGATGAGGCTCAATTCTTCCTCGATGAATATGTTCGCGTGATGAAGGCGATTGTGGAAAACGACTTTGATGCCAATCTTTCGATTAAACCAACAGCCTTTGGCCTCCTTATTGACAAAAACAAGGGGATGGAGAACATTGAATCACTCGTTCGGCAGGCTGCCGAACATGACATGTTCGTTCGACTTGACATGGAAGATCATCGTGTCACCACAGAAACAATTCAAGTGGTTCTCGATTTGCATCAAAAGGGTTTGACAAATGTTGGAACGGTATTGCAAGGGCGCCTACATCGAACACCTGACGACATCAAGGAGGTCGGTGAATCCATTGGTCCATTTGCAGATTACCGGATATGCAAGGGAATCTACTTGGAACCTGAAGATATTTCGTACACATCTAGGACCGATATTCGCAACAAGACGAATGAAGCCATCCGAATGGCCTTGGAACACGGAGCGTATGTTGGTATCGCATCGCATGATGTGCCTGTTGTTGATTATTCGCTTGAGATCCTTAGGGAATTCAAAATGGGTCCTTCAATTGAGGACCCGCGAACAAACGCAGGGGCTAAGAGAAAAGGTAAGGGTCCTGGATATGAATTTCAGATGTTGCTCGGTGTACGCGGCCCTATGCGACGAAAACTTACCAAACAGGGCCATCGTACTCGAGTCTACATCCCTTATGGAGAAAAGTGGTATGAATACAGTATTCGACGACTGCAAGAAAATCCGACCATTGGATTGCAGATTGCCAAGGCCTTTTTGATGCCATGGACGAATCGTCCATAATCACTTTCGTGCCTTCTTTTTCTTACGGTTATTCGTAGGTTTGACTCGCTTCTTAATTTGCTCTTTCGGCAGGATTGGATTTGGATTGAAACCAAGACGGCCTTCTTTCCATGCCTGACGTCGTTCTCTTGGAGTCTTCGGTTCGAATCGTTCTGGTCGTGGTGGTTCATGCAGATACATTCGTTTAATTTTGGATGCATCAACTGTCCCACGCAATGTACGGCCTTCTCCGGTATGTATTGCTCGAATACGCCATGTTTGGACGCCAATGTCAAGGATTGTTCCTGCTTTGAAAGTCGTACCTTCCTCGACGATGAGAACATCAGGTGTTGAGAATTCTCCTCGTGTCTTTGTGATTTTGACGCGAAGCATGTCTTGACGAAGCGCGACCGCACGGACAAGATTTGCCGCTTCTAATTCTTCAACAGGCCCCGTATTGGCTTCGAGACGAGTAATCCTCCAAGCCATCTCATCATGCTCAAACACATCATTCAGTTCCAACCACTCGTCAGCATCAAGATCAATTGTAGCCATGTATGATTCAGGACCATCCGTAAGCATGAACGGTACGCGCTTTAGAGGAGGTGCTCGAAATTGAATCTCATGGACAGTTGAGCAAGTTTCACATCGCAGGAGGTAATCCTTTCCTCGACCAATCTCTTTTTCTTTGAGAATTTGATGGCCTGTGACGTCTTCGCAGTTGGGGCAAAGAACAGCATTTTCGATGACCTCGTCGTCATCGATGTCGTCATCATAGAATTCATCATCCATGCTTCTCAGGTTGCTCTCGAAGCATGCCCCCTTTGAATCCACCGCACGTGGTTCCGTCACAGTGTTCAAATCAAGCCGTCGCTGAGGTGTTACCATGAGCGAGATTGGCCGTGACCAAATATTGCCAACGCTCTTGAATGCAGATCATGATCGTTCACGTGACGAACCAGAAATTGCTGCAAACATTGCCACTCAATTGGAGCACATGGGATTGTCAACTTGGTCCATATCCGTACTTCGTCGACTCCGAGATGCCCTCGGCCGGCAAGAACCAACTCGTGTACTTGAAATTGGAGGAAGTATCGGACATCGCTCAGCATGGTTGTACGATTTGTTCGAAGAACATGCAGTCTCGCGTTTTGATATCATCGAGCAAGGGGCAAAATTCGGTGTTATCCTCCACCGCCTTCTCACTCGATATGATGCCGCATCATGGTCCAACATCATCGTCGGAGACTTTGCGACACTTTGTGCAGAGGAAAAGGCGTGGAAGTTAACCACCGCCTCAGGTGTTGGAAGCGATGAACGACGATTGGCCGAAGAGTATGATGCCATCGTTGTTGATTCACCCCTCTCCCGGTTGTCCAGTGATGTACGAAATGCAATGGATCTGCTCGCCGATAACGGCGTCCTGTACACGACAGAACCCGACACACCGGTTGGTGATTACGATGAACTTGATGAAGAAGGTCAGGCGAAGGTAGACGGTTTCAATGCCTGGATTGAATTGATTCAACAAATTCAACCATCCTATCACATAGCTTTTGTACCTCTTTTTGGGGGAACGATCGTAGCGTTTTTCAAGCGGTAGATTGCTCATCAGCCAACTGCAGAAGGGCATCGATATCGAGCAGTCCGTATCCATAATCGTCATCATGATCGGTCTGTCCTTCTTTTGGCTGAACAGATTGCATAATCCAATCTTTGACTTCATCAATGGTTGAAACTTCCCCTGAAGTGCCATTGCTTGCCAACTGTGGTTGTGCTTCAAGCAACAAAGCGATGGCCCCAGTCACATAAACGGTGGCGGCACTGGTTCCACTAGACGCTGACCATGTTCCTTGTGTATTGAGTACTGGAACGTCCTTTGCCGGCGCAACCAACTCAGGCTTTTTGTCAGGGTCTCCGCGTGGGAGTTTGAAAGGAAGTGCGCTGAAGCCATTGTTCCCAGTTGAGGATTTTGACCAGTGATCGCCTGACTGCGTTACACCACCGACGCAAATAACTCTGCGCTCACTTCCTGGTGATGCGACATCTCCATCGTCACCCTCACCACCGTCGTTTCCTGCCGCTGCGACAACAAAAATGCCGCGTGCTGTTGCATCGTTTACTGAGTCTTCAATTGACCTACCATTTGAACCAGGCAATGGAAACACATCCTGTCCCCCGCCGAGCGAGAGGGAGATGATACTCACGTTTTGGCCGATGCACCAATCGATTCCCGCAACAACGTCTTCTTCATATCCGGAGCCATTGGCAAGCAGTGCTTTTGCGACATACAGATTGACATCCTTTGCAATCCCGTTAATCCAGCCGTCTGCTACGAGGATACCTGCCATGTTCGTACCATGCCCGTGATCATCGTATGGATTCGATTTACCTTGGACGATGTCGACCCATCCAGCTACTTCGAACCCTTCCATATCTGGGTGATTTAATTCCATACCAGTGTCTACAATGCATACATTGACTCCAGAACCAGAATAACCACTGGGTATGTTGATCATTTCTCTGTAGGTTTGTTCAGATTCAATCAACGCATCGCTCGGTTTGACAAATGTAAGACCGTCGCCTACTATTATGTTGTAAGCAAAACCTGCAACCAGAATGAGAAGGGCTGCAGTAGCGACGCTAACAATCCGTCTTACAATCTCTAGATCCTTCTCCAATCGTGGAGATAGGCCCTCGACTTTCGTGTCTGGACCATGATTGTCTGTCATGAGTAATCCTCACTGAAATGCTTGAACTGCTTCGGAAAATGTATCGACAAAGCGCTTGACGTCTTCCTCAGTGTTGTAGAAATACGCAGACGCTCTTAATGAGCCATTGTATCCTCTATCATTGAACCAAGAATGAACGCAATGCTGGCCAGATCGTACCATGACGCCTGATACTTCGTCAAGAAGCAGTGCAATGTCATGTGCTGGAAGTTTCTCGTCCAAAAGTAAGGAACAAATCCCGCCACGTTGCGTAGCATCCTCTGGACCAATGATCGAAACACCATCAAGATTCTTCACGCCATTGGACATGATTCGGTTAAGGTGAATTTCATGCTCATGGACTTGTTCCATATCGAGATTCGTCAAGTAATCAATCGCAGCTCCAGTTGCCATCATTCCTGCGAAATGCCCGAGTCCTCCCTCAAACTTTGAAGGCGACGTAGCCCATTCGACACCATCATAGTGAGATGTCTTTACAGTCTGGCCACCGGATTGGATGGTACGCATGTTGTTGAGTAGGTCTTCTCTGCCCCATAGCCCTCCCATTCCTGAAGGACCCAGCATCTTGTGAATGGAGAAAGCGAAGAAATCAATGTCCATTTCTTGCACATCGACGGGCATGTGCGGTGCAGATTGGGCACCGTCGACACAAACGAGCGCATCAAAATCCTTTGCAATTTTTGTAATCTCTCGGATTGGAGTTTCAATCCCATCGAGATTACCTACTTGGCTAACCGAAACCATCCGCAACTTTTTGCCTGCTTCTGCACACATGTGTTCAAATGCTTCAAGATCGAACGTATTGTCTGAGTTTGAAGCCACGACGCGGTGGTCAATACCTTGCTCTTCTTCGAGCTGCAGCCATGGTACAAGGTTGGAGTTGTGTTCCCGGTCCGTTGTAAGGACAATATCTCCTTTTTCCCAGGATAGTCCTTTAGCAACTTGGTTAAGACTGTGCGTTGCATTGCGAGTAAAGACGATTTCATTGACGGACGGGGCATTGAAAAATTTTCCAAGTTTCCTTCTTGAATCTGCAATCGTTTTCGATACTGTCGTTCCAAATCGGTGTACAGAACGACCTCCACATCCAGGTGTTTTCGTGTAATAGTCTGTGATTGCGCTGATGACGGAGTGTGGCCGGAGTGTGACACAAGCATTGTCTAGATAGGCAACGGGTTGGTCCTCACACAGCGCTGGAAAATCTTCACGTAGTTTGCTTAAATTCATCACCATGCCTCCTGATCGGGAGAGACCTCAACAATCTCTGCCTTGCTCATGAGATCCTCATCCGCAGAAACAGCCGCCTTCGTCCGAACACGTGCTTCACTTCCAAGCATTCTCTGTGGAAACCACACCGTCCACAACAAGAGTGGAATGGTTAGAATCGAAAAGAGAATGTGTAGCGCCAACGCCCACGTTCGAGAACCCGTGCGTTCTGCGATGTATTGTGCTCCTGTCCAGGCACTGAGCATGGCAAAGCTAGCCCATGCGGCGCACACAAATGCCCACCCCCGTAATGAGTGCTCGAGCATTGATTCCTCCATCACTCGAACGTCTTCGTGCAAATGATGCGTTTCGACATGGAGATCTCTCGTCTCCCGTACGGCCTTGATGAAGAAGTACAGGAAAAAGATACAGACAAGTGTAATGAGGAATCCCCCCATCATATCTGAGAGGGACAAGTCCAATGGAAAATTTTTGTTGGTTGAATGGAAGAAAACTTGCGCTATTCCAAGCCCAGCCCAGATCATGAGAAGCGTAATCGTGTGCGTGCGCATAATTGGGAACATTTGAATCAACATGAACAGGAACCATCCCCACACAAGTAAGGATACGACCATTTGGAAGTATGCTGTACTTCCTGCGATTTGTAGTCCCTCCAAACCTCCAATTTTTGCATTACCGCCATCGAATATATCCATATTTAGAGATCCCAGAATGACAGCGAGGGTTGCAGACAGGATGGCTATGGTGAACTGTTGGTTCCAATCGGTGCGTATCAATCTCCACTGGAACATCAATTCTTGGCGAATCTGTGGTATGAGTGGGTGAACGTCAAAGAATTTTGGTTGAATTTCGACATCGTTCAAGCGGAACGGAAGTGCATCATGGGATGCGTCATGGGCCACGGAATCCCCACCGTCCATGACGACCCGTGAACGTCCCCCTTTGAGGTTCTTGCGTTGCAACATTGACAAGCGAGAGCGTTAAACCCTGATGTTCATTGGATTGGTTTGCGAGCCGAGATCGCATAGCCTGGTAGTGCGCGCGACTGGAAATCGCGTGGGCCCGTCCCTCGGGAGTTCAAATCTCTCTCTCGGCGCCAACTCACACGCTGAATGCTTGTTTGCGAGGACGCGAAGCGGTTATATCGAAATGCTTGGTGGGATGGACGCCGCCACCGTGGCTTAGTGGTATAGCACCTCATTGGTAATGAGGAGGTCGCGAGTTCGATCCTCGCCGGTGGCTCCACCAACAAATCAACTCCTAAGCAAATTCTAATCGGTAAACATTAAGAGTTGTCGAGATTAAATTTGATTTGAAGAAGGCAACTTCTTCGGATGGGATATACATGAGCACTGCTACTGAAAAGAAGAACGATACGAAGGCACGCATCAAGGAGTTGCAAAGCCAAGTCGACGATTTGAAAGAACTTGTCAACACATTACTCTCGGTGATTGTGGAAGAGCCAGATGGTGTTCACAGCGGATCTGCTCCGACAGGCGGACATCCGCTAGCCAACACTTGCATGTGATCATCCTTTGATCACGGCCATTGGCTCAAGACGCAAAACAGGCCGAGCAAGCTTGGCTCGGCTCGTATTTTCAATAACCTGATCAACGTTTTTGTATGCTTCTGGTGCTTCTTCGGAAAGGATGTTCTTGGTTGCTGCTTGTACAACAATCCCTTTGTCTCGAAGTTCGCTTTCTTTTCGTTCACCATTGATTTGTTTCCGTGCAGCAGAGCGAGATAATGCCCTGCCGGCTCCGTGACAAGCACTACCAAAGGCCTGGTTTTGTTGTGATTTTGGACCAGCCATCAACCACGAGCCACGTCCCATGTCGCCTGGTACAACAACAGGTTGGCCTGTAGCCGTAAACGATGCATGGATGTCGGGCTGATTCCCGCTGAATGCTCTTGTTGCACCCTTTCTGTGCACGACACATGTACAATTTTTGCCATGAATGACATGATCTTCGATCTTCGCAATGTTGTGTGATACATCATAGAGTGTTGACAGTTCAATTTCTTGACCGAGTTCAGCCTTCAAGCCTTTGAACAACCGGTCAGTAAGAACTGCACGATTGGTGAATGCAAAATTGGCTGCGGTTTTCATATCGTTTAGGTAGGCTTGACCTTGCTTGGAGTGGATTGGTGCTGAGGCGAGTTGACGATCTGGTAAAACGTATCCCCATTCCTCGTCAACCCAATCATTTCCTCGTTGTTTAAGCCGCAGTTCTAATTGGTGGATATGATCGCTGCATACTTGATGTCCAAGTCCTCGGGAACCAGAATGAATCATTGCTACAACCTGATGTTCGGATAGGTTCCAATGTTGCGCCGTATCCTCATCAACAATTTCCGATACGCGTTGGAGTTCAAGAAAATGGTTGCCACTACCGAGCGTACCGAGTGCCTTCATCCCTCTTTGTTTTGCTCGATGACTGATCGACAACTCGTCGACTTCAAATGAACCTTCAGATTCAACCGAGCCAACCGCATGATGCTGCTCAACATCGATCGATTCAAGCTCGCTGAGTCCCCCTCTCAAAATTAGGTCCAATTTCGATTCCGTTAGGTCGATGCCGCCTTTGCCTGAGCCGCCAGCAGGTATCCTGCCGTTCAATCGACGGGCTAATTTTTCCAAGTTCGGAATGTCATTTGCCTCAATATTGAGTGCAACCGCACGAACGCCACAATTGATGTCAAATCCAACTGCTCCGGGTGAAATTGCACCTCCTTCTTCACCATGTTCGACATCCGTTGCGACAACCCCTCCAATTGGGAGGCCATATCCATAATGCCAATCGGCCATGCCCCATGCAGTTCCAACAACTCCGGAGAGTTCTGTTGCATTCATGAGTTGAATTGGTCCGCGTCCATCTTGATAATTCTCAATCTCTTCCATTGTTGAGATGATGGCTGCATCAACCTTCATTCGGTTGTGAGCCTTGATACGGACAACACCCGGCGACGACAAGTCGACGTGCTTGGTCCAATCTGCAGCCATGGTTGTCGTTCAACATCTTTCTTTTGATGATTTCCACATTTACACGTCAACGAAAGGGAGGGTTGAAAGGAATGAGTATCCCCCACGAACTGGAGGCGTTGGTATGAGTCTACCCCCTATTGACTTGGCTGTGTTCCATGACAATGGTTACACTCGTCGGCAATGTCGTATCACGGAGTTGTGGTTCTGGACATGCGATCCGCAACGTACAACCTGCGGCGATACGCATGAAGATGAATATTCCTTCATCGGCAAACCCTTGATCGAAGGATTTGACCAACGTGGTCGTTCTCTAAAAGACGCCATGCGTGAAGCCTTCCTCTCCTTCTTTGAAACGCAAGCTCACCACCGAGTTGAACCGTATCCTGTCCTTGCAAGATGGCGAGATGATATTCACCTCACCATTGCATCAATTGCTGATTTCCAGCCGCACGTGACATCAGGAGAAGTGGCACCTCCTGCAAATCCGCTTACGATATCACAACCGTGTATTCGATTAACCGATGTTGATGCTGTTGGTCGCTCTGGACGACACCTGACCACATTCGAGATGATGGCCCATCACGTCTTCAATCGTCCAGAAGAAGGTGAGATGTACTATTGGATGGAAGAGTGTGTAGCATACTGCCATTCCATGTTAACAGAGACATTTGGGATCGAGGCCAACGAGATCACATATGTCGAGAATCCGTGGTGTGGTGGTGGAAACGCTGGACCTGCAGTTGAAGTCATTGTTGGCGGCCTTGAACTCGCAACACTTGTTTTCATGAACCTTGAGGAATCAGAGGATGGTGAAATCGAACTCAAAGGTGATCGCTACAGAGAAATGCCATTGCAAATCATCGACACTGGTTACGGTCTTGAGCGATTTTGTTGGGCTGCTGCAGGAACACCTACCATCTATGAGGCAATTTACCCTGAAACCGTTCAATGGCTCAAGGGCCTGTCTGGATTTTCAGAGGTTGTATCGCAATGGCCTGATTTGGATTTAAATCAACTTCTTGGCGAGATGAGCCGTCTCAATGGTATCATGAACATCGAACCAGGTGTTGATGCGGACGAACTCTCACAGATATTCATTACTCGCCTTGAACAACGCGGCGTAGATTTGACAGAAGAACAATTTTTGGCCATTACCGAGCCACTCTCTCGTGTTTATGCGATCCCAGACCACCTTCATGCATTGTCACATATGCTCGGAGATGGTCTTGTCCCCTCGAACGCAAAAGCAGGTTATTTGGCACGGATGCTTGCGCGCCGAATCTTGAGAATGCGAGATGATTTGGGAATTGATGTTTCACTCTCCGATCTCATTAACCACCATCTCGATGTCAACATGGCTGGGCATGAAATGAAACAGACGAGGGACGGTCTTTTGACCATTATGACTCTTGAAGAAGAACGTTACAGTGAAGTCTTGAGAAAGGGAACAAACCTCATTCAACAGTCGTTAAAATCCATTGAGCAGAGTGCTGAAGAGTTGCCTGACGAACTGCTCTTCCAACTCAATGATTCGCACGGGCTACCTCCTGACATGGTTATCAACATGGCACAGAGGATTGGCTGGGAACGCTTGCGACTTCGGACAGGATTTTCTGCAGAAATGGCTGAGCGTCATGCAAAGATGGCAAAAGCTGCAGCAGCAACAAGCCAACAAACCTCATTGGTCGATCAATTACCTGTTCTGCCAGAAACTGTGCCATTGTACTACAACGACGTTCAACAACGAAGTTTCGATGCCAGTGTATTGGCTTCCATCCCTCTTGCTGAA
The DNA here is from genome assembly GCA_038105035.1 of Candidatus Poseidoniales archaeon. Taxonomy (GTDB): domain Archaea; phylum Thermoplasmatota; class Poseidoniia; order Poseidoniales; family Poseidoniaceae; genus MGIIa-L2. The sequence goes on along the minus strand of JAYOBT010000001.1, from coordinate 147,187 downwards.
GGGGTTGGACCGGATGGGGCCACGCATGCAGTTGTTCTTTCAGAAACCTGTTTTTATCCTGAAGGTGGAGGGCAAGAAGGTGATTACGGCTCCCTCACAACAGACGGGACCTCCCGTCAAGTTTTGGACACACAAAAGGAACAGAATCTTATCCTTCATCTCTGTGATGGTCCTCTTGAAATAGGAGACCTCGTTCATGGAACCATTGATTGGCGTCGACGAAAACAACTGATGGATCACCATACGGCTGTCCATATCGTCGGTGGTGCTGCACGACGAATTTTAGGCCCTCATATTTACCAAGCAGGAGCCAACAAATCAACCGAACTTGCTCGCCTAGATATTACCCATTATCGTCGTCTCAGTCGAGATGATTTAGATGCTATCGAAGTTCTAGCAAATGAGGTTCTTGGACAGGTTTCTCGTACTGAAAAGACCATTCTTCCTCGTCATGAAGCAGACAAGAAACACGGCTTTGACCTCTATCAAGGAGGCGCACCAAAAGGAAATGAAATCCGCGTGCTTCGTATTTCTGACCACGACGTCCAAGCGTGTGGAGGAACACACCATGACGAGCCAGGACAAATTGGCTCGATTCGTGTCATACGTTCCACAGCGGTTCAAGACGGCGTCGAGCGTCTTCATATCGTGGCCGGTGAGTCCGCACTCAAATTTGCACGAGAACAGGACGAATTGATTCGTGCAACATCGCAAACATTTGCTGTCTCCTCAGAAGATCTTCCCAAAACTGCAGAGCGGTTTTTCTCTGAGTGGAAAGAACAACGCAAACGTATTGAACAACTTGAGGCAGAAATCGTACGACTTCGAACTTCCGGTGGTGGCGACGATGCAATGTCAGTTGACGGAGTTCGTGTGGTGATTATGGAGGTTGAAGGAAACCTGAAGCAATTGACTTCCATGTTGCAGGAACTCACCCGTGATCAAGAAAAACCTACGTTAGCGGTTTTGGGTTCAAAAGAAGGTGGAGGCAAACTCATGGTGGCTTGCACGGAGAATACGATTGCTGCAGATCGTTACAATGCTGTAGAATTACTTCGCTCGATCATTCCGCACATCAAAGGAGGAGGCGGAGGCCGTCCGACGATGGCTCAAGGTGGGGGTTCGGATGCAGAAGGCCTTCACGATGCCTTGCAAGCAGCAAAAGACCTTGTTCAATCTTGAAGCGATTCAAGGGCTATTCGATCAAATTCAGACGCTGCATTTTCAATAGCCTTGTTCAGAGGGAACCAAGCAGCAGCTTCGATTTCCCCCTCTTTGAGTTTTAATTCTTCAATCGTTCCGTTCCAACGACCACAATACGTGAAACTGACAAAAGATACACCATCTCTGAAGAACGAACGTTGTGTGATGACTGGTTTTCTGTCTTCGAGTTCAATGAGAATACCAAGCTCTTCCTGTGTCTCTCTCACGCAACCTTCTGCTGGTTCCTCACTGTGATTCATGTAACCTCCTGGCAAGCCCCAATATCCTTTGAAAAATCCTCTCTCCACTTTTGCCATGAGAATCTCATTCTCGTTGTTCCTTATCATTACCTTAGAGACCAGCCTGTGTATGGAACGATAGACTGCTTCTCTTGCAACTGGATGAACAGCGTTGTCAGAGGCAACTTTGTCTTTCCATGTCCAATGTTCAGGCCAATCTATTTCCGGTTCGCCGTGTAAGACTGTGAATGTATCATTCCCAAATCGGAGATCTGTTTCTCGCCCAGCTTTCCATGAAATTCCATGACTTTCGACCTCTTCAGGCGTTGGAAATCGAAGGATGACTTCGCTTGTGCTTCGCCCCATAACGCAGTCTTTTGGACCGTTTCCGTTGTTATCTACAAGCAGAAGTTTTCCATCGTGTTCGAGATAGACGACGGTCCTCGGGTGCATATTCTATCGTTGCCCCCTTCCTTCAATAAGCCTCGTCTTTGCTGGAATGGGTTGAAGTAGGGCCTCCCAATCGTTGAAACATGCACGTAGAAGACATTCGTCCTGAGGGCTGGGCTTGCTCATATCTTGTTTCAAACAACGGTCAAGCCGTTTTAATTGACCCTGTGTACGATTATATCACGCATTATGAATCGGTGCTGAGCGAACGAGGCCTCAGTCTTGTAGCCTGCATGGCAACACACACGCATGCAGATCACATCACGGCATGCTTTACGCTTTCAAAGGACCGAAGTATACCGTTTTACATGTGGAAGGATACTGCGTCACTTGGCGTCACGGATTATATCGACGAAGGTTCCTCCATCAGCATCGCTGGCGTCGAATATTCATTCCTTCACGTTCCAGGCCATACCCAAGATTCTGTCATCATCTGTATCGACGGTCACATTTTCACAGGGGATTTCTTGTTCAATGGTGATGCAGGTGTTGGAAGAGATGACCTCCCAAGTGGTCGCCTTCTCGAACACTGGAACTCGATTCAATCGTTGTCCGAGTTGCCTGATGATGTACTTGTCTGCAGTGGTCACGAGCCACCGGGTACAGAATTGCAAACCCTTGGATGGAATCGCCAAAACAATCCAATATTGTCCATGGCATCTTTCGAGGAGTTTGTTGAATGGCAAACCAAAACCGCTGAAAAACTTGGTTCAGTATCGAAAATTAAAACAGCACTTCCAGCAAATATATTTGCAGAGATTCCTGATGAGATTCCTTGGCTCTCACAGTAAGTGCAAACACATTTGAAGTGACTTTGCGTCGGTTAATTATGGCCAAATTGCAACGTAAGAAAATTCACTTGGTTTTTTTCCTTCAATTGGTATTTCTGCTCTCACTGACTTCTCCTTTGGTACAGGGCACAAATCCCTACGGTGATATCGAAAAAATGGATGCTGCTCTTGAGTCTGCACTACAATCAACTCAGACGGTCGATGAATCCTTTGAGGTTATTTTCCAGTTACAATCTCCGGTCACAGAAGATGATTTAGCCTACTTCTCAAAGATGGGAGCGACACACCTACATGAAGCGAAGTTGATCGATGGTGGACTGATTGAAGCCCCCACCGATGTCATTCGCCAACTTTCGAACTGGGAACGTATGAAGTATCTTGAACTCAATCGGGAGTTGGATTTCTTCTATCTGCCACCGGATTGGGGCGGGGATCCTACCGACCCATCCCTCATGATGCATGAAACCACACATGTAGTCAGGGCAACGGATGCATGGCATCGTGCCATTATCGATGTGAATGGAAATGTGCAGTTTGAGACGGACAATGCCTTCACGGAGTGGGACGGTGATGGCACCGCTGTCGTTGACCTTGACACTGGTGTCGATGCTGGCCATCCAGATTTTGATTATCTCGAACCATGGACTGGAGAGAAGGTGATTTATTCAGCAAAATGGAACGGCGTCTGGACAGAAACAAAGAACTCCGATACATCCTCCGGCCACGGAACACACGTCGGTGGAACAATTGCTGGTAACGGCGATGCGTCTGCTGGCCGAAGAGCAGGCGTCGCAAAAGGTGGACAAATGGTTGCGCTAGGAACCGGTGATGGAGCATCAATTTTTGCTGCTGAACAAGGTCTTGAATGGACATATGAACATTCTATTCCATCTCAAAACCCCTACCATATTCGTGTTGTATCCAATTCATGGGGAACAGATGGGGATTACGATCCAAACGGTGCTATTGCTACTATAACTGATAAACTCACTTTTGAGAACGGTGTTGCCGTTATTTTCGCTGCCTCCAATTCGGGTGGCTCTGGTGGTGGAGGCGAATGTGGTGGTGATCTGCGAACCAACGTCTACGCCAACACACCATCTGCAATCTCTGTTGCGGCTCTCACTCATGATGGAACACAAGTCACATCATTCTCCTCAAGAGGTTGCATGAACCAACAGCATACTTGGCCCGACGTTGGTGCCCCAGGTCGTGATATTTGGGCTACTGCTCCACGCGGAACCGCCATTGACGCGAGCACTCGCACGCAGGGTGATTTGTATTACATGGCCATTTCTGGGACTTCCATGGCTACACCTCACGTCGGTGGTATGGCAGGTGTTATCCTTGATATTGCTCCTTCGTTAGGAGTTGCAGATTATCATCGTGAAGACCACGATGAGGGAGATAGCCTCGTCGGCGGCGAGGGCACTGCTGCATATGGGCAATTCGAAGATTGGGATACAGCCAACTATTCTCGTGTTCACGAGCTTGAATTAATCCTGGAACTTACGGCCCGATACGAAGGAATGGCCAATGCCTGCGAAGATGGTAACGATGATGATTCATGCAATGATATTCCAGAAGAATGCTATCGTTCAGCAACGGGAGAATGCCACGATTGGAGAATTGGTCACGGGTTGACCGATGTTGATGCAGCCATGGCTTTGGCTCGGACGCTCCAATTGATGCGTGATCAAGACGGAGACGGATTTGTGGATCATCCTGAGTACACCGTCTGGGATGCATGGGCTATCTATGAATCCATAATGGTTGAAGCATCCATTCCAGTCAACACAGACCGGGTAAGTCACAGTTGGAAAGGTGATTGGAATCATTTCAACAATGGTGCCACAGGTGCGGTGTATTACACGGAAGACTCTCATTACGTTTGGATTCCAAACGGAACCACGCAAATGGAAGCCCGATTTGTTCCAACAGAATTTGATTTGGATACAGCTCAAGGAGGTGCTTTACAACTTGAAATCGATCTCGGAGAAGATGGAAGCAACGATGCACAAGGGGCTTGCACGCGTGTTTCGGATGCTTGGATTTGCGATCTGGATGTTGAATCCACTCACTGGAATTCATGGGCACATTTCGATGTCACAGGTCAAGCGTTTACATTCCTCGGTATCCTCAATGACCCTGAGTTCTTTGAATCACGCATCCCTTACACAGTTGATGTAACGCTGACGTTGGACTTGAGCCAACCAGTTGATATTTCAATAGAACAGCGACCGGATTTTTATTCAGATCTCGACCCAGCTATTCCTTCCGATGCGTATGACTCGGATTACGATGGCATGCTCACTTTCACGCGTCCTGTGTACGACCAACAAGCCGTTGTTGCATTGATTCAGCCAAAGCAAGTCGAATCCGATGATGCGGAAGAAGGATTCTTCTCTGCACTAGGGGATTTGTTTTCCGATTACTTCGGTGCTTCGAGTTTCTTCTTTTTGTTCCTTCTTCTTAGTGCCATAGGAATCGGTTACCTCGTGCGTTCAAGTCGTGTTGATGATCCAAAACTATTGGTTTCGACATCAATGGACGCTGAATTAATCGAAGATTAAAGCGGATTCTGTGGCGCTCCTTGTGGAGCACTGCTGGGCATTGATTCAAGGTCCTCGAACGTCAGTTGTCCAGTATGAATTTCCTCGATCTCTTGGAGCCGTTCAGCCATTGGTTTTCGAACAATAAATTCGATACGACCTTTGCTGCGTGTCAAGTCGTAGGAAAGAGGATCGAGTTCCTCAATAACCTGTTGTTCAAAGGAGCGTTGAACTCTCCGGCCTCTCCATGAAGAGTACCCCCATTGATAGGCAATACCAACAATTGCTGCACCATAGAGAATCGCAAGGAACGTTGCAGCAAAAAGAGCGGCATTCCCACCTCGGGCTTCCTCAAGTAAATCTCGGCCAAGAAGGAAAATCAAACCCACTCCAACGAGAGGCTTGAGCAAAGACTCGACCCATTGATCGATCGGAATCAGGCGTCCTTTGGATGGGTCAACGAAAACGAGGTCTGTCTCAAAAGCAGTTGACAATACGCCAACCAATGCGAGCAAAGCGATGTACAACAAGGAAGAAAGAATGATTTCTGTGCCAAAGTTATCCAATTTGAAGATCCAATGAACGATAAGATAGGCGAACAATCCGAGAAAAACGCCTCGTGGTACTCTGTGAAAATGTTCGATGTGTTGTGAAAATTCGGTGTAATTTCGCTCCTGTGCTGGGTTGCCGCGATGAGCTTGTGGAATGTGAATGATCTGCCAATGCATTGTTCGCTCGACAAGACTCATGATTCGAATTAAGATACGTTGTCTGATAAGTACAAATTCAACCAGAAGAATCACAGGTAGCCCAACAAGCATGACGGGAAGGGCCACGAGGAAAGCGAGTGGAAAAATGATGAGTGCAGGCAGGATAAGGAAATGCGAAATCGATAATGGATTCAAAATGTCTGCTTCTATCAACCGTTGACGTGATGGAGTAATTCTCAAACTCCGAGCAACATCGTTGAGTGAATGTCGGTAACTTTCCAATTGTCTACCAGAGTCAATGATTTGCCGAACGTTGGTTCGATACTCGGATTCCTCGTGACTTCCACCAATCCAATACTGCCACATGAAGCGGAGTGGAATGGCTGTCAAGACAGGAACAGATAGGATGCCTAAAGCCCAGACGAGTGACTGGATATCAACCTCTGCTGCCATATGCTCACTGCACCGGCCTAGTTGTCTCCTTGCTATGAATTCATTGTGAAAATTGGATTCAAACCCAATGTTCTAACACTTCTTTGTTTATCATCAAACATGCGAAGAGTGGCTGTTACCGACGGTATGGCGCAAGAGGCCGTTAAGAAACTCGAAAATGCTGGTTGCGAAGTTGTTCAGGAATTTATCGAACACGATCAGCTGGTTGAAGGGGCATTGGCAGATTTTGACGCAATCATTGTTCGCAGTGCAACCAAAATCACGCAAGAAATGTTGGAAGCGAGTCAACCTCGATTGAAGGTTGTTGCACGTGCTGGTGTCGGTGTGGATAACATCGACCTCGCTGCGGCCTCTCGCTTGGGTCTACCGGTTGTCAATGCACCTCGAGCAAGTACTCAAAGCGTTGTAGAATTGACGGTTGGGCATTTGCTTTCTTCTCTTCGATTTATTCCACGTGCAGATCGCTCACTTCGTGACGGTGGTTGGGCAAAAAAAGAACTCAAAGGGACAGAACTCTATGGGAAGAGGCTCGGACTTGTCGGTTTTGGGAGGATTGCACAGGGTGTTGCCAAAGTAGCCCAAGCTTTTGGAATGGAAGTCCATTCATATGACCCCTACTTGCCACTTGCAATCGCCAAGAAAGCAGGTGTTACGATGCACAAAAACGTCGATCATCTCTTCAAGACGTGTACGCATATCTCCATTCATTGCAACCTTACGGATGAAACACATCATCTTGTCAATCAACGCCGGATTAAGATGATGCCAGGCGTTGATCCGTTCAATCTCAAATGTGGCAATCATATCGTTAACTGTGCTCGTGGCGGTATCGTTGATGAGGATGCAGCTTTCGCAGCATTGGAATCTGGACAATTGTCATCCTTAGCTCTCGACGTCTTCGAACACGAGCCAGTCGATCCATCCTCGCCTCTTCTCCAGCATCAGAATTTCCATGGTACACCTCATATTGGTGCTGCTACAATTGAAGCACAACGACGTGTTGGGCTGGATATCGTCGATGCAGTTCTGGTCGTTTTGGATGGTGGTATGGCTGAAACCACAGTCAACCGAAGCGATCTTTCCTGACCATTTTCACTTTTCAGAAGGGGTTCTCACAACACTTCCCTAGGGCTCGTTGTTCCGAGATTATGGGACGAACTGTACCAACATGGCGAGGACGTGTGGAACAAGAAATTGAGGTACTTGTGCCGTACCGTCGTGCTCTTTCCAATGAGGATCGTTGTCACTTTGATACGATGCTCCATGATGTGCGGATGCGTCGAGCAGCAGGAGGGATGCTTCCCGCACACGAGGCATGGAGGCCGATGTTTTTGTCAATGATTCTCGGTGCTCACGAACGAATACAAGCGCTTGAACAACGTATTGCGGCTCTTCAGCAACACATTCTGTCCTCGGGTGGAGACGACAATGAACAGCACTAATGGATGGATTTTGGATGCTCATCTTTGTTCAGCGCAACATGAAATGCTAGTATGGATTGTGACAGAGGAGGGCTCTGTTGTTTCATTTCGTGAGCCCTGGCATCCTACGCTTCATGTCGCTGGAAGTTCATCGGATCTCCAACATCTTGTCGAATGGTTGTCGCAGCCAGAACTCTGGCTCCGTTATGGTCTGCAACGTTGTACCTTTGAGAAGAAGCGACCTGAATTGGGTTCAACTGACGCAGAACGCATGCTTGGAATCATGCTCGAATCGTGCTCAACATTGCGTTCACTCGCCGAACACATCGATGCGCGTGGTGAGCATGTTCGATATACTCTCTATTCCGTGGACATTCGTGCTGAACAGCAGTATCTTACCTCAAAGCGACTGACCATCGGATCGCCTGTATGTCTCCAAAACAACACCCTCTCGCTCTTGGAAAGGGACGTCCAACGGCGCGATTGGCGTTGTTGCCAGATTGAGGTTATTCTCGAGCAGTTTGGTCAAGGCGAAACGTTGTGTCGCCAGCCAACACAGGTTCTCGTTACACCATGCGATACCTCCGGTAACATCACAGGATCCCAAATTGTATTTCGACTGCAACAACCAACGTCACTCCAACAACTTGAACAGTGGTTTCGGGAATACGACCCCGATCTCGTGCTTTCGTTACGTGGCAATACCGAAGGATTTCCACACTTGCTTGCCTATCTCGAAGCCAAACATGCATCGCTCTGCCTTGGACGAAACCAAACTCCTCTAAGGCAGATTGGCCAGACGAGGATTCTTTCATCCTATGGGCAGGTGCTGCGAAGTGACCCTCAGTTCCCGCTTGAAGGGCGTCTTCATATCGATCTGTCATCGAGTTTCATGTTTCGGGAAGGAGGGCTCGACGGCCTGTACGAACTTGCGCGTGTTTCTGCGACGCGAATCAGCGATGCAGCAAGGAAATCTCCTGGGTCGGTCATCAGTGCTATACAATACCGTGTGGCAATGGAAGATGGTGTGCTTGTTCCGTGGAAAAAGACGCGCCCTGAAGACACGAAATCCGCTTGGGATTTGTTGCAATCCGATCGAGGTGGGCTCTACTTGGACAGCCGCCCTGGTGCATATTCCAACGTCATTGAACTTGATTTTGCAAGTCTCTTTCCAAGTATTATTGCAACACGTAATATCTCTCCTGAGACGTTGAATTGCAGTTGTTGTCAACCGGCGGAGGACACCAAACCATTACCTCTCCATCCCGATGAAGCCAAAAAGCGATTCCAGTTGCAACAACATCAATGGAAATCAGCGAGTCTTGCTTTCCCTCAGCAGTGTTCAAATGCCTTTCAGGTCCCTGAACTGATGACACACACATGCGGACGACGTCATGGTTTTCTTGGTCGAGTTGTTGCACCTCTCATCGAACGTCGTCGTCGACTTAAACAGCAAATAGTCGTCAAAGGAGATGCATTTGATCGTCAGCAGAATGCTCTCAAATGGCTTCTAGTCACCTGCTTCGGCTACACAGGATATCGCAACGCTCGCTTTGGTCGCATTGAAGCACATGAAGCCATTTGTGCTTGGGCTCGCGAACTTCTCTTACAAACCATTGATTGCGCCCAAGAACGTGGTTGGGAAGTGTTGCATGCTATTGTTGACTCCATTTGGATTCGGGATGTTAAGGGTCGTTCTCTGGAAGAACAGCACCGTTCTGCAATCGAACTTTCCAACCACGTCCACAAGGTGACGGGTATTCCTCTTGAATACGAAGCAACCTACAGATGCATCGCTTTCCTTCCAAGTCGGATGCACAGTGGTGGTTCCTTAACCAAGTATTGGGCATACGGAGAGAAAGGAATGAAAATCCGAGGCCTTGAGTTACGACAACATTCAACTTGCACATGGGTTGCTCAAATGCAAACACGAGCTTTGCAAATGCTTGCTGATGCCGATGATTTGGTGGATGGCCTTCCAAGTTACCGTGTTCAATCTCAAATTCAGCGACTTCTTTGTGACGAACTACGGCGTCTTGAACATCATCATGTGATTCCAAAGGATCTGATCATTGCTCAACGTATTTCTCGAAGACCTTCTAAGAATACTTCGCAAACCGTTGCCATGTTGGCCTATCAACGCTCAGAATCGCTGGGTTATCCTTTGGAATTGGCTTCGAAGGTACGTTTTGTTGTGTGCACAAAAGACCCCCTTAATCCGTTACAGCGTGTTGTTCTAGCACAGGAATGTGAACACATGGAACCTCCTCTTCGCCGCATCGATGTCGAGTATTACCGTCGTCTCGCTGTGCGTTCGATATGGTCGGTTCTCGCTCCGTTTGGATGGACGGAAGAGCAACTGCTTGAGCCACCAATTGTCCGGTTGGATCAGTGGATGTAAATGTGTTCAGTTGTTGTTGATCCATTGCATGACCTGGTTGTTTCATGGTGATTCGATGGGTGCCTGTGGAACTTGTGATTCGGAGTGTTGTTTTTTCCCGATCCTCCCATGTTCCTTCTATGCGCTGGTCAAGATGAGGTCGCATCGTATGCTTGAGTTGTTGGTGTAAGGGTGACATGGTCTTTCCATCAAGCAGGAGAATTGGACAGTGCTGCCCCACTTCTTCGAGCGAAGCCATGCAATGACGCAGAATAGAACGTGCTTCAAAGCGTTTAATTTGTTCATCAAGAAACATCGCAAGCATACCATCAACAACAATCATCGATGCCTGCGTTAACGCAACCTCGTGTCGAACTCTTCGAATCAGTGCATGCAGTTGATGCAAGGTAAATCCTCGTCCAATGTACAATCGACGTAAACCGTCTTCAACGGGACAATCGAGCGAACGCATAGCTGGAAAGAACCTGCTTGGGTCAAATCGATGGCCTCCATCAATCCAATGCACTGTATGACCTTTTGAAAGAAGAATGGCCGTCCAATGTTGAGCGAGTAGTCGCATATCCTTTCCAAAATACCCCGATCCCTCAAGGAGGGTAATGCCTGTCGAAGGGATGTGCAATTCACTACGTTGTCGTACCGTTGGAAGCATTGTCTCACCAAGTATTGTCAATCGATGAAATCAAACCTCAGTGTTTTTGCAGACGGTAATGGAAAAGTGAAGGATGAATTTCAAACACTGTCGCCAACTGTATGGGTATGTGCGTGAAGAGCGAATCATTATCCACTGCGATCTTGATGCTTTTTTCGCATCGGTTGAAATCCTTCACCATGGTTTTCCTGAAAATGAACCATTGATCATTGGATCAGACCCAATGCAGGGGCGTGGCCGGGGAATTGTTTCAACATGCAACTATGCTGCGAGAGAATACGGTGTCCGTTCTGCCATGCCCATCTCTGAGGCGTGGCGCCGATGCCCTGGCCACCCCTTCGGCCCAGCACGCTTTGTCCGGGGTACTCGGTCGTTGTATTCGATGGCTTCAAGACGCGTGATGAGGATTCTCAGGCAAGATTCAGATAAATTTGAACAAGCGAGCATCGATGAGGCTTATCTTGATGTTACTGAATCTGTAAAACATGACTGGGATGAGGCGATGGCCCTTGCTCGCAGATTGCAACGTGCTATTCATAGCAAGGTTGGATTGACAGCCTCTTTCGGAATTGGATCGACGCGAATCATCGCCAAGATGTCATCGGAAGTCAACAAACCAAACGGAATTCATCGCGTTCTTCCAGATGAAATTACAGAATTCTTTGAAACTCGTTCGGTTAGAGAAGTACCTGGTATCGGGCCGAAGACAGCAAATGTCCTTGCAGAGTGGGGTGTGACAACCATGGATGAGGCGGTCGAATTGGGTGAACTGGCTCTTTCTCGTATGACATCGAGACGTTTCGCTTCTTGGTTGTTGAGGGTTGTTGAAGGTTCAACACCCAATGAGGTGAGTCCGTTACGATCACGTCGCTCGATTGGTAAGGAGAGGACATTCTCAAACGATCAAAGTGACCATGAACACGTCCTAAATCTGTTGGAGCTGCTGACACAAACGGTGCTCGAAAAGGCCCGTACTGAGGGGATTGCAGGCCGCCTTGCAGAGGTTAAGATTCGATACACTGGGTTCGAAACACATACGCACGGACGTTCGATACCCGTGGCCATGGATGATACGGATGTGTTTCTGAGGCAGGTTCGCAGATTGTTCGCAGAAAACGTTCACCAAGATGAGAAAATACGTCTCATCGGATTTCGATTGGGCCAACTCGAAGAATTGGATTCTCGACAAACTACGCTTGATTTTGTTGATGAATCAGAGTAGTTTGTGCATGCGTGTCAGTGTGCCTTTGAAACCACCGAGACTGTCTGGAATGGCGATACCTTCAATTTCAGCATTGAGCGATAAGCCATTTTCCTTCTTCGTTTTCCAGACCTCACTGTTGAAGGATTCAATGTCTGAGGTTTTGGAATTCAAATCCTCATCAATGTCCGGTAGTTTCGGGAAAGAATCGACGTCAACAGCACTCGTTCCATAGAGCGTCATAGAAATGTGGTGACAGAAGAAGGGACATATTGGGCTGAAGGCCGCCAGGAAATCACGTAAAATTCTGTGAATCGTCCATGCTGCATGTTCATCTCCATCGTAGAGTCGAGATTTAGCCATCTCGAGCCAGTGTGATGGCAAAACACCCGTTCCAAATGTTTTGAGTGCTTGCGTAGCGGTATATATGTCAAGGTTCTCCCAAGACGTTTGAACGGTTGACATCATTGCAGCGAATTCGGATTGAATCCACCGATCTTCGATTGGGAAGGGTGTTGATGGTTCTTCGTCAGGACAGTCGAACTGGCTCGCAAACCGAGCAACGTTGAAGATTTTGGTGAGTACACCGAAGTACTTTGATTCAATTTCCTCTGGATTGATGTGGAAATCGTCCCCTACTTGGGCTTCACATGCTTTCCAAAGGCGGAAACACTCGCTTCCAATTTTGTTCGCCTTTAGGCTAACAGAACCATCTGGTCCACGCACCTTCCATGCCCCTGTTCGTCCTCCAGCCCCACATTCAAGCACACTGTCTGCATCAATCCCATTTCCAAGCGATTTGGACATTTTCCTGCCCCATGGGTCCATGCCCAATCCATCGATCCACACATGCTTGAAACCTGGCTGTTCGAGCAACAATGCAGACTTGAGTAGAGTGTAATACAGCCATGTTCGAACGATTTCTTTTCCTTGCGGACGTAGAGCCGTTGGAAAAGCCTTCTCGAAGACATCTGGTTGGTTGAGGTAACCACTAACAAAAAGATTGGAATTGGAAGAATCCATCCACGTATCGAATACCTTTTCTTCACCACGGATTTGCCCCATTTCATTCTCGAGTTCAGAAAAAGATCCAACATCTTCTCGTGTATCTCGTCGCAGTACTCGGGAGCCTTCTGGAGGGGCATCCTTCCATGGCTGAACATATGTGCCTGCAGGTGGCACAATGATGTGGTCCTCGTTTTCCGAATACCAGATTGGAATTTCTGTGTGATACCATCGGCGACGTGAAATGGGCCAATCAATGCTGATGTTCTCCATCCAATCCAGCAAAAATTGTCGATTACGTGGTGGATGAAATTCGATTTGTTCAATCAATTCGAGCATTTTCTCTTGGATGTGTGTTTGTCGAACATACCATTCCTTGAGAAGAATGATTTCGACTGGATTCTTTCCGCGCTCGGAGACTGGAACTTCCTGTTGTCGCTCTTCAATGGCATCGATGTTGCCTTCTGATTCCAACATCTCAATGGCCTTTGCCCTAGCATCAAGAACGGATAATCCTTCGAGCGGGCCAGAAATCGATGTCATGCATCCGTTCAAATCGATGGCTTGGAATGGAGTAAGGCCGAGCTCTCTAAAAACGGCCACGTCGTTTTGGTCACCAAACGAACAAACCATCAAAATACCACTGCCAAATTCGGATTTCACCGATGGATGTGTTTGAATTTCAACGAATGATTCACGACCGTTCACAGGCATTGGAAGTTTGGCTTTCTTGCCGACAAGGTGCTGGTATCGCTGATCATCAGGGTGGACAACGACAACTCCACAAGCGCAGATTAATTCTGGCCGTGTTGTCGAGATGACAAGTTCTTCCCCATCTTCTGTTGACCAACGAACATCAACCAATTTGGTCATTCGTCCAATCCTCTCAACCTCTGCATCAGCAATGGTTGTGCCTTCGACTGGGTCGTAGATGTTTGGCCTCAAATCTTCGACAATGTCTCCTTTCTTGAACAATTCAACGAAGATCGATTGAGTAACAGAGCGATAATCAGGAGCATCGGTGAGGTATTCTGCCGCAAAATCACAGGATAAGCCAACTCGAGCAGCCGTTTTTCGCATTGCTTGGGTAAATGTTTCAATGGTTTCACGACACAGATTTAGAAATTCCTCACGTTCGTAGGTTTTCATTTTACGCTTTGTGTTCTTTTCAACGGTGAATTCAATGTTGATACCATTTCGGTCTACACCCCATGGAAAATAAACTTCTTTTCCAAGCAGTCGTTGGGAACGTGCCAAGACGTCGATCATGGAATATTGAGCTACAGCTCCGATGTGCCAGGTTCCAGAAGGATAGGGTGGCGGTGTATCAATGACAAAAATCGGTTTGCCGCTGTTTGGTTTGAAACCATATCGATTTTGATATGCGACCTCATCAGCATAATGTTGCTCTTGTATGCTCTTTTCGAGGTCGATTGACCATCGCTTTTCTGGAAGTCGAGGCGTTCCCATGCTTAACACCGGCCCTACCCCCTGTGACTGGGGGGGTCCGAGTCGTCCTGACTGCGTTTCTTTTTCAACGGTTCCCTCACAACAAGACAGCAATACTTTCAATGAAGGACCCAAGGGGCCAATGGGTAGCCGTATGTCGGATGACGTCGAAGACAAAACATCCTCTCACAATGAGGAAGATGTTGGACGACTTCAAGCGATTGCTGACTACAGCCGCGAGCGTGTCCGTGTGGCATCCGTTGATATCTCTGCTCGGGTACGTGAATTTGATACAAAAAAAGCGGTTGATGCAGTTCTTGAAGCGCCCAAAAGACTCAAGCGTGAATGGCAAAAATCTGGAGCAACCGGCGTGATAACACGTTTTCCAATCGCCACAGTAGCCCTGTTTCTGATGATCACACTGTACTTCGTCACAACATCAGGATTTCTTGATGATACGCAGTTCGATGATGATCCGGATGAACCTGCCCTGAATGTCAACGGCGATATGGAAGTGTATCTGCCGGATGGAAGTGAAGTCAAGGAACTTATCGAAATGGTTGAAACGGATTGGACAACAAACGTCATGGTCATTTACATCGAGTCGGACAAAAACAACATTACTGACCAAAGGATTTTGCAAGAAATAAGCTACGTTGAGAAAAGCATCAATCCATACATATCAGACAACGAAAGCGATGATGTCATTTACATTCTCTCCATATCAACAGTCCTGAAAGAAATCAATTCGAGTCTTCCACGTGTGCGTGACGCTTTCATCACTGAACTGGGACGTCAATGCCCATCCTTCCAAGAAGCGTGCGAGAACTTCGCAGCAAGCGTGAACACGGCCTTGTCCGCAGGGGATGATCAATTTGCAGGAGGGTATGAAATCCCCTCCCAGACCACGATTGATTTGATTATTGGAGAGATGTATGAAAACGACGGTTCTCCGACTCCCGGTCTCGACAAATTGGCTCGAAACACCAATGCCTGTAGTGGACAACCAAACGAAGAAGGTACGGATGATAATGGATGCTTTGATGGAGAGGATATGAAACTCGATCGAGCCATTATGGCAGTTGCTGTTGTGGATTCAATTGAAGCCAAAGATATCATTGAGGCAACACAACAACGTCTGGACAACATCTCTACGGAACAACGGCCATGTGAATTCGACCAAAATGGAAATCCAGCGAGTGCTGACCGCTGTACTTGGGAGGATCTTGGTCTGAAAATGACACTTACTGGTCCTGTACCAATCACGAATTCCGTAACGGAGTTCTCATTCCGTTTGTTCTGGGAAATTTTCCCAATGGCTGTTGTTCTTGTCGCACTTGGATTGTTTGTGTTCCACTCAGATTTGCTCCAGGCGGGTATATCCGGCATTCGTCCTATCCAGGGAATGAAAGTCGTCATCATTGCCGGTCTGCCAACACTTTGCGCGGTATTTTGGACGCTTGGAATCATTGGAGCATCGAATTATGAAGTAACCATGACGGTTATTATCGTGGGTCCAATTTTGCTTGCGCTTGGTGTTTCTTACGGTCTACACATTACAAACAGGTACGCAGAAGAGGAAGGAAGCCGGAGCGAAAAGATGCAAGCTTCGATGAAGTCTACCGGGCGTGCGGTTTTCTTGTCCGCTGTAACGACTGTCATCGGGTTTATTTCTTTGATTTTCACACCAATGGCGCCAATCAAAACTGTCGGCATTGCGCTCTCTGGTGGAATTGTCGTCGTCTATATCTTGACCATGTTCATGGTCCCTAACCTCACTTTGATTCTTGATTTACGCAAACCAAAACATCCTCCATTGAAAGTCTTCGATGCTGCAGTGGATGTGCCAGTCAAACACAACAGAAGTCTCATCGCATTCTTCCTCATTCTTGTTCTCGTTTCAGCGACCATTGGGCAGTCCAATGTTGAGGAAAATATCGACCTCTTGGGTATGGCTCCGGAAGGAGAGCAACCAGTCATCAAGATGAAGCAATACAGTCGTGAATTCAACGCTGGCCAGATTGGGATGGTTCTTGTCCACGCAAACGTATCGGGCGACATTTCTGACACCGATCCGACGAACGATGACCCAGCTCAAAATCTAAAACTCATTGACGGGCTTGAAAGAAATCTCAACACCGTTGAAAATGCATCTGCGGTATCTGTTGTCTTCCTGATGAAAGCAACAGGTCTTGCTCCTACCATTTCCGGTCAACCCATCCTTGCCCAATTACAAGAAATTCCCGGATACGATATTGTCTGCGAAACCAATCCAGACCTCTGTAGTACGTTTGAAATATTGCTCGACCAAGAGGTCTCGCAAGGTGCAACCTTCTGGGATTTGTTGACAACTCCTGAAGAATTTGGTTTGCCCGGTTCGACTCAGAGTCAAATTTTCTTGCTCGATGTATTCTACTCCTCATTGACCAAAGAAATGCGTGAAATTTTCATTAATTCAGATTATGATCGAACGCTCATCTACATCGATATGCCGTTTATTCCAGTCGCAGACACTGCTGTGGCTGTTGACCAAATCAACGAATACTCAGAAGGATTCCAAGGCACTCACCAAGAGCGTGCTGAAAAATTGACTGGAGTTGCGGCTACTGCGATTGAAGTGAACAAATTGATTGTTGATTCACAATGGACTTCTCTAGGGTTTGCTATTGTGCTAACACTGATTGTTCTTGCAGTGGTGTTCCGAGACATTCGCTATTCTCTTTTGACGACATCACCTGTAATTGCAACTGTCGCACTTCAATGGCTCGTCATGTGGCAAATGGATGTACCGTTATCTCTTGTTACAGTTATGATCGGTTCGATTCTTGTTGGTGTAGGTGTAGACTTTTCGATTCACATTGCCAATCGGATACGCGAACTTGGGGGTGGAATCGAAGCCATTCGTTCCGCAGCAGTTGGTACAGGAATGTCCCTGTTCGAAGCAGCAGTTGTTACTTCACTCGGTATGTTCACTGCCTATCAAATCCCGATTCCTGAGATTAAACCGTTCGTTACTGTCATCCTCATTCTGCTTTGGGTTGCAGCAGCAAGTGCGTTGCTGCTTCTACCTGCAATCTTCGTCACACTGGAAAAACTTGGAGTTGGAGCTGTTGGTGGCCCCTCTGCAATGTCAAAGCGCTTGGGTCTTGGAAAGATGAAGGCGGACGATCCAGATGTACTGGAAGCGGTTCTGGTTGTTGAATCAAAGAACAAAGAAGCGTGGTGAAGCCAAGCAAAGGGATAAGACCTGTATCTCCATCAAAGAGCATGGTCAAGTATTGGCTGATGAAATCCGAACTCGATGTCTACCCATACGCACAACTTGTGGCCGATGGGAAGACACATTGGGACGGTGTCCGCAACTATCAAGCTCGCAACATGATGCGTGATGATATGAACGTGGGCGATTTGGTTCTCTATTATCACTCAAACTGCAAGCCACCACATGTCGCAGGCATCGCAAAAGTATGCAAAGAAGGCTATGGTGACTTCACTTCTTGGGATTCATCTTCCAAATATTTTGACGAGAAGTCTACTCCAGAGAACCCTCGATGGTTTATGGTCGATATTGAGCCAGTGTGTGCATTGAAAAATATCGTTTCATTGGATGCCGTACGCCAAGAGGAGGCGCTTGCTGACATGTTGCTTATTCGAAGAGGACAACGACTTTCCATTCAGCCCGTTCAAGAAAACGAGTTCCAACACATATGTGCTATGGGCGGTGTTGATTCAACCCAAATTGAGTGAGATGATTGTATGCCAAACATAACCGCAGCCGATCGTGCTCTCAACATTGAGTACGCGATCCGTGATGTGGTTGTTCCTGCGACTGAGTTGGAGGCTCAGGGCCATTCCATCATCAAACTCAATATTGGTGATCCAATAGCATACCCCGGATTGCCGACCCCCCCTCACATGGTTGAAGCCTTTACGAGGGCGTTGAATGAAGGAAAAAACGGCTATTCACCATCCTACGGTTTACCTGAGTTACGTGCTGCAATAGCCGAAGACGAGTGCTCCAAAGGTTGGCCAGCTTCAGCCGACGATGTGTATGTATGCCACGGAGTTACAGAAGCGTTGCAGGTCCTATTCCAAGCAACGTTGAATGAAGGCAGTCAAGTATTGGCTCCTGGTCCTCATTACCCCCCTTACCTGGCGTATCCACAAATGTATGGCGCTGAAACAATCGAATATCGATTGAATTCAGATGATGGGTGGTCGCTTGATTTTGATGATATTGAGGCAAAAATGAATGAGCATGTTCGATTGTTTGTTCTCATAAATCCGAACAATCCAACGGGTGCAGTAGCAGGTCAAGAAGAAATTGACAGATTGTTGGCAATCCTTGAATCATGGCCAGATTGCATACTGGTTGCTGACGAAATCTATGATGGCCTCGATTTTTCTGACCGACAAGTGAGTGCAGCAAGTCGATCGAACGTAGTACCTGTCGTAACAATGAATGGGGTGTCGAAGGTCTACTATGCGCCAGGCTGGAGAATTGGATACATGGCTCTCCATGATCCCAATTCTGTGATGAGTTCCGTACGAGATGGCCTTGAGCGTATCTTACGTTCTCGTTTGTGTGCTTCTACACCTGCACAACTAGGATTCTTGGCTGGTCTGCAGGAAGATCGATCGTGGATGGAATTGTATTCCAAAACTGTCCAAGAACGTCGCGACGTTTGCCTCCAACGAATTTCAGAGATCGATGGACTCGAAGTTGAAAAACCTGAAGGAGCGTTTTACATGTTTGTTCGATTAACTGACGACCACTGGAAAGAGAACGACAAGCAATTTGTTCTACAGTTGCTCCAAGAGGAGCATGTTCTGTTGGTCCATGGTTCTGGCTTTAGCCAAGACAAGGGAAAAGGCCACGTGCGACTCGTCTTCTTACCTGATGTTGAGACCCTTAACATCGCATTCGATCGCATCGACACTTTCCTGAAACGACACCGTACGGCGTGATGAACGGCGGCGAAGTATTCATGATGAATAATCTCAGCGTTCGTTTCATGCGGAAGGTGTTCGTAGGGTCTGTCCTTGCAGGCTTAGCCTTCCTACCTCAAGTCTCAGCCTCATCTGTTGCAAAGCCTACTGATTTTGACATAACCTATCTTTACCCACTCTTGTCTGCTTTGTTCGTCGCTGGATTATTATGGAAATTTTTCGTACCTCGGCAACTTTCTGCCCTACAGGTAGCGTTTGAGATTGATGATAACCTCTACGAAGTTCATCGATTGACTCGAACCGTTGACGATGCTAGGGAGATTTTGCAACAAGGGCGCGTGGCTTTTGGTGTTGGACTCTATATGATGGGAATGCTCGGTGTTTTGCTCTTAATTTCCGAACTTGTCTTCCAGCCTGATGTTTATTTCGAGCCTAATTTGTGGATTATTGGCTTGTTTGTCCTTGTTCCTATTCTTATCTCTCCATGGGAAACGATGAATGCACAATTAGCTGGTAAGGGAGAAACGAGGATTGGCACCACTTCGATTGGTGTTGGTGTTCGACGCATTCTCACACTATCTATTCTCCTTTTTGCGACATTTATTGCGCTCTTCTATGGCATGAACCAGAACAACGGAACAATCACTCCAGTTTGGCTTGCGATTACCATGCTGGTCTTCATGGCTCCGACCATTTTGGCCTACGGTCGCATCATGGGCGCATCATGGAACATGCTGTTGGTCAACAAATGGAGGACGGCTAATGGTCGAAAGAACCCCATCGATCCAGACAAACCTTCGTTTGTCAATAGATTGTTTTCATTGCTTCTTGTCTTGTTTTTGATCACCATGCCAATAACCGCTTTGAATGGTATTGTTACTGTTTTCCACGTTCTTTACAACAGCCCGAACAACAGCGAGGATATCTTGAATTTTGGTGGAATCATCGGCCACTCAATTTACGTGCGAATCGACCTTATTTCGGAATTTTTGTTCCATTGGGAATTCATCAAATCGATGCCACAGTTCCTATCGTTCTATCTTTCATTGAACATTGCTATCGTTGGTCTAGCCTTTATTTTTGAACTCACACGCAACTTGATTCTTGGTGGTCAAACCTTCGGTGGAATGTTTGGTGTAACACTTGACACGCCCCGTGAAATTCGAACTGAAGAAGCTGCCCAAGGTCGTCAGATTGCGTTTGCCTTCGCTGGATTTTCAGGATACACGGTGTTGCTTCTCATTCTTGTCTGCTACAAGGAATTTGGCGATCTCATGCCATTCACCGCAGACTTGGAGAATCGAGGTTTTAATGAAGAAATGCGATTGCTTGCTACATGGATGTTTATTGCAGTAGGCAACGCTGTCTTCCTATTCACATGGTTGTTATCCATCGCAAGATTATCGCCGCTACGTCAAATTCGTTTCGATTTGGATCCCGAAGAACGACGTGAGGGTGCAGTCATGATGGCTGGTGGCGATTGGATGCGTGAATACATCGACAATGCTGCTCTTCAGGAAGACCTCGACGCACTCATTCGCTTCCAAAAGCAATCAATTGAAGGCGATCAATCATTGGTTCGCCATGAGAAAGCACGTGCAAAAATGTGGGCTTGTGCCATTCGTGGATTGTGGCCAAAAGCTATCGAAGAAGCAAAGAAAGTACTTGCTCAATCAGGTGGAGACGATGACGAAGCAAGGATGTTAATTGCCACTGGTTACATTGCAACTCGCCGGTTGGATGCAGCTCGTGGTGCATTACGTGGACTTCAGCAGCCGGAAGGGTACGATGAACCAGAACTTCTTGCTTTCATTTGCGAATGGATTGACCCTTGGCACGGTAGTGTTGATGAGGACGATTTGTGGGATTGGGAGAACAATTCAACCATTGATCACCTGAATGAAAAGATGCGTATGCTACGATATTGGTCGCCCTCCTTCTCGAAAGAAGCCATTCAACATAAAGATCGAATATCACTGATTTCTACGATTTCCAACGTTGCAACGCTCCGCATGCAGAGAAAACATGAGGATGCCTTGGAATTGGCTTTGGAATCGGTCAAGCAAGACCCACTCGGGGTTCGGCCCCGTATCGCGGCAGCTCTGTGTCTTCTCGATCGGGGAGATTGGCACCAAGCGCTCTCCATCTACAAGGAGTTGCGTGAAAGCGATGTCAATGACCCCCGTGTCAAAGCCCTTTCTGTCATCCTCGGGCACGAGGCCGATGCCGAGGATATCGAGGTATCATTGGTTCTCGAAGAAGGGAAGTCATTGCGTCGGTGGCTCGATGATGCTCCAGTTAATCCAGTTGCAGGATTGGCCACGAAAGGGGGAATTGATGAAGCGATTAACGCCAATGTTATGATTGCGAGTCATGAAGCAGTCCGTCGAGGTATGACGCCACGCTATTCGACTTCCTTCGTTCATCGAATTATCCAATTCTTCCTTCTTCCAATGGTGTTCATTGTTGCTGGAATTGGTCTCGATTCTGTTTACGGTCCTGCAGAAGGTGCAGTCGCCGCTGGAACTTTGTTCGTCCTCCAATTTGGGATGCACCGCTTCAACCGGCAACAACGAAAACAAATCAAACACCGTGATCAACGATCACTTGTTGAGTATGCAAAAATGATGAAACGTTCCAAGGTAAAACCAAGCCGTGACAACATCCCTGTCGGGACACACCTGTTACTCTCAGGTATTCTTGTGACAGTCAATGGTGTTGTGTTGGATATCGGCCTTCCAGGTTGGCTAACAGAACGTTTGCCAAAAGATTCGGATAAGACCATCCGTTCAAGATTGAAGCGTAATGCTCTTTCGATTTCTAAGAATCGACCGAGTAAACTTTCAATTCTTTCATCAGGATGGTGGCTCAAGCGACCGAAAGAAGAGGATTCGGATACACCTGCGCTTGAACGGCTCATTGGTCCCGTTGCATACCGTGGTCGACAAGCGATGGTCCAGAAGAAGACGACATCACTCAACCGGTCAACCAGCATTGGTCCCAGTCGAACACCCGTATCCGAACTGAATCTTTCAAATCGAAATGTCCCAACACACACGATTGCTAGCGAACGTTCAACCTACTCTGGACCACGTCGCCCGGGTCAACGCTGAATCGTGCAAGTCGTTTCACAGAATTCATGAACCTCGTCGGGTTCCATGGTGTATGGCAAATCTCTCACCACGTGATTCGATCAACGCAGTTCTTTCAGCATCTGCGGAGAGCGCACGATTGTACGGGCACGGTCTCGGCATGATCGCCTCTGAAAACATCATCTCTCCCAATGTCAAGCGAGCCATCAATTCTGACCTACATGGTCGATATGCAGAGGGGTTACCTGGAAAACGATACTACCAAGGTTGTGATGATTTCGACACCATAGAGGATATTGGAATCAATCTTGCGAAAGAGGTGTTTCAAGCCAATTTTGCGAACATTCAATCCACGTCTGGAACGGTTTCGAACATCGGAGCACTGAAAGCACTTGCAAAGCCTGGGGATGCAATAACTGCTGTATCAACAGCGGATGGTGGCCACATTTCTCATGCCCGAATGGGTGCTGTTGGGTTGCGTGATCTTAACGTATCCACTTATCCATGGGACGAAGATCGAATGGAGCCAGATGTTGATGCATCATGTGCTCTTATTCGTGAAATTCAACCCCGAATTACACTGGTGGGACAATCCGTGTTTTTGTTTCCGACTCCGTTGAAAGAAATAGCCGATGCTGCCCATGAGGTTGGTTCAACGGTCATGTACGATGGTGCACATGTCCTAGGTCTCATTGCAGGTGGAGTTTTCCAAGATCCGCTGCGAGAAGGAGCTGATATTATGACCGGATCCTCACACAAAACATTCCCGGGACCTCAAGGTGGATTCCTACTTTCATCGAGTGAAGATACGGCCTTTCATCGCAGGCTCAATAATGCAATGTTCCCTGGCGTGTGCTCCTCCTATCATCTTCATCACGTTGCAGGAAAAGTTGTAGCGCTCGCTGAATTTCAGGCGTTTGGTCAAGCGTATGCAACCGATATTGTACGCAATGCGAAGGCCTTTGCTGAGTCGCTTGCAGCAGAAGGATTTGACGTTCTGGCCGAGTCTCGTGGTTACACTGCCTCACATCAAGTGCTCACTCGGCACGGCGAGACCGATTCAGGAGCAGGCGCCGTTGCTGCCCGTAAACTCGAGGATGCTGGGATCATCACAAACATGAACATGCTTCCAGGTGATACAAAGGCAATGTCCCCCTCGGGCCTTCGTCTCGGTGTTCAAGAACTTACAAGAGTTGGAATGGGGGTTAATGAAATGGCGGAAGTAGCATCGCTTTACGCACGTGTGCTGCTCAAACAAGAAGACCCCGAACGTGTAAAATCTGATGTCCAACATTTAAAATCAAATTTCCAGCACGTTCAGTATTGTTTTGATTCAGAAACGGTCCCTGCTTACGAAGGGATGTGACCTTATCGAAAAAGCCCGTTCTTTGAAATCAATTTCTGAACGTGGTATTCTTGTCCATCCCTTATTCGGTGAAATCATTCTCTGGCGGCAACATGAGTTCCATTCGTGGTGGAATCTCTTCGAAAATATGGTGAATCATCCGTTAAGCCGAACACTAATCAACGGATTCGTGGATTCGCTTGAATTCAACAAAACCATGTCAAACGTTACTGGGTTGTTTCGGAAAAAGAAGTTCCAGAAGGAGATGGAACACATCATGAATGAACTCGGGTGGGGAACTTTCCAACTCGAACAACAAAGAATTGTTCACAGTGCTCATCCATTGTTGTCTGTTGCTTTAGGTCAATATCTTCTCGAAAGTTATGGGAATGAGCGATTCAAAATACGGTGGATTGAACCTATGCCGCAAACTGTCCAACTTGAAACTGAACCTTCATCCCAACTACCGCATCCTCAACCTAACAAACAATTTCCATGGTCCTTGGAACATGATGTTGAGGCTGGGAATTTTACCATAAAAGTTGATGTACACTTGGAAAATGAGTTGAGATATGAAGGCGAACGTGTCATTCTAATTCCATTGCAATCATTGGATCGCTTTTTCGCAGGATGCTTGCCGTATGTCTCGGAACAACAAGAACAATGGTTTGACGAGGAAACATGTCAGTTGAATTCACATAATCATCTTCTTAAGTTCATTATCAAGTCGATTTCCGAAATGTTTCTCAAAAGCGAACGACCAGTTTACATCATTGATGA
>JAYOBT010000001.1:38832-122396 GCA_038105035.1 Candidatus Poseidoniales archaeon | reverse complement strand
AGTCGATTTCCGAAATGTTTCTCAAAAGCGAACGACCAGTTTACATCATTGATGAAACAAGTTGGACTGCCTACATCGAACACTACATCTGCGAGCGTGGATGGGGTGCTGCACACGTAACCGATTACGACGCCTCGACGTATACTCTTGAGTTCACAATTCCGATGCAAATTCAATTTCCATACACGCTTGGATTGATGTGTGGCATGTGGGAGCGTGCCCATGGTCGTGCTTATCGAATTTCATTCGAAAAAGAAAATGATAATTTTATTGTTAAAATCCAATCTTTGCTAGCGTATGAAAATCAATGATTGTCTCTGTATTTGACTGGTATTTTTTGCGCAAACAAGGTCAAGGTTCATAACCGAACCATGATGTCGTCAGGATAGTCAAGACGCGGAGGCTACATCCTATGTCACTCAATCACAATCAAATGGCGTACGCTGCAATCATCTCAACACTCATTTTTGGTTCCCTATTTGTGGGTATCAGTGGGTTTTACCAGACATCATCAGGGGTAGGAGACTTCGACAGTGCAGCCGAAGAAGAAATTACCCCTCAAATTGAGATCTCATCTGGAGATGCCATTGATACTGATGGTGATGGATTGCCAGACGTTCTCGAAGAATCGCAATATGGTACGCTGAAAGACGATCCGGATACTGATAATGACGGAATGAGCGATGGTTGGGAAGTTGCTCACGGTTTGAATCCTCTTGACAGCGGTGAAGCTGAAGAAGCTGAAGAAGAATCAGGTTCCACAAATCAGGCTGATGGTGCAGATCCTAGCAATGAAAGCGATTCCTGGCCTGATCCAACACAAGGAAAATACGGTGACCCTGACAACGATGGTTTGACCAACGAGCAAGAAGCAGAGTTGGGTACCGATCCACAACGGGCTGATACAGACAACGATGGTTTGAACGACCGATGGGAATCAATTTACACAATGAACGTTTCATCGCCTGACGGTACTGTAATGCTATTCAACCCACTTTCTGGGAATTGGGATTGCTCTCTCCTGAATGGGCCTTTAGAACAAACCCTTTCTGATATTCTCGAAGGCTTTGAAGGAGCACCAACGTGGGAAGAATTGGAGAGCCCACTCGGCAAGCACTCATGCGACCAAGTTTTGGACTTCGATGATGATGGACTTCTGAACTTCCAAGAGGAAGCATACGGTACAAACCCTGCTGCAAAGGATTCTGATGACGATATGCTTCCAGATATTCTTGAGGTGAACAACGCCAACATGATTCTTGATTTCCAACTCGGATCAAACTGTGGTGAGCCCGTTATCACACCGCCCTCACAACGCCTTCCAACCGCTGCACCATTTGCAGAAGAAGTAAGCGCCTCATGGTTCTTGTCGGACATGGACGGTGATGGTTATCTCAACGGTCCAAGTGATTGGGACACAGATGGTGACGGTATGCCAGATGGATTTGAGTATTGTTTCTCGTTCAAGGATAACCACCCTTTCGGTTTCAGCAACCCGCAGAAAGCGCTTAGTGAACTCCTCAGCCCATCCAACGCATCGGATGGATACAATGATTGGGATGAGGACGGCCTCAACAATCTTGAAGAATACCAAGTCGCACTCAAGTTTGATCTTGTTAACGGCCTGCCATCCTTCACATCTCCTTGGACCGAAGACACGGACCAAGACGGAATGCCTGATGGTTGGGAAGCCACCCAGTACAACCGAACGACACTCGAATACCCCCTCAATCCACGCAATGCAAGCAATGCTAATGATGACATAGATTTCGATGGATGGGACTCGGATGGTGATGGTGATGTTGTCTTTGATGAACTCGAACTGACAACAACTGTCATCGATGTATACGTTGAGAAAGGAGACTACGTTACAGCCAACGCAACCGTTGCACGAGGTCAATACACACTCGGTGGCGGAAACAAGCAAACCGTTTATCTCGTAGCGCCAGTTGATGGGTATGTCTACCACATCAACGTGGCTCCAGGAGACCAAGTCGAATCCCGACTCTTTGTATGGATGAACGTTGTTGAGGAATCGGAACGATTCACCAATCTCATGGAGTATGAGGCCCGATTCGACGATAGTGGAAATGCAGTCGGACGTTCAACAGACCCAACACATGGCGACACGGATCTTGATGGTCTGCTCGACGGAATCGAAGTAGGTGGTTGGGAAATTCTCGTTGTTAATCGTGGAGTTCAATTGACTTGGGTCGTTTCCGATCCTGGTCTTGCCGACACAGACTCTGATGGTCTCACTGATTTCGCTGAATTCTCCTCAGCGTGTGATGGCCAAGGCTCTAACGCCTCCAATGTTGATACTGATGGAGACGGAGAAAGTGATCAGCAGGAAGCTGTACTCGGTTACGTTTTCAACGGTGAACAATACTTTACATCAGCCTGTATGTTTGATACCGACAACGATGGTCTTGAGGATGGTGAAGAGGTCATTGCAGGTGCAGACAACTTCGTAACGCATGCCAACAACTCGGACACAGACGACGATGGGCTCATCGATGGTGATGAAATCCTGTTTATTCCACGACCTTTCCAGAGGGAAACAAATCCTTTGATCAACGATACGGATGCCGATGGAATGCTTGACGGGTGGGAAATGCAAGTAAAATCAACTGAAGACAACAAGAACTCACATTCACTATGGGTTGCAATATCGAACTGGGACCGGCCGGGTTGTACAGAGAGTACGTCCAACAGTTGCCTCATGGAACCGGGTGGTTATGTTTGGATCAACTGGCTTGGTGGATTTGAGTTGCAAAAGAAGTATGAGGTATTCGAGATGAATCTGTCAGGATTCGACATGCCAGGAAACCCGCTTTGTGATGGATGCAAAGGTCGATGGGCGCTTGATCCTTCTCTCAATTCACTCAAAGATGATACATACGATATCGACAATGATACCTTGCCAAACGGTGCTGAATCCCCAACGAACTGGAACACGAATCCTGTGGATGACGATACCGATGGTGACAAACTACCAGATGGTTGGGAAGTTCAGTATTCCTATGAGGCAATCAACAACAATCTTGTTGACAATTCAACCATCAACGCATACGGTGCACGTGGTGTTATGGACCCTTCCATGGCGGACAGTGACCTCGATGGAATCAATGATGGTGATGAAGACCCTGACATGGATGGTCTCAACCGCACTGGACTGATTAAGAAATATTGCCCAGGATACAACGATTCAACAAACGCTGAGTGCAACATTGACCCTGACACGCCTGATGGAATGAAGTTCTACACCAACCTTGAGAACTATACTAATTTCGAGGAATTGCAAAACGGAACGAACCCTGTTACCAACGACACAGATGGCGACGCATGGGAAGATGGCCCAGAGGTGTATTACATGGACCATGATGATGATGGAATGGCCACTGGCTGGGAATTTCACTTCGAATTTGACCCATTTGATGGAGCCGATAGGCTCGTAGATAGCGATGGTGACGGCCATACGAATTACTGTGAATTCAAGTGGGATACGAACCCTCGAAACCCGGTCAGTTTCCCTGGTCAAGGTGAATTGTGCGATCCGTTTGAAGGTCAGTGAAGTATGTTGGGAAGGACCAAAACAGCTCATTTGCTTGTTTTGTGTTTGTTGTTGAACGTACTATCATTCGAGACGAGTGCGGACGAGGCGCCGACAGAACCTAAGATTCAATTCCACCAGGCTGACGGAATCCATGCACTCTCAATTCTGAATCTCTCAGGTGATTCGACCGTCTCTCTTACATCTGTTGAAATCACCGTATGGAATATCTCTCAACCCGACCAATGGTCACTTCTCACTACCAGTCTCTTTTTCGATTCAGTTGTCCCTTACACCGATTCCGTAACAGACACGACGATGTGGGAATGGGAGCATTCGTTTGATCTGGATACAATTGATTGTACATGTTACATTGAGATATCGTTGCTTGAGCGAACAGATTTGATTTCTTTTGGGTTAATTGTATACATAGGTGATGAACATCATCGTCCAGTTTTGATGAACGGTTTGGACACAGATGCAAACCAATTTTATTCCACGCAAATTTACAATGATAATTTGATTGTTCTTTCATACCACTTTTTGCTACCACCCTCGCAAACTGATTCAGTTGAAGTAGGGGATTTCGTCCTATCGAACGTTCGAATTTGCAACGCACCAAACGGCATTTGTTTGGGCTCCTTCACGAATATCGGCAGCACCGATTTTGTGTTGGACAATGATATCTCCCTCCAGATTGATGCTGATGAACAATCAATACAAGATGGGTACTATTTGCTGCAGGTGCAAATTCAAGATGTCTATCTTACTCTTTCGAACAACATTACTCAATTTGTCATCATCGATCAATCCAAACCAGTTGTTAATCTCTCGGCAGTCGATGAAGTGAATGAAGCACAGCCTATTGTGGTGGATATCGATGTCGATGACGGATACATTGGCTCAAGTTTTGTTATTACTTGGAGTATTACTGAACCAAATGGAACACCACGCGCAGTCTTGGAGTCTGAGATTCTTGAGGACAGTCGGTTAGAATTCATACCTACGAAAGCTGGCGAATATCGTGTGAATGCATTGGTCCGTGATACAGGTGGTCACTTGGTTACGGTCTACCACAACATTAGTGTCGTTAACGTTGCTCCAACTCTTGATGTACGATATGATGGCTTCCTCATTGATGATGGTTCATTCATCACCGTTCCATCTTCTGGAGACTGGACATTCACTGCGAATGCGTCGATGGATACCACCAATGACCGTGATAATCTTCAATACACTTGGTATGTCGATGGAAAAACACTCTTGAGTGGTAAGTCCTATCTCTCATCAGCTGATATTCAACAAACGAAATACAGAGAGATAATGGTCCAAATCACAGATGACGACGGACAGTCCGCTGAATTAACATTTCAAGTTGATCAACAACAAGAGCTAGCCTCTGACTCGATAACGGAATCGACAATTACCTCAACAATAACCATACTTTTCATTTCTTTAATCGGCTTGTTTGTTTATCGGCGTCAACGTAACCAATCTGATTCGAACACTGGCTTTGTGAAATGGACTGAACGAGGCAAAGAGCCAAAGAATTGATTAAAGAACTGTGACGCTTGGAATGATACAATGAGCACGATGTTTGATGACGTTTACCGAGCGTTACCTGAGAAGCCACCGGTCTTATCGAACCAATTGTATCGAGAACGACAAGTTCGATTACTTTCTCAACTCGATGCAGATGACCTCGTCATCATATCATCCTTGCCAGAAGCAACAAGGAGCAATGATGTACATTACCCATACCGCTCTTCAAGCGATATGATGTACATGTGTGGTTGGACAGACCCCGATGCTACGTTGATGTTTTACAACAAAGAAGGTAAATGGATTACACATCTCTTTGTTCAACCGAAGGATACGCTGATGGAAATCTGGGAAGGACGTAGACCTGGTGTGGAAGGTGCACTCAGTGATTGGCCAGTTGACCTAGCTGATTCCTCTCATGACATGTGCTCTCATCTCGAACATCTTCTTGAATCAACGGTTCGTATACACGTCCGCCCTGGTATCGATCCTCGAATTGATTCAATCGTTATGTCGGCAGTCGAGAAGCGAGATCGGAAACGTCAACACTTTGGCTCTGGGCCAATCAGCGTCGAAGACCCCAGTCGCCGAATAGCCGAGATGCGTTTGCGTAAATCAGATGAGGAGATTCAACAGATGCGTTATGCTGCTGAAGTCTCCTCGAAGGCGCATGAATTAGCAATGGCAGCAAGCAAAGATGGAATTCACGAGTTCCAAATACAGTCGATTATCGAAGGATTCTTTGTCTATGGGGGTACCAGTGGCTGGGCTTACCCATCCATCGTTGGGTGCGGTGAAAATGCAACAATCTTGCATTATACAGTCAATAATTCCCCTTGTAAATCGGATGAAATTATCCTCATCGATGCTGGTGCAGAATACCAAGGTTATGCAGCAGATATCACTCGGTCGTGGCCCATTGGAGGAACTTTTTCAGATGCGCAAAAAGAAATTTACGAAATTGTTCTTGATGCTCAGGAGAAGGCGATAGATGCCTGTCGGGTAGGCAACCCATACAATATGCCTCATGAGGTCGCTCGAAAAGCACTCGCTGAAGGATTGATTCGTCTCGGAGTCATTCAACAAACACTTGATGAGGCACTCGACGTCGAAACAGGTGAATTACGCAAGTGGTACATGCACAATACTGGGCATTGGTTGGGTTTGGATGTGCATGATGTAGGAACTTACAAGCCAGATGGAACACCTCGTTTGCTTGAAGAAGGAATGGTTCTCACCGTTGAACCAGGGCTTTATTTTGGAGCATGGCGGCCTGATGTTGATTGTCCAGAGCGTTATGCGAACATTGGTATTCGAATCGAGGATGATGTTCTCGTAACAAATGGCGATCCTGACGTCTTGACGATGTCTTGTCCAAAAACAATTGATGATATTGAAAGAATTGTTGGAAGTCTTTGAGGTGGCCGTATGGCTTGGCAAGAGACGCTGCAAAGGATTCGTTCTTCAACAGAAACGTTTCGATTAACGGTTGATGAATGCGTTGAACTCTACAACGAGGCGCCAATACATCAACTGATGGCTGCAGCACATCATAGGAGATGCCTCCACAATCCCTCGAATCAGGTCACGTATCTGGTTGATCGGAACATCAATTATACCAACGTGTGCACCATTAATTGCCAATTTTGTTCCTTCTATCGTCCACCGGGACATGAAGAAACCTATACCCAATCATACGAGGAGATACATGGTCGAATTCACGAACTTGAAACGATTGGTGGTTCCCGTATCCTGATGCAAGGAGGGGTAAATCCATCTCTTGATTTTGATTGGTACATCGATCTTATCAAAGCATTACGAGAACGCCACCCCTCGATTGATTTGGATTGTTTTTCACCTATTGAGATTGAAGGGATTGCGGAAGTAACCGGATTCTCTACTCAAACTGTTCTGGAACGTCTCAAAGATGCTGGAATGCATGGATTGCCAGGTGGTGGAGCGGAGATGCTTGTCGAATCTGTTCGCAAGGACGTCTCTCCAAAAAAGGGCCACCCAGACAATTGGTTGCGCGTCATGAAAGAAGCTCAACTCCTTGGTCTGACGACAAGCGCAACAAATGTTATTGGATTTGGTGAATCAAATGCCGACAGAGTCCAGCACCTTCATCGAATCAGAGAACAACAAGATGAAATTCGGTCCAAAGACTTACCAGGTTTCACATCGTTTATCGCATGGCCGGTCCAATTGGAAACCAATACGTTTGGCAAGAGGAATCGTGGGCAAAACAAATTCGAGCGTGGTGCTGGTTCAACCGAATACTTACGGCATGTGGCCATTGCGCGTTTATTTCTCGATAACGTGGACCATATCCAAGCTTCATGGCCAACGATGGGTATGAGTATTGCACAGGTTGCATTGCTCGCAGGAGCCGATGATGCAGGATCTACAATGATGGAAGAAAATGTAGTTTCAGCCTCCGGGACCACCAAATTTAGTGCAACTGAATACGAATTGCAATTGTCGATTCAACGTGCAGGTTTTATCCCGAAGCGCAGGAACAGTGATTACGAGTTACTCGAAACACCGAACACCCTTGCTGATGCGCCTGACACGGTGAGTCAGCCACCAAGTCAAGTGGTAGAGTTGGTGTAAAACACAACCCATATCTCTGCGACGATGTTTCGTCCCCCTTTGCTGGATTCGCCAGTCGGATTGTATTCTTGACCGTTGTAAAGACCTCTATATGTCAATTCGTTGTTCTGGCCATTCATGTCAACCCAAGAGGTGATGTCGAAACTCCACTGTTTGACATCTTGACCAGCACACCATCCTGCTCTACCAAACGGCCATGAACCGAATTGATTCGCAACGACACCGTTGTTGATCTCGTTCTCACAACCGGTGCTGGAGTAAACGATTGGATGCCATTCGTATGTATGTTGTGAACCCATGTAGTAATGATGTTGATGATCGCAGAATTCAGCGCAATTTGCATCGTCCTGCTGGAATCCATGACCCGTAATCGTAGCCACGATTTCGACCCTTGTGGTTTCAGTTGGGACAGTGAAATTCAAACTACGAACATATCGACTTTCATTGTTGTAGGTTCCATCAAATTGTCCTCCTGTAAAGCCAAATTCGGCATCAAATGCTCTCTCTCCACTTCCCCAATTGGAAAACAAGAATTTGATGGTAAGGTCACCTTTGTTCGCTCCTTTGTATCGGAATCTTCTCTCTTGATCATCTTCGAGCATAAACAGATAGGGGCTGATGTCCGTTAACCATCGCCCTTCACGTCCATAAGTTGTAATCCAGCGCATGAATTCGGTACCACATACTGACGAATTGTCTGCGTCACAAATGTAGAGATGTGCAAGATAATCCCACTCATGGCACCCTCCGTAGCTTCCATCGCTTTTCTGATATCGATTCGCTCGCTCATCACAAGCATGTTCGTGAAATACTTCGAGGGTATCGTATGATGAAAGGTTTTCAGGTAATGTAAACGTTGCATTCCTATACGAATTGTGATTTGCTCCCCATCCCCCAGAATGGCGCTCAAAATCGTACAGTGTTACGACATCAATTCCTGAATCCTGCATCCGAATCTCAGGCTCGAATTCTGCATTCCATTGGTGTGGTTCGTACGAGTAGTGGAATGGATCGTTGGTTTGTGAGACCCATGCGTAAATCGAACCCGTATCTCGTGCACGCTGGAAGCGATCGATGCCCATGAAAAACGGGCTGTTGAAATTGGAAATCATCTGGCCAAGACCGCCTTGAATGTTGCTTGCATCCATGTCGATGTAATGGATACGCCCATCCCACTGTTCTTCTTCACTCGGATTCAGTCGTGCTTCGACGTCGCTCTTTCGAGAGAGCACATCATTGTGGTAACTTGAATCAAAGGAACCATAGAACAGGTGCGTATTTTCTGGTAAATTACGGATGAATGTCCCTGGATTGGTTGACCATGTTGCAGAATTCGAGTTGCCACTTCCATCTGTGTACTTGAACATGAACAAATAGACGTCGTTTCCAGTCCACTTGTTTTGGAAAGTGAAGGTTCCATCTAGTGTTGGAACCGTGAAGGTTGGCACGATATCCATCGGCCCGTTAACCGATGTCCCGGAAGTCCATTGCACCGGCTTTTGAACGATTGCACAACCCTCAGAATCGATGGTCCAGCGAGATGGGCTATTGACACAAATGTCGACATTAGCAAAGACACCATCCCCATCAAGGTCAGCACATCCAACAGTGTTGACAGTTAATCCACTCGGTGTCCCTTCACACTCGTCGACGAAGTCATTAATCCCATCTTCGTCCGAGTCACGTTCGATCGCAGCGCATCCAAATTCATCAACATCCGCTGCATTCAATGGCGTTGTTGGACACAAGTCCAAAGTCGCTCCTGTAGCATTGACATCGTTGACGTTATCGTTGTCATCGTCCAAATCTTCCGTTGCGTCATAGCAACCGTCCATATCGAAATCAGTGTTCATTGTCCGTTCAGATTGCCAATTTGAGCGGCCTTTAGGGCACCCATCAGTGGCATCGGGCTCGCCATCGTTGTCATCATCAGTGTCTTCGAGGAGATCGTTGCATCCATCCTGATCCCAATCATTGTAGAGATTGGCTGGCCAATTAACCTCACCGTCTAAGCATGCATCATTGACATCAAGGATTCCATCACCGTCATCATCATCATCGTTTGTATCATCATGACAACCGTCTTGATCACGATCATTCTGAATCGTGCTTGTCCAACCGAGAGCGGAGATGCAGCCATCATTCGAATCGATTATTCCATCGTTGTCATCATCCAAATCCTCATCAAAATCTCTGCAGCCATCCTGATCTGCATCATTCTGTGTATTTGATGCCCACCCATCAGACTCGCCAAAACCGTTCGGGCATAAATCGACACTGTCTAAGATTCCATCACCGTCTGCATCATTGTTTTCTTCGACAATGATGCTAGTGTTTTTGGCATCTCCTGAGCGTGTGTATTGGCCACACTCAGCACTTGTTGTGATAACAAAGGTTTGGGTTCGAAGGTCAAGGTCAGTTAGGATGAAAGAAAATCTCCCGTCATCAAGGAGAGGCAGAGTGTTACTTGTCACCGATGAATCCTCTTCATTGATTTCGAGGATGGCAGTACACGTGTCCAAGGCTGTATGCAAGACTTGACCTTCGAGAACTAACATGGATGCTTCAGCGACTAGAAATTGTGGTGCAATAAGAGACGTAGTTCCCTCATCTGGTAGGAGTACTTGTATTGTATTTTTCATGTTGATTGATTCTCCTTGTGTCGGAGTAATGGTGACATCGATATCGTATATACCTGGATAATTTGGTAGCAGTACGATGGAAATACGGGTAGCCTTTTCGGTTATGCTGTAATCTGACGGACTGATTGCATTTCCAGAATGTGTCACGCTAGCATCGATGGAATAGCCTCCCTCTCCAGTGGTTTCGAGGAGGATGTTTAGGTCGGAGATTTCACCAATTTCGCCAGAGATTGTCTCTCTGTCCCATTCTGCTGTTAAACTAAACGGGATTGCAATAGGTTCCTCTTCGTTTGAATCAGAATTCGTCTCTCCGCTTCCAAAACATCCGGATAACATCAACAACGACAACAAAATTGCGAGGAAGGGTTTGTTGGCCATACACATATCATGCGTGTGAAGGACATGAATCTAACGTTCGCCGATGAAGAACATCTCTGTTCTCGGATCGTTGATATCGAGTTCTTCAAGCTTGACTACTGAGTGTGGAAATTGAACGTGGACAGGACAGACCCACAAGAGAGGCATCTGTTTGTGGCGCTTGATTTTGAGAATAAATTCCCAGTGAATTCGGTGAAGTGGAGAATTGACAGTTCCCGGCCACAATTGTTCAGGAGGGTCGATTGAGAACGTGCCATCTTGGTTAATCGTTGATGAGCCACCTTCTGAAGAAAATCGCATCGGTCGTAAAAATACTCCACCTTGAATGTCTTTTCGTTCGATTGGTGAATCTTCACCGCCTGCGGTCCCATCATCCAGACTTGCTTCCCAATGATGAGGTAAAGGTGTTGATAGCCCAATGGGTGGTTGGGAGCCTTCTGTTGAATTGGATAGTTCAATCAATGCTTCTCTTGCAGGCGGTAGAGTACCTACTTGCCAATGACAGGTTATCGATTTCCAGTCGGGTAATTCCTTGGGTAAATCGATACGACCCGTGAGTGGCTCCCCACTGATGATTGTGCCTGTAAACTCGACTACTGGTTGTTCGATGGGTGAACGAAAAAAGTCTTGTTGTCGCTTCAGGTCAACAAAATTTGCAATGAGTCGAAGCACAATAGGTAGCATCATAATCGGTACCACGATGATACTCAGAATTGGGTAATCGAGCAATCCTATTTGCAGGCTTTTGGTTCCTACACTGGGGATGCCGATGCTGCTCAACAATGGTTCGAGGAAAAGGTACACAAGTGTGCTGAGAAGAAGTATTACGGCAGCGTTGATCATTCTCCGGGCAATTCTATGGAGACGGTTTGGTAGGATGTACCAGCCCCTGCGTTGCTTCTCAAC
This sequence comes from Candidatus Poseidoniales archaeon, assembly GCA_038105035.1. GTDB lineage: Archaea > Thermoplasmatota > Poseidoniia > Poseidoniales > Poseidoniaceae > MGIIa-L2. The sequence goes on along the minus strand of JAYOBT010000001.1, from coordinate 110,762 downwards.
AAGTTGGACAAATGGTTGAGTGTCTGTACGAACTTCGGTTGACGTGTCGAGCACATCTCCGTCTTGACCAACGATTGATCGTTCGACCAACCATCCCTCAGAACTCTGGATGACATAGGGTGGTAAGAGTTGCATGACATCGTCATCACTGAGGTTGGTAGCAATTTCTTTCTCGAAAATTGGAGCGGCATGGGCGTTGAGTCGCTTATCATCGAACGGAGGATACCGGACGCGATGATAAACTGACCATGGTGACATGTTTTTTCCTCAAGTGAATAGAAGTTTGACCCCTGCTTGCAAAGCCAACTTGCGGAATGCTGGAACTTTCTTCAGCAATGCCAAGCCTAATGGTACTGGCTTCTCGATGTCTCCGATTTCATTGATGAGGGAAATGACCTCTGGTTTTGCAAAGTTTGCGAAATGTTCGTCCAGTTCTTCATCGGTTCGGGTGGATACAAGAAGGTCCCGTAGTGCTCGAGCACGATCTTGTTCTTTCTTCATCTTAGGCCATGATGACTTCGTCACAGATTTCAGATCTTTTTCGGTTAACTGGTCAAGACGGACATGTTTGACGAGTTTATCGGCAATGGATGATATTTGTTTGAATCCTGGTCCAAGTCCTCCACCAGTTGTTGGTTTTGCCATGCCTGCAGCATCACCAATGACGAGGACTCTTTCTTTGAATGGCCTGCGGATCATTCCAGATGGCACTGGGCCACAGTATCGTGCTGTCTCCGTGATATTCTCAAATCGTTCTTTCCATAATGGATGCTGAAGAAGATCGTTGTAGCAATCTAACACTGTACGTCCGTCGAGAAGATCCGCTCTGGACCAGAGCCCTATACGATGTGTTCCGTTTCCTGATGGGATTACCCACGCAAAAAAACCAGGTGCAACACTTGAACCACTGTACATCTCGAGCCATCCATCCTGACCTTCATAACCTACAACTTCGGTTTGAAAACCAACAAGCATTTCTTTTGGATGGCCCATCTTAAATCGCCGACGTACCCAAGAGTGTGCGCCATCACAGCCAATAAGCAACTTTGCACGAAGCTTCGATTTTTCCTGAGTGCGTTGGTTGATGAGTTCAATGACTACGCCGTCAACTTCGACATCCGCTGAGATTGGTTGTGATTCGAGAATCAGATCTGCTCCAGCCTCGAGACCTTGTTGAACGACGGTTTGATCGAAACGTTTCCTGCAGACGACATAGGTTCTCAGTTCACCCTCGCGGCCGACTGGGACGAGTGTGCCTGATGGCCCGTGAATTAGGGCTCCATCAACATCCTCAACAACAGTATCGTAGGCCTCAACGGCATCCATTGCACTTGGTGTTACAAGTCCTGCACACTGGAAAGGTCTCCCAACCTCATTGTGTTCTTCAATCATCACAACGGAAAGTCCACGCTCAGATAGGAGGCGTGCTGTATAGCCTCCAACTGGACCTGCGCCAATGATGACAACATCGTAATCATGGTCCATGTATTGAATACGATGGACCGAACTTCAAGAAGTTTCTTCTGTGGCTAACGTTTTGCAAAGCGATAACCAACACGCTCATTCTTCTTTAGCCACAGAATTGCAGTGTAAGGATTGCCGGTTTTCTTTGCGATTAAATCATCAAACGGGCCGATTTCTCCTTTCTCAATCAATTGTTTCGCCTCTTCTCGCGTGATCTCACGTTTGGAGATTTCACGGGCGATGTCGATCTTACATCCACTTGCGCTTGTTTTTGGTCTAAAGTGTGTCTCGGTTTCATGGATTTCAGCACCGTGCTTTGGACATATGGCTACAACACCAGGTGTGATTTCGAATTTTCGGGCATCTGCTGCGGCTTCTCGAGGTGGAAATTCAAATCCGACCTTGTTCCCCTCAAGGACCAAATAAGCAGGGAAAGGACGTCCACGTCTGGATATGAAATCCTCGATGAGGGGCGATTTACCATCGATGAGGATTGATTTTGCTTCATCCTTTTTGATTTCTCGCTTGCAGATGACTTTGCCAACGCCTGCAAATTTACATGCTTCTTGGTCACAGGCATAATGCGTATCTGTTTCTCGAATCGTACCATCGCACTTAGGACACGGACAAATTGCTTCATCAGACGAATTCGCACGGTTGCCTGTGGATTTTGATGATGTCACTTTACCTTCATCAGAGATGACAACCGATGTTTCATAGGTCTCTCCATTCCTGTTGAAGAACCCGTGCAAGTCTGTCAATTCCCTTTGTTTGAGCAAGCGCTTTGCTGTGGAGCGATCGAACCAGCGTCCACTGGTATCCTTCCAGAAAACGAATGAGCATCCTTTTTCCTTACCCTCATTCTTTTCGCAGGTGTACGACAATGCGGTTTCGATAATCGTAGATGCGCACTGTGGGCAGTTGCCTATAGATTCATCATGCATGAACAACTGACTCCGGTCGTGATCTCGAACACGTGTAACCAAGTCCGTTGTTTGTTTGACAATGTTTTCCATGTATTTCGATGCTTGGAGTTCTCCGCGCTGTACTGCTGTCAATGCCGACTCCATTTCTCCTGTAAGTTCGGCGGATGTAATCCATTCCACTGGAATTCTGCGTAAAATTTCGATGATACGAATACCGTGTGGAGCGGCATTAAGGGCTCCCGATTGCTGCCTGGAGATGTAACCTCTTGAGAGTAATTTTTCGATTGTATCCGCCCGTGTAGCCGGAGTCCCAAGACCCTTGCCAGCCATCGCTTCAGCCAAATCTTCATCTTCAATTTCCTTTCCAGCCTTCTCCATAAGGGACAAGAGTCGAGCTTCTTTGATTCTTGCAGGTGGCTTTGATTTCTCTTCGTTCCATTCATGCGACGCTACTGTTGCATGTGGGTTTTCGATAGATACGGTGCCCCATCCTTCTGGGTGACTGAGGTTTTTGGATACAACCTCTCTCCAGCCAAGTGTGGTATATCGTTGCGCCTCTTTATTGAAAATCTCTCCGCATAAATTGGCGGTCCTCTTTTGCTTCTCAATAATCGATTCACTGTACCATGAAGCAATAAAATTTCGAACAATCATATTGTACAGTCGTTGCTCATCCTTCGACAAGGCGGAGGTTGGCAGTTTACCAGTTGGTATGATGGCAAAGTGATCGCTGATTTTTGCATCATTGAAATTCCGAGAGACATTTTGCATTCCATTTTTCGTCAGTGTGTCGATGTATCCTGACATACCATCCATCTTTCCGAGGTTGGACAATGTGGTGTCGATTGTATCCTTCATGTCGGTTGGTAGGTACCGGGAATCAGTACGTGGATACGTCGTCAATTTATGTCGCTCATACAGTGCCTGAGCAACGTTGAGTGTCCTCTTTGCCGGCCAAGAAAACATTGAGTTTGCCTGTCGCTGGAGCGTGGTCAAATCAAAGTTCAAAGGTGGTCGCTCTTTGCTTGTTGTCACTTTTTGAGTAACAGTGGCTTGTTCACCTGAATCGATGAGCGCTTGGATTCGTTCTTTTTCTTCACGGGTAAGAATCCAATGAGGTTTGGTATCCTCAGTTGCCGCCCCACCTTCCCAACGACCATTCCACGAACTATCACTGCCTTCAAACTGAGCATTAAGGGTCCAAAACGGTGTAGCAATGTGTTTCAGAATTTCAATTTCGTGATCGACAAGGATTGCGAGTGTTGCTGTTTGTACTCGTCCGAGGGAGATACGTTCTGTCCGTTTCTTTGGAAGAAATACCTCTGCAATCCGTGAACCATTCATCCCGATGAGCCAGTCGGCGTAACTACGACTGTAAGCAGCGTCAGCAAGATTCTGGTACTCTGATGCGGATTTGCGTTCATCCCAAGCACGCTGTATGGCTTCTTTTGTCATCGATTGTAGCCACATTCTCGATACGGGTGATTTGGATTTTGAGTGTCGATAAATTGTTTGAAAAATGAGTTCCCCTTCACGTGCTGCGTCACAAGCATTGACAATTTCAGTAACAGCTTTGTCGCCCATAAGTTTCTTCACGGCGGTAAGTTGCTTGCGTGTTGATCCAGATTTTGGTTTGAATTCAAACTCATCTGGAACGAAGGGTAAATCAGCCGCTGTTTTTCGCCAATTCTTGAACTCAGGGTTGTAATCATCCATGTATTTGAGTTCCAACATATGGCCAACAGCCCATGTCACGACGATGTCGGTTCCAGACCAATGTGTTGCCTCTTTTTTATTGATGTTGAGCATTTTTGCAATATCTTCGGCGACGCTAGGTTTCTCGGCGAGGACAACGATGCTCATGCTTTCAATGCGTTTGTCGACTGTACTTGAAGGCTCGCCAAACTTCAAATTAAAACAGATAACTTATGTTATCTGGTATGATTATCGAGATTTTTTGAGGCGTTCTCGATGCGCTAATTCATCCCATTTTTCCTCGTCATCACGATATCCACAACCACTGCACCCTGGATATCCTGCCAGCAATAATTCCGAACACATTTGGATGAAATTAATCATCAGATCTGGCATTTCATACGGCAACCACAATACTTCTTCACTTTCAGGTTCATCAATTTGTAAAGTAAACAGTTCTCGCCCATCCTTGATAACAGAAAAAGCGCCTTCAACAATCTCCGGAAAATCCAATCTTTGTGGCATGGAATCAGCCATATTGAGAATCAATCGCTGCCATGACGGGACATGAGCCTGAGGAACATTCAGAATCAAATCATCTTCAACAAGGATGCGTCTGCTCGCTTCACGGATGGCGAGCCACCTTGCTGAATTTTCCTCCATGACCTCGCGAAGTAACGCAAGGATTGAAGGATATCGGTTCGAGCATCGGTCATGGGCAGGTTGTTTCGCTGGTTCTCGAAGCCGCTTTTGGCTGTTCAGGATTCCGAGAAAGCACACGGGCGTTCCCTTCTTATGTTGCGTATTGCTTCATCAAATCCCTTGTTTCGAGCTGGACTACGTTTCCTCTACAAACCAAAGAAAACCGTTCCAACACATTGTTTTGGATTGGATTTTGACCATCCGTTTGGGATAGCTGCAGGAATGGACAAGCGTGCGGAGGCTCTCCGTGGATGGGAATCGATTGGTCTTGCGTTTTCTGAGATTGGAGGCGTAACCATGCTTGAGCAAGATGGCAACCCTAAGCCCAGAATGTTTCGACATGGTGGAGATCGTGCTCTCGTTAACCGAATGGGTTTCAACAATCCGGGTAGCGAAAAAGTTGCTGAACGACTTCGACGCTCTGGTCCCCAATCAAAACCGGTGTGGGCCAATCTCGGTAAATCGAAACTAACACCACTCGATGAAGCTGGTACTGATTATTCAACAACCATGAATCGGTTATGGCCATACGTAGACTTGTTTGTGATCAACGTCTCCTCTCCGAATACACCGGGTCTTCGTGATTTACAACACGGTGATCACCTAAAGGGAATTCTTGAAGCGTGTATTGATGTTAATCAGCGGAACGCTCATGAAAAAGGCCAAGCAAAAAAACCTCTTCTCATCAAAGTAGCACCTGACCTTTCGACAGACGAACTTGAATCCATTGTTGACACGGCCATGGCGTGTCAAATCGATGGAATCGTGGCAACAAACACCACATTGGAACGACCCAATCAGACAAATAGCGTCTACAAACAACAAGGAGGATGCTCAGGTTCACCACTCCGACAACAGAGTACCGATATGATTGCTCACATCTACTCCTACACACGGGGGCAGATTCCAATCGTTGGTGTAGGCGGGATTATGACTGCAGATGATGCTTGGGAGAAAATCACAGCAGGTGCCTCCCTTCTACAAGCATATGCAGGCTTTGTATTCGAAGGACCCAGTCTGACTAAATCAATTGTTCATGGTTTACAAAAGAAGATGATTAAACACAATATTGAAACAATCTCAGAGGCAGTCGGGTTGATGCATCGTCAACAACAATGAGCAGATATTGAAATACATCAATCTCTGCGTTGGTATTGATACAATGTTGTCGTATCGCAACCGATTGCTCTTGATTGGCGGGGTTGTAACGATAGCCGTTCTTGGTACAATCTTCCTCCAAGCACCTGCACCCACCTTGACGGTTGATCAACTCATGGAAAACAAAGCCAATCTCATCGAAGAGAACGTGGCTGTACGTGGTGAGATTCGCGATGGAAGTATCAATGAAACGGCAATGACATTCATTTTGGAAGGAACAGAATTTGATTTGCTTATCGACTATTCAAATGCCGGCTCAATCTCAAATGGATTAGGAGACAATCGAACTGTATACGCTGAAGGAATTTTTGAATTCTCAGATGGGACATACGTGGTTGAGGCTGAAACAATCAAAACTTCGTGTCCATCGAAATACGAAGAAGAAGCCTGAACCTGCTCTGCGTTTGATTGAAATAGAGTCAGTTGTAGGACTCGACGGGATAGGTGGGGAGCTAGGCGTACCCTGTACCACAAATCGTCTTCATGGTGGGCTGAATGCCTTGGGGCGGCGAGAGCGGCTCATGGGTTCCTGCATGCGGACGTAGATGTCTCGCCCCCACATGATCCGGGTGTTGTGAACCGTTTCCGGAGGGAAACGGGAATCAGATAACCGGGGGAACAGGTCAGGCCGGGAACGGAGCATCCCTACCTGGGGCCATGGGTGCTGTGGGGATTCGGGACGGAGGAAGTGTGTAGATACGGCCTTTGAGTACGAGCGTCCACCCAGGGATTCCCACCTAAATGTCAAACACGACATCACTGTACCAACCTGGCCCTTCGAATGATGGTACCTCTGGCCAAGGCGATTCCAATGTCTCGTTGGCAGCAACCTCTGCAACCATCAAATCTTGGCGTGTTACGGCTTTGATCTCCACTTCCTTTTCGACAGTGTCGGAATGAACCCAACGGACATGTGCCTCTAAGGAGTGAAATCCATCAATTTGTTCTACTTTAATCGAACAATCAACAAGCCATTTCTGTTCAACTTCGTCCATAAAAAGCACTTCTTCAAGCCACTTGACAAGAAGTAGACCATTGGTGTCATCGTGTGTCGGTACACGTACCGTCCAGACAGATGTGTGATGAATCGCTTCTGAAGAAATCTCTGTAGCAAGCAGGTAGTCTTGCATACCAATTGTTGTTTCCTGAAACAACCTCGCCTTTGATGCAGCGAACGACCGCAGACCAACGTCAGCAGTTGTAGGCCTCAACCAAGAACTCATGGAAAAACCTCAGCGTTTTGAAACCTGAAGCGACCATGCAATCTCGCCAATTCGATCGACCATGTCATCCAGCCGTAAGACGAATCTGTCGGTTCGGTCGGCAACAAGAATGCATTCGCTAGCGGCATTCGCAAGTTGAGCTGTTTCTTCCACAGAAAGTCCGAGCGTAATTGCTGTTGCTACTGCAACAGCTGCAGCATCAATCAATCCAATCATTTGTCGTATCTCTTCGAGCATGCATTGAACATGAACGGTGTCCTCGTTGCGGGAGTGGATGGTTACACCATCCTGTCCCTCAAGAATCAACAAGTGCTTCCAACCATTTGTTTCGAGAAGCGTTGAAGCTGCCTCGGCACCGGTTGCTGCTCCGAGACGTCTTCGCATTAATTCCAATCCTTTTGATTGAAACAAGACCCAATCAACGCCTTGTGTTCGATGTAACCCTGTAAGCTTTGGATCAGCAATAATTGGGACGTTGTGTTCTTTTGCAGCAGCAATGAGTCGTTCAGCACCATCATCATCGAGCACGCCTAATCCATAGTCGGACAATATGAGGCAGGAGGAATTGGGTATCGCCTCAATGGTTCGTTCGATGAGGTTTGTCAATGCCGGAGAGGGGATTGGCTTATCGTCCTCAATGTCCCATCGAAGGAGAAGTTGTTCGCCTTTTACCAAACCTTCGCGTGCTCCTAACAACCTCGTTTTGACCGTGGTTGTACGTTCTTCAAGAACTGCAATACCTGATGTTTCAACGCCTTCTTCTTCCAGCATTTCTAAGATGGCTAGTCCAGAATCATCGTCTCCGACTATGCCATGTAGATGACTCTTCAATCCCAACGAATCGAGACCACGAGCAACGTGTGCCGCAGCTCCTACATCGACATCCCGTGAAATTTCTTTGAGTACAGGAACAGGTGCACGGGAATTGAGATTGTTTGCAAAACCATGGATGTAGCAATCCATCATGATATCGCCGACGAGAAGGATTTTTGCTGGTTTGATGTTTTTCAAACCCCGTTGTAGTTTTTTCAATGCATCGTGAATTTTCACATCATCATCGCTCATTCCCATAATTATCCCTCAACTTTATCTTGTAATTCTGCTAATAGCATCGCATGTTCTTGCTCTGAAATACCTGTCTTTGCTCGTAACGTCTCAAGCATTGCTGATTCGTCGTTTGTGATGATTCCATCGATCATCGCTGTTTTCAAGACAGAACTGTATGCTTCGAGTTCAGGTGAAATGTACGGTTGCTCCAACGCTTCTCTAAGCATCCTTTCATGAGTTTCTTTATCGATATCAAAGGCCACCTGAACCGTTCGAAGTAGGGCTTCTTCCTCTTCATGAATCACTCCATCAACCAACGCCTGCCTAAGCATGTCGAGATAAATTTCCTCTGGAGGCGGAGCATTGATTTCTCGACGCGCCTCGTTCGATAAGCGGCGTACTCGGTCTGGGTGCATTCCCAGAAAATCAACAACTTCATTCAGCAAGAGTTGTTCATCTTTTGTGATTCGACCATCTTGCCAAGCCCTTGCAAACATACGACGAACAAGCGCTTCACCAGCTTGTGCATCGAGCGATGCTGATCCCTCAGGGTGAGAAACAGGTGACATCACAGGCTCTGAATGAACTTTCATGTGTTCATCAATGTGGGCAAGCGATTCGAGCGTGCTTCTTGAACTTGAAAGAAGCGAGTCCAACAAAACTGTCTTTCCGTCCGATTGTACAGGTACTTCCTTGATTCTTTTGAGTATGGATTGTGCACGTTCTCGACCCTCAGGAGTCAACGAATAAACGCGCCTTCGTTGTCTTGCACCAGGGACATGACGACTCGTCGTATTGAGGTAGGCTTGTTCTTGCAATCGTTTCAATGTCCTTGGTACGTGTTTGCGCTGGACGTGGACTGCAGCAGAAATACCTGCTTGAGTCAGTTCCATCGGTGCTTCCCAGTTGTTTTCAGGTAATTGGTTGTCGAGAAGATGGAGCAATGTTCGCTCTTCGGTGGTAAGTGTTCCTAAGAACCCGCTAACCATACTGCTCCCCAGTGGGTTTGTCTTCATGGTAGTCCTTAGGACAATCGGTCATCGACGCAACAATATGTGGGAAACGAGAGGGGGATTCATGGTCCGACAGCGTCGTAAGTTCAAGCCCAGAGCGAGAACGACGCGTGAATTAGATCTTGAGAACGTAGGTTCAACTGGGTCGCAAAAAATCCAACCTCCAACAGCGCTTGGGGACTTGTGGAAGATTGAGCCTCCACTTTCAACACGATTGTTTGAAAAAAGTGCTCTGGGAAAACGCCTCGAAGACGGGTCAATAGCCCTAACTGCATCGGAGGTCTTGTTTTGTCACTGGCATCGCCACGTACCGTTGCCTACCGCATCATGGCTCGAATCTGAATTGGAAACGAACCCACGCCTCATCTATGAAGCCATCATTTTGGATGTTGGCCGCAATGGTGGTGAAATGATTGTTCCAACGGTTCACCGGCCTCAAGAACAGCATCTCTCATGGGCTGTACGCTGGCATCGCGACCGAAACCATCTGAAGGACGGCTACCAGTCTTCTGTATCCATAGCGACAACGCACGATGTTCTTGATTGGAAAAATCTGCTTGAATGGTGTCGTCGTTCTAAAGACCTGAACATCGATTCAGAGTTGTTTGTCATCGATGATGAATTGGATGTTACCATGTACAAAATCGATTTGATCGACCCACAAGGTGGTTTGACCGCTTGGGATGGTTTGAATCAAAAAGATAAGAGTAATTTCCTAACTCAATGGGAAAATCGAATCCTTACGGAATCAGGTAGTTATGTTGGCCTTCATTCACCATGGAACTGGCAACAGATTGGTATCGATCACATGTCGGGACGAGTTTTACGTCAAGAAGAGGATTCATTTATTGAAGAGATCATTGTACAACATCGTCAACCTTCGAATGATTCTATTCTGATGAAGGATTTGTTAAATCGTGGCTTGATGCTTCGTCCTGGATTCAAGTATGGCTGTCGATGGAGAGTTTACGATGGTGATCTCAACGAGTCGCATGCACCTTGGTTGATTCAACCGTTCCAAGAGGCTGCAACGACGTGGGAAGGTGTTTGTCTGAGTGTTCGCCTCGCTGAAGGCGTCCATAAGCAATGGGTGTGTGCAATCCAAGAGAATGATACATGGAATTACTTGAGAATTCAAAGATGGTTTCCTGGTAAGAATTCCTCAGCCTCTTGATTTGGGGTGTTTGTTGGTTCCTCTTTTTTTGTAGAATCCCGAGCAAACAGCGAGGTTGCAAACCAAACAGAGAAAATTAGGAAAAAGAGGGTGAGCACAAATGATTGATCTCCGACGAGTGGGATCTCATCGTTGTCGGTTGCTTTGAGCTCCACATCGACTACCCATGATTCACCGTTGAACGATTGAAGATGAATACTTCCCATCACATACATGTTGTCTTGTAGGAGTCCCTGTGGATCGATGTTCAAAACAATGGTCCCGTTGCCGTCCTCAATCTCAATAGATGGTTCTGTTGTTGCAATTCGTGATAATGGTCCGTCAATTTCAATTGTAAACTCAGTGGAACCAGTCCCGGTACCAGTGTACGGTATGCGTAGTGTACTGGTTTCGGCAACACGAATCGTCTCCTCTAAACGCATATTCGATGGTATTGGAATCGAGCCAATTGTTGTAATGGATGTTCGTACATCGAAGGAATCTTCTCCACATGAGATTATTCCGGAAAAAGTGGCTTTGGAATCGACCATCCCTACCTCTGAGAAGGTTCCATAATGCTTCGAACCAATTACAGATTCATTTGTGAAAACAACTTGACGGCCGTCGCTACCCTCGAGTGTGCCCCAGCAGGATTCAATTGTTTCACTCTGAGTTTGTTCGAAAACAAGTTGATTCTCTTGTAGGAGTGTTGTTCCAAAATCATCGAAATTGATGCGTGTTGATGGTGAACAATTCAAAGAATGGAATTCAAGTTCCCATTGCCCTTGTTCCTCAACTATTCTCACATGCCAAGGAACAAGAATTCCATCATGGTCTCGAATGAGAATCCCTCGTTCACCAAACTCCTCACCGGGTTGAAACAAATCACTACCAACACCATCATTGACGCCTTGTAACTGTTCTTGGTTTCCATCTGCTTCAATGGTTTTGAGGTATGGTCGACGTTGATCGGTGTTCATCGCATTGTGTGATGAATCTCCGGCTGCAAAGTCTTCGTAAAGAACGAGGACCCCTTCGCCTGGCAACGATGCGTCGTATCCTTGTTGAATGCGTTTCTCAATCCAAATGAATTCGTCGCTTGAAACCTGAATTCGAATTCTGTCCCCCCCATTCGTTCGTTCATCCAATGCAATGACTGGGCCTATGCAAGGACTTGGTGAACCGGAAGGCCAATCGAGAGTGATTTCACGAGTTGCTCCGTGGCCGATTGCTGCCATTGTGGGCCCTGTTGGTAAGGATGGAGTATCTCCACCTCCATTCCAATTTCCACTAGCCATGATATCCCATACACCGATTCCTTTCCAAGACCCAGAATATCCTGAATCATGGACAGGATAAAGGTCGTATGCTCCAAATTGATGCATCATTTCATGCAGTATCGTACCGAACCCATTGATTCCATGTCGCATGGATGACATTGTGTAATGTTCAAAAGCGAGATCACCGCTAAGAATTGGTTCTGAAAATGAGGTGAAATGGGACCAAATGCGATTGGAGGAACCTGAACCTTGCTCTTGTGCAAGCGTTGAATGGAGGATAAGAAATCGGTCGACGACTCCATCCTCATTGATATCATAGTCCGAGAGTGTTGGTTCATCTAGAGTTTCTACAACATGCTTTGCTAACGTAGCTGGCAAGAACTCTTTCCCGTCTCCATAATCTCGACCGTATTGTCCGTCGCTTCCGTAAGCAGAGAGCGACTTTGGAGCTCGTACGATTTCGCCGTGGACAGTGATGTTTACGATGACCTCGTTCCCAACAGCTTGGGTAAAATATTCTCCAGAAAATTCTGCGAGTTCAGATTCGATTTCTGACATCGCATTGTCGTTGAGTGGATTCGATTCAAAATCCACGAGGACAACAAACCACGTCTCATTTGCTTGTAGGCCTACTAACGGGGCTGATGTGTCAACCGGATTTGAAGCATCGATTTTGAAGAAGTCATTGATATCAGTCGAGTAGAGTTGGGAGGCTATGGCAAGGGCCATGCATAGGACCATACCTATGGCTTGACCCGTTTTGCCCATGTTCAACTGAGTACAGTGGTTCGTTTGAATTGTTGGGTTTGATGCTCTAATTATGCATGATTCGCCTGAACTGCAGCCATATCATCTTTCGACCATCCTTCTGCTGATATTCTCAAGGCTCCTGGTTCTGATTCAGGCCAGTGTTTTGTCCGCACAAATTTGAGACGATGTTCCATCCGATTCTCAAGCAGATTCGAACATGCCTCGATGCGTTGCTGAGATGACCATGGATCAACGAGGTTTTGCATGTGTATGTGCACTTCCGATTTCAACTGAGCATGATCGTGCGGCAACGACCCTTGCAATCCAAGAAGATTGAGTCCACGTAATGTGCAACGTGTGGACGTTATTGTCTTCTGGAACGATTCTGGCAGGGGTGTACTATTGCATCCACCAATGACAACGTCGGTAAGTCGATGTTTGGAAACCATTGCGATCAGATGGTCTCGTTCTTCGATGTTGTCACAAAGCGATTCATATTTGAGAAGACCAGTATAATCAGGAGATGTGTCCATTGGATAAGCTACACCTTGGCATGAACAATCAACGTAGGTTACGTAGCGTCTTCGTCCTTCATGGTCAAAAATCGCAGAAGGATTGTAGATTTCCATTGCAACACGCACGCTTCTTCTGATTGAATATTCGAGGAATACAATCATCATACTGAGTAATATGATGTTGATGCCATTCCAACGTCCAGGAAGGGATAGAAAAAGAACGATCCCCCCAATGCCGAGAAGACGTATTCTCCACCAATCTTGATTGTTCTCTGTTATGAGCCCGAGGGCGCCAGCAGTTGTTGTTGCAAAGGCTATGATGTATGTAATGAGGAGCCCCCAAAAGATCGATAATGCGAGAACAAACAAGGACACAGCGTCGTATTGTGCAGATAATCCCATCTCTGCATGGATTGAATCTCCAACATTGTACAACTTTGGAATGAGGACATAAAACAGGGCTATGAGTGTGAAATAGCCAAGTGTGATGGAAGAAATCATCCAACGCTTGAGCATGAATTGTTCATCCTGAGTCAAACCAGGTCTGGCAAATTGATACATCGACATCAATCCGAATGGAAGTACACACAAAATGGCAATGAACACCGCACTCAACCAACGCACAACACTCCATGATGCAGGTTCGTAGAGTGTCAAACAGTCCGAGTTTTTACACGGGTTGAGATGTGCGAGAATGATTTCCAAGATTTCGTCAATCGTGGTCATGATTCCCAGCGTTAGAATCGCTATCAGGACAAACCCAAGTGTTGCCCTTTGTGTAAGCGTGTCGAAATGGACTTGTACAGGTAGCGCATTGTCGCCTTCTAGTTGAAGGCCATTGGTGGTAGACAAGTGAGTCCCTCAGACCAAATCGTGGTGTTCAGGGTCTGCCCGTGCTTGCACAATGGTTCGATAAACACCGAACATGCCCCATAGAGTAAGCATGCCGAGGACCAAGGCGTAGCCCCATGGTTGACCGTCATCAACTGCCCATCCAAAGGCCAGCAGAACAGCAAGTGTGAGTAGACCACGTCGAATTCCCTGAGGTACTGCCAGTCGCATGTCCAAATGCTTTGGCCCACCGCCAAATCGACGCTCGTAGAACTCACCTTGAACAACTGCTCCGACCAAAATAATCGACAATGTTGTCCAGTAGAAGAGGTTACCATTGGTGAAGAAATCATCCGCAATCCCTGCTTGTCGCTCTGCTTCGAGCGCTTCTGGATCCTCTACTGCAACAAAGAGAGATTCGAAGTCTCCAACGCTGATTGTACGTAGGGCAAGATTTTCTTCATCATCGTTCGTCATCGTATCAGGTGAGGAGATAAAGAAGGACAAGAGGTTCCAATTGTCACCCTCATTTGCACCATTCATTCCATCCACTGCGTTTCCGGCAAGTGAGAAGGAGACATCTCCTACATCTGTAGCAGGTGCAGTCCAAGTAACGACCCAATCGTTGCTCGGTTCTGTTTGAGAGACTGCACCGGGTTCAGAACCATCAGTATCGGTAACGATTTGTGTCCCTTCCCCTGCGGTGAATGTTCCAGAGCCGTAATCACTGAGTAGGAAACCACCGTTTTCGTAGGATGCGTGCTGCAAGTTGATGGTGAACTCGTAGGATTCACCCACTGCGTAGGCGCGTGGAACACCTGAAATTGAAACGACAACGTCGTTGGAAGGAACGCCATCACCGTGACACGTACACCCTGTTTCTACGGTAAGTCCACCATTGATTGGGTTGATCCATGGCGGCCCGTTCGGGTTGGCAACAACTGGCGCGAGAAGACAGATTGATAGCAACAAAATGAGAAGCGTCCTTGACTTCATTATTTCCCCTCCATTTTGGCCACTTCAATTCATCCTTTCAACGTTCCTTCAAGTCCACGAAATCAAGACTCTTTGACGGCGTTGTTGAGTCCAGTCATCATGGCTTTTCCATCTCCGAAGAGCATCATGGTTTTGTCCATGTAGAAGAGGTCGTTATCGACACCAGCGTATCCTACTGAGAGGGACCTCTTGATGATGACGACAGTTCGAGCGGCATCGGCGTCTATGATTGGCATTCCTGCAAGAGGACCTTCACCGCTGCGTGCAGCTGGGTTGGTCGTATCGTTTGCACCGATGATAAGAGCTACATCGCAATCTGGGAATTCTGGATTGATTTCATCCATTTCAATGAGTTGTTCGTACGGTACATTTGCTTCTGCCAAAAGAACGTTCATGTGACCGGGCATTCGGCCAGCTACTGGATGAATTGCGTACTTAACTTCAGTATCATACTTCTCTGCGATGAGATCAGCAAATTCCTTGACTTGGTGTTGGCATTGGGATACGGCCATTCCGTAGCCTGGGACAATGATGACTTTCTGTGCTCCGTCAAGCATCATTGCGACTTCATCTGGATCAGAACCGACCTTTGTACGTGTCAGAGACTCCTTCTCACCACTACCTCCAAAGGACTTGAACAGTACATCAGGTAGGGTGCGATTCATAGCCTTGCACATGATGAACGTGAGAATGAGTCCCGATGCACCGACCAATGAACCGGCTACGATAAGAACAGAGTTTCCAATGATGAAACCGGTAAAGGCTGCTGCAATTCCAGATAGGGAATTGAGAAGGGACACGACGACAGGCATATCGGCACCACCAATTGGTAGGACCAAGGCAATGCCAAGCAGCGAAGATATCCCTATGATGCCCCATAGATAGTTCTCATCGGTTGGTGCATCAATGCTGAGGTAGATCAGGACAGCAACTCCAACGACCATCAGTACCTTGATTGGATTGAGCCATACTGGACCCCATGTTGGTGTTTTTATCCACTTTCCGAAGATGCTCACACCTCCTTTGAGTTTGAACATGGCAAGAAGGGAACCGGTGAGAGTCATCCATCCAACGAGTGCAGACAAGCCAGCTGCGACCATGATGACCGTTATCTCAAGTTGATCGCTTGATACGTTGGAAGGATCCTCGATGTATCGCCAGACCTCAGAGAGGGCAACCAGTGCAGATGCAGCCCCACCGAAACCATTGAAGAGAGCAACAAGTTCTGGCATACCTGTCATTTCGACTCGGATAGCCATCCATAGTCCAATCAAAGAACCAATGACCAGTCCCGATCCAATGAGGACCCATTCAATCCCATCTCCAAGCCCCATTTGAAGAATGGTCGTTACAACTGCGACGAGCATTCCGAGAGCACCGAGTTGGTTCCCGAATGGAGCCGTTCGAGGATGTCCAAGTTTCTTCAAACCGAAGATGAACAAGGCCGCTGATAAGAGGTAACCGAGGGAAATCCAATCTTCCATCTCAGGCACCTCCTCGTTTCTTACCAGCAATCATGTTGAGCATCCGATTCGTAACAGCAAACCCTCCAACAACGTTGATCATTGCGAGAACAACGGCGACAAATGCAAGTATCCCTGAAACGGCAGTAGCACCGCCATCATAGACAACATTTGCACCAATCAAGGCTCCGATAATCGAAATTCCAGAGATGGCGTTTGCTCCACTCATCAATGGGGTGTGAAGTGTTGCAGGGACCTTTGTGATGAGTTCAAATCCAAGGAAGATAGCAAGTACAAACAGTGTTATGTTTCCAATCAAAAATTCTGGCGTCATTCTAGGGCACCTCCCAATCGAGTTTGTTTTGGATGCATTTCACCGTTCTGGCATATGAGAACGCCACCCATTCCGTTGACATAAAAATCGCTTCCTTCTGGTGCGCCGACCAAAATGTCGTCATCTTCTGAGATGACGATTGATCCTTCGTCTACAAGAGAGGTGATGAACGTCGTCAAGTTGTTTGAATACAACATGCTCGCAGTCGTTGCAATGGTTCCAGGAAGATTCGACGTCCCTACAACGATGACTCCGTTTTCGGTTGTAACGACTTCGCCTGCCACTGTGTTTTCACAGTTACCTCCAACATCTGCGTTCATATCGACAACAACAGCCCCGGATTTGAATTCCTTCACAGCACTCGATGGAACGGTGATCGGTGCCGGCCTTCCGAAGATTCGAGCAGTGGTGACAATGATGTCAGCATCTGATGCTACGCCGCATACGGTATCGTTGACTTTTTGGATAAATTCTGGGGTGAGTGGTTTTGCATAACCCGCTTCGTCCTCGAAGTCATCCATACCATCGACTTCAATGAAACGTCCACCAACAGATTCAATTTGCTCTGCTGCGGATTTGCGTACATCCGATGCATAGACAACAGCGCCTAGTCGCTTTGCGGTAGCAATCGCCTGCAGACCAGCAACCCCTGAACCCATAATCACAACTTTTGCTGGACGTACTGTTCCTGCTGAGGTTGTCATCATTGGTATCCCCTTGGGAACGTGGGCTGCACCGAGCAATACAGCCTTGTATCCAGCAAGGTTGTCTTGGCTCGAATTGACGTCCATTGATTGGGCCCGACTCAAACGTCGGGGAATCATGTCCATGGAGAGAAGCGTAATGTTTGAGGCAAGACAGTCCTTGACGTATTGTGGATTACGGAATGGATCTGAAACACAGGCGAGGTTGGTACCTTCTTTCATTCCTTCAACGCCAGGAAAACGGATGGTAATGATAGTCTCACAGGCGAGGGCATCACTGCGTGAACCAACCGTGGCACCTGCAGCTTCATAGTCAGTATCGTGATAATTTGCTGCAGTTCCTGCCCCTGCCTCGATGACAACCTCAAATCCTGCTTTTTGGAGCTTCTTGAGACTCGTAGGAACGATTGCAACACGTGTCTCTCCTTCTGGTTCTTTGAGCACACCCAACTTCATGATACCACCCTTGTTTTTTCCCAACCTTAGGGGGTTCTTCAATACCACCCTTTGACCCCATCGATTTGGACAGACGCATACCATCTTGATTAAAAGCATCCGACTATGACAAACATCTGGGGAGATACCATGTCAAGAGGGAGTCGAAAAATTGCGGTTATTGGTGCAGGCAACGTTGGTGCAACATGTGCATTTGTGCTCGCAAACATGAAAATTGCGGATGTTGTTTTGCTGGACATTTACGAAGGATTTGCCAAAGGCAAAGCACTTGACATGAGCCAAAATGCAAATGTTTTGAACTACAACGGAACCATCACAGGAACATCCAGTTACGAGGACATTGCTGGTGCAGATGTTGTTGTAGTCACGAGTGGTTTCCCACGCCAGCCAGGCATGACACGAGAAGATCTCATCGGAAAGAACGCTGAAATTGTCGCACAGGTTGGCGCAGGTATTCGTGACCATGCACCAGAATCGGTTGTAATTGTCGTAACCAATCCTCTTGATTTGATGACTTATCACATGCAAAAGGTCACTGGTTTCCCTGCCAACAGAGTTATTGGTCAAGCAGGTGTTCTCGATAGCGCACGTATGGCTCATTTCATCGCTCTAGAACTCAATTGTGCCGAGGAAGATGTAAGTCCAATGGTTCTTGGCGGCCATGGCGATACCATGGTACCTCTTCCAAGATACACAACTGTTGGAGGTATTCCCATCACTCAACTCATGTCTCAAGAGAGAATTGATGCCATTTCAGCAAGAACTGCAGGCGGTGGTGGAGAGATCGTCAAGTTGCTCGAACGGGGCTCTGCGTTTTACGCGCCTGGGTCTGCGGCTGCCGTCATGGCAGAATCTGTTCTGAACAATCGGCGCCGTCTCCTACCCGCCTCATGTCTTATGACGGGTCAGTATGGCTTGGATGATGTCTACATTGGTGTACCCTGTATTCTAGGCTCCAACGGTGTAGAGAATATCTTCGAGTTGGAATTGACGGATGCTGAACTCAATTCACTCCAAACCTCTGGAAACTTCTACAAGTCACAGTTGGTTGATATTTTGGGTTACAACTGATGGTTTTTGTAATCTTTCGGCTAGAATTTAGGGCAGTCTGCGTATAGCAAGAGCAAACTCGGAGCCGATGCTAGTCGCATCCTCTGCATCAATTGGAACGTGAACAAGTTGTTTACCCATTTTTCCTCGACTCCTCATTCGGGTGAGAATTTCTTGGCCAATATAGCATCCTTTTGCTTCATGAACGAGATGTTCTAGTCCACAGTTAAACGGATGAACGTCTGATGTAATTTCATGTCCTTGATATGGGATCATGTTGGCTGTTCGATAATTTGTAAAGTCATTAAGAGTCATTGATTCCTCAAGAACTTTCTTTACAGAAGTTACAAGGATTGTACCCAAAAACGATTGAGCCACAGTAACGCCTTTTTCATCTTCCGGCTGTTCTGTGCTCAGGTACACATTGTTGAGCAGGGTTATGTCTCGAATCGAAACATTCTGTTGCAGTATTCGAGGTTGTAGGTGTGCCAAGACATCCTCTTTGTATGGGCCATAGCCAACCACCGCCAGATTATCGCCGACTTCTATGACATCAACAGCATCGATGATTTTTGCACTGGTTGTAGTAAATACAGTGCTACAAGAAGTGTCAATTTTGTTTGTTGATAGACCATCAAGGAATGTATACCGTTCTTGACCAGAGATGAGGAGAACGTATGCATCGAGTTTGATGATGCCCATGTTTGTTCCTCAAGCAAAGGATTCTCCGCAACCGCATGAACTGGAAGCGTTGGGATTGTTGATTTTGAATCCACCACCCATGAGGCGATCGACATAATCCACTTCAATGCCATCGAGAAGGTGAGATGACGCATTCGGAACGAGTACTCTGAAGCCAGAAACTTCGATCTCTTGGCAGTCGATGTCAGTGGATTCAACAATTTGGAGGTCGTACATGTAGCCCGAACAGCCACCAGAGAGAACACCGACCAACAGAGCGTGGCTTCGATCGTCACCAAAGGCGTCAGTCAGCATTTCAATTGCCTTTTCAGTAATCGTCAATGCAACATCAACAACCTTCGGTTGAATGACTTCGATTGTTGGCGCAGTTTCGCAAGTTCCACAGTCCATAGTAACCCCAACCATCGGCCCATTATGAATCTGACCTTGATTCATCGGCGTGAAAGTTTCTTCTTTCGTTCTTTTTCGAGAATGGTGCAACGACGTATTTGCTCCTTTGCTCTCTTCACCTCATCATCGGAAAGGCCACGAGGAATCGACTGTTCGTAGCACTTGATAGCGTCTGGAAATCGTTCCATCTCGGCATAGGCTGTTCCCATGTTGTAGAGCGTTTGTCCTCGTACGTTCGACGGGTCAATCATCATCGCTTTGTGATAGGATTCAACACAAGCGGGGTATTCTTCTAAGAAGTAGTAAGCGTTTCCACGGCCATTGAGAATGCGTATGACCATCTGATTGTCATGTGCAAAAGATGGTAATGCACGGTCAAAAGATGATAGCGCTTCTCTATACTTTCCGTCTTCCATCAATTGAATTCCTTGATTGTACCATGAAATATCTTGATTTGCAACTGAACTCGAACTTGCTGAAATTATCGGATTTGCTTGAACCATTGCAGTAGCATCGAGTGCCGCTTTCGCCAAATCGACTTCAACGTTCACTTCTTGGTTGGTAGGTTTACTTACAGGCTCTAAGGGCATGAGGAGAAGATCATTTGCTGCATTTGTTACTTGTTCTTCAACAACAGCGGGTTCTACAACTGGCTGTGCTTGAATTGGTTGAGGAATCATCGTTGGTGGTTCTGGTGCTACGGGAGGCGGTGTGGCGGTGGGCGGTGGTGGAGGTGTTTCAAATTGCTGTTCGGGAGCCGTTTCAAGTTGCGCCTGTGGAAGACTTGGCGATTCCAAATCTCGTGCCTTAGCGTGGCAACGTTGGGCTGTTTCGAGATCTCCAGCCGCTTCAAGTGACTTCGCGAGACCTCTCCATAGGTTCGGATTTTCCTTGTCATGCTGAATGAGTTCTTTCCACACCGTTACAGCTTCGATGTTCTCGCCTTTGAGTGTAAGAGCTCGAGCACGGTCGATCGAAGCACCGGGGCTGAGAAGATCCAATGCATACTGTGCGAGTTGAGGCGCTTCTGGCATTGTAGGTGGAATTCCTGTGATGTATTCGAGAACTTCAACCTCGGTTTCCCCACATCGAAGCAGAGTTTGAACGATTTCATTACGAAGTTCTGGATCATCTTGAGTTTCAAGGATCTCCATCCCATGAGATAATATCGTTCCAACATCGTTGTCTTCTTTTGCAAATTCAATCAACTTTCTTCGTGCCTTGATATGGCGTGTGTCAAGTTCGACGGTCATCTCGAATGCTTCCTTGGCGCCAGTTGTATTTTCATTTCGAGCATAGAGGCTCCCAAGGTTGTACCATCCTGATGCAACAGTCTCGTCAAGTTTCGTTGCGTGTTCCAAGGCAGCAATCGCATGGGTATCGAGTTCCATTCGAGCCATTGCTCCACCAGCAATTCGCCATGCTCCTGCGTGTTGTGCGCCAATGGTCTTCAAATGTGGTTTTAGGAGTGCAAGGGCCTTCTTCGGCTCACCTTGACGAATGAGTTCAGTTGCCTCGTCCGTAAGTCGATCGAGATTGATTTCTTCTACGACAGGGCGTTCTTGTATCTCTGCTTCGATGGTTTCATCGATTTGCTCTTCGACGATTTGTGTGGCTGCAACGATACCTGCTGCACTCTTCAGTTCTTCTTTGTCAAGGTGACCATCGCCGTCGAGATCGTGGTGTGCGGCTTCTGCGAGAATCGCATCTGCGTCCTCGATACCAGTTTCTTCCATAACTACATTGAGGGTTGATTCTTGATGGGTCGCCTTTGTGACTGTCATCTCAATTTCATCCGGCACCTCTTCAACAGGTGCGCTTTTAGTACGCTGAAGAACATCGGTAAGGCTTGGATGACCTGGGAAAAATTCGAGCCCGCGTCTAGCCATGGCAGCTGCACCTGCATCATCGCCAATTCGATCGAGCAATATTGCTAGATTCGCTGTAGCCGGTGCATGATCGGGATTGAGGTCGAGACAAATTTGGAATGCTTGCCTTGCACCACGTGCATCTTGCTGAGCTTCAAGCAGAACTCCTCGATTGAACCACGCCATGTCGCTTGATGGATCCAAGGCGATCGCTTTGTTGAAAGCCACAAGTGCTTCTTGCGGTTCGTTTGAACGGGATTTGTATTCACCTTCCTCGATGAGTGATTGGACTTGCTCTTCGATTGTCGGCTCTTCATTGGCGGATTCTGTTGGCCCTTCTTGTTCTGCATCTTCGAACGTTTCCAAAGTTGGTTCAGGTCCAGATTCAACATCTTCGGAACCGACCATTGAGCCGAGGCCTGCAGAGCGCAGAGCATCTGCCATATCGTTCATCAAGGCATTTGACATCTCATCGTCCTCAGCACGCATAGGCTTGTCCCGTTCTTTGGCAAGACTGTTATGGTATAAGCATAATTGCTTCGTGGTCATGACAAATCAATGGATTCATCTATTGTCAGTACTTCGAAGAAACATGGCGGATACTCCTCTCAAAATTATGGGTCTCTCCGGATCAATCGGGCGACAATCGAAGAATGGCATGCTGGTTGACCTTGCTTTGAAAAAAGCTGAAGCAATGGGTGCGGAAGTTCATTATTGGGATTTACAAGAGAAACCACTCCCATTGGTAGGTGAGGAGGGATGTTGGTCGAATCCGATTGTCAAAGAATTCCAAGAAATGGCATCGTCTTTCGATGCATTCCTGGTGTCTTCACCTGAATATCACGGAACCATGTCTGGTGTCATGAAGAATACCTTTGACTGGGTCTACGAACAGCACGTTGGCGGCAAAGTGTTCGGTTTGATGTCAACACTTGGTGGAATGTCCAATTCAAACACACTCAATCACATGCGAATTATGCTAAGATGGCTCCATGCGAATCCAGTTTCTCAACAACTTGCCGTAGGAAATGTCAAAGAGGCCTTTGATGAACATGGTGGTTTGGTAGATTCCGATATGGATAAGAGACTCCAGACTCTGGTTGAATCCGTTATCAAAACCGCTGCGATGTACCGCGATTCGTGATGCTATGAACATCAACCGGCCATCTTTTGAGGATTCCTACGGAGGCTCATACCTTCTCGTAGAGCCAGGTCGTTTCAATCTTGGAGACGAAGTCGGTTCAGGTCATCCGAATGAGCAGCCTGTTGTATCTGTGCAAATTACTGAACCTTTCTTCCTTGGCGTCCGTCCGGTAACACAAGCACATTGGGCAGCAGTTATGAACAACAATCCATCGAAATTTCAAGAAGGATGGAGTGCTGGATTACGACCTGTTGAAACAATTTCATTCGATGATGTCCAAGTTTTTCTCAAAAGGATTAATTCCGATTCTCAACAATATGTTGGGTTTGCAGGTCGCTGGCGACTTCCAACAGAATCTGAGTGGGAGTATGTTTCCAAAGCAGGGACATCATCGCGTTGGTCTTTTGGCAACAAAGATTCTGAGCTAGATGCACATGGTTGGCACGCTGGGAACAGTGGTGCGACGACAAGGGAGGTTGGCTCAAAAAAAGCTAATCCTTGGGGTTTCTATGATTTACATGGTCTTGTCCATGAGATGACAAATGATCCGTGGAATCCATCTCACAAAAATTCTGAAGGCAAGCAAATAGCAGTTGGTATTGTTAAGGAACACTATGTTGCTAAAGGTGGTTCGTGGTTCACAGAGTCTGATTCTACACGATCCTCATCTCGACGGAGAGTGCATCGTAAGGACCGCAAAGATGGCATTGGGCTCCGTCTTGTATGGGAGCCATCCGAACCAGTGACCTAGTCACCGTTGCGTATTTCCGTATCTGTTTCAAATTCAAGATCGTCTATGAGCGTCTGTCCGTCAGGTGTTTTCCCAGGGATTGTATCCCACTTCACATCCTCGATACGATCAACAAATCTCATGACATTCAATCCGATAAAAACCTGAATTCCTGCGTGTGTTCGATGGACGACTGGAGAAACCTCCTCGTGGAAGGTTGCATTCATGTGTTCACAAATTTCAGCAAATGTTCTATGACCATTACACAATTCCCAAAGAACACTGTTCTTGTCCAATAACGGACGCCGCAATTCATGTGGAGCCCTCATGAGTTTCGCAAACAATCGTTCGATTCGACCAAACTTTTTCTCAAATCGGAGGACAACCCGTTTACCTGTACAGCCTTCAACAGATGGATGTGGGCCAGCATCTCCTGTCCTACACCACCAAACTGGTAGCCGAACAGGGTATTTGTTCGCAAGTGGATGGTTTTCAAGATCGTTTAATTCCATACAATCCCTCAGAAGTCAGTCCATGTCCAAAGTACGAGACTGAGCATTGAAACAACGCCACTCAATGCTGAAATGCGTACCAACTCTTGCCGCTTACTAAATTTGTCAAGATACCATGTCAGCATCCCAAAAAATGCAACGGCGACCCAAAGGAAATACCAAATGGGATTGTCCTGAGCCATGTTGTCCCATCTCAGGCCACATCATGGCTGTTTCCCTAATCTGTCAAGGTATTGTTGGCCGTAGTGGACCCATTGTTCCATCGACCATCCCGTTGGCAACCCATCTTCAGGTAGAGGAGGGCCATCATTCGATATGGTAGGTCCAGCCCCCACCGATGGTTGAATCTGAAGTTGTTGCTCTACTGGCTGTTGCGTGATGGGAGGTCCATCAACAAAACCCTCGCCCTCCTCTACAACTTCCCTTTGTTTTCGAATCAGCAAAAGTATCGCTGCCAAAACAACGACTCCAAGGACTGATGCAACCATCGTAGGTCCATTGACGGAGTTGGAGAAAAACGATTCTTTGGGTGCAGGTTGAGCAAAGCTAAACGTTCGCACATCAGTGAATTGAATCGTACCGTCCAACGTGGACGCAGCGACAAGAACTTCACCCTCATATTGACCGCCGAGTCTCTGTATCTCGCACCTTATGTCTTTCACAGCATCTGTACTTCGTGAGTATGGTAACGAAACGTTGTTGTTTTCACTGTTGGCTAAGAGCGTCCCATCGCATAGAACTTGCCAGTTGTCAGGATATGCGATTGCATAAGTGAGATCTTCTGATTGTGTGGATGAACTGGTCATGTTCAACCACAATTCACCAACTTCCAAATCGGATCGATTGTCTTGTGTTGAGAGAGCCATTGCAATCTTTCGCTGCTCATCGACCGTGATAAGCGTCTGATGTTCGATGCGTACGACTTCACCTTCGTCATTCAAACCTCCCTCGACAAAGAGGGTGACAACAATCCTTGTGTTGAGCGGAACATTGTCTCCAACAACAACATCAACAAAAACCAGTTTCGTTGAGCCTGCGTTCATCGGGAACGTTAACACTTCACCTGATTCAGATGTAGGTCCGCCTACACCTGCTGTTAGGAATGCAACTACACCGCTTGTTGGCGGTGAAGTTGATAATTCAAAACCTAGGTCCATACTGGATTCCAATGCATTTCCCACATTTGTGATGCTACTGTTGAGAGACACAGATGATCCAACCATGGCGTGATAATCATGTGCAGATGTATTGAGTACAGGATATTTGATACTACCAGTTATCATATCGACTGTGACATCATTATCTGAAAAGTCAATATCTTGGCCATCTGGATGAAGTTCGAGTGTGATGGTATGGAATTCACCTGCTGCTTCTGTCATCGGTACGAACAACAAGACCTCCATGGCGATGGAATTTTCGCCAGAATACACGACGCCTAAGTCTACGCTGTTGGTTTCCTGAATGACACCCTCCAATCGTATGGAATAAGTCCACGTTGCAGGAGCATCAACGAGATGAATCGAAGCGCTTGTCGGACCGTTACCATTGTTAACAGCATCCAGTTCAATGATTGTCGTACCACCCGGTTTCAGTACAGATTCCGTATCAATGAGAAGGAGTTCGACATCGTACAGAGTTTCAATCACAATGTTGCTGTATTCTGGCCCACTGTACTGCATTCCGCTCCGGGTTGATGTAAGAATCGGTTTGAATGTAGGAGCAACGTCGTTGGCTTGGGCGTTTGCAGGTGCGGTTACGGCAATGTAGAATGATGCCGTTGAACCAGGATTGATGACGATTGATGGACGCTGTTCTGCTTCGATATCCCATCCAATCGCTTCGATAAATTCGACTCCTAAATCGAAACTATCTTGTCGTGTGGCCTGATTTGTAATCGTGTATTGAATTTCCACTCTTTCGCCAGAGGTTAACATTGTGTTCTCGGTCGGAACTCTATCGAGCTCAATCAAAGCATTGGAAATCATCGATGCTTGGATTACAATGGCCTCGGTGAGTGTCCTCGACGTATCGTTTTGAGCAGTCATTGTCAACCAAAAATCACCTGTTTTTTCAGGAGTTTCTCCTGATGGCACAGTCATGATGAGTTTGATCGATTGAATTTGATTTGGAATAAGACGAACAGAGGAAGTTTGGTCAAATGCGAGACTCACAGTCCAGCCTGCATCCAATGATTTGGGTGCAGTTTCCAAATCAAATACATCGGTTGCCTGACCTACATTCTCCACATCAATGAAAAATGCGCATGATGAACCAGGCGCACATTTCGGCTTCATTTCTGGGATGTGAATAAATGGAATACGATCAGCTGAGACTTGATATTGCATTTGTTCCTGCACGGAGAAACTTGGATTTTGCAAGCTGCTCGCTACAAATGTCAACGGGAAAAATCCAACAGTTGCATTAGGGCTGGGTTGTAGTTTCACATCGATCTGACGCGATTCCCCTGGTAGCAATCGAACGCCAGTATTGGGGTTGACTCCTGCACCACTTGGGAATGAAAATGCGATATTCCAGTCGCTTGGGAGGTTTGGTACTGTGGGTACCAGTGAATCACTGATGTTCCCTGTATTGGTTAATTCCAAACGTATTTTGCCCCATGAGCCGGGTATGGAACCGTCTGTGAAAACACCTGAAACGTCAACATTGTACTCTTCCGTTCTGGCCGCTTGGTCGTAAACTATGACGAAGTCGTCAAACCAATATCCGATATCGGTCCCGCTTGAATCGCTCGTAAATGTAAATTTAAATCTCGAATTTGAATGGAAATGTGAATTTACGTCGGTTGGGATGAGAGGTGTTGTGTGCCCCATATGGTTGTTTGAAATAGTCTGCCAATTGGAAAGCGTTGCACCGACAGTGCCTGCAATGTTCGCCAATTCATCCCATGCACCCTGAGCGTCAAGAGCATAGACCTTCATGTTGTCATTGGTTTGTGCACTTCCAGTGTAAAAGAAGGTCAGACCATTTGTTCTCGTAGGATTTGCCACAATGTCGCTCATGTCCATAATGGGCGTCATGAGATCGGTCTGCAGATTATTGGCATAATTGCTTGATTGACCTTGCCCTATGTGGCATGATTGACCCATGCTGAGTGCAGTATCAGTATTCGTTCCCCAATAGGGTCCAGCATTCCAACCAACGAGAGACGTGCAGGTAAAATACATTGTTGCAACTGTATAATGTCGATTGAGGGCGTCGTTCGAACTGTCATCGTCAATACCCTGAAATGAGGGAGTAATCACGAGTGAATGGTTACCTGAATAGTTGACGTAGACGTTGTAAAACGTAGCCGTCCCTTGGCCACCGGATGCGAGACTGTTCATCGTGATGCTTCGATTAGCAAGTTCGAATCGCTCATACTCATTGT
This sequence comes from Candidatus Poseidoniales archaeon, assembly GCA_038105035.1. GTDB lineage: Archaea > Thermoplasmatota > Poseidoniia > Poseidoniales > Poseidoniaceae > MGIIa-L2. Next base: position 83,268 of record JAYOBT010000001.1, on the reverse strand, counting down.
GTAGAATTAACAATGTTACAGTTACAATACCCGATGGACTGTTTCCATTGTTTCGTATCGTCACCTCAATATCCATAGGCGTTGAATTTACAGAATCTACGACATAGAGATTCTCTGGTCGATCAAATCCTAAAATCGGATGATTTGAAGAGAACATTTTGTATTGTGATTCGTCGCTAGGATTGGAATATCGAATGGATACATCGGTCGCAGTCAAATCTATTCCACTGTTTTTTGAAGTTTGCAAGTGTTGTTTTTCATCGAGAAAATCCGTGTCTGAAATGGGCTGAAGGACTAAAAGAAGAATCAGCAGTCCGACCACACCAAACTTTGGCATGATGGCTAATCCACTCCTATGTATTTGATTTATTCGCTCGAGGACTCTTCGTCGATAAGACGCAATTTCTCTTCATTCTTGCGTTCCTTTGCACGGGCAGCAAAATAGACTGTGAATGACGGAATCAAGACCATGGAAAAGCATCCTACAACGGCCGCCAATGCCCAAAGGAATTCTGTTGCGGCATCAATCTCAAAAATCTCTACACTCGAAAATTTCTCATTCACTGTGTATACATTGACCTGAGGTTGAACTGATTTGTCTCCTGGCTCCGTGATTTGTATGATGATTTGAGATGGAGTATGCGTGTAGTTGATTTCACCGCGTGCTAACACTTCTGCTTCTGCTAATGTGTCGGCAAATACTGTGCCGTTCGATCGACGCGCTGGGTCTGTCGAAGTCAGTGCTTGGATGCTAATCTCACTTGAATCTGCCTCGACCTCTATCGATTCCCCGTACACGCAGTGTTCCGAACAACGGAAATCGACGGTTTTACCATCGACAACAACTTCAGCATCATCGACACCAAGGAATGGATGGGAGTAGAGTTTACCTTCATTGGTCATTTTAATCACGGCCCCGCTGGCAAGATTTTCGACAGTCATGTTGACCCAAGTCAAATTGGCTCCATCCGCGGAAACAGTACCAATCCAAGTCGTCTCGTTGTTTTGGACGATTTTTGTTAATTCAATGTCTTCAAAAGAAGAATTTGTTGGCTCGGTCTCGTAGATATAATAACTTGGCGAAATTGTGGCTCCGTACACCGCATACGATAGCAAGACGATGAGTGTTAAGGACAAACCGATGAGTGTTCTCAAGAGGTTCGGATTCTGTGCCAACGCCTTCTTCATTGTGCGTGCCAAACCACAGGCATTCAAGAACACTTGCACGTGACCAAAAACACAAGGATGCTCTTCATACACATGTGCTATTCGCCCGCTTTATTCAAATAGGGGAGATAAGTCGCAGAGTTGCTTGGTGTAGTTATGACGACGTTTTACGATGTTCCTGCCAATTTCCTTATTCCCGCTCTTGCAGAACAATTGAAGAGCAATGCTGCGATTTCCATGCCTGAATGGGCTGATGTAGTCAAAACTGGCTCCTCCCGTGAGCGTCCTCCGACCCAAACAGACTGGTGGCACACTCGTGGAGCCGCACTACTGCGTAAAATCGCCCGACAAGGTCCAATCGGTGTAACTTCGCTATCGCAAGAGTACGGCGGACGGAAGAACAACGGTTCGAAGCCGAACACTCCTGGCGTTGGATCTCGCAAAGTCATCCGTGCACTTGTGCAACAGCTCGAAGATGCAGGCCTTGTATCAACCCAGCCAGGTCGTTTGGTTGAGCCAGAAGGTCGTGAAGCAACTCAGTTGTTCAACGGACGAGTCGTTACCGCTGCTGGCCACAAACTACTCAACGAGGTTGCTCACAGCGTTCGACCTCAAGTCGAGGAAGCCTACCCTGGACTCGACAAGTATTGATTGGATGTGAGAGTATGTCAACAGCTGCTGATGATTCGATGGAACTTGAAGCGTTCCGTCAACGTCGACAGATGGAACTCCAACAGCAACTTGAACAACAAGCCAAGCAGCAAGCTGCCGCAGAAGCTGAATCGCACGTTCAGGCACAAGAGCAGCAAGCACTCGACCAAGCCATGAAATCGATTCTAACACCTGAGGCTCGTAGCCGTCTCACCAACATCTCATTGGTCGATCCAAACAAATCAGAACTCATGAAGCGGCAACTTGTTTCACTTCATGAACAACAAAAAATTACCATTCCCGTCAACGATGAACAGTTGAAGAGAATCTTAGCAAGCCTATCCAAGAGCCGCAGAGATGCGTCGATCCGTCGAATGTAAGAGGGGTGCTCGAATATGTCAAAAAATAAACCAGCAGCAAAGAAAATTCGCCTGATGAAGGCAGGAAAGCAGAACCGCCGTGTCCCAGTATGGGTCATGCTCAAAACGAACAGAAACACAGTGTCGCATCCAAAGCGGCACCATTGGCGACGCAGCAAGTTGCAGCGATGAGGTGATTGATATGGCAAGAGCAGCAACATCTGAATTGGTCGTACCTCTTCGAAAGGCATGGAACATCACTCGTTTCAAGCGAGCGCCGCGTGCAATCCAAATTATTCGTGATGAAGTCATTCGACATCTCAAAGTTCTTCCAGAAGAAGAGATCTACATCGACCCATCCGTCAACGAAAAAATCTGGGAACGTGGAATTGAGAATCCTCCACGAAAGATACGTCTTACCGTGATTCGTCACGATGAGCCTGATATTCCGATTGAAGTCAAATTGTTTGAGGAGGCCTGAGTATGGGAAATATTCGTCCTAGTTTTATCAAAATCCGCGCAATCCGTTTGGTTGAAGAGCACGGTGAAAAGTTCACCGATGATTTCGATCACAACAAGAAAATGGTCGAAGAACTCACCGATGTGAGCACGAAGAAATTGCGAAACTGGATCGCTGGTTACGTAACCCGATACCGACAGCGTCGAACCGATTGATGGGGTAAGGTGCGTGCCCATCTGGGTTGACTGGAAACGAACACCAGTCTCGGTTCATGGTCCGGACCAAGATGCGCTCGAGCAACTAATCTTACATCTTCGTAATACCCATAATGTCCGTAGACGTTCTTTGGTCATGCCTGATCGAGAGAATGGAGGCTTTCTTTTCTTCATTTACCAAGCATGCAATCCTCTTTGGATAGCAGAATACGTTCAAGGAACGGAGGAAGAGTGATGGGCGAACGCAGCGATTTGCCATTGCCTCATTCGGAATACGCGTTACACGTCGTGATGGTTGGTACGGAACACCCTGGCAATCTTGGTGCGGTTTGCCGATCATTGTTGAATCACGGATTTGATTCGTTACGATTGGTACAACCGAAATGTCACCCGGATGACATTGAGGCGCGCAATAGAGCAAAGCACGCAGGAAGGGTTCTTGATTCATGTCAGATATTTGACTCATTTGAAGAAGCGGTTGCAGACTGTTCTCTCGTTGTTGGAACATCTGGCAAAAGAGAGATTGGAGAAAAAACACAAAAACGTCATTTCATGTATCCTTGGGAATTTGCCGAAAGAATAGAAACTACGCAACAATCCGTAGCTTTGGTTTTCGGTGAGGAAGGAAAAGGATTGAGTACAGAGGATCTACTTCGTTGTGACTACCTCGTTACGTTACCAACATGGGAGGGATATCCCATTACAAATCTCAGCCATGCTGTTCATACACTGACATACGAACTTCATCGCAGTCGTGTCCTTGCAATACAGGGTAAAGACAAGGCATTGCCTAATATCGTTCCAATCGAACGAACAATCTCACCAGAGCAACGTAAAGTTCTCCGTAAAGCGATTAAGGATATTGCCCGATTCCTTCCAGGCGGCGATGAGCGTCGAATCTCCTTCACACATTCGCTCACACGCGCATTGCAGCGGTCCGGACTAGAAAAGGATCAAACAAACCGATTGATTGGAGGTTTCGTCGATGCATCTACTGCTCTTGAATTTGCAACGAAAAATAGTGAATGGAAATCCACTCGGCGTCGGCGAGTCATCTTAGAAGAAGAATGATCATGCGTACCATGAGGCCCAACTTTTCGGGGTTTCTCGTACGTGCATAGCGACCAGTCGTAGCCGATTACCATACGCAGTTTGAATATGTGGTTGCACCTGTTCATACGCCCATTTTGCAAGGTTCTCGGCGGTTGGAATGAACGGTACGACAACTGTACGATGTTCTGATGATAATCCTGACAATACGTTTCGAGCTTCTTCATCGCCTTCATACACGACAAATGCGTGATCCACAACATCATGAATGTGAACAGTTAGAATACGACTGACGTCACTGAAATCCATAAGCATCCCTTCTTCGCTTACACCTGTAGTTTCAACAATATCTCCTTCGATTTCGGCCTCAAATCGATAGCGGTGTCCGTGAAAATGCCTACATTTACTCTTATGATTTGGCACTCGGTGCCCTGTGTCTGTCTCCACGTATCTCCGGATTCGTGTTGTCATTCTTTCACCTCGAAGTGCATAGCCGCACTATTGATGCAATATCGTTCTCCACCATGTTTGCGTGGTCCATCGTTGAATACGTGTCCGAGGTGAGCGTCACAGGTTCCACAGCGAACTTCGATTCGAGTCATGCCATGTGATGTGTCAACAATTCTCGAAATAGCAGCATCCTGATGTTCTGAGTGAAATGCTGGCCACCCGCACCCGGAGTCAAATTTCATTTGGTCCGTAAATAATAACGTTTCACAAACGATGCAAGAATAATCTCCTTGGCGATATTCTTTGTTCAATGCACCAGTGAATGGTCGCTCAGTACCATTTTGTTGTGTCACATAATACGATAGTTCCGATAAGGCTGCAATCCGTTCGCTAAGATCCATGTTCATCTACTCCTTTGTGTTCCTTTTCGATATGAAGTGCTTGATTCAATACCCGATTCCACGGTTCTTGATATTCGATTGGATCTTCTCTACCGATTGAATGGAACGCCAATATTCGTTCAACGTCGGAACCACTCTTTCCTGAACTACGTCCTTGTTCATCTGGGTTATATGATGTGATTGTGTTTTTGAGAACAGTATCAAATTCAAATCCCAACTGATCTGTAGTCTCCAATGCGTCTCGTAAAATGGACGTTTTGTCACCGTGCAGGTATGGCAGGTCAAAATTGACCAAATCACTTTCCCAGTTCCCAATTTCAAATGCCGATTGAAGTGCCTGGTAGAATTCTGGTCGACAATCAGGATAGATAGCATGATCGCCACTGTGAACGCCTAGCGCAAGGACAACTTCTTCACCAGATCTCTTTGCCTCTGACAAAGCAAATCCATACAGAATGGATGCAAATATCGCATTTCGGTTTGGTACAACAGTTTGCTTCATTTGTACCTCTTCATAGTGACCTAATGGAACGTCTTGTTCACTTGATGTTAAAGCTGAATCAAAAAGGGACATTGCTGGTGACAGGTCAACAATGTGATGTTGTACGTTGAGACCTTTGTTTTGACAAAGTAATATCGTTGACGAAGCCTTTTCAATTTCAATAGAATGCTTCTGCCCGTAGCGATAAGAAATACAAATAGCTCGATAATCTCGGGCAAGATAATGCATTAGAAGACAGGTTGAATCCATTCCTCCACTCAGTGCCATGACAACTGTATTCATAGAATTCCCATCCATTTATGCGTCTGTAGTGAAAGCCTCCATCCACGATGCTCTTTGACAATTTGTTCGGTATCTCGAAACAGCACACCGTTTTCTTCAACACTTGCAGAATCAATGTAACACGGTTGAATGAAGTGATGCTCAAAACCCACTTTCAAATCGTTATACATGCCTATGTCTTGGCCACAATACACGACTTTCAATTCATGACCGTTGCGTTGGCGTATAATTGAATTAGGATAGATTTGATCTTTTGGAGATATACAAATCCAGTCGATCAACCCATCCGGGATATCAATCGTACCATTGCTTTCAATGGAAAGGTTGTAACCTCGACGCTTTAGTAATCGATGAAGGGGCCATAAATCATGCAGCATGGGTTCGCCTCCTGTGAAGATAACACGATTGCAATCGTATTGCAAAACATCACTTAGAACATCAACAGCACTCATTGTTTCGAACGTATCGAAATCTGTGTCACACCAAGAACACCGTAAGTTGCAGGTGCCAAATCGTACAAAGACATGCGGGATTCCTGCATGGAATCCTTCACCTTGAACAGAATGGAAAATCTCAACGATTGGATATTCCTTAGCGAGATCTGCAGGGTTATCACCAACATAGCTGCCAGCGCGTTCACAATCCATAACCAATCAACTCGAATTTTCAATGAGTTGCATCAGTTCGTTACGAGCTTCTTGTTTTTCAAAGAAAACACCACGCATAGCGCTCGTTGTCATGATTGCATTTTGTTTCTTCACACCTCGACAACGCATGCAACCATGTGATGCTTGAATGATTACGGCTGCACCAAGTGGGTTGAGATGTTGAACCAAATCGTTCGCAACATCATTGGTGATGCGTTCTTGATTTTGCAAACGTAGTGCATGATGGTCGATGATTCGAGCGAGTTTGGAAATGCCAACAATGCGGTCAACTGGTATGTATGCAACATGTGCTTTACCACTGAAAGGTTGCAGGTGATGTTCACACGTGGAATGAAATTCGATGTTGCTCAACAACACGATACCATCGTAGCCCTCAGCATTAAAGGTGGCTTGAAGCAAATCTTCAGCGTTCGTAGTGTAACCGGCAAACACTTCGTCCCAAGAGTCGACAACACGCTTAGGCGTATCCTTCAATCCTTCTCGTTCTGGGTCTGTTTCCAAATATTGAAGCAACGTGAAAACGGCTTCTTCTGCTTCATTCCTTGTTACCATCTAAATCTCCTCCAATTCGCCCATGTCGCATGTCAATATCATCCAATTGATCCAATAATTTGCGGCATGCAGACCGAACAGCATCAGCAACACTGATGAATTTCTTGTCGTCTCCAACATGCTTTTTGATATCGGTAAGCAATTCGTTGGGCATGTCCAAACTTATCTTGGGCATACCATAGGCATATCCAAGTAATATTTGAAGAATACTATGATTTGGTCGTTATGATGTCTTCTCTGTGGAATTGTTTGGCAGCATAACGAACTGTCAAAATACAAATCAGTGAAGAAACTAAAATCCATACTACAACGTGCTCGATGATGATTCGATTCAACAAGAGCTCGCGTAATCCAAGAAGAACGTTGACAAACGGGACGCCAAACCAAAACATCTCAACATCATCCAAGTTGATGAATTGTGTCAGCAATATTGGCATAATCATCGCAAGTGTAATCGGTGTGAGAACAGAACCTGCTTCCTTTACTGACTTTGATCGCATGGCTAAAGCCAGATAGAGTGCAACAATCATCGTTCCATAGAATCCGACTGCTAATGCGAGCAAAACTATTGCAGTAAAACTGAGCGATGGAACATCGATGAAGTCGCTAGCAAGGTAGGCTATTCCAAACAACAATCCTCCAATTTGTAGCGTTACTCCCACTGCGGTTATGGAAACAACAGCCAACCACTTACCCAACAAGAGTTCAGTTCTCGTAAGTGGTAGGCTCAACAGTGATTCAAGTGTCCCACGTTCTCGTTCCCCAACGGTCATATCGATGGCAGGTTGAACAGCGGCACTTGCAGTCCATATGGCTAATACGAATGGAATAAACAAGGAAAGGAGCATACCCGCTTGTTCTCCTTTTGTCGCCACATCAGCATCAGAGATGGAACCATCCCACTGCAACGGATCAAGTGTAGACTCAACATCAAGACCTGCTGACTCGATTCGGTCCGCTCGAAGATCTTCCTCCCAATCGATGAGGACATCCAAAATACGGCTTCTTGCTTCATTGGACTGTTCTGATGTTGACAGGTGTAGAATTGCGTAGTACCAAGTATCGTTGCGTAGTTCCATTCGTAATATGGCGTCGTATTCGAGGTTTCGAAGATTTTCAGTATTGTTGTTCGCATCAGATAAAGTGGTGATATTTTCATCAAGAGGTGCTACAGATACGTAGGCTGTTTGGTTCTCGATGAGATCGACCAAGTAATCCTCAATGTCGTTGGATTGAATCAGTATGTCAACTGTTTTTTGATCAAGTTCTGCGGCTTCGTTTTGCATGACAACTGGAAATGCGATAAACAACAATGGAAACAGCAGAAGTGGGATTAGAACGAGTGCTACTATCGTACGCCAGTCTCGAACGAACTCGATGATCTCTTTTTTTGCAACGATGAAGATTCGTTTCCGACTATTCATCTTCGTTCACCTCCAGTTTATTCTGTGGAGTGAACAAACGTCGCCATATTCTTGAAATCGTGGAAGTTTGTTCTGTTTCCTCCATCCTTGGTCTTGCTGTTTCGCTCGTTAAAGAGACATATGCCTCTTCGAGTGTGTCTGTTCCAGTCAAAGAGAGTAACTCTTCTGGAGTTCCATCGGCTTGTATGAAACCATTGTGGACGATAATTATCCGATCACACACTTGTTGAGCTTCTGCGAGATGATGAGTGGAGTAAATTATGGTTCCTCCTTCGTCTTTCAATTTCCGTACGAGATGTCGGACGGTTCGTGCCGAAGTCACGTCAAGACCACCTGTTGGTTCATCCAGCAGTAGTATCTGTGGCCCGTGTGCTAAAGCCCGTAAGAGAGCCGTTTTTTGTTTCATACCCCGTGAAAATCCTTCTGTGTAACGATGGAGGGATTCCTCAATGTCCAACAATTTGGCGAATCGGTAGGTACGATCCCAAGCCAATTGATCATCAATGCCGTGAAGCCTACTGTGGTATCGAATGTTCTCCCAGGCAGTCAATTTGGAATAGAGGCCAGTTGATTCAGGTACGACGCCCAGTACAGAACGCATTTCCGAGACAGGCCGATTGTTTTCAAGTGAAACAGAACCTGATGATGGACGATATACCCCCGACATAAGTCGAAGGAGTGTTGTCTTCCCAGCACCGTTACCACCTACGAGGCCGATTATTGAATGCTTGTGGATTTGAAGATTTACCTTTTCGATGGCGTGAATATCACCAAATGACTTCTTCACATCGGTAAGTTTCAACAAAGGTTCCATTTGGAACACACTCAAGATGCACGACCGCTTTCTACTGCAAAATCAAGACCTGGGTGCTTTTCTTCAAGTCGCTTTGCTCGGTCGAGTGTGTTTCGTAACTCTTGTTGAATTTCCTTCTGCGAGACGCCCATTTCTACTAAGGTTCCTATCAGTTGGAAGGCACCCTGTATCGCACCAGCGTCGAGAAAAGCCTCATTGCTAATGGTCCCATTGTATCGCAACGTTTCCAATTGTTGTGAGAGGTATTCCGATTCCTTGCGAATACGTGGTCCTGCGATGTGCGGTAGGGCCATAATAAGGTCAACACAACTTCTCATCGGGCTGGTTAAATCGAGGACGATTATGAGCATTCTGCTAACTCATGCTCTCATCGTTGCTTGAGTTCAATCAATATCCCACCTGTGCTTTTGGGGTGAACAAATGCGATAACGGAATTGTGTGCACCCAATCGAGGTGTTTCATCGATCATGATGATTCCGTTGGTAATGAGATGCTCGATCATGGATTCCAAATCATCGACTGCCAAGCAAAGTTGCTGGATACCAGGCCCTCTCTTGTTCAAGAATCGCCCAATCGGGGTATCGGGACCGGTGGCCTCAAGAATTTCGATGTTGGTTGCACCATCACCAGCAGAGTCGAGTGGGAAAAAACGAGTTAGTACGCCTTGATCTTCGACAAGTTCGTCTTCTCCATGCGAAATGAGTCCTAGCAATTTCCAGAATTTACTTCCTTCATCAAGATTTGTGGCGGCGATGCCGATGTGATCGATTGTGATCTTTTGTTTCATACCATCACCTAGAATCCGCTGGGTGCAGAATACGTCCCGAATACATCCTTCATGGATTGCATGATTTCACCGAGTGTGGCATCTGCACGAACTGCATCCAGCACTAATGGAAACAAATTGTCGCTTGTTTTTGAAGCATCTGTAATCAATTTCAATATCTCTTTTACTTCGGAATGATCTCGATTTTTTCTGAGATTTTCCAATCGTATTTTCTGATGTTCAGCAACCTCAGGATTCAATTTCATAGGTTTAATCTGCACCTCTTCTTCCATTGTTCCATGATTCACACCAACAATACGTCGAAAGCCACGTTCGATTTCATTGAAATATCTGTATGCGGTTGTGTGGATCTCTTGTTGCTGGTAACCTTGTTCTATGGCTTTCAATGCACCACCTAGAGATTCAATTTTTTCGATCTCTTTTCGACACTTATCGTATATTTCGTCCGTCAAAGATTCGATGTGGTATGAGCCGGCGAAAGGATCTACAACATCCGCAACACCTGATTCTTCTGCAATAATTTGTTGTGTTCGAAGAGCAATCGTGGCACTGTCCTCTGTTGGAAGTCCCAAAGCCTCATCAAAACTGTTGGTGTGGAGGCTCTGAGTACCACCACATACCGCTGCTAAGGCTTGAATTGTAACTCGACTAATGTTGTTGTATGGTTGCTGAGCTGTCAGTGAAACCCCGGCAACTTGTGTATGGAAACGAAGTTGGGTAGAACGTGGGTGCGATGGAGAGTATCGTTCAACCATCAAGTCATGCCAAAGTCTTCGTGCTGCACGGAATTTCGAAACCTCTTCCAAGAAATCATTGTGGCAATTGAAAAAGAAAGAGAGTCGTGGTGCAAATGTATCAACATCGAGGCCTTTCTCACATGCCGATTCAACGTACGCTAAGGCATTTGACAGTGTAAATGCCAACTCCTGTACTGCAGTTGAACCAGCCTCCCTAATGTGATATCCTGAAATTGAGATTGTATTCCATTTCGGTATATGCATGGAACAATGTTCGAAAATATCTGTGATCAAACGCATCGATGGTTTAGGAGGAAATACATATGTTCCGCGTGCGATGTATTCTTTGAGAATATCGTTTTGAATTGTTCCAGAGATCTGGTTGCTTGGAACGCCTTGTTCTTCTGCAACAACGCAGTACATCGCCAACAAGATCATTGCTGGTGCATTGATGGTCATTGATGTAGAGACTTTATCCAACGGTATTTCGGCAAACAAATCTCGCATATCCTGCAAACATGAGATGGAAACACCAACCTTTCCGACCTCTCCTTCGCTTAGTGGGTCATCTGCATCGAGTCCGAGTTGTGTCGGTAAATCAAAGGCCACAGATAGGCCCTTTTGACCACGTTCAAGAAGCAAACGAAATCGCTCATTGGTCTCTTTAGCAGATGAAAATCCAGCATATTGTCGCATTGTCCATAGACGTGTACGGTACATGTTTTCATGGATGCCACGAGTGTATGGCGGATGGCCGGGGCGTTCTACTTCGTCACTAGGCGTGTAAAAAGCAGGTATTGGAAGCCCACCGAGTGTCTCCCAACTAGACTTTCTGAACTCGACCATGGATTGTCCATGGTAAGACGCTTCATCAAGCCTCGCATTTCAGTGTTGATGTCCACCAGGTCCATGTGCATGACCATGAGCGAGTTCTTCTTCGGTTGCTGTGCGTACATCAACAACTTCAACACTGAATTGGAGGGTTTCACCAGCTAGCTTGTGGTTGAAATCAACCGTAACCTTGTCGTCTTCAACGGATACGACATTGAATGGGCCAACATCCGACATTAACGTCATGCCTGGTTCAGGCGTGATATCTCCAAACATTTCTGTTGGTATCTGTTGAATAGCTTCTGGAATTTTCTCGCCATAGGCTCGTTCTGGTTCCAGCGTGAAAGTTCGGCGTTCTCCTTTTTCTGCACCCATGAGTTCTTCTTCAAAGCCAGGAATCATTTGCTTGTGGCCTACCAGAAACGTCAACGGGTCACGGCCTTCGCTGCTGTCGAACACTTCTCCACTTTCGGGTAGTGTTCCTGTGTAATGTACCGATGCTACGGCGTCTTTTTCTACGATTGTCATTTCTTCATCTCCTTGTTGTTAGTGCTCTAACGAGATCCCTTAATCGTTGGGCTATCTCTTCGTCAAGAATCAACTGTTCTTGCTTTTCAGATATGAACTCAAGTGTAGCCTCAATGCCAATACGTTCTCCTTTTGCCCATATTTGACCGAGCAGGTTTGAACGATGTTCATCTGCAACTCGATCATCATCGAGGATGTCTCGGGCTGCATATTTGTAATCGTTGTATCTTTGACGATTGAGTTTCTTTACCTTCGGTTGCCTGCCACCGCCAGAATCGTCGTGTCTTGAACGTCGACGTCGATGTTCTCGCTTTTTTGGTGTCTTCGTGACAATCTGCTTGAAAACGTTCTTGGATGCCATTGTTTCATCAGCGTCCTGTTCAACTGCGAGTTCAATAGGCTCAGGTTTTTCACTGATCTCAGGAGTTGGCTTTACAATGGGCTCAGCGTTAGGTTGAGGCTCCGTCACTTGAGCAGGAGCTGCAGGCTCAAGGATGGATTCAGTTTTTTTGACAGATTCTTGAGATTGTTTTCGGAGTTCTGCTAAGCGATCCGCCCGTGATACTTGTTGAACTGTTTGATTGTCTGTTGTAGCATTGAGTGTACTCGCTTGAACAGCCGGTTTTTGAGAAGCCGGTGCGGAAGGTGTTGACTGAGCACCGAGCCTCTTTCGTGCTTCTTCCTGTTTTTTGCGGAAATCACTTGTATCGACGGATTGTCGAGGTTCAGTTCGGCTTTGACCTGTTGAACTAGGCGCATTGGATTGGCTTCGTTCGTTCCGCTTTTTTTGGCGAACTTGATTCGCATTTGCAGCAAATGGATTGAATGGCTCATCCGGTTTTCTGCGTCGATCTCGAATTATAAATCCCCCAATATTCAATACTCTAGGTCGACTCGTTAAAAACAATCCGCTATCTTAGCCTAACTCCAGTTAACAATCGTGTCATCCGTTCTCATGTATTGGTCGATTCCACTCGATTCAAAAGGAGTCTTGCGGCCTGCTTTCAATTCGATGTATCCAAGAAGGCCAATCATGGTTCCGTTGTCAATGCAATACATTCGAGGTGGTGCGTGAGATGTTGATTCCCTCTCCTGAGCCATCAATGTAGACATTTCTCTAAGGCGATTGTTGCATGCAACTCCTCCACCGAGTAAAACTTCTTTTTTGCCACTGTGGGCAAGTGCGCGCTCGGCTACTTCAATACATGCAGCAAAAGCATGTTCCTGCAAGGACCAGCAAACAGCTCCGAGTGAATGTCCTTTCTCAATCAGGCGTTGCGCCGCAGTTAGAATACCTGAAAATGCGAGGTCCATGCCTCTAACAGGATATGGCAATTCTAGCCCGTCGAGCGTTGCATCTGGATGTTCATCGATGTATTCCTTTGCAAGTTTCTCAATAACTGGTCCACCTGGAAACGGGATGCCTTGTTGCCGAGCGAATTTATCCAACATATTGCCAATGCCAATATCGTGTGTTTCGCCTAGGACTCGATATTTACCTTGTAATTTAGCGATAACTTGCGTATTGCCTCCACTGACGTAAAGTAAAACTGGATCATCACAATCGCATTGTTGACGGCCAATTTCAATGTGAGCAACACAGTGATTTACACCAATCAGCGGCACATTTAGTTTGCTTGAAAGCGTACGTGCTACGGAAGCACCGATGCGTAGGCAAGGGCCTAATCCTGGGCCTTGGGAATAGGCAATTGCTCCGATGTCCTCTGAGGTTAGATTTTGGGATTTCAAGACTTTGTTATACAGGTCTGCAGCATAATCGCGATGATGATCTGCGGCCTCCCTCGGATGAATTCCACCTTCAAGTGGCTTAACCGTATCACCAACAGAGGGATACGGTATTCCGTTTGGATCTACAAGTCCGAATGAAAATGTGTGTGCAGTGGACTCAATACCAATGGTCCATTTGCCTTCGTCCATGGTTGTCCGTGCATGCGATTGTTCTTCAACTCTCACCTACTGCCCTAACCATGCGTACCATCTTTCACAACATTGGTTCGCTCCAAACCATGGATGATGATGGTGTTTTACTTAATGGTAAATCTATTGTTGTTAAAGACAATCTAATAGAATCAATCATAGATTCAACGGAAGAATACCATTCCTCTGATGCCAAGTTTGTTGACGTGGGTGGCAGGGCAATCGTACCAGGTTTTATCGACGCACACAACCATTTGATATGGTCTGGTGATCGGTTCAATGAGCACCATTTGCGCATGCAAGGCCACTCATATGCAGATATTGCAAAAATGGGCGGCGGCATTATGCAAACAGTAACATCGACGCGTGAAAGTTCCGATGATGAATTATTTGCAATTGGGAAATCTCGCTTACATCAAGCATTGCAGAATGGTACAACATTCATTGAAGCGAAGTCTGGTTATGGATTGTCGACCGTTCATGAGTTACGCCTTCTCGAAGTTGTTGATCGTTTGAAAAGAGAAACTCATCTTCCTTCCATTCACTCAACTTGGATGGGCGCTCATGCTGTAACACCTCAACAAACCTACGAATCCTATACTGAAGAGATTTTATCTGAACAATTACCTGCGGTGCTTGAATCGAATCATGCTGAGTCTGCAGACGTGTTTTGTGAACCTGGGTGGTTTTCCATTGAACAGTCTGAAGACATACTTCGTTCTTCAAAAAGAGGCGGCCTAAAATTACGTATGCACATCGATGAGTTTGTTGATGGAGGTGGTGGTGAACTCGCAGCGGAATTGAAGGTCATGACTGCAGATCATGCACACCATACGCCAATGGATACGCGGCTTGCTATGATGGAAGCAGGTGTTGTTACGGGTTTTCTACCGGGTACGCCTTACTTCAATGGTGATCAATGGCCAGATTTCAAGGATGTTCAAAATCATTCGGTTTCATTCAGTTTGGCCACGGATTTTAATCCAAATTGTTTCACCAACAGTATTCCATTTATCGGCTCGCTTGCTGTTCAGAGAAATGGGATGTCGCCCTACGACGCCTTGTACTGTGTAACTCGTGAAGCTGCACGTTCTACTCCACGTTCGGATGGTATTGAACATGGTGTCATCAAAGAAGGTGCGATTGCAAATTTCAATATTCTCAAGAGCCGGCATTGGGAAAGTTGGTGCATGGCTCCTTCGAGTTCGCCAATACATTCGGTATGTCTTGAAGGACATCATATTGAATTTTAATTTCATCCTTAATGAACGTAAGATATATTATAGTCAAATACATTAAATAAAAGGTGTAAATCATGGCATGGTTGGAAACTGTAGTATGTTCTTCTCACAAAAAAGTGGATGCTCGTTTTTTGAGAATATTGAACGCACACCAAGAACTCAAGCGACGGCAGGATGGATGTTTGCTCGCATGGACCGCTAAATCTGTGGATGGTCAACCACTCTTTCTTGTACAAACTCTGTATAGTTCAAGAAAACACATGAAATCAATATCGGCTATTGTTAGTAACAAACTCGATCCTGAACACGGTCCTCTTGAGTCTTTCATGAGTGGTCCTCCACTCGTGGGAATTTTCGAGGTTGATGAGTTTCAATTCCTTGATCAGTTTAAATCAGACAAAAAAGCATGATACTATGCGTCGTATAATGGTAGTTATACGACATTGGCACTGAACCATATTGCTTGTCCCAAAGCGGTTAGTGATGGAACTAAGCCGCAGTGCGCCATTTGTACCTCCTTTTCCCATTTGTTTTTTCAAAAAACATGAATTTCCATGTGCAAAGTAGGGGGTAAAAGGGGAAATTTCCCATATTCTTGGCCAAAGAGTTCATACATCTTCTCCACTGCGTATTGGTTATGACTTCAATTGAAGGATTCTGTCTGAAGTGCAAGACATATGGTCCAATAATGAATGGACGAGAAATCAAAATGTCCAATGGTCGAACACGTTTTGCAGGGACGTGTTCTCAAGCTGATTGCACAGGCAAGATCTCAAAAATCATTTCTTAGCTGACACCATTCTATACCGATGTGAATAAATACGCGTCTATGGTGGCAAGACTACCTAGGGCTCGTGGTCTAGGGGTTATGACGTTGCCTTGACATGGCAAAGATCGAGAGTTCGATTCTCTCCGAGCCCACCAATGAATTCCGATGAATTCTTTTAGCCGATGTTTCTAAATTAATTACTTTTCAAATAATTAATCATCGTGAATCAATTCTACTTCAGAATCCTGGGGGTCAAGCAATTTTGCTGGAGGCTCATCGACCCCAAGATCCGAGAAATCTGTGTTTCCTCCAGTCCATGATTGGATTTCATTTGTCTCGTCAAAGGCTTCGGAGATTAGTTTCGAATTGGATGATAACGAGTACGCGGAGGGATCTATTTCCCTTTGCTGAACCCGATCTTCCGGCGATGGAGCTTGCCGTTCCTCCATTGGTAACGATGAGTGAAACAAACCACATTCTGGACACTTAAACGTCCCTTTTGATTCCAGTGTTCCACAAGATGGGCAACGGACTGCGGATAAAATACCGAACAACGGGTCACTGTTCACAATCAGTCCTCTGGGATAAACATCTCATCTTGATAGCCTATGATTTCATCACCAGTCTCATCTTCTTCAATAACAACCGTGCCTTCTTCATCGTCAAATTCAATGATTGTGCCGTAGTAATCATCGCCATCAATCTCCAAACCAACAAAGGACCCAATGTCGAATTCATCTTCTTCTGCTTCTTCAGAATCATCTGTCTCTTCGTTCTCTTCGATGGAGTCTTCAGGTTCACTTTCTTCAGATTCCTCGACTTCAGAATCATCTTGATCTGGTTCTTCGTCATCGACTGCTTCTTTGACCTCAGCGCGTTCATCATCAATGTCTTTCTTGGCCTTAACACGCGCTCTCCAGCCTGGTGCTAAGATAAGATGCGTGTATAGGCTCCAAATGAGACCGCAGCCTGCGAGAATCATTACAACGATGGCGTCGAGATAAAATCCACCAGGCATCGATGATGCTTTGCCTGCTAATGGCGTTAACGAGTTCTTACATTCGCCTTCTTGTATTTCTGGATCGCACGGGTAAGCCTCTCCTTCACTGACGACAGTGCCATCATCCAATTGCCACTCGGTCTGGAATGAATCTTCTCGAATTTCGAGTTCAACCATTCCACCAGTCCCATCAACGATTGGTATGAGTGCGTTAACGAGCAATCCAACAATGATAATCGCGAACGAGGTGTGTATCAATGGCCAGAACACGTCATGCCATTTCTTTGACATAAAGCGTGTTTGCCATTCACTTGGGAATGTTTTCACTGTCTCTGCATCTTCATCTTCGATGGTTGCAATCTCGTCTTCATGGCGCTCAACAGCGTTGACAAACTCGATCATGTCAATGTTACCGTCGCCATCTGTGTCCATTGCATCCAACAGATTGTCGGCCTCTTCTTGTGTGAGTCCTTCTGGGAGAATTTCATTCAGTTTTGAGACAAGTTCTTCAATTGAAAGCATACGATTTCCGTCGTCATCCAAGTCTCCAAATGCATTGGCTAGAGACTTGTCTTCAGCATCAATGATGTCGAGCAATTGTTCCATGATTTCTGAGTTGCTACGTAGAACATTGTGTTGAACATCCTCAACCTCTTCAACCTCCTCAATGGTTTCCGCATTAGAGTAAACGGCATCATCCAATTCCTCATCGGATTCATCTTCCACTAGGTCATCCACTACATCTTCATCGGACTCGTCGGATTCAGTATCCTCGGCATCATCGATATTTTCATCCTGTGAGACATTGTCTTCTTCGTCCTCTGTCTCATCTGCATGATCTTCTTGGTGATCATCCTCCTCATCGGCTTCCTCTTCCTCAACTGAATCCTCTACAATTTCAACGTCTGATTCATCTTTATCGGCAGTAGATGCCTCTTCTAATTTTTCGGATTCCGAGATCCAACTTGCAGCCGCAGCCTCCAACTCTTCTTTCTTCAGGTACGAGTTGTCATCTGCATTGAAATCCTGAGCAAACGCAATGAATGCATCCTTGTCTGATTCATCAATACCATTTGAGTTCATCACTTTCGCAAGGACATTTTCGTTGTATTCGAGGCTAGCATCTGGCTGTACCTCTTCTTGAACGTCTTCATCATCGAAGTTTTCTCCGCCAATAATCGTCTGCAATTCTTGCAAATCAATGAGGCTGTCACCATCTTCATCAATGGCTTCGACCAACCGATCCACTTGGGATGGTGGTAGATCTGCTAAGTTGAGTGAAAGCAAACCGTCACGAAGTTCACCAGAGTCAATCATGTTGTCGTTGTTGGTATCGAATCGTCCAAACAGCGTCTTGACATTCATCTTGTTGTTCGCCATCCATGTTCGAAGGATATCAACGACATCATCAGCGACGAATACAACACCGCATTCTGGGCACTTCGTCGAATCGAGTGGTACGAGCGCATTACACGCACCACATTCACCGAGTGCCTCGTCTGAGACGCCTGAGAATGAAATTCCACATTCTGGGCACTCTGATGAGTCAACGGGAACAATCGCACGACATGAACCACATTCGGCCATAGGAATATCTTCATTTTCATCGGACATAGTTTGTCACCGATTACTACCAATACATGAGCGAATATAATGATTGATGGTCATTTAGACGATGAAACCTATTTATCTTCACTCACGAGGTCCTACTAGAGGGCGTCTTATGTCTGGCAGGATTTACACAATCCAAGCAGAGAGTACTGAATCCTTTGTTGAATCCATTGATGGGATCGAAGCATCAGATACACAATCAGTTGTGTTTATCTCACGGTACCCAGCTTCTCGATTGATGGATTTTCTGGACATATCTGAAATACAATGCTTTTGGCTAACCAACAGCGAAGTAACCGGTGCTATCGAACCCAGCCTTGAAAAAATCAATCACTTTTCAGAGTCCTTGATAACATCAGAACAAGGCCTCCTCTTCATCGAAGGAGTTGAATGGCTCACTTCCATCCACGGTTTCGAGGCGGTTCATTCTATGCTACGGTCCCTTGCAGAGAGTGTGGCGTTAACAAAGTGGACGATTTTCCTATCTCTCCATAAATCAAGTTTCAATTCGCAAGAGTTGTCAAGAATACGAAGGGAGGCGCCATTGTTTGCCGTTGAAAAAGAGGATGTAGTTGTTCATGAAGGCCATGAACATAAATCACCTGTTCAACAGTTCTCGGAACACAGTAACGTCGAAATGGATCTCAATGAGGATGGAACTACAAAACTCGTGCTCTTAACGAAACTACCTCGTACTGGATTCACTAAGCAGATTCTACAGCGCCGTATCCTCCAATGGAGAAGAATGGGTTTGGATACCTCAGAGGTCGAATCTTGTTTGTATTCAACGAATATCGACTCGATGTATGATGAATACATGTTGGTCGAAGAAAAAATACGCAGAGCTACGGAACTGGAACGATATGTTGTGCTAAATATTAACGACACACAAGAACGAGCAGTTGCCTTATTCCGAATACGTCAACTTACTGGACTCGATCTACTTGAGCAACAATACTTTTCAGAGTGATTTACGGAGTGGCGTTTCCAACATTGATTGTATGACGGCCAACCAGCCTGTTGAGGTAAATTCACTGGCAATGGCACGAAGTTCCTCACTGGTGTTTCTATCTGAAAAACCCGGTAAAACGACATTGTTCATGCAACGAATCAATGCATCAACACACGTTGAAGATGGTTTTTCAATCATTTGAATGGCTCTATGTGCAACGAATGCCTCACATGCCAATACTTCACTGCAGCGTTGGATGGCTTGCAAAAGATTCCAACTTGCAGTCGCCCCCATACTCACATGATCTTCTTGCCCAGCGGATGTTGTGGTGGAAAATGCTGTGCGCGGATTAGCGTGTCCTCTCATTTCGCCGAGAGATGCCGCAGCAACGTATTGAACAATCATCAAACCAGATTCAAGACCTGGGTTCTCAGCCAAGAATGGGCGGATAGCCCTTCGATCTGGGTCAAGCATTTGGTCGATACGACGTTCACTTATCGATGCCAACTCAAACAAACCAAGGCTCATTGCATCTGCTACGAGGGCTAAGACTTCTGCGTGAAAATTTCCTTGTGAAACAACCTCATGTGGACCAGGATTTTCTGGAGTAGGGAAAATTAGAGGATTATCCGTTGAGGAATTCAATTCGATCGATACGGTTTCAATCAACTTCTGAAAAGATTCTTGCACAGGTCCATGAACTTGAGGGATGCATCGGAAAGAATAGGGGTCCTGTACGCGATTGCATTCACTATGATCGTGTAAGATTTTAGAATCCGACAAGATATTCAACATTCTTGATGCAACGAAGAGTTGGCCTTCGTGTGGCCTAGTCTGATGAATTCTCATATCAAAAGGAGTGAGTGAAGATTCTGTGGCATCAATTGACATGCCCGCAACAATGTCAGCATACGTGAGTAGTTGTCGTAATTGCTCTATTGCCACCGCGAGTGTGCCTGCAATGAGACTGGTTCCATTAATGAGAGACAAACCATCCTTAGCTTTCAGCGTTAATGGAGCCAATTCGCATTCACGCAATGCATCCATAGCATCCATAATCCGCCCATTGAATTCAACAGGGCCTTCACCAACGAGGCCGCAT
This sequence comes from Candidatus Poseidoniales archaeon, assembly GCA_038105035.1. GTDB lineage: Archaea > Thermoplasmatota > Poseidoniia > Poseidoniales > Poseidoniaceae > MGIIa-L2. Next base: position 62,777 of record JAYOBT010000001.1, on the reverse strand, counting down.
GCCAAATGCGAGAGTGGTGCCAAGTCACCGCTTGCACCAAGGCTACCTATTCTAGGTACAACTGGATGTATTCCTTGATTGAGAAAGGATTCCAACTGAAGAACCACATCAGGGTGACATCCAGAATGGCCTTTAACGAGTGAATTAAGTCGAACACACATCATTGCACGAGTCAATTCAACAGACAGGTTAGGACCGATTCCAGTTGCGTGAGATCGGATCAAATTCAATTGAAGTTGTTCAACTTCATTCGTACTGACTTGTGAGTGAACGAGGGACCCAAACCCTGTATTGATACCGTATACAGTTTCATTGCCAGCAACAATGCGATCAACGACACTACGAGCAATGTTCACACGCTGCATAGCACCTTCTGAAATCATCACTTTTGCAATACCATGGGAAACGTCAAACACGTCTAGCGTGTTCATTGTCGTGCCATCAAGGGTCACTGTACGCTCACTCATGTGAATCCTCTCCAATCAGGTCATTTAGAATTGAATCATCAACATTCTGCGGTACGGTTACACGCAAGTTTGGATTGAGATCCATGGCTCGTTCTATTGAGGCTATTGCCCCCGAATTTCGGGCCCAAGCTCGCCGAGCAACGCCATTTGTGACATCCCAGTGCAGCATAGATTGTAGGCGGCGTTTAGAATCAGCAGAACCATCAATAACCATGCCAAACCCACCGTTTGAGACTTCTCCCCAACCAACGCCTCCACCGTTGTGCAAACTGACCCAAGTCGCGCCTCGCATTGCATCACCAACAAAGTTCTGAACGGACATATCGGAGGTCCATTTTGAACCATCGCGAATGTTTGCAGTTTCTCGATAAGGAGAATCAGTTCCGCTAACATCGTGGTGATCTCGACCAAGAATAATCGGCGCTGAGATGCGGCCATCTGCTATCGCTTGGTTCATTGCAGTGGCAATACGCGTCCGACCTTGTTCATCTGCGTACAAAATTCGTGCCTTTGAACCAACAACCAGTTGATGGTCGTCAGCTTCCCTAATCCAACGGAGATTGTCTTGTATTTGTTGACGAACATCAGAATCGGTTTCTTCGTCATACATTTGCGATAAAACCTCCTCGGCTATCCGATCAGTTTCTTGTAAATCGGTGTCTAGACCCGATGCACAGACCCAACGAAATGGTCCAAAACCTCTGTCGAAACACAAGGGCCCCATAATATCCTCAACATAGGACGGGTATCGATAGACCCCGTCTCGAAGGAACACATCGGCTCCAGCGCGACCAGATTCGAGGAGAAATGCATTGCCATAATCCCAAAAGAACATGCCTTTCTCAACACGATTGTTGATTGCATGAACATGCCTTCGAAGAGTTGCTTGGACGAGTGACTTGAATTGTTCTGGATCTTCGTGCATGAGGGCTTGTGAATCATCAAACGACAACCCAGCCGGGAAGTAACCACCCTGAAACGGATTGTGTAAGGATGTTTGATCGCTTCCTAAATGAACAAATACATCTCTTTCGACAATCCTTTCCCACAAATCAACGATGTTACCGACATAACCAATCGATGCACCGATCTTCTGTTCCGATGCTGCTAACATCTTGTCAATGGCTTCGTCTACATCGTATGATAGATGTTCCACCCAACCCTGTTGATGCCTTTTTTCCGCAGCGACTGGATTTGATTCAGCAACAATACATGCAGCGCCAGCAATGACTGCTGCTTTTGCTTGCGCGCCTGACATTCCTCCTAAACCAGAAGTCACAAAACAAAGGCCACCCAAATCACTATCCGAGGATACGCCAAATTTCATTCGTGCTGCATTCATCAGAGTAATGGTTGTACCATGCACAATCCCTTGCGGTCCGATGTACATGTAGGAACCTGCTGTCATTTGACCATATTGAGTAACGCCCATTGCATTGAGCCTTTCATAATCATTTGTTGTTGAATAATTGGGAATCATCATCCCATTGGTTACAACCACTCGAGGCGCATCTTTGTTCGAGGGAAACAACCCAAGTGGATGGCCCGAATACATAACGAGGGTTTGTTCATCCGTCATCTCAGAAAGGTAGTTCATCACCAGTCGATATTGAGCCCAATTTTGGAACACGGCTCCATTACCACCGTAGGTGATCAATTCATTTGGAAATTGGGCTACCCGAGGGTCGAGATTGTTATCGATCATTAACATGATACCGGCCGCTTGAATCGATTTCGCAGGGTAATCACCGATTGCTCGAGCGTGTATGTCGATGTCTGGCCGAAATCGGTGCATGTAGATGCGACCATAGGTCCTTAATTCCTCGAGGAATTCCTTCGATAGAAGGTTGTGATGCTCAGGTTCGAAATATCGCAGTGCATTCTGTAACGCAAGGCGCTCCTCAGAGGATGTAAGAATTTGCTTTCGGTTAGGGGCATGGTCAACATCAGGATCAAGGCCTGGATGTGTTGGCAACGTCTTTGGCAAGCCACGATACAGTTCGTTCGTCATACATGGCCTCCCAATAATACGCCCAATCAATCGAAGGACTTGAGGATTATTCATTGTGCAGCCCTCCGACGGATTGAAGAACATGCGATGCATGACATAACTATGACGAACGACAACGAGACGGATGCAATCTTGTTGGATGTTGAAAAAGATATTTCAAAATCGTTCAATGCTGTACTTGGTGCAACTATTGCTGTCTGCATTGTCTTTCTCTTCCTCTCCGCCACATTCGGTAATGCAGTAACTCAAATTGCTGATGGTGATGGCAAGGCCAGTGGTGATTATGTGCCACTCTGGGAACGATATCTGCAAGATTACAGTACCGATGGACCTCATGGTTATGTCCTAGAAACAGGAACATACCAAATTCTTGAGACTGCGAATGAATGGAATTCAACGCATCACTTTGTTGAGTATGAATTGCCGATCGAAGAAGGTGGTGCAGCACCGAATGGCCTCATCAGCCTAGCAGTATGGAGGCCAGATGTTGAAGACGGTGTAAAAGTACCCGTAATTGCTGAAATTGGACCCTACTTCCAAGAACCATCTGTTCAGACACCAACGATTGAGGTTCCTGGTAGTTGGCTCGGTTCGATGATTATAGACCAAATATTGCCACATGGGTATGCCTTTGCACAAATCTCTGTTTCGGGGACTGGAAGATCAAATCATTGTATGGATTTGATGGGCAACGCTGAACAACTTGGCAACGATGCAGCAGTACGATGGTTGGCTGAGCAAAACTGGAGCAATGGCAATGTAGGACTAATCGGCAAATCCTATGATGGTTCGACACCCTGGCAAGCAGCTATGTTTGGCAATGAACATGATTATCTGAAAACCATCGTGCCCATTTCTGGCTTGATTGGAGTTAAGGAACTCATGTGGAGGAACGGTAGCGCTGAAGCACGCGCACCCATCATGCACAATGGTGTATACGGGTCATATGGAATTGACGGTGATGAGGAAGATTACCAAAACATATGTCCTGACTATCTCATCGGTCCTGGCACCGGCACATCGGCGTATTTGCTCGGTTCAGAGGTGTTTGGTGATTATTGGGCCGAACGTTACTTCCTTGATCGAGTTCTCGCGAATTATCAAGGCTCAGTCTATCTTATACAAGGCATGCATGATTGGAACGTCGACCCTCACATGGCAGTTCCGACGATGAATGCATTAATCGATGCTGGAATCGAAGCGAAAGGATTGTTCGGGCAATGGGATCACGATTACCCCGATCGACCAGAGCAATTGTTTGAACGAAGCGATATGGGTGGGAGAGGCGGAGAGGCCTTCCCGCAAATGATTCGTTACGACTGGATGCAAGATCTTCTCGAGTGGTTTGAGTATTATCTGCAAGAACGTGGCCCACAACCTGGTCAATGGATAGAAGTGCAAGACAACTATGGTGAGTGGAGAATTGAAACTCGGTACCCGCCGGCAGATACTACAGAATGGATTGCTTCTCTTGGTGGTGAATTGTCCAATGTTGGTGGCTCATTGACCATCATTCCAGACGCATCATCCGGCCCAGTATGGGAAACCGAACCCCTTGCGGAGACTTTGCGTGTTGTTGGGACGCCAAGGCTTCACGTTGATGTAACAACAGCAACAGTGGGTGGTCAAATCTATGCCCTATTGGAGGATTGCTTCGAAGGCTCATGCATACACGTTGGTCATGCAATCATGGATTTACGATATCATGAGGGAGGAGATGATATCCAGACATGGATTCCAGTGATAGAGACCATCAACGCAAAAATGGAATTCATGCCGCTGGATGCCATGATCGAAGAGGGTCATACAATACGCGTATCCCTTGCTTCGACTGGAGAAGACTACCTGCCAGCAAGTACATCGTCCCTGGTGACAATCCAAGAAGGTGAAAGTTCAACGTTGCAGTTGGATGTCATTGACAAAGAATCGAATGAAAGAATATACTTCACTCCGCCGATTTGTGAACATGAACTGTGTTCTTAGGATTCCATAGTGTAAAAATAAATCCAGACAGAATCATCAAGCATGCATAGGCCAATATGCCTTGTTGAAGATTGACATAGCCATGTTCCACGAGATAACCTGCAGATATTGTTGAAATGACCTGTCCAATCGACAATAACAGCATATCTGTGGAAAAGACACGCCCACGCATTTCATCCTCTACCCATTGCTGAGTGAGGACAGTGGATAATACCCAATTCCCTCCGCTAGCAGTGTGAGCGAGTGTCACGAGTGCAAGAGTCAACAACAGTGGCCCGCCAAGGCTGAAACCCACCAATAAGTAAAACAAACCACTTACAACAATGAGTAAACCAACCAAGCGAGGCCATTTTTCTGAATCTTTGAACATACGACGAGCAAGAATGGGACCTATCCCTGTTCCTACACCTCGTGCGAAGAAAAAGATACCAAAACCGAGAGCCGCCCCTACAAATTCGATATCATTCCCTGCAAGGACGAGGAATACCCCTGCCAAACCACCTCCTGCGATGTTCCATGATGTCTTGGCAAAAATAATACGAAACAATCGAGGATCGGACTTGATTCGTTTCTGACCCATCCAGATATCTTTGAGAGCCGAACTGATAATCGAACCTGAGGATGCATTGTCGAACGTTTGTGGTACTGTAAGTGGTATAAGCAGCAGTGTTCCTATGAGAAAGGTGACCGAATCGATGATGAAGGCAACTGTAACTCCGTATTCAGACACAACCAATCCACCAGCAAAAGCACCTAAACAGAGAGCCGTTGACCATGTAGCACTGTCTAATGCATTAGCGGTTGTCAAGTCCTCACTACTGACAATATTTGGAAGGGCAGCACGTTCTGCGGTGACATACAAACCGTGCATGGCCATCATGGCGCCTGAACAAAGGAACATCCACCACATATCCTCTGGACCGTCAACAGCAATGAAAACCAATGCCAGAAACATCTGTAAAATATTGGTAACAATCATCAATTTCTTGCGGTTAATTCGATCTGCAAGTAACCCAAAAAACGGTTGCATGAGTGCAAAACATCCCATGCGTACTGCCATCAAAATTCCAAGTAGGAGTTCTGAGTCAGTGTACTTGAGAATCAGGAGAAACAGAGCTATGGTGTTGAACCACTCTCCGAACATCGAAATGAATGCTGCAATCCAGAATTTTCGATATGTTTTGTTCTCACGAACAAGACGAACGTAGGCGTTTTCTCCCATCACGATTCACTTATTCCTCTTCAGACGAATCTACTGAATTGGTAAGTGTGACTTCAATCCATTTTGATGTAGGTGTGTTGGAGATGTGTGCTGTTGATTCAAGTGGTACAAGTTCATTCGCCTCTGGGAAATACGCTGCTAGATTTCTACGAGGAATCTCATATGGCACAACAATCCACTGTCTAGAATGGCGTTGTGAACCTTGGAAATGACTTGTAATATGGACAGTATCCCTCGTTTTCAATCCATATTCGCTCATGTCGAGTGCATTCATGAAAAGTACTCGCCGATTACCATGAACTCCTCTGTATCTATCATGCAATCCATAAATCGTAGTATTGTACTGGTCATGACTTCGAATTGTCATTAAAACAAAGTGGTCATGGGCTAATGCAACATTTGGCAGGGCATTGGAGGTGAAAATTGCCTTGCCGGATGGAGTCGAGAATTCGCAGTCATCTCTTGGTGGATTGGGCAGTAAAAACCCAGATGATTCACGCACTCGTAGGTTGTAATCCTCAAATCCATCGAGTGATCGAGCCATAAGGTCTCGAATTTTGTCATAATCGTCACGGAAAGAGTCCCAATTCAAAACATCTGGACACAACAATTGACCGAGTGTTGCAACAAGACGAGGTTCACTAATCAAATTGTTCGAGGCAGGTGGTAGATTGCCTTTTGAGCGATGAACAACACCCATCGAATTCTCAACGGTCACAAATTGGTCACCCGATGATTGAACATCAACTTCTGTTCGTCCAAGAACTGGTAGAATGAATGCAGTGTTTCCTGTAACGAGGTGGCTGCGATTCAATTTAGTCGAAATTTGAACAGTTAATCCGACGTTTTGGACGGCTTCGGCCGTTCTTACTGTATCGGGTGTAGCTGACAAGAAATTACCACCCATGCAAATGAGAACATCTACGTTACCATTCTCCATAGCATGAATGGAATGAACAACGTCGTACCCATGTTTTCTTGGCAATTCAAATTTTAATCCCTCTTCCAGTTTTTCCAAGAAAGAATCACTAGGTGCTTCCCATATTCCAACTGTACGATCTCCTTGCACGTTAGAGTGGCCGCGAACGGGGCACACACCTGCGCCTGGACGGCCTATGTGGCCGCCCAATAGGAGCAAATTGACAACTTCTTGAATTACAGCAACTCCATTTTTATGTTGAGTTAAGCCCATTGCCCAACATGCAATTGTCGCATTTGATTCTGAACACATCTGTGCGATTTTCTGAATCATCTGACGTTCAATTCCAGAATCTTCTACGATTTGATCCCAATCATGCGAAGCAAGAGACGTCTGAAATTCATCATAACCTTGGGTTTTGGTTGCTATAAAATCAGCATTGATGGCCCCAAGGTCATGAAGTTCTTTCATAATGCCCTTGAGTAACGCAGCATCACCGCCGATGCGAACAGGAACATGTAGATCTGCTAATTGGGTTGATTTTATGTCACCAGTCATGTAATCTTGCGGATGTTTAAATCGCTTCAAACCGGTCTCTGGTAATGGATTGATGCTGATGATTTTCGCACCGTTTTTCTTTGCATCGCGCAGTGCCGTCAACATTCGGGGATGATTCGTTCCTGGATTTTGTCCGATAACGAGAATCAAATCAGAATGATTGAAATCTTCAAGATGAACTGTGCCTTTACCGATACCAATGGTTTCTGTAAGGGCTTTCCCACTCGATTCATGACACATATTGGAACAATCAGGGAGGTTATTGGTACCAAGGGCACGAACCAATGCTTGGTAGAGAAATGCCGCCTCGTTTGAGGTCCTTCCAGAGGTGTAATACACCCCACGTTGAGGTGATTCCATCGATAGAATGGACGCAGCGATGCGCTGGAAAGCCTCATCCCAATCGATTGGCTTGTAATGTGTTGCACCTGGTTCCAAAATCATTGGTTGAGCAATTCTGCCTTGACTGTTCAACCAATAATCAGATTTTTTCAAAAGATCTGATACCGAATATTTTCTGAAAAAATCTTCGTTGACATTGGCTTTCATTGCCTCATCAGCTACTGCTTTTGCACCATTTTCACAGAATTCAAATGAGGTTCGATGATCAGGGTCGGGCCATGCACAACCGGGACAGTCGAATCCTTCTTTTTGATTCACCATGAGTAGAGAACGAACTGTCTTCGCTACGCCCATCTTACGAAAACCATGATTCATTGATGAGATTGCAGCCGGAACTCCGGCAGCAGTGGATTTGACTTTGGACAGTTTGAGTCGATTCAAATCGGGAGGTGTTCTCCCATCGACTCTCTCCTTCATGATGCAGGCAAATCAATCGGATTCATCAATGCTTGGAGGTGAATCGACTGAATATCCTACTTTCCAAGCACCTCGATCACCAACGAAACCGTACAACGTGACGTTGTGCTCACGCGCTAAATTCACAGCAGCCGATGAAAATGCACCGAGTGATGCGATGGCTGAAATGCCAGTACGAACGCATTTGGCAACGATGTCCCAACCACATCTTCCTGACAGTAGAAGCATCGTATCCGAAAGTGTTGTTTTTCCCGAGAGAATGGCTTTGCCTATGGCTTTGTCTACCGCATTATGGCGGCCTATGTCTTCAGAGACATAATCAATCGAACCATCTTCAGAATACAGAGCTACACCATGACAACCGCCGCTTTGTTGGAAAAGAGGCATTACAGTGGTTAGTTCATTTAGTGCATGGCCTAGTACTGTTATGCCTAAATTCGAAAATTTAGGATTTTTCTCGATTATATTGTCACAATGAATCGTTAAGTCAGGATGGTTGCACGCTCCACAAGAACTTGTCACAATACGTTCTCGAGTAGGTAGATTGATCCTGCCGTTGTATTGGATGGTTGGAGTCGAATCATCCAAGATTTGGAAATCGGTACGGCCTGGTATCTTTTCGAGATAGCCTTCTGAATAAAGATGGCCCGCATGCAGTTCAATGAGGTCAGTAGGTGTAGCGAGCAAAATTGAATGTTCATCGTACACGTTGTTTTCGTTTAATGCATGCAATCGAACCGCAACCTCTTCTACAATGGTCTCCTTTTGTATTGACTCACCTTCAACAGAGACACGCACCAATGGTACTTCAGAATGGCTCTTAGTCATCGGCTTCAACCTCTATATCAAAAAATTCAAACTGCAAGGCAACCAATTCAGCAGAACTTTTTGCGGACGCATATGCCTCAAGCGGTTCACGATTGAGTTCCAGAAAGCGTTCGCCCCATCTGAATTTGCTCATCAATTCTTTGCACTGATCAACGCGACCCAACAAATAAAGTGATGCTGCAAGTGCTTCGACAGTTGATAATTTACCTGGCTTCCCCCAATTGACAGGGTTTGCGGCTAACAAGAGAGGCAGCATTCTCGGCTGGAGCCGTGTGCGGCGCATCACATGAGCAACAGAGGATTCTATTTGAGCCCAGGAGCAATCCAAGCCAACCAAGGCCCCACGTTGCTCGAAGAGTTCACGATCTTCTGGACCCAAGACTTTGCCACACAGAGGTTCGAGAATGATGCCTCTTTTCGGTAATCGCTTGAAATCCTTGTGCAATGTCAACAATTCATCTCGTGAGGCTCGAACAGCAGTGTTCTTTTTTGGGTCGTCTTGAGCGAGCCAGATTGCGTGAACAGGGATGTCCATGCAATCACCGTAAATCTTTCAGATAATCTCCGATGGTCATTCCACGGCTGTTTGATGATTGCCCGATCATGGATTGATGATCACTACTTGCTTCCACCATCAACTCAATGCCAAGAATCATTTCGAATTTCTTAATCACAGTATCTGCAGGTGGTTTACCTGACTCGGCTGATTTTATCACGTTCACAGTTTCTGCCATTCGTTGACCCAATTGAGCCTGTGTCCATCCTTTGCTTTCTCGAGCAGTCAGAATTAACTTGGCAAAATTGTCTGCCAACTCTTTCTCTTGCTTGTTCATGATGTTGTTTTTGTTGAATCTCCGTTGGTTTGGTTTTGCAGCTGGCTTTCTACGAGCTTGGGCTAAGCCTGGAGCTTCTTGTTTTGGTTCAAGGTTCATTTGACCAACACATCTCTGGCAAATGGCCAACATGGCTTTATTGACTCGGTGCTCACGAGTCGATACCTTCGTAGCACCACATAATTCGCAATCACCCATCGTATCCCCAATGCACGCTCAGGTTGACATTTGATGAACCCTTCGATGACGTCTAGAAAGAGAAACGATTAGTTGATACACTGATGACCCAAGGACAAATTGATTGCGATGGGCACGGATGTAGACACAAATTCAGATTCTGTGAACAATCACAGAGAAGACGACTTCCAGAAACTTGAGCAAGAATATCGACGGTTGCAAGAAAAAACGCAAGAATTGATCAGCGAAAGAACCCACATTGAGTCTGAACTACGTAACGTCAAAAAACAAGCAGGACGGTTGGAAGAAGAAGTACGGAACCTGCGAGCACCTCCACTTATTGTAGGAACGCTCCAAGATGTATTGGACCCTGAAAGGGCGATCGTTCGTTCTTCAAACGGTACAGTGTTTCAAGTATCACTCAACCAACGTATCGATCCAGAGTTGCTTAAACCAGGAACGCGTGTTGCACTGAATCAAGACACCCTCTCGCTTGTAGAAGTTCTTCATGATGCTTGGGATCCAATCGTGAGCGGCTCGGAGATGGTTGAAAAACCAGATATCACCTATGAGATGGTTGCTGGTTTGGACGACGAAATTCTATCCGTACGTGAGGCTATTGAACTACCACTAACGAAACCTCAACTGTTCACGAAGGTAGGTATCAAACCACCCAAAGGCGTTTTGCTGGTAGGGCCACCTGGTTGTGGTAAGACGCTGCTTGCTAAGGCTGTTGCACATCATACCAATGCGACGTTCATCCGAATGGTTGGTTCTGAACTCGCTCAGAAATACATCGGCGAAGGAGGTCGGCTTGTGAGAGAGCTGTTTTCACTTGCAAAGGACAAATCTCCCTCGATTATTTTCCTCGATGAAATCGATGCGATTGGCGCCAAAAGATTGGATGGTTCCACCAGTGGCGACCGTGAAGTTCAGCGAACATTAATGCAACTTCTTGCAGAATTGGATGGTTTTGATGATTTGGAACATGTCAAAATTATAGCTGCAACCAACCGTCCAGACATCCTCGATGATGCGTTACTGAGACCAGGGCGATTTGATCGGATTATCGAAATACCAATACCTGAAGAAGACTCTCGCCATGCTATTCTGAGTCTTCATCTTTCGAATATGAATACTCGTGGAGTACGTCTGAAAGCTGTCGCACGAGCAACGTCTGGATTCAGTGGGGCTGAATTGAAGGCAACATGTGTCGAAGCGGGCATGATTGCCATTCGATCTGATAGAGATACGGTTTCGCATTCGGATGTCATGCAGGCTATTGAGCGACTCAATAAGAAGAAATCACAATCTGGCAGCATGTCCTCGCCAGAAGGCCTGTACGGGTGAATGTTCAAGGTCCGACGTGGAAACCACGAACTATGTCGAAAGCCATTGTTGAGTGCGTTCCAAACATATCTGAAGGCCGTGATTTGGACAAAGTGAATCGCATTGTTGATGCAGCACGTATCCATGGCGTCAAAATTCTAGGAATTGAACCAGACCCAGACTACAATCGAACCGTTATTACGTTCGCTGGTACGATGGAAGGAGTAGAAAAGGCAGCTTACTTACTCATCGAGAAAGCCATTGAAGAAATTGATATGAGAGGCCACACTGGTGAACATCCGCGATTGGGGTGTGTTGATGTTTGCCCCTTCATTCCAATTGCAAATGCTAGTATGGACGATTGTGTCGAAATCGCAAATCGAGTAGCCAGACAAGTCGCTCAGTGCGATGTACCCGTTTTTTTGTATGGTTTTGCAGCAACATCTGAAGATCGCAGGACATTATCTACCTTAAGGAAGGGTGAGTATGAAGGTTTAGCAGCCAGATTTGATAATTCTACTTCAATACATGGCGATGCAACAAGACTTCCTGATCTTGGGTCAAAACAATGGGATGAAACCTCACAAAGAAGCGGAGGAATTACCATAGGTGCTAGAGACATACTCCTTGCGTACAATGTCAACATTAAGGATTCAGACCCATACGTGGCTCAACAAATAGGTTCGATTGTTCGAAGTTCAGGAAGACTCGTCAAATCTCCAGATGGAGAGCGAAAATTTCGAACCAAAGGACTGCTCCAGCATGTACAAGGCATGGGAGTTCCTCTTGAATCGCACAACATAAGTCAGGTCTCAATGAATCTACAAAATTACAGGGTTACAAACCTCCATCATGCTTTCGATACCATCGATAGTCTGTGCAAGAACATGGGTAGTTCGACCCAAGGAAGTGAATTGGTTGGCCTTGTACCCCTAGAGGCAATCGTTGAAGCAGGACGTTGGTACGGTGGCGAAGCCCAGACAGAGGAGGAATGTATTGCTACTGCAATCAAATATCTTGGTTTGGACTCAATCTCATCATTCAATCCAAAAAATCGTATTATTGAGTTAGCTCTTGAGGAGGGTAATTGATGACGTGGTCGGATGTAACTCTCAGAGAATTTCAAAATGCTCTTGCTAGTAGCGCACCAACTCCAGGGGGCGGCTCTGCTGCAGGAGTCGTGCTGGGCCAGGCAGCTGCACTAGCCATTATGGTTAGCGACTTAACATTAGGAAAGGATTCGCTACGTGAAGGATGGGAAATCTCGGAACAAGTGAAACGCATTGCATTACCAATGTTGGATGAAGGATTAAAACTGGCTACAGCAGACAGTGAAGCATTCGATAAAGTCGTTGATTCATTCAAATTACCCAAAGATACGGACCAACTCAAGTCTGAACGGAGGGATGCCATCAGATCGGCGACTCTTGGTGCTGCGGAGGTGCCTTACCTCACCGCTGTTTCAGCGCTAGAACTGCTCAAACTCTTGCCTGAACTTGCAGAAAAAGGCAATCCAAATGCGGCTTCCGATGTTGGAGTCGCAAGTCTTCTTGCATCAGCGGCTCTCAAGGGAGGTATATTCAATGTTGAGATTAATCTCCAATCACTACCTGAAGATTATGGTGTTGAAATGCGCAAGAATTTACCAAGCCTCATCGAGGATGGTCGTATCTATTCACGTCAAGCTATGGATGCTGTGCGTGATCAATTATCGAACCAGTGACCCTGTAGAGATGTCACCATCAATTGTTACGAGTTTGACGACGTCATTTCCATCATCCGCCGCCAACATCATTCCCTCACTCACAACACCGCGGAGGGGGCGAGGTTTGAGATTCGCAACGAATACAACGGATTTGTTGACAAGATCTTCAACAGAGTAGTACGCTTTAATGCCTGCACAAATGGTTCTTCCACCATCGCTTCCATCGTCTAATTTGACAACATATAACCTGTCAGCGTTAGGGTGGTCTTCGACAGAAAGAATCTTTCCAACTCTCAATTCAACTTTCATGAAGGTATCAAAATCGAGATATTTTATGCCTTCCAATGCTTCTTTTTCCATGTTTTTCTTCTCCTTCTTACCGCCCTTTACTGAAGGGGTCATGTTTTGTGATTCTGTAGTTTCTTCGATGAGAGATTGTTCTTCCTTGACGATTTCTTCCGCATCCAGCCGCTTGAACAACGGCTCATAAGACTTTGAGGGCACAGCAACGGGTACAGACCAATCAATGGCATCATCCCAATGCATATCTTCGAGTTTCTGATCAATTCCTAACATTGTCCAAAGTTTTTGTGCACTGAACGGCAGGAACGGTTGTGTTACAATCGCAAGATAGCGACATATTCTCCATCCGAATGCTAGGGAAGAAAGTGCTTCGATTCGCCCATCAGAACCTACCTCTGTTTTGAGATGTTTCCACGGCATGGAAGATTGCAAGAGTTGGTTTCCATGTTGTGCTGCGGTCATGGCGGTACGTAATGCTTCCTTGTAACGGTGACGTTCGAGTGAAGTGGTCATAGATGTGTGGAGTTCCTCTAGTGCAACACAGAGATCTGCGTAATGCGATTGCTCATCAAAGAATGGTAGTGTTTCACCACCCGGTGTTTCAGGTAATCGAGCAGAAAGCGAGAGTACGCGATTAGCAAAATTACCATATGTAGCGATGAGTTCATTGTTGATTCTGTCTACAAACTCGCTCCACGTGAAATCCGTATCATGAGATTCTGGCATGTTAATGCTGAGATAATATCGCAAAGTATCAGGATCAAATCTTTCCAAAAACGATGGAAGCCAAATTGCATGTTTCCTAGATTTAGAGAATTGGCCTCCAGCAAGCATCAGATATTCCATTGCTGGCACATTGTCTTCTAGACGAAGGTCTCCATACTCGGGAAGTTTAACAGGATCCATGGCTGTTTTGCCCTTGCGCGCATGGTTTAACCCCATCAATATTGCTGGCCAGATGACGGTGTGGAATGGGACGTTGTCCTTTCCAAGGAAGTAATAGTGACGTTGTTTTGAGGTATCTTGCTCAAGCCACCATTGTTCCCAATTGGAACCATCACCGTACAATTCCGACCAAATTTGTGAACACGTGAGATATCCTTGAACAGCTTCAAACCAAACATAGATGCATTTGCCATCCCAATCTGAACCTTCGAGTGGCACCTTGATACCCCATTCAAGATCACGTGTGACTGCTCTGGGTCGCAGACCCATATCGAGCCATTGTTTCGTCATTGCTCGAACGTTGGGCTTCCAAACAGCGTGATTATTTTCAGCGTGTTGCTCAAGCGCTTTTTGAAACAGATCGAGTCGGTAAAACAGATGTTCTGTGTCGCGAATTTCTACTTTCAATTCAGGATTCATTTTGGAAATCGGATTCTTAAGTTCCGATGACTCATACGTCGCCCCACAAGAGTCGCACTGATCACCACGTGCGCCATCTGCACCACAAGAGGGGCAAGTTCCCTCGATATAGCGGTCTGGTAGAAAACGCCCTCCTCCATCATCATGGACCTCGTAATATTGTTGCATGGTTCTTTTTTCAAAGAATCCAGCATCATACAACAATTTGAAATTCTCCTGGACTTTTTCTTTGTGGCGAACATCGCTTGTGCGATTGAACAACGAACCCCCATATTCAATGCCTCTTGAATCGGTATTCGGCATCCATGTGCATCCTAACTCAAGGAGAGCTTTGGTGTTGATTTGATGATACTGATCGACAACGTCTTGTGGCGAGACGCCTTCTTGCTCTGCGGTGACCGTAATTGGTGTACCGTGCTCATCTGAACCGGAGACCATCAAAACGTAGTTTCCGCGTGAACGTTCAAACCTTGCATGTATGTCAGGAGGGAGATAACAACCAGCAACGTGACCCAAGTGCAGTGGTCCATTTGCGTAAGGCCATGCAACGCACACAAGTACGTGGTCACCCTCGGCCATATCCATGGCTAACAGGCATTGATTTTCAAATCAACCCTTTTCGCAACTCAAAAACAACATTTTCAAGAAGCAGGAGTTCTTGGAGAGATTATCCAACGGACAGGAGTTCACGTTCAACATGAACCTCACATTACTCATTTTTTACACCGTTCTTGCGCTTGGCGTATCGTTTCTCTGTTCAATCCTCGAGGCCGTGGTGCTCTCCATTCCAAACACTCAGGTTGCTGTATGGGAAAAAGATGGTAACCGACGTGGCCAATTATGGTCAAAATTAAAGGCAGACGACGCCGTTAAACCCCTTACAGCCATCCTAACCCTCAACACAATCGCTCACACAATGGGTGCTGCAGGGGTCGGTTCAGAAGTACAAAATCAATTTGGCAATGAGTACCTGACCATTGCTTCGGTGATTTTGACATTAGCTGTTCTATTCCTCTCTGAAATCATTCCAAAGACGCTAGGGACAGCCTATTGGCGCCAGTTATCTCTTGCAACTGGACTTATGCTCAACTCGATTACAATTGCATTGTTTTTCATCATAGCACCGATTCAGTGGATGAAGAAGATCCTACCAAGTGCAGACGGTCAACTCGTAACACGAGACGACTTGGCTGCGTTAGCCGATCTTGGTGAAGAAGAAGGCGCCCTGATGGAGGATGAAGAAACGGTCATTCACAATCTGTTGCGACTTCGAGAAATTCCAATCACTGAGGTTATGACCCCACGTGTCGTCGTGACTGCGCTACAACAGGATATGACAATTCGACAAATACTCGACGAATACCCAGTATTACGTTTCTCACGAATACCAGTTTTTTCTGAATCTATCGACGAAATTCAAGGATTGGTTATCCGTTCTGAATTATTGCTTGCTGCAAGCCGAGATGAATGGGGTAGAAGTGTTTCAGAATTCATGAAACCTGTTGAGTTCCTTACCACCAAACAAAGTGTCGATGTCGCCCTGGACATGCTTCTTGAACGTCGTCAACAATTTGCTATCGTACAGGATGAATTCGGCGGGACATCTGGTATTCTGACCATGGAAGACGTGCTAGAAACACTACTCGGCGAAGAAATTGTTGATGAGCTTGATGAAGTTGATGACATGCGTGAACTTGCTCGTGAACAAGCAAGTACATTAGAAGAAGAGTGACTGTTCCTCTAACCAATTTCGAATAATTTCATCGCGAATAACATTGTTCTGTTCGTAGGAATGCTTCAGATCTTCAACAATGTGGCTTGAAAAATTCAAACTTAGAGTATCATGAAGATCAATCAGCAATTTGGCATGTCTTGAACCCAGTGTTGAATCATGCTTTGCTTGAACAAGAAGTGTCGGGCATTCAGGCGTACCCCACTCCGGAGGTTTCAAAAATTCAATCGATGGAACTCGAAATTGTTCTGGATTCAACCTATTGTAATATCTCAACAATCTTCGCATCATTGGCCGTTGTAATTGTTGTGGAATCCTCAGATAATCACAGGTCTGATTGTTTATGTACTCATACGATGTAACCGGAGATTCAAGAATCATACCTTTCGCATACTCCGAGGTGTGTAATTCTGGACGTAGAATTCGTTGTGCAACAAAACCACCTAGGCTATGCCCATGAATAAGAAACCCATTTCGTAGCCATCCGCGTTCATGCATGACATTTAGAACATTCTCAAAATCATGACAGACGTGCATAGCAGCCCAATGCGGGACGCGTTTGTTTCCACCATGAGCACGCATCTCGAGAAGGATACAATTGTAACCAAGTTCCTGAAACAGAGCACTCCTGCCCAGCATGTTCGATGCTCGTGAATTCCAACCATGAATGAAAATTGCAAGTGGTTTGTTCGGATCTATATCCCTCTTCAACCAACGAACTGGATATTTGTTGACATCATGTATATCCCATTCCCAACCTGAGGGAGGTTCGACATTATCGCGAACCTTTGGTAAACGTAACATGAATCCGAGACAGAGTGCAAGCCATATGTCGATTAAAAAAACAGGCGTAAGTAAAACGAGAAAGAATGTGTTTGTAGACCCAATCAAAGCGATCGCAATGAAAAACCAAACAATCCCATGAACAATGAACGCTGAAAAGCGATTCGTAAACATAGAACTGAATCCCTTCAGTCTTCTGCCTGTTCATCAGTTTCTTCTGATGGGTCCTCAGAATCTTCTTGTTCTGATGCTTTTACTTCACGGGCTTTCGCACGGTCTTCGACACGCTTCGCATACTTTTCACCAAATTGGCTCATGCTTTCCAGTCGTGCTCTGAATCCTGAAGTTGCCTTTTCTTCTGGAACAAATCGTACGAGATACGCCCCAAAGACCAAATCGAACAGGCCTTGATCTAGTTCGCTGTTGCGTGTAAACTGCCAGTTCACTATCCATAGAACCATCAATACGGCTCCAACAGACGTCATGACGATTGGAGTTGTACCTCCTCCAGAAATCTGTCCGACCTGAACGAAGACCATGATGAATCCAATCAAAGCGAGGAGGCCGATGTTGTTGACAAACAAGCTGTGCAAGAACAGAGGTTTTGAGCCGTCACCACGGATGTACCGAGTGGACGACGTATATTGACCAAGATTTCGCCCGGTGTAAATAGGTAAGAAAATGGCATTAAAGAACAATACAACAATAGCAACGATGAACAGAATGGTCGTTTCCAAGCCTCCACTCGATCCACCAGTCAATGCTGACATGACAAGGGCAGTGATGAGTACTGCAAAATTGGCGATGAAGTTGACCCACCAACTGATGACTCGGCTCAATTTCGGTGCGATTTCAAAATCAGTGGAAAGGCTAGCAGGTCGAGCCTTCTTGACCTTTGGCTTCTTTTCCTTCTTGACTTTGGCAGCTTTTGCTGCAACCGGTGCCGCTTTTGCCACCTTGGCTGCTTTTGCAGCCTTGGCAGGTGCTTTTTTGGTCGCCTTCGTTTCGTTTGATTCAACTTTGTCGAGTAGTCCCATGTTATCGCCTCATTCATGTGTACATTTCTGAGATTTGTTTGTAGATTGCAAAATCACCAGATTCAACAAACGCAGTAATCGAAGAATCAGGCATGTTGCCAAGTTGTTCATCAATAATCTTGAAGAATTCACCTCGGCGTTGGTCGTCAATGGATGCAGGGTCGGCTCCCACTTCTTTGAACAATTCAAAGCCATCTGATGCGAGGAAGGCTTCGATAGCCTCCTCTGGCAGTTCATCGCCAAGTAGATCATTGACAATGGTGAAGAATTGTGAGAACAGAAGATCCGCATCGTCCGTCGTCTCTTCTTCGAGACCTTCTTCAGGCGTGTCATCTGGAGTTTGTGCAACAGGTTTTGTTTGTCCTTTCAACATTCGCCGCTCAGCCATGAGTTCCTCAAGTTGTGGAACCAGTTCGCGAAGAGCCTCCTTGTCACCCGATGACTTCGCTTCTTTGTAGAGTGGTTTGAGTTCACGAAGTTGGCTTTCAACAACCGTTAGACGGTCCGGTTCCTCCGCATCCAGCAATTCAACGACAGGTGCGCTTCTTGCTTGGTTGAGAGCCTCCTCGCGTTCTTTTTTCCGCAAGACGATGATATCCCTATCCAAGGAGTGGCCAAATCGATCTGAATATCGATCGAGCAAAGATCCAGACTCACCAGAACCCAAGCGATCAATTGCTCCATAGATTTGAGGAAGTGGTTTTGCAGATCGCTTTGCCCACAGATCACCGTATTCGTTCTTCACGTCCTCTTGTGGAGTTGGTTCAGAGGCAGATGGCACATTTAACTCGGGAGGAGTTGGAAGTGGCGCAGGAGGCAAATCTGCGGCTGGCAAAGGTTCAGGTGTTGGTGCTGCAGGAAGCGGCGGCAATGGTGCACCTGGGAGTGGCGGCATGCCCGGTAGTGGAGGCAATGGTGATGGTGGAACATCTGTTGATTTGTTCTTTTTTCGACGTCGCACGTACTCACCTCTAGTTGGACTGGATGGGATTCTACCCTTGAACCTTACCACAATTGGGTCATGAAAATACGTATATGAGTCAAAAAAAACCTAGGCCAATTTCGCCCAACCCTTGAGGCTCAAAAATGTGGCAGCAGATTCTGAGACGCGCAACTGGTCACCTCTCGATACGTCGTGTTGATCTTCGCCAAACCTCAAAATAGCATCATCCACGATGATTTCAAGATCCAGTGTCTTCTCCTGGCCAAATACAAACGCTTCACTCAATGCATCAAATGGTTGAGTTCCGTCTGCATCCAACCGTTGGAGCGGAAACTCGGTAACACGCATACCAGTCTTACCGTGCAGAGATGTTGGCCATCGAATTTGGCGACGCACGTCAATTGTTACAACTTCATCTGTTTCACCAGCAGCTCCTAGAACAATCGAAGCGTCAGATTTCACCAAGTCGAGGAACAATCCTTGGTGAGTACCAAGTCGGGAAATTTGTCCGTTTGTAACTGAAGAACGGCGTTCTTCATGTAGAAACATATCTGCAAGTTTCCGAATGCTCGCAGGGCCTTTACCTGGCTTACCTTCCCTCTGAAGATTGTTTTTTAGACCAAGGTGGAGTTCTTTCATGACCGATGTTGAGTTTTCATCTTCTTGTGCAATCATCACAAGTTTATCGATTAGTGTTGGAATTTGCATCCGAATTCGTTTTGTCCAACCATTCGCAGTCGGATCACCAAAGCGCGTTAATCCGCCTTGAACATCTACACCTTCGCCACGGATGTGCGACACAAGTTCTCGGCGGGCTTCAGAGTCCAAATGAAAAAGTGATGGGTCCCTGTAATGCAAATGAAAACCTCGATGGCCTGAAAACGTAACTTGGAGGAATTGTTCATCAAAACCAAATTCTGGTTCGAGAAAGTCGTTCCACAATGAGTGAGCTTGTTCTTGAATAACATCCAACATGCCTGGGAAATCTCGATCTGTTACACCGGGAAGGTGATCCCCATCAAGATCAAAAATAAGGTCAGCACCTTGCCATTCTTTGTCATCCATTTTTAATTCGTAAGGTTTTTTCCAGTAAGCAGTGGAATAAAAGCAAGAATGCATGGCTCGCTCTGATAGGAATTGACGTAACTCCTGCTCACTTCGAAATGATTTGTGGCGTAGAGGTGGTGCTCCACCAAACGGAATAAACATCCATTCTCTCTTCGGCATTCGTGGTGGGCGCCAAAAATTGGAAGACCGGTAATATTGTCCGAACCGGTGTGCAAAACGCGCCCATCCGGTGGAAGCCATGAAGATGCCTGATGTTCACAGTTCTTGAACGAAACCCTAAGCGTTCTTCATGTAGAATTTTTCTTCCGTTTCACCAACAACTGTGACTGTGTCCGCACCCGTATGTTCGACGTAGTGTTCCCAGCAGTAGTAGTGCTGATTGTGGACCATTGCGGCTCCAAATGTGAGTCGCAAACCGCAGTCATGACATCGAGGTCCAATCTCACCATTCGGTGCTTGGGCAAGTTGTACATGTTCGTGTGGCATTGTCTCACCTGTTTGTTGCTGGAGGTCTCGGTTCTAAAATGTCGTGATGATTCTGATCTAAGCAATGGTGCTATTGCTAACCCAATTTAACAAATCGAGCGCGACTTCGCAAGATTCACTGACCTCGATATGCTCATCGTCAAGATACATTTCCAGAACTGGGAGGGCATCACGATTACCAATTGCTCCGAGAGCTTCAGCAGCCTCGTGGCGTACCATGACATGTTCATCGACATCGGAAAGAACTCTGATGAGTGTAGGCAATGCTTCATCCATCTGCATTTGGCCTAACACATATGCTAATTCATGACGTAACAATGCGCTCGAGGAGGAAAAGCCTTCACAGATCGTTAAGCATGATTCAGGAGTGCGGATGTTGCGCAATTTGAAAACCGAGCGCATTCGTTGAAACATCTTTTCATTTTCATTTAGTAGGGTTTGACGTAAGTGGTCAAGTTGTTCAGTATCTGACGCAGGCGCAGGATCGACGGAACCGTACTCACTGACTTCCGGTCGTGCATCCATTCGATTCACTCCGAAGCACCAATGAACGCCAAACCTTCGACATCAAAGTCTTTCCGAATCATACCGAGTTCTTGCCCTTCTTTCAAAAATCTTCGAATGGATGAACGTCCTTCGGCTTTGTAGTCGATTGTGCGGTCATTGACATACATTGTCACAAATTTTTGGTTTGTGGCATCATCAATTCCACGACCCCATGCTTTTGCAAATTCCAACGCCTCCTCAGGATGGGCGATGGAATGTTCAATGCTCATTTTGGTATACATCGTAATATCTTCCATGACTTTTTGCCCAAGGTCTCTTCGAACAACGTTGCCTCCAAGAGGCATGGGCCAACCATCAGTACGTTCGTTCCACCATATGCCGAGGTCGATCAGAACGTTCAGGTCGTGCTCAACATATGTCAACTGACCTTCGTGTATGATGAGACCACATTTGTAGGTGTTATCCAAGATTCGTGGAATGATTTCATCGAAGGGAACAACTTCGACCTCAACATCTCCCCACGCCAATCGTAGCCCAAGATACGCCGAGGTTTTCAGCCCGGGCACGGCAATTGTGGACGACTGTGCCTCTTCAAGTGTAAGGCCCTGCTTTGCAACAATCATGGGTCCGTAACCTTCTCCCATTGAAGCACCGCAATTCATCAAAGCATAATTCTCAGCGATATCTGGATAAGCGTGTATGGATACTGCAGATACTTCTAACTCACAATTCATAGCCCGATGATTGAGTGTTTCAATATCTTGAAGTTCATGTACAAAATTGTAACCTGGTGTCGGAAATGCATTTGTGGTCATAGCATGGAACATAAAGGCATCATCCGGATCAGGAGAGTGACCTATGCGTACAATGAGATTGCCTTGGTCATCGATTGGAAGATTCGACATGGTTCTTCCAAGAACGCTCCATTCAAGAACCAACCGCCTGATTTAGAAAACAAAATTTTCGCTCATGTAACGGATTGTTTATGTAATTGTTGAGTGTGTTGGAAACATGGAAAGGGGCTCTCGATTGCGAAGTGTCTTCATACTTCTCACCGTTGTCGGTATGCTCTACGTTCCAGCGAGTGCATCCGCTTCAAATGAGTTGTTCTTTAATGAAGCCATCGAAGCCAGTGATGCAGACAATGGTTTGCGTACGATCGAGGTGGACGAATCAGGCAACATATACGCATCATTTGGAACTATTTTGTATAAATTATCTGATTCAGGCGACGTGTTGGAGGAACGAACGTTTCCAAAAGAAATTATTGCGACCTCCGTTTCACCAGATTCGACGAAACTAGCTCTAACCATTAAATCAGGATTGAACGAAGATGATTCCATATTTGTACTATCGACTGGTGACCTGAGCACACTTGAATCGAGCGATACGACACGCTCTAACGCTTACATTCTCGAATGGTCCCCCAACGGAGGCGACTTGTATTCCAATGCCCAGAATGAGGGTATGATTCAACTTAATCGTGACACGCTCCTTGAGGAATTTTCATTCGCAGGCAACCATACAGGAACAATGGCATGCGTAGACATATCCAGCATCAGTGGCATGGTGTTGACAGGTGATGAAAACGGTCTGGTCGTGTTATGGGACAATGATGGTGGAAATATTTTACAGGAACTTCAACTCGAATCAACGATAAACGATTGTGCATTTGGAAACGGGGATGAATTCTTTTCTGTCTCAACACCCGATAACGGTATCCGCAAATGGACAATTTCAGGATCAGAACTGAAGTCGATTGACATCGATGGAGCGAAGAACTATCATTTCAGTTCAAATGACAACGAAGTGATAGTTCACAAAACAACACCGAATCACCACCTATTTGTATACGACTACCTCAATGAAGTAATGGTCAATCAAGTAGCAATGTTTCATGCATTTGACGATTATGTCCTCCTCTTCGATGCAGATGGACAAATAACGAACATCATGACCAGTTCTAAGATTGATTACATTGTGAAGTACGGTACTTCGATGCAGAGAATTGGTGTTGGTGAATCAGGAATTGACACCGATGGCGATGGAATTCCAGATTCCTTGGATAACGATGATGATGGTGATGGGATTGAAGATAATTGGGACTTGAATTGTGAGAATATTGGAATTTCATGTGAACTCTTGCCGGACGAAGACCTCATACGATCCATTGAAATGAACATTAACGAAACCAGCCTCATCGTAAAACAGACGTTCACATTGAACAAAGCAACTTCAGCAACCATCCGAGACCTGTCGCGCCTGTCGCTCGATACCGATGTCCGCTTGACATCAGATGAGGCCCAATTGTTTGCAGATGCGGTTTGTACGAATCTTGATAGCGATTCAACAAGTTCAACCGTATCAGCCAACGTTCGAATCGAGAATGCCTCACTTATTTTTTCAAGCATGAACTGTGCAGTCGAGGATGGAATGACACTTGTGCCATCCATAGACAGAACCTCGCACATTCGATACTCAATTTCTTTTGTCTACGACATCGAGACAAATCAAGAGTTGAATCAATGGGAAATTCGTTTAGATAATCATCGATTCCCTGGCACCGGTAGTATCACTGAACTGAGTGATCAACATCCGATTCGCGTGACACTCAGCGGACCATCCATCATCACAAAGGAATATGTACCGTGGCACGTTCAAGAATCGCAGGTTTCATTCGAAGTCGATGTCAAAGAGTCAACAAATGAGAAACTTTCCACAAAGAACGTACTGTCTTCTCCGATTGTGATCGGTTTACTTCTTGTGGGCATTTTTGTTGTTGGGATTGTTACGCAGCGAATCTATGATCGGATGTCGAAATCAGATTATGACATCGTTTTGGACGATGATGAGGATGAGGACGAGGATGA
>JAYOBT010000001.1:23176-38732 GCA_038105035.1 Candidatus Poseidoniales archaeon | reverse complement strand
GATGAGGATGAGGACGAGGATGATTCCACATACTATGAAGAAGAAATTTCTGCTGATGATGAAGATGATGAGTTTTACGAAGATGTCCCTGAAGAAGTAAAAGAACCTGTAAAGAGAAAACAACCACGTAGGAGGACATCTGAGAAAACATCGATTCGCACCCCAGTAGAATCCAAAGAGTCAACTCAAGCAAAAGAGCTCCTTCAAGAATCATCAAACGAGGTTGTCCGCAAACGTAGAGCACGACGTTCTCAACACGACACTGTGAAAACCAAGCGAAGAAAACTCAGCGATACACAACCTATTGATGTAAAACCTCGAAAACGGAGAGCAGTAAAGCGTGATGTTGCACCGGATAACGAAATGGATGAAACATTGAAGCGGTTTGTTTCAGAATCACCAGAGGAATGAAACGGGTTCATCCAACGAGCAACAGCGTAAGAGGTATTCTCGCAATCCATGAACATGTTCTGAATCAAGGCGGTTGAAAACTTCGCCAAAATACCGGTTTAGTCGCTCCAATGACATATCAGAATGTAGGTGAGCATGGAGGAGCACCTTCTCCCGTGTCAATGGATCATTTTCGAAAGCATCAAGCCGTTCGAGGAGGGCTTGATGAGCATCTTGTACCACCTCTAGCGGTGTATCCTTTCTCGCAGCAAAGACCCCAAACACCATCGGTTGTCCGGTCAGTTCTAACCAAGCTTGCCCTAAATCAAGTTGGACAAGTTCAGGATTGATTTTAGCACGATCGAGTGCTCGATCTCCAATGAGTAATGCTCCATCGCATCGGTCCAGCATGGTATCCAAATCAGGTCCCATTTCTACTGGGCGTGGATCGATTCCTCGTTCCTTTAGTAAAAATTTGAGAAGTGCCACGGACGACGAGGAATCCGTTGGTAATGCAATGTCGCGCATTTCTTCGAGCGGTCGGTTTCCAAAAACGAGGACACTACCAACCTCGCCTTTCGAACAAATACCAATTTCTGGCACAAGTGCCAACTCTTCGTGATGTTTAGCAAAATCTGCTGCAGGAATTGGTGCCAACACACAATCTCTCCGCAGAAGGTGCCCCGTCAACCATGAAGGTGGAGCTGGGAGGACGTGAAAGGATTCATCAAGACCAACAAACAATGGATCACAATTCATGAATGCAACACGACCAATTGTGTTCATCCATCGAGGTTTTTGTTGCATCATGAATTCACCTCAAGCCATTGGTAGTCGTTTTGCAGGTTTAGGAGCCACGTACTCTTCAAACTCTGTGTAGGTTGTATCTCGTTTAATTGGAACACAGCCTGCATCGCGAATCAATTTTGATAATTGTTGGAGGTCGTGAGTGAGTGGGGTTGTTGAACCTGCCAAATGCATGATGGACTCCTGTTGTACAGTTCCATCAATATCATCAGCACCAAATTGCAAGGCAAGTTCTCCCAATTCATCACCAATATTCATTCGATAAGCCTTGATGTGTGGAATACTATCAAGCAAAATCCTTGAGACGGCAATGACGCGGAGTATTTCTTGGCCAGTGGATAACTGCGCCATGGGGAGACGTGTCGCATCAGGCAGGAAGGGATACGGCACGAAACACTGAAACCCATTTGTCTCGGCAGAGAGATCACGCAACTTGAGAATGTGTTCAACGCGTTGTTTTGTTGTCTCGATGGTTCCGAAGAGCATCGTACAGTTACTTGGCAACCCTATTTCGTGAGCAGTACGGTGGATATCCAGATATTCTTGGCTGGATTCCTTCCCATTGCATATGATGGCGCGAACTCCATCGTCGAGAATTTCAGCACCACCACCTGGCAGTGATGTAAGTCCTGCTGCACGCAACTGCATGAGTGTATCTTTGATCGAAATGTTCGACAGTTGCGCAAGGTGTTTGATTTCAACTGCTGTAAGGGCCTTAATCGAGACATGTGGATGTTCTGAACGAATTCTTTCAAACAATTCAGCGTAGTGTTCAACAGTCCATTCTGGATGCAAACCCCCCACAGAATGTACTTCGTTCACATACGGTGAAAATTTGGACAACTCCTCAAGATAATTATCAACCGATAGCGCATAAGCATCATCGGCTTTTGGGCCCCTGCGAAATGCACAGAATCTACAGGCAAGTACACAGATGTTGGTTTGATTGACATGCACATTCGAGTTGAAGTATGCTTTTTGTCCAAACATGGCTACTTTGTGCAAATTCGCCAGTCGTCCAAGTTCGAACAAATTCGGTTCCGAGAACAATACCAAGCCGTCATCTATGTCGAGGGGTTGATCGCCGAGAATCTTATCGACGACTGTTTGAAGTGATTCCTTCCAATC
The DNA here is from genome assembly GCA_038105035.1 of Candidatus Poseidoniales archaeon. GTDB lineage: Archaea > Thermoplasmatota > Poseidoniia > Poseidoniales > Poseidoniaceae > MGIIa-L2. The sequence goes on along the minus strand of JAYOBT010000001.1, from coordinate 36,407 downwards.
TTGTTGCGTCAAAGCATGTTTCAGGTTCGACTTCCAATCAGGGTCTCTGTCCGCTAGTGTGGCGGTTGAAACCCATCCTGTCATGAATTCCCCTCGAATTCATTCTTCAAGAAGATGTGGATGGCTCCACGACTAACGTCGAACACTGAAAAACCCTGACTTCATCATCAATTTACGGAATTCTTCGACAAGGAATACGGTAGATGCTACAGCTACTAAGACCAACCAGTCGACACTTTCCAAAGGCGTTGTGCTAAGCAAATTTCCGAATTCGATTCCAATCAACGGAAGTTCGAAGGTTGCAAAGTGGACGAAAAGGAACAACAAGAATCCGGATGCAAGAATTGCATAATTGATGGCTTTGTTTGAAAACAATCCCAACGTGAAGAGGCTGTCTTTTTCAGATCTGCAATTGAGTACGTTAAACAATTGGAAGACAATAAACACAGCGAACGTCATGGTTTGTGCATCAGCAAATGTTGTGTCAGCATATGCAGACCAAGCGCTCAATGCCGCTTCATCACCGGATAAGCATTTGTCCACGCTAAAACCAGCATCGGCTTCAGTAGCAAACGGAGCAAGTGAACACTCATCACCATAAACGCCACCACCCGCTAGGAAGAAGACGATCAGCGTTCCAATCACCATGACGGCACCTAGATAGAAAATCAATGCAATATCACGACCATTCGGTAATCCTTCATCAACGGGACGCGGTGGTCTTTCCATGACTTTACCGTGTCGTTTTTCGACACCAAGAGCAACTGCAGGCGGCCCATCCATCAGAATATTGATGACAAGAATTTGAGTCGCAGTAAGCGGTAATTCCCACCCAAAGATGAACGTTGAGATAACAATCAACGCAACAGCTGCGACGTTCGTCGAAACTTGGTAACGAACGAAGTTGCGTATGTTTTGATAGATTTTACGACCTTCCTCAACAGCGTGAACAATGTTGGCGAAGTTGTCGTCTTGAAGGACCATGTCGGCTGCATCTTTCGCAACGTCTGTACCAGCAATGCCCATCGCAATACCGATGTTGGCGCCAGACAAAGCCGGAGCGTCATTGACACCATCTCCAGTCATCGCAACAATCTCACCTTGTTCCTGTAAGGATGAGACAATGCGCATCTTTTGATCGGGAGTGACACGAGAGAAGATAGCTTGCTCAACAGAGTCAGAGAGTTCATCATCGGACATGCTACGTAAATCTGCCCCGCTAACGGGTTCAGACTCAGCACCACTGATGGACAACTCTTGACCAATGGCGGAGGCAGTCATGTGATGATCGCCAGTGATCATCTTAACTTTGATACCAGCATCCTGGCAAATGCGAATTGCTTCCTTGACCTCTGGTCGTGGCGGGTCCATGATGCCAACCAAGCCTAGGAAAATCATTCCGTTTTCAACGAGGGATATGTCGGTGATATCTTCATCAGCCCCAAGTTTTTTTGCCGCCAATGCAATGACGCGCATCGATTGTGACCCCATTTCTTTGTTTCTTATCGAGGCTTGCTTCAAATCATCTTCAGAAATTTCTACCAATTTTCCATCCAAGAAGCGGTGTGTTGTGATTGGGACAAAACCACCAGCAGCACCCTTTGCAAAGACCCATCGTTCACCCTCGTACTCATGGATGACTGACATTCTCTTTCGCTCTGTATCGAAGAAGAACTCGTGGATGCGGGGATGACGCTGTGAGAATTTACGTACTTCTCCATTCAACTTCCATCCTAGAACAGCACAGGCTGAGTCTGTTGGGTCGCCAATGGCTGTCCAACGACCGTCAATCTTACTGATTTGTGAGTTGTGGCACAGTGAAAGGCAAGATGCAAGCAAACGGAATCCAGGATCAGACTGAAGGGTCGACATGGCTTCCTCATCGAGTTCATTACCTTCAATGCTCAAGGCACCTTTTGGATTAAATCCGTCTCCAGTCACACCGTAGTATCCATCGACTGTGTGTAGTTGTCGAACTGTCATCTCATTCTTCGTGAGCGTACCTGTTTTGTCGGAACAGATGACTGTTGTAGATCCAAGCGTCTCAACTGCTTTCATGCGGCGAACAATTGCCTTGTGTCTTGCCATATTTCGCATTCCAAGTGAAAGTGTGATGACAAGAATAATCGGCAAGCCTTCAGGTACGATAGCTACGAAAATAGCAATAGCCGTGATGAATTGCTTGATGGCAACATCGCGCAATGGATCGGGGCCTCCGTAAGCTAGAATCAATTTAATCGATACAAGGAGAACGGCCACAACAAGGGCAATGAATCCAAGAAATCGACCGAGCGACTCAAGTTTGAGTTCGAGGGGTGTCTTTGGTGTCTGTGCCTCAGAGATGTCGCTTGCAATGCGACCGAGTTGTGTGGTCATACCGGTTTCTACAACAACACCCACAGCACGACCGGTTGCCACGGTTGTACCCATGTACATCATGTTCCTACGATCGGCAAGCAGTGTATTGACATCAACCGGATTCATGTGTTTTGTAATGGGTTCGGATTCACCCGTGAGTGCTGATTCATCAACACGGCATTGATAGACTTCTAGCAAGCGTAAGTCGGCGGGTACGTTGATTCCTTCTTCTAGTTTGACAATGTCACCAGGGACCAATTCGGTTGTTGGAATTTCAGATTCAAACCCATCTCTGAGTGTGACTGAATTCGAGATGCTCATCTGCTTGAGGGCATCCATGGCTTGTTCGGCTTGACCCTCCTGCCAAAAACCAAAGAATGCATTTGCAGTCAAAACGAGGAAGATGAATATCGCATCACCAGGATGGTCAGGCTTTATCGCCAACGCTACCAAGGCTGCTGTGATGAGCAAATAGTTGAGTGGATCGTTGTATTGCGAAAGAAATCTCAAGAAAGCCGGAGTCGGTTCTGGCTGCTCCAACTGGTTTGGGCCATACTTTTGCATTCTTGTATGGATTTCAGATTGGGTAAGCCCATTTGGGTTTGCATCCAAAACCGATAGAACTTCATCGTTTTCCATCGAGTGCCAGTTCTGTTGAACCAAAAAAATCACCTCAGAAGTCGACAAAGACTCCAGTGGCCCACCCTTTATCGACAGACTTATGATTTTGATGGAGGAAATCCCATCAAATTCTGTTCAGAAATAAAATCAAATACAATTAGCCGAATCCTTCTCAAACGTTCTCGCTTTGGAAGGGTCATGACCGCTCAGGATGGACCGTATATACCTGCGGACCAAGAGCCAAAGGAACTGACTCTACGTGTCTTGATTGTGGGAGTCCTTCTTGGCATTCTCATGACTGCAGCCAACGCCTACCTTGGATTGTACGCTGGCATGACAGTGTCCGCGAGTATTCCTGCGGCGGTTATGTCGATGCTCATCCTTCGTAGTCTCTTCAAGGATGTTAGTATTCTTGAGAACAACGCGGTTCAAACCATGGCAAGTGCTGGTGAGTCACTGGCTGCAGGCGTTATATTCACAGTCCCTGCAATGCTTGTGATAGGTATTTGGATCGATATTGAATGGTTTCCTACATTAGCGATTGCCCTACTTGGTGGTCTTCTCGGAACAATGTTCACCATTGCTTTACGGCGTTTGTTCATTGTCGAAGAGGCATTGCCATATCCAGAAGGCGTCGCATGCCGTGAGGTTCTTGTCGCTGGAGAAGAAGGTGGTAGTGGTGCTCTGGCCATCGTTTACGCTTTGGGCATAGGTGCACTCTATGGCCTCATGGTCAAGGGCTTCAAAGTCACACACCACTCGGCTGAAACTGCGTTTGAATTCATGAAAACCCGCATGTATGCTGGCATCGATCTTTCCGTGGCACTTCTCTCCGTAGGATTCATTGTAGGAATTCGTATTGCATCGTTTATTTTCTTAGGAGGCATCATTGGGTTCGGAATTCTTGTTCCATTGTTCGGCTACCTCAACGGATGGCCAGACTCACCTACACTGGCCGAAGGATTCGACAAACTATGGCTTGAACAGGTACGCTACGTCGGTGTAGGAGCTATGGTCGTAGGTGGAATCTACACGCTATGGAGTATGCGAAAAACCATCATTACAGGATTGAAGAAATCCTTCGTACAGAACGAATCCGATAGTGAATTGCATCTTCGAACCGAAAAGGACCTTCCATTACAGTGGGTTACTGTTGTATGCGGTGTTCTTGTCGTCCTGACCTTCTTTTTCTACTGGATGATCACTGGATCACTTCTTCTATCTTTAGCAGGTGCTCTGTTTCTTGCAATGGTTGCTTTCTTTTTTGCTGCTGTTGCCGGGTACATTGCTGGAGTCGTTGGTTCAAGCAATTCCCCAGTCTCCGGAATGACGATTGCGACGTTGTTGTTCACCGTTGGTTTGGTGTGGATTGTTGGATCTCTTATCTTGGACTTGTCTCAGACTGAATTGATGTATGCCACCCTTCTAATTGCAGCCGTTGTCGCCAGCAGCGCTGCTATTGCCGGGGATGTCATGCAGGATTTGAAAACGGGACACATGGTAGGTGCAACTCCGTGGCGACAACAAATTGCTGAAATTGTAGGTGTCATCACTGGAGCCTTTGTCATTGGCCCAACCATTGCACTTCTTCACAATGCTTTCCAAATTTCCTCGACTGCGTGTTTGGCAACCAACGAACGAATTGCTGCTGCACAACAAAATGGAGATATGTCGCAATCGATGTACGACTGCAGTGAAGCCCTGTTTGCTCCACAAGCAGAATTGATCGGTGCGATAGTCAAAGGAGCATTCGTGGGTGACATCAACCTTCCAATGGTGTTCCTCGGAGCCGCTTTGGCAGTGGTGTTAATTCGGTTATCCATGCCAGTCATGTCGGTTGCTATTGGTATCTATCTGCCACTCAAGTTGAGTGTTCCTATTATGCTTGGAGGGATCTTATCATCACTCGCCATTGGTGCTGCATACCTACGGGTCGATGGTACACTGGACAAGGAGCCATCTGAGGAAGCCAAGGAAGCGGCATCAGATGTTGAGAGCAGGGGTGTTCTTATCGGCGCAGGTTTCATTGCTGGAGAGTCCATTCTGGGCGTTCTCATTGCAGTGCTCATCGTTCTCAACATCAACCTTGACCAAATATTTGGCATCCATGAGCTTTCACAATTCTTCTCACTATTGTTCTTCGCATGGTTTGTTGGTGTCTTCGTATGGTTGGCCACAAGAGCCTTACCAGATGGCGGGAATCTAGGCAAGGAATTATTCACTACAGCAACGCATTCAATCAAGAAATTCCTGCGCTCTTTGCTGCCACAGTCCAAATAATTCAACGGCAATTATGAAAGGCTCAAGGCGATGGCCAGTAGTTGGTGGTCAGCATCACAGCATCAATATCCGAGTTGGAAGAACTTGCACGACGTTGTCGAATTGAAATTGTAAAAATGGTCCATCGTGCGCAAGCAGGGCACCCTGGTGGTTCGCTATCTGAAATCGACTTGATGGCTGCCTTGTACTCAACATCTCTACGCGTTCGACCAAACGATCCAGACTGGAACGATAGGGATCGATTCATCCTTTCAAAAGGACATGCATCGCCTGGAATGTATGCACTTCTAGCCGAAAAAGGATTCATCACGCACGATGATTTGCACTCCTATCGAGTTCTTGGAGGAATATGCCAAGGACACGTTGACATGAAGTGGTGTCCCGGCGTTGATTTCAGTGCAGGAAGTCTCGGAATGGGCCTCTCTTTTGGCATGGGTTGTGCGCTAGCAGCACGACTCGAAGGTAGTGAACGACGAGCGTTTGTCATGCTTGGTGATGGTGAGATTCAGGAAGGTTCTGTTTGGGAAGCAGCCATGGCAGCAACGCATCATGAACTCGGTAACCTCAAAGTCATTCTTGACCGCAATCGAATCCAAAACGACGACTTCTGTCTTGAGCAGATGCGCATGTTCGACATTCCTGCAAAGTGGAAAGCATTTGGTTGGAATGTTATGGAAATCGATGGTCATAACATGAACGAAATTGTTGATGGAATCAAGTTCCTCGATGCATCCAATGACGCTCCATCAATTCTGATTGCTCACACTGTGAAAGGTAAAGGAGTCTCCTATATGGAAGACAATCCTTCGTTCCATGGTGCAGCACCAAACGACGAACAATTTGCACTTGCCATGAAAGAATTGGGGGCGGTAGAATGAGTCGAATGGCAGCCACCCGTGATGGGTACGGACAAGCTTTGCTCGAACTCGCAGAGAATAACAAAGTCGTCGTGCTTGAAGCTGACCTCGGAAAATCAACAAAATCCTTGCATTTCCGTAAGGCCCACCCAGAACGAACAATCTCGTGTGGAATTGGAGAACAAAACATGCTCCTTGTTGCGGCAGGAATGGCATCGAGTGGATACATTCCGTTTGCATCGACTTTTGCCATTTTCACAGAACGAGCATTTGAGCAAATGAGGAACGGTGTTGCCAGACCAAATCTTGCTGTCCACGTCTGTGGATCGCATGGCGGAACCCATACAGGAACGGATGGTTCATCCGCTCAATCAATTGAAGATTTGGCTATTTACCGTACGCTTCCAAACGTCACCGTTCTCCACCCGTGCGATGACGTAAGTACACGCCTGTTGACCAAACAACTCGCTGAATCCAACAGCCCATCGTACATGAGAACCGCTCGGAACAAGACACCAGTCTTGTACGATGATGTTGACCCAAACTCGATTCAAATCGGGAAGGGGATTGAACTTCGGGTTGGCTCAGATGTTGCTATTATTGCTTGTGGAGTTCTTGTTTCTGAAGCTCTCAAAGCAGCAGAAGCACTGAGCGAACAAGGTGTTGAAGCAACAGTGATCGATATGCATACAATCAAGCCCCTTGACACAGATTTGATTGACGTTGTAGCTGAACGATGTGGAGCCATCGTTACCGCTGAAGATCATTCAGTTATCGGCGGACTTGGTGGAGCGGTTGCAGAACATCTCTCCGCATCATCATGCACACCTCTGAATCGTGTTGGCGTGCGTGATCGATTCGGTGAATCTGGTCAAGCGGATGAGATGTTGGAACTTATGGAACTAAGTGCACCGCACATTGCTAAGGCAGCGCAGCGAGCCATGGAACGCAAGTGATGCGACCATCATGTTCATGAATCGCCAATTCAAGGAAGCAATATGGAGTTCTTCCTTGACACTGCCGATGTAGACGAAATTCGTGAAATTGCTGCCTGGGGCATTCTTGATGGAGTTACAACAAACCCATCATTGATCAAGAAAAGTGGCCGTGATTTCAAGGAGGTAGTCGGTGAGATTGCTGGTATTTGTTCAGGCCCAATTTCTGCTGAAGTCACGGCTATGGACACACAAGGCATGCTTGAACAAGCGAGACAACTGAAGGCTGAGTTACCAGAGAACGTTATCATCAAAATACCGTGCACGCCTGAGGGTCTCGCTGCAACAAAGGTACTCACCGAAGAAGGTGTTGACACCAACGTCACACTCATTTTCTCAGCTTCGCAAGCACTTATGGCCGCCAAAGCAGGTGCTACCTACGTCTCTCCATTCATCGGTCGAATCGACGATACTGGACACGACGGAATGAATCTCATCGCAGAGATTATGGAAACATGGGAGAAATACGACATCACAACAAAAGTACTGGCTGCTTCCATTCGACATCCTACGCACGTTCTGCAATGCATGCAACTTGGGGCTCACACTGCTACAATGCCAGCCAAAATCTTCAGACAACTCATGAAACACCCCCTAACCGATAAAGGGCTCGAAGGCTTCATGCGTGATTGGGCCGAGGTTGAAGCTGCAGGTAAAGCCTAAACGCCTCAAACATTGCAAAAGGAGGCTTCATCAATGATGGAGCAACAGCCCATACCACTGAGGGACATCTATGAGTGATATTCAGGAACGTCTGCAGCGTCTCCTCGATGGTGAGTTGGATGCTGCAGAAGTTGCAGAAGATCCTGCATTGGCATCCCTTGCGGACCGCCTTTATGGGATCAAAATTCAACCTGTTCAGCCAAAGAAACTCAGGGATTTTGATGATCCAGTAGTACCTTCAGCACCACTTCCAGCTACGGACATGATGATTGAGGTTATTGGAGATGTTGCACTGGAACATCCACCTGCTCCCGCTGCTGGTTTACCTCCAATCGCTCCGATCCCAACAGAGCCCGTATCAAATGGGAAGAAATCGTTTGGAATCATGAGCTACCTGTCAATCCTCGGACTCATTGGTGTCATCATCAACATGTTCGGATTTTTGCACACGCTTGTTGGATCAATGTGCACCAATGCATGTGCGAATGAAGGCCACACAAAGATGAATCTCATGGAATTGTATCGGCTCGATTCGATCAATGGTTGGAGCCTTCCTGTAACCGAAGGCGTCGTTGGTATTCCTGACATCGTAGCCATCATTGGCCTGCTTGCCATGATGTTCCTATTGCGTAAGAAGTCCTGAACTACGGCATGCGTCGACAGATTTCTCCGTCATCTTGATGAGCAGGTGTTGAAAGGACCAACTATGGGCAAACCTGCGAAGGCAAAGCGAGGAATTCCAAGCAAAGTTGAAGACTTCAACGCTTGGTATCCATTCATTGTCGAAGCTGCTGAACTTGTAGACAAACGTTATCCAATCAAGGGCATGGACGTTTGGCGCCCATACGGGTGGAAAGCCATGCGTCAGATCGATGCATTGACCCATTCTGAGATGGATCGTACCGGTCATGAGGAGGTGAATTTTCCTTTACTCATACCAGAAGATTTGTTGGAAAAGGAAAACGCCTTGGTTGCACGGCTTAAACGAGCGAGAGAGGAAGGCGTTGATCCAGATGAACTCCGTGATGAAGATGAAGAAGCTGGTTTCAAAAAAGAAGTCTATTGGGTGAAGCATGCTGGAGAAAACGAACTCGACATCCCAATGTTTCTACGACCCACAAGTGAAACGGCCATGTACACGATGTTCCCGCTGTGGATTCGAAGCCACAAGGACCTGCCATTGAAGGTCTATCAAATGGTGAACACCTTCCGATATGAAACAAAACAGACACGTTCCTTCATTCGTGTTCGAGAAATTCACTTCTTTGAAGCACACACAGCTCACGCAGACGAGGCTGATGCAACGCGGCAAATCCAACAGGATTTGGAAATCGTTGACCGACTCATGGACAAACTATGCCTACCGATCATCAAGGCGAAGCGTCCTGTGTGGGACACATTCCCTGGAGCACATTACACCATCGGCATCGATGCTGTGATGCCCAACGGTCGAACGTTACAGGTGGCGAGTTGCCACCATTATCTCGATCAATGGGCAAAAGCATTCGACATCACCTATGAGAATCTTGAAGCAAAGCAACAACACGTGCATCAGACAACCTATGGGATGTCTGAACGCCTTCTTGGAGCTGTTGTCGGCATGCATGGTGATGATTCTGGCTTGATCATGCCGCCTGCCATCGCACCATGGCAAGTGGTCATCTGCCCAATGATTCGAAAGAATTCAGATGTCGACACCGTATCTATTTCTCATGAAGTCGCTGAAACGCTTCGGAACGCTGGACTTCGAGTTCATGTCGACGATAGGGACCTTCACCCTGGTCAGAAATATTACGATTGGGAAATCAAAGGTGTTCCGCTTCGATTGGATATTGGTCCACGTGATGTAGAACAAGGAACCGCATTCGCAGCAAAACGCACTGGAGGAAAGCAGCCGTTGCCAATGGACACCATCGTTTATTCAGTCAATGAAGTCCTTAACGAAATTTCTGATGTTCTCCGAGAACGATCAATTGCACACATGGAGCATGTCATTCAACCGTTGCCAGCGTTTACTGAAAACAATGGAAACTGGACCATGCACGGTGAGATTGAAGAAGGTCACATCTACGAACTTCCTTTTGATGGTTCTGATGCTCATGCAGAAATCATTGAACGTACTACTGGCTTGACATTCCTTGGTGACTCAACAGATGAGTATCAGGATGACAGGCCATGCCACATGAGTGGCACACCGACGAAGCGGCGTGTGCTCCTTGCTAAGACCTACTGAGTTTGCAGAAATTCCAGAATCCGCTCTGGTGGCCTACCCAAGACGGCCTGACCATTCACGACCAATATTGGTCGCTCAAGGCATCGAGGTTGCTCTTTGAGCAATGCTTCAATACCATTTTTGTCGAGTTTTGCGACATTGACATCTCCAGCTACATCCTTGCGTCGGATGATTCCGGACACGGTTGACAAAATAGCAAGGTCGTCTGGATGAATGCCTTCTGAAAGATATCGATAGTCCTCAAATTCAATGCCTAATTCGGTGAGCAAAGCGACTGCTTGTCGAGATTTTGAGCATCGAGGATTGTGGTAGAGGCGCATAGATATAGCCTCTACTTACATGCCGAAGGATGATGGATCCATGTCCATTTCACCATCCTTCATCATCTTTCGCATTTGTTTGTTCAACTTGCGGTTTCCGCCCATTCCCTTCATCATCTTTCGAGAACGCTTCCACTGTGCAATGAGTTCGCGAACATCCTTTTCTTTGACGCCGGAACCCCGTGCTATTCTTTGAATACGCTCCGCCTTAATTTTGGCAGGTTCGTTCTTTTCCCAAGCCGTCATGGAATCCATGATGGTTCGATAACGATCGAGATTCCCTTGCATGGCTTCTTTTTGAGACTTGGACATTCCGCCGAGACCTCCAAACATGCTTCCGGGAAGGAATGACATCAATTTGTCAATCGTTCCAACTTTCGCCATCATTTCCATCTGTTTGTACATGTCATTGAGCGTGAATCTTCCAGACATAAGGCGTTGCGTCAAGCGCATTGCCTCTTCTTCATCCATATCTTCTGGAGCAAGGTCAATGAGTCCACGAATATCGCCCATTCCGAGCAGTCTTGAGATGAAACGATCTGCTTCGAACTTCTCCAAATCAGATACTTTTTCTCCAACACCAATGTGAACCAAAGGCGCACCAGTAGCAGCAACGGCAGAAAGTGCGCCACCACCACGGGCAGTACCATCCAATTTTGTGACGACAATACCGGTGACACCAGCAAGGTCATGGAATGATGCTGCGACAGGACCTGCGGCTTGACCCACTTGTGCATCTATCACCAACCAGCGTTCGGTTGCTCGCGTAATCGAAGCTATTCGTTCCAATTCATCGACGAGTTCCTCATCGAGTTGATGACGACCAGCCGTATCGACAATGACCAAATCTGCAGCAGCACATGCTGCAAGACCGTTGCGAACTATCGTCGCAGCATCTTTCTCTTCAGGCTCTCCATAAACCATGACGGTCGAATCTTCGAGAAGTTGAGACAGTTGAGCATAAGCACCCGGACGGTGAACGTCTGCTTCGATAACAGCGACGCGTAGGCCGTGTTTCTTACGGTACCATTCCGCCAACTTTGCTGTGGTAGTGGTTTTACCTTGACCGTAGAGACCGACCAAAAGAAGTGTTGCACCTCGTGGTTGGAACTCATGATTGCTACCGAGGATTCGAACCAACTCAAGATAGAGAATGTTCATTGCATGTGTTTGCAAATCGAGACCAGGACGAGGTTCTTCCTCTCGCATTCGTTCTTCCAATCGATCGACAATTTCTTTGGTTTGGCGGACGTTGAAATCAGCTTCCTGAAGTGCCCGTCGAAGACTCTTCGTCATTTCTTTGAGTTCTTCCTCGTTCAAACGGCGCTTGCTTCGTAGAAGACCGAGGGAACGGAAAATTCCACGTGAGAGGCCTTCAAGCGCCATGTTTTACCCACCAAGCCTTCTCCTTTCAATCCAACGGAGGTTCATGCATCGACTGGAACTTCAAGTCGAAGAACATCATTTTCCAGTTTGGCCTTGACTTGAGTCGATTTGGCAGGAGAACTCGTTGGAATGGCGTGTTCTCGTCCATTGACTCCAACATAGAGAACGCCTTCTTCGCTGCGGAGAGAGAGGTCGTCTCGTTCCAACCCTGGGAAGTGCAAATGAATGATTTCAACACCATCTCCTTGTTCGATGTACATTCCACGATGAATGGAATGATTCAATCGATCTCCAACAGGATACGGCCCGAGTTCTTCACCAAGTAGAGTAGGCTGTCCATACAAGAGTTGACCATATGTTCGTAAACGCTCCAAGCCTTGAACTTCAGAGTCAAAGAGTTCCATCGTGGTTACAGGGATTGCGAGTGTGTCCATCAATTCCTCGATATGGCCTTGTTCTTCTGAACGGCGTCGTTGAAGAAATGGGTGGTCAAGTTCGGGGGTGACTCTGTTAACCAGACATCCTGTCACGGGCAAATCATATTCACCAAGTGAAGCATTCGCACGAACCGTTTCATTGACGCCCATTCTTTCTGGAATTGTAACTAGTGTGAACGAGGTAGTTGAAGGATCACTGAGGACACGACGTACATGCAAAACACGACGGCGAAATCGCTCAAGTTCTTCTTTCATGGCGTCGCTTTGTTTTCGACCAAATAACATTGAACGAATACCCCCCGACACACGCATCATTCGCAACAAACGACCTGACCATGCTTCGATCAACTCTGGCAGCGATAGGAAGCGGAGAGTGTGACCAGTTGGCGCTGTATCGAAAACAATGACATCCCAAGATGGATTTTCAACATGCTTGAGCAACTCATCGAATGCAATGGCTTCATCGAGACCCGGCAAGACGAGTTCACTCGAATCAACTTCTTCCTTGATGGATTGCATTTCTTCCTTCGCTGATTGGTCAAACATACCGCCGAGTCCGCCGAGGGCAGCAAACGGTGAGGTCGACATCCCAGAGAGACTCTCTCCAAGTTTTGGCATAAATGTCGAAAGTTTCGCCTCAGGATTCAATTCCAAGCCATACAATCCAGGAACACCATCGACGGGAGTTGGTTCAGATGACAACTGTACACCAAGCGAATCCGATGTCGAGTGGGCTGGATCGCTCGAGACAAGCAAGACTTTGAGGCCTGAATCTGCGAGCCAAACGGCCGTTGATGCAGATGTTGTGGTTTTACCCACACCACCTTTTCCTCCGAACAACAACAACCTCGCCATGGTTAAGACACGTTGAGGTGGTGTTTGAACTCATTGCCTCATTACATTGCTACCCATCTTATGTATGCGAGTCTTCAGGACACAACGTGGTCAATGATTTTGTCACATTCCAAGTGGCCGCAATATGCGGTCTCATCGGGATGACGTTAGGTTGGCGCGGTGTCATGACCAAGTATTCAGGATTCTATGACTTACCAACTGCATGGAATCAAGTATTTTGGGGAAT
>JAYOBT010000001.1:0-23076 GCA_038105035.1 Candidatus Poseidoniales archaeon | reverse complement strand
CGCGAAAAACAAGCATCTGCGAGGCTTGTACGGAGTCCAGACCCAGTTCAAGAAGAACAGGAGTAAATCTGCGCCCAAAGACCTCACCTATCAATGGATTGGTCGGTCATCTCACACAATCATTAAACCATGACTGCTCAACCAAGAGAGCATGGGTTCATGCCCGTACTGTGCTGCGACCACGCTGGATGGCGACACCATATGCTATTCCTGCGGAAGAGTATTGGCCAACAGTTCGATTATGGAACAGCGCATTCATTTGCAAAAAGATCGCCATAACAACGTCTCTGCTTACAGGATGACATCAACTCCGAAACGGAGAGGAATCGTTCAAACAGATCGCGGCCGAACTAAGAATATCCTCAAAGGTCGGAAAAACCGATTCCGTAGTTTGATTATGCTTGGACTGGTTGCTTTCATTATGCTTTCACCGCAAGCAAGAGACATGACTATGGGAAAAATTTCAGAAGTGAAGGATTTCATCATGAATCCGACATCGGGCTATTTGGTCTACGATATCGAAGCCGATTACACGCTCAATCGCATCGTATCGTTTGAGAATACAGATAACGATATGAGCGAATATTTTAATGAAACACTACCTATTTCTCCAGATATTTATGCGCTTGAAAACAGCAACTCAATGTATACCTACACCGATGGCACCGATGATCTACCGAATCAGAAAATCCAAGATGTCACAGCCATCGAACTACGGATTGACGGTCAATCGATCAACATCCCCGTTGAAAACACTGCAATACGAACCCATGCAGAGGCGATTACCACTGCCAATGGTCACAAAGTATGGTGGCCAGGAACATCAGGCAGTGGAAGTCAGTATTGCATCGGTGGGCCTTGTGTGAAGGTGACCATCAACTTGGGACCAAGCCAAGAGACATCCTTTGAGTATCTTGTAACAATAAGTTCGAAATCGTACACTTGGTGGTCAGATGCTAACGAGGGTGTTGACCCGCGAATCCCTGGATTTGCATCTGGAATGCTTGAGCAAAACAGTGGCACATTCGACGATCTGGAAAACCGCGGAAGTGGCGAACGAGTTGATGACTTTACGGCCATTCGTTGGTACGACAAAAACCGGCCAGACTATGCTATCGATGCAACCGGAGCAACCGTCATTGCTGCTGTTTCAGCCATTGATTCAAATTTACCTGATGGCAACCAAAATGCATTCAAATTTGCTAAAGCTGCCTTTGATTACATTCGAGAAAACATCGTTTACTACACCGACCCAGGATCAGGCTCAGTTGCTCTGAGTGGACCTGCATGCCTAGCTGCTGGCCAGGGTGATTGCGATGAACAGACCAACGCATTCTTGAGCTTGCTTCGAGCGAAGGGCATTCCTGGCTGGTATGTGTTTGGAATCCTATCAAGTCAATCCTACACCAAGTGGGAAGCACACGCATGGGGCTACATTCAACTGCCGATGTCCACAGATTGGTGCAACGAGAACAACATCGAATTGGACAGTTGTTATGTCGAAGCGTCTGTCGATGTCACAAACAACAAGTGGCTTCTACACACGGCTTCTGCACTCATCGATTGGATTGAACAGCCCGATCCAAACAGAGATGGAACCTACATTAATGCCTATTACAGGCCACTAGCCTACTCTGACAAGGACAATGACCTAGATAGAATTCAACGTGACCGTGTCTTTGCACTCGAGGGTCCAGTAAGTTATGGCGGTGGCAAATTCCCAGTGTACAGTTGAGGTGATGAACGATGCGTGTAATTATCGGAGGTGCTGGCAGAGTTGGTTCTGAATTGGCTCGAGCCATGCGAGCAGAAACCATGGATGTTGTCTTGATTGACAGCGATTCAAGGGCAGTCAAGAATGCTCAATCGCTGGATGCTTTGGTTATCCATGGCGACATTACATCACGTGAGGCTCTCCAAGAAGCAGGTATTGGCGATGCGACTGTTTTCGTTGCTGTCACCGATTCCGACGACCGTAATCTCATTGCTTGTGCACTTGCAGAAGATGAGTACAAGCGGCAAAATGGTGTCTCCATCAAACAAAACTTACTCTCAATTGGACGGTTTCGAAACCGAAATTATGTCGAAGAGCATCAGCAGGGTCATCTCTCTCGTTGGGCTGCTGTAGATTACGCCATAGACCCTGTGGATGGAGCCATTCAAAGACTCGCTACAGGACTGAGGTCTTCAGCAATTGAGGAAGTTATTCCATTTGGTCACGAAGCGTACATCATCGAACTTAACGTGACAAAAGACGCTGAACAAGTCATCTACCAAACTCTTGCAGAAGCCAGTCTTGGAATTGAGGGAGGATTGCCGCTCATTGTTGGAGTCAAACGTGACGGTGAACCGAGTACTGTTCCGAACAAAGATTTCACTTTGATGCCGAAAGATCGAATTGCTGTTGCCACAAGTGGTCTAGCATCATTTAGTCGTATTCTTACAGCCTTTGGCCACGAGTCCATTGACTTCCCTGCTCAACCACGAGTCGCCATCATCGGTGCGACAAATGTTGGGCGACGTATTGCTGAAAACTGGCTCCGCAACGGTGCCTACGTTACGGTCATTGAACGAAATCTCAACATTGCCAACAATCTTTCTGGCTCGGATATTGGCGCGCATGCGAATCTTGATGTCATCCATGGTGATTTCCTCGATCGAAACATTCTCACAGAGATTGGAATCAAGGAACATCACATAGCCATCGCCGCTCTTGAAGATGATCACGTATCCATCGCTGCAGCACTTCTCGCCAATGACATGGGAGTGACAAGGACAGGATTGATTCTCAAAGATTCGGACTTGGTAAGCGTCACGCAACGGATGGGTATCACATTCGCAGTCGACATTAAGCGAGTTGCAGTGGACAACATCCTGGCACACATCCACACCAAAGCCTCTGGTGCTTATGCGATTCTTTCCAATATCCCAGACGTTGTTGGGATCAGCCAAACTGTAGCAAAAGAATCGAAATTTGCTGGAAAGAAAGTCGGTAATTCAGGTTTGCCTGAATGGTCCCGTATCGCATTCATCCAACGAAGAAACACCACAGGATTCTGGGAAACACTTCGTCCAGCTCGAGAAAAAACCATTGTCGAAGGCGATCGACTTATTCTGTTTTGTCGACCAGATCGAGTAGCAGATCTTGAAAAACGATTCAAGGTGTAACCATGCGTTTTGACGTACTCAACCTTATTTTGGGATGGACGCTCGTAGCGTTGACAATTCCGTTGTTGTTGTGCGTTGTCGCTACGGGTTATCTTGACAATTGGGAACTTGCTTTCAGAGCATTTTCGATTCCTGCAGGTCTTTCTCTGTTTATTGGATCAATGATGCTTCGATTCGGAACTAAACGAAACACACACATGCGATTAAGAGATCGTGAAGCTTTTGCTGCTGTTGCCCTCGTGTGGCCTCTTGCTGTGTTTATTGGAGCCTTACCGTATTGGCTTGGAGGTATGTTTCATGGACCATTCACAGATGGTTCATCCTTCGCAGACATTGGACGAGGTGCTGTCAATGCGTGGTTTGAATCCATGTCGGGATTCTCAACTACCGGAGCAACCGTTATTTCGACATCCATGAGCCCAAACTGTTTACCTGGCATGGATTGCATTAATTCACAACCACGTGGATTGTTGTTTTGGAGATCCTTAACACAATGGTTTGGTGGAATGGGTATCATCATGCTTGGAATGATGATTCTATCTCGTGTTATTGGTGGTGGAATGGCGCTCGCTCGAGCAGAATTGACAGGACCTTCATTATCGCGTTTGAAGCCAAAACTCCAAGAAACAGCATTGGCGTTGTGGGGACTCTACCTTGCACTCACTTTGCTTGAATTTGGTCTGTTGTGGACGATTGGTGATATGGATTGGTTCGACTCTATCAATCACGCATTGACCACAATGCCAACTGGTGGATTCTCGACGTATGATGCGAGCATTGGGCATTTTGAATCATACACAGTTGAATTGATCATCATCTTGTTCATGTTTATTGGTGGAATCAACTTCACCCTGCTGTGGTTCATTCGTGAGGGTCAATTTCGTAAAGCAACACAAGATGAAGAATTCAAGAATTACGTTGTTTACATTTTAACAACATTCCTGTTTATCACGATAGCTCTCCTTGCTACACGCGACTACACAACCGTTGACTCGTTTATCGATTCGTTGTTCCATGTTGTTTCTCTTGGCACATCCACAGGTTACACATCAACCGATTATATGCAATGGCCAGTAGTTACACACTTGTTCCTCTTTGTATTGATGATCGTAGGTGCTTCTGCAGGAAGTACGAGTGGTGGATTGAAACTTCTACGGATTAATTTAGCATTCAAAGTCGCCATGCGTGAATTGGTTCGAATTGCTCAGCCCAGAAAGGTTCAGACGATTCGAATGAACGGAGAAGTTGTCGGAAATCAGCAACTTGGACTCATCGTCGGAATGTTGTTCGTTTGGATTGGTTTGTTTGCTATCTCTTCGATTCTACTTGCCTTTATCGTGCCCGGTGAAGATTTTGAATCCATTCTTGCATTGGTTGCTTCAAGTCTTGGAAATACAGGACCAACAATCGGAAATTACGGCCCTACCGAAACCTGGGCTGGTCTCAATTCAGGAGCATTGTTGCTAACCTCAATCCTGATGTGGTTTGGCCGTCTCGAATTGCTGACTGCAGTTATTCTTTTGCACCCACACACGTGGAGATCTGAGTCCAAAGACCAAGCACCTCGCGGAGCACTTGCACGATTAAAGCGAATGCTTTCGAGGGAGCCCCACGAAGAATCAGAACAAGGTCCGTTGGGCTGAGTCTCTTTTTTGTTCAGGTTCTTGTTCGGCCTCTGGTTCTGAAGCTAATTCTTCATCATGCAGTTCCTCAAGGACGGAATCGATGACAGGATCTTTCCATCGCTCCTCAGCTTGTTCATAAGCCTGAATCAATGCCTTTGTGGATTTGCGCGAAACTGGTAAATTACACAAAGCAACGTGCTCATCAGCACTCAATCCCAATGCGAGGGAGACTTCAAACCTGTTTGGATCTCCAAACACTGGGTTTTCTTGATGCAACGCACTCAAGATCGGCATGAATTCCCTTCGAACGGTGGATTTGCTGGTTTTCGATATGTCAGCAAGGTGGTTGATGATGGCAGGACGCGCCCACGAGCCAGATCGCCTCAAGTAATTTGGATAACTTGGATAAATTCTGTTTGGTAATGGCGTGTTGTTCGCAACACTGGCAGACAACGAGGACAAATGCAAGGTCCAGTACGAAGAATGGTGGGCAAGATCTCGATAACGACTCTCAACGGAACGATCGGCGAGAATCAGAGCCTTTGACCCTCGTCTCATCGCAACCTCATCAAAAAGTGATGAATTGTTCCAGTGCACCCAGTTCATCAAATCAGAGGGTTGCTTATCGATGCTTCGACCAATGGTAACAGCATCCATCGCTGCCTCAGAACGGTACAAAGACTCCATTCCAGGAAACACTTCCGTCGTCATATCACGTACGCCAGCAGCAAGATGTTCTCTCACCAATTCAGGATTGAGTGTCTTGACGCCGCCAGATGAAAGGACTTGGAGGTCTCGCACAAGTGCACGCAAATCACCATGATTTCCGTTCACAAGCGCATCAATTGCATCGTTGGTGTAATCAATTTCTTCTTCACGCAAAACTCGACGTGCGATTCTTCGTAATGCTTCATCTGAGACCCGGTCAAACGTAATTGTGGTGAGATGACGTGAAAAACGGTCTTTCGTATTGCGCCAAGTCGAAGAAGAGCGCCCCCAAAGACCCATGACATCATTGCATGCAAGAATCACAGGTTGTTTCGTTGCTTCCAGAAGCCGAAGCAATTCTGCCTTTCCTCCAGAATCTCCCGAAAGGGCCACAGATTCATCGTCTTCGATGCCTCTTCGAATGCGGTCCTCACTTACGGCTCGAAGACCCCCTCCGATGTGGTCGACCTCATCGAGAAGAATAAGCGTACGTTGTTGAGGTTTGGATGGATCGTGAAACAACGAACGATGCGTCGATGATTGTGTTGCGGCCTTTCGAATTGCAATGGCGTTTCGCGTATCGCTCGCATTCAATTCAATGACCGTCCAACCCATATCCTGTGCGATAGCTCGCGCAACGGTCGTCTTACCTACACCGGGAGGGCCAACCAAAAGGATGCCTTTCTTCTTCGGCTGTCCTTTGACCCATCCATCAAGCCATTCGCGAATCTTACGACGTTGGCCTTCATTTCCTTCCAACTGATGCTCAGAAGTAGGGCGGTGCCGTTCAGTCCAGTCTGAAGCACCGCTCATAGTTCCTCAATATAGCGACGGTTCATGAAGATGTTTCTTGCTTCAAAAGAATGGAAGTTCATCGATGGAAACGCGTGATTGGGACCCGTCGTTACGTTGACGAATTGTTACCGTACCATCTTCAACGGATTGATGGTCTACCGTCACACAGATAGGGACTCCGACTTCATCAGCACGTGCATAGCGCTTTCCAATCGATCCACTCGCATCGTAGAGAGAGACAACGCCAAATGTTTGACAACATCGTTGGTGTATGGCCAACGCCACCTCGCCCATTCCATCTTTTTCAAAGAGTGGCAAAACAGCAACATCAATTGGAGCGATTGATTCGGACAACTGCAACATTCGATAGGGCTCGCCACTCTTTTCCGTTTCGATAAAGGCGTGATCTAATACGTGCCAGAGAATTCTATCGATACCAAATGCTGGTTCGACGACGTGCGGAATAAACCATTCCCCAGTTTCCTTCACCGTCTTCTGAACACGCTTTACGTGTTCTGCTTCGACTGTTAAAATTCGCCCATCGGAGAGCGTAACGTCGGTTGGAAAGTCGACATCGGAATCAAACGTCTCAACGATGTTCTTGACTTGACCAGCATCGGCACGGAAAGCAGGACCTGCTTTTCCACCATCAATGGTCCAACCATCGATTTCGAGAACCCTTGGCTCGTCAAATTCACGGCGTGCGCGCAGGGATTTTCCTGTCGCTTTTTCGTGGGCTTCGAGGTCGTAACAGCCACGGTGAGCAATACCTACGCACTCGATCCAACCATAGGAGCCTTCAATCTCAACGTCCCAGCAATCTGTAGCATAATGGGCCATTTCATCTGAAGCATGTTGCCTGAATCGCAAGCGATCTGCATCGATTCCAATTTCAATAAGGAAATCAAACGTCTTACCCATGAAGAATCCAACAGTTGGGTGCCGAACCAGATTCTTGTCAACAGCATCTTGAAGTGTCATATGATGTGTGACCCCATCTCCATCAACGAGATTAAAATCTGCCGTTGACCACAGCGAAAAATCATGATTTAACGGTTGGTTTGGATCAATGAAATACTCCAATTCTGCCATGTTGAATTCTCGAAGTCGAATCATACCTTGTCGTGGAGAAATCTCGTTCCGATATCCTTTACCAACTTGAACTGCCCCGAATGGAAGACGTTCTCTGAAGTGGCGATACAGTGACGGGAAGGAGGTAAACATACCCTGAGCAGTTTCAGGCCGCATGAATCCTGGACGACCTGATGTGCCTGCACCGATGGTTGTGGAGAACATCAGATTCTGTGCCTCAATTGGGCTCCAATCGCAGGCTGAACAGGACGGGCATGCAGGATTGGATGCCGTTAGGAGTGATTGCAACTCTGATTTCGACAATGCATCAGGGTTTGGGTGATGATCCTCAAGGAGTGTATCTGCACGACTCGCCTCGCCGCAGTTCTTACACACCGTCATGAAATCTGAGAATTCACCAACATGACCACTTGCCTCGAGAACCTCGTAAGGGGTAACAGTTGGGGACGAAATCTCAACAACATCACCCATCGAAAGCCAATGATTCAGCCAAGCTTGGTTCAACCTTGAGCGAAGACGTCCGCCAACTGGTCCAAAATCGTACAAGCCTTTCGCACCGCCATAGATGTCGAAAGCCGGGAGAAGGATACCACGCTGACGCAACATACCCTGCAGCCGTTCAAGACGTGCATCATCTTTGGACAGGAAATCCCCTCATGTTCTCCTAATGAGGAGGGCATTTCAACTTGACCTCTGGAACGAAGGCTTGAATTCAAAAACCTAAGCACATAGGACGGCTCATGGGACAGTCCATGGTGGCCATCACCGAAGCGGATTGCACCGGTTGTGATCTGTGCATCCCTCATTGCCCATTTGAAGCGCTTCTTCCCCTTGCTTCAAACCCACCAGAGCGCACCCACAAGAAGAGGCCTGTTGTTGTTGTCGCCTCTCAATGTGTTGGCTGTCTTTCATGTATTGGTTCATGCCCAACAAAAGCACTTCATGAGATTCTTATGCCACCGATCTCCATTCAATCACCATTGCTATTGAAGAGCGAGGAACAAGAGACAGAAACGGTTGTTCGTTGGGGCAAAAAGGGCCTGGGATGGGCCTAAGGGTTTAACGAAACAATCATATGTATCATACCAAGCCTCCAGACCACTGAGATTGGTGGAAAAAATATGCCTGAGATAACATATCTCAATCATCCAACGGAAACGGATGAATTGATGGAAAAATTGTGTCCTCCAGTCCGCAACTGGTTCAAGGACAAATTTCCAGATTTCACCCGTCCGCAAAAACTTGCTATTCCAACAATTATGGATGGGGGCCACCTCCTCCTCTGCTCTCCAACTGGATCAGGTAAAACACTGACCGCTTTCTTGACCATTATCGATCAATTGGTTCGTAAGGCGTTGAATGGAAAATTGGAAAAGCGTATTCACTGTGTGTACATCTCACCAATCAAAGCCCTCGCCAACGACATCCAAAAGAATCTCATTGGACCACTTAATGAAATATCAGAACGCTTTTTGCCAGATCGTGCACAAGAAATTCGTGTCGGTTTGCGAACAGGTGACACCCCACAATCCGAACGTCAAAAGATGCTTCGAAACCCTCCACACATTCTCATAACAACTCCTGAAAGCTTGGCGATAGCCATCACATCACCAAAATTTCAACCGATTATCAGCGATGTAGAATACATGATTATCGACGAATTGCATTCCCTCGTCCCTACCAAGCGTGGCGTTCATCTTGCACTCACTTTGGCTTATTTGGATACGCTCTTAGAACGACCCGTTCAACGAATTGGGATTTCAGCAACGATGGAACCACTTGAAACCGTAGCCGAATATCTGGTCGCCAGTGATGACAGGGAATCACGTGGCGATGGACAAAAAGTGCACATTGCAAAAGTTTCTGGTTCAAGAGAACTCGATTTAGATATCTTGTTACCGCATCCTAAATTCAGTGACCTACCCGTTCTCAAGGTGTTGGACGAAAACATCGGTGTCATTGCAGATCTCATATCGGCACATACGACGACGTTGGTGTTTGCAAACACCAGGAAGATGACGGAAACACTTGTCCAAAGATTGCGTCGTCCGGAATTTGGACTCGGTGAACTCGTAGCAGGCCACCACGGTTCAATGGACAAAAAGATTCGACTGAACGTTGAACAGCAACTCAAGAACGGTCATCTACGAGCGGTCGTAACGTCCTCCTCGCTTGAAATGGGTATCGATATCGGTACCGTCGACATGGTCATTCAGCTTGGTTCACCTGGTGATATTGCCACAGCATTGCAACGAATCGGTCGTGCAGGGCACCATGTTGGAGGAATACCTCGTGCACGGTTCTTACCTTCAAGTGTTGACGATTTAATCGAACTCGCTGCATTGCAAGCCGCCATCCAATCAGGTGAAATGGATCGCCTTGATTTCCCAGAAAATTGTCTCGATGTTGTTGCTCAATTCCTCATCGGACTGGTCATCATCAATCAAATCGACATCGATGAAGCGTTTGAAATCGTTTCGAGTGCATGGAATTATCGTAATTTCGAATACGATGATTTCATCGAAGTCTTGGACATGCTGGAAGAGGAACGCCGGGTATGGATCGATTGGGAGGACAATACATACGGCAAACGAGGTTATGCTCGAATGATTTACTACACCAACATCGGTACAATCGCGCCGGACAATTCCTATCTTGTTTTCAATGCAGAAGGATCAATTCTTGGGCAATTGTCGGGCTCTTTTGTCTCAAATTTGCGTGGAGGTGACGTCATTCTCCTCGGCGGTTCTACCTATCGCGTGACCAACATACAAGGTACGCGAGTCAATGTCTCAAGTGTCACAGGCTACAGGCCGACTGTACCCTCTTGGTCGGGAGAGGCCCGCTCGCGCAGCAGAGAACTATCCTCATCCCTTCTTTCTTTGATCCGTCACTGCATGATTTCATTGCGTAGGGAGCAAGACCCTCGGGTGGTTCTTCGAGATGCATATGGACTTTCAAATGCCGTATCCAACGCCATTGCTCGTCATTTGGAAGACCATACCATCGATTCGTTCCAGGTACCCGAGCCTAATCGTATTCTGATCGAGCAAATCATTGGCACTGGGCATCCTGCATACCTTATCACCACATGTAGGGGACGAGCATTTAACACAGCACTTGGCTATTTCATGGCCGGTATTGCTGAATCATCAGGTGTTAGTGTTATTGAGTTATCATTTGATGAAAATGGCCTCCTAATACGTACTGCGCAGGAGGTTGATCCAGGACAGCTGTATGACGCCTTCCGATCAAACAACCATATCGAAGTGATTGAGAGATACATCATCAACACGCAAATTTTTGCAAAGCGATTCCGAGAAGTAGCTGGTCGCTCAATGATTATTCCTAAACGCGTTGGTGCTGAAGAAATCAGTCCACAGCAATTCCAACAGAAAGCCGAGGCTCTTCTCACACGACACAGAACAATGGAAGGATCTTTGTTGATGAGAGAGGCCAAGAACGAGGTGTTGTTTGGCGACATTGATGTTTTCGGACTCAACCAATTCCTTGAATCGTGTATTGAGGGGGATGCTCGAATTGTCCACACCAAGGTCACGATTCCATCTCGACTCGGAATGAGTCTGTACATGTCGGCATTTGAGGACCTTATGTCAATGAAGACTCGAGCTTTCCTTGTCAAGGACATCGATCCTGAAGTTCTTCGTCGTCTAATGGGCACTCGAAGCCTTGCCACTGAGATGACAACAGAGCAATTGGACAAATACTACAGTGACAAAGCACCCATCCCCCACTCCCCAGAAACGCTGTATGAATTGATGCAGCATGGCGGAGGGCTCGATCGAGAATTCAACAATCCATTGTACCGTGAAAAGATGGAAGGTATTGAATTGGAAGTGATTCGGTCGTGGGTAGAAGAACTCTGCAAGGCTGGAAAAATTACCAAAATCAACGGTACTGGACAGGATGACATCGACGGAAAATGGTTCAATCCTTTCATGGCTGAAATTCACGGAACATTAGCTTGTTTGGCGGAAAGTGATTCAAGTTCTATCGTAGACCTACGTGATATTGATACGAAGAATATGTCGTTTGAATTCGCTACTGAATTTGATGGGACGACACCAACATCATGGAAGACGGTCTCTGTGGGAGATCCCCATGAAGCTCTGCGTGTAAAAATTCTTGAAATCCTAGGTTCAGAGGGTCCAAAAACAACTGAGGCGCTCCATAAACGACTTCCATTCTCTGAGAAATCAGTTGATCGTATCGTACATGAGTTGGAGACACGAAATGTCATTTCCGTTGGCTTTTTCACACAAACCGATGATGCTGAATTAATTCTGAAGGTAGATGAGCATCGCATCACGGGTGGTGAGGAAGAGGTTGTTGAGTACCGATGGATTCAGAACCTCGTCCTGGACAAATCCTTCAAGAAATACGCAGATGTGTTTGATGCGTTCAATGAACACGTGCTGGTTCAGAAACAACAAGAATTACTCTATCGAATCCAAGATTTCCGCTTCAAAGATTGGAAAGATCTACAACTGGATTCCGACGTCATAAGCGGTCGTTTACTTCATAACCGAATGGGATACACTACAAAGAACAACATTCCTATGCTCCTCGGATTGAAACCAGAACCTTGGATTGGTGCCATGGAAGAAGAGGTTCTCTCGAAACTCCACCCAGATGAAAACATCACTCGCCAAGAATTGGTTCAAGATTTCCCAAAGGGAGAAGAGCATCGACAACTGGAACGGGACGTCAAAAACGCTATTTCGAACCTCGACCGCCAGATGTTGTTTGTCAAACAATTCGAGGAGGTCATCGGAAGAAGGCGACGTTTGTCCTTGTTCCACAAGGTCCACGGCATCTATGAACCAATGGATTTCGAAGATGCCCTCGAAGAAGTCGTTCGTCGGATGGGACCTGTAAAAGCGAGCACATTGCGATTTTACGTTTCAAGAAATTACGAGGATCTTCTAGTTGCTTTGCATAATTTGGAAACCAGTGGTCGTATCTCCAAGGTAACGGCACTTGTTCCCGATACAGAAGACTTCTACTGTACGCCTGCTGAAGTCGAGATGTTGCAAGTACCAAGAAGGGAAGATCGAACCATTCGCATTTTGACCCAATCTGACCCATATGTATCACGATTCATTTGGGAAGTTCGTTCTGCTCTCGATCGTGGCTGGTATTTGCCCGTCTTCAAAGGTGTTGATCCAGTTGGAAAGGTCCTCATGTTCCGCGTCAACGATTATCTCGAAATCAAGGACATGCACGTTCCGACTGCGTATTTTGAAGAATTCTGTGATGCGTTCCACATCCTGCTGGAGAATCACGCTGATCAATTGGTCGACGTTGCAATCCTCACCAATGTCAACAGTGAGCCCATTTCCGAGCTTAGTCAAGCAATGCGAGACGGACTTGAGCGCATAGGCTTCAAGCAAGTTGGAGAACGCATGATTCGTGGTGGTGTTGTTGATCCACAGCCGAGAGAAATTGCCGAACGTGCCTTGTTCCATCAGCATCATCTCCATCAAGAAACACGCCATGAAAACGAAACCTTAGCGCTACGCAAAATCAAAGAAATTCGGGACGACTTTGCCCTGCGTGGTCGCTGCGAAGTGTTCAGAACCAACCTCAAGTCGATGGCGAGTGCTAATCGTTTGCACAAAGGCGTGAACATGCGAGGGCATCAAGTCTGGGCTCCATACGAATATTTCGAGAACCTGCTCACCATTCGTGGTATTCCTGCAGAGGAAGATCTGGTCGATATCATTGAATTCTTTAGCACACAAACCGATCCAAACATCTTCAAGGAACGCCATGCGTTAACGCAATCTGAGTTCAGGAAGTTGGTTCAACCACTCATCCGAACGGGACACATTGTCGAAGACTTCCGAGGGGGATTCCGAGCGGTACATCCACGTACAGATGAAGACCCCGTTCATCTACGCCGAGAATATCTGCGAAACCTCGTCAGCGATTACCCTGTCATCACCATCAAGCAACTGCTTCGACTATCTGGAACTCCTTTCAAACCAGAAGAATTGAAAGCAATTCTGAATGAATTCGAAGAGGATGGTACGCTTGTCAAAGGGTTCTTAATCG
The DNA here is from genome assembly GCA_038105035.1 of Candidatus Poseidoniales archaeon. Lineage (GTDB taxonomy): Archaea > Thermoplasmatota > Poseidoniia > Poseidoniales > Poseidoniaceae > MGIIa-L2. The sequence continues at coordinate 9,610 of JAYOBT010000001.1, read as the reverse complement.
AAAATCTGCATGAAGTGTGCTGGGGTAGAAAAGAACTCCTCGAATCAGCAAAATCGATCAATCCTATTCGCGATTTTGTTTTACCACCGACAGACCCAATCGCACCATATTTCGGTGATGTCTTGAAAGAGAGATTTGGCTTTGGAAGTGCATATCTCGTCTTCAGAAATGCAGAACCTGTGGCTGCTTTCAAAGCAAATACTCGCAACAAAACCATCGATGTTACCGATTACGAAGGCAGCGAAAAAGGGTGGCGTGTGGTCAAGGAATTTGCATGGGAACATCAAATGCCGCTGAAGACGGAACTCCGTATCGGTGGGAAAAAAATCGAATAAAATGGATTTGATGCTGTTTTTGACTGCCCCCAACGGAGGCAATGGAGTTATGAACGTCCAATCGCTGACCAAAACATGGCGAAAGGCTCACCCATGGTTGCAACAGCATTGATTTTGATGATGCTTGCCTCAACATGTTTGGTCGCATCGACGCAAGCACAATCCAGTGTTGCTGATGAAATCGAGATTATGCACACTGCTGTCAATCCGGACAACAACAAAACGTACCACCTGCTCACCGCATCGTCTTGGGAAGATGCTGCATTCAAAGCAAGGTCACTCGATGGATACTTGACGACCATCGATGATGCAGATGAAAACACGTGGGTCTTCGATACATTTGCGAGTTTTGGTGATCAAAGTCGTCACTTATGGATTGGATTGAACGATGCTCAGGATGAGGGCATCTATCGGTGGCACGATGGCACCCCCTTCCTCTACAGAAATTGGGGCGTTGACCAACCTACAGGGGGAGACGATTCTGACTATGTGCACATCGCATCGACCAACATGGGCAACATCATGCCACAAACATGGAACGATTTGGAAAACAATCCAGAGTACTTCCCGGTCTACGGTGTTGTTGAAGTCGGACCAGGTGCTGACTTCTCTCTTCGATTCGATGGTCTAGAAGATCACATTGTCATTGAACATGACGATGGTTTGGTAGCGAGTGAATCGTTGAGTATTGAAGCCACGATCAAAGCAAGCAGCCTCGATGGTATCCGCTTTATCGCCATGAAGGGCGACTATGGATGGGGAATGTACCTTTCAAACGGTGCAATTGGATATGCATCGGAATACAGTCTCTCCAAGCACCCTACATCCAACATCAGCATCACAGAGGACACATGGCACACCATTGGCGTTTACATTACGGAAGGCGTTGGTGGGATGTTTACCATCGACGGTATTCCTGCAGGGAATATTTCTGCTGAAGATGCTCATATTCCTGAAGGGGATTTCGGTTCCAATGATTGCTTTACATCCGGAGACTCATGCGATGAATTGTACATCGCTCGAATGGGTGCGGGTTGTGATTGTTACCATTTTGAAGGTATTATCGACGACGTAACCATTTCGTTCTTTGAAAACGATATGTGGGAACCTATCAGTCACTGGACCTTCTGGGAAGGTGAAGGGGGAGATACCGGCGACGCACTAAATGATGCCACAATGGACCGTATAGGAATTATTCACGGAGCGGACTGGGTTATGCCAGATGGCTCCATCGTCGCACAGGCAGTTGAATTACTCAACGATGAGAACCTGTTCCTCGATGGGATTCAGGAAGGTGACACACTTCTTTTCTATGCCGATATTGATGACTATACGTTTATGCTTGACATCTACATGTGGGGATGGTCCGAAGAATTCTACGAGGATTGGGATTTTGAGTTTGAATCAAATTTGCAATTTGAGGCCTATGTCGGTTACGACAGAATTCCAGCTCCTTGGGACTTTGATCAGGAATTGACTGGATATTATGGATCCGTTTGGAACTCTTGGTCTTGGCCAGAATCCGATGTGGTTTGGTTCTCAGTTGTCGCTTTGTCGGATTTGGATGAATTTGAGATTCAAGCCACTTGGGAAGTGGCAGAAGAGCCTCCAAGTCTCGATGAAATGACGCAATTGTTCAATGGCGTGCCCATCACGTCCCAAAATGTTGCATCCGATCGAGACAGTTGGGATGCCGCACTGGAATATTATTACGTGAATGTGACTGATTCGCTCACTGAACTCAAAATTGAAACCTATGGTGGTAAAGGTAACATCGACCTTATTCTTTCATCCGGTGGTCCTATCGACCCAAATTACTACTACTATTACGAAGAACCCTATTTTGGTGAGATATCGGAAGAAGGAATGCAACAAAGCAACATAGCTTGGTCGAGCAACGATGGGAACGGTGAAGAAGTCAATTTGTTCGACGTTGAGCCCGGCATATACTACATCACTGCCTTCACCTATCGCAAGGCTTCTGATTTCACAATCGTCGCTGATTTCACATACGCACCGGCCAACGCCGATCCATCAACTGCTATCGAACTGCAACCAGGTGTTGCGTATGGACCAATGAGCGGCTACAATGGACTTGACCAGTATTTCTTCATCGACGTTCCAACTGGTACAGAACGGCTCGAAGTCGACCTTGACGGAGGATTTGGCGAAGCAACTTTGCACATGCGGTACGAAAACACGCCGACTGCAAGTGAAGCAGATTATCACTCGGGTGCACCAGGTGCAGGTGACAAAATTGGATTCAACAATCCAACTCCAGGCAAATGGTACATTATGCTCGATTCCGAAAGTGTGTTCAGTGGCGTCTCAATCACAGCCTCCTTCGAAGACCTCTACATTTGGGAATACGATGGTACGCCGATTGAGTTGTTCAATAATGAAGACGTTGACGGACTCAGTGCGCCTGCTGGAGAAGAACTCTACTTTTATGTGGATCTCGAATCACGTGCCGAAGAACTCATCATCACAACCTACGGGGGAGAAGGTTCCCTGTACATCACTGGCGATGGCGACGTTGACTACGGTGATTTCTTTGGTTTCGATGATTTTGATGAGTTTGAATTCCTTGAGGAGGATATCTTCGGTGAAGAATTTATCTCGGATGGAGATGGAACAAACCAAGAGTTGTACATCTATTCACCTGCAGCAGGGCGATTCGATATCACTGTCATTGCGGAAGACGATTTTTCCGATGTTTCCATTGTAGCGTACTGGAAAACGAACGATCGTCCCGGCCCTGAACCAGAACCTGAACCTGAACCCGAGGAAATCATGGCTTGTGATGATGGATTGGAAGACTTCTTTGCAGACTCGGATATCAACGGTGATGGGTTGCTCAATGCAGATGAGTTCCGTCGCTCTGGTGAATCCGGTGAGGTCGAATTCACAGATATCGACCTATCAGGTGATGGCCTAATCGAATTCAGCGAGGTATTGGCTTTCGTATGCAACTGCGAAAACGAACTTGACTTCTTCATGGAACAGCTTCCAGACAAAACAGCCACAGATTTCTTTGAATCATTACCCTTCAAGAACGAGATTGACGTTGAATTACTCAATATAAACAAGGATGATTTCATCGATAGCATGGAAATTGAAAAGGCAATGGCAACGTGCACAACAACATACAATCCGTTCGACAGCGATGGAGATGGCATTCCTGACATCGAGGATCAATTCCCGAACGATCCGAGCGAATCAAAGGATGCTGATGGTGATGGAATTGGAGATAATGCTGACTTTGCGCCAAGCGTTGCGAACGATATGTTGTATGGGGCAGGCGGTGCGATTCTTATCGTTCTGATTGGACTCATGGTTCTCTTCGCTCGCGGAGGAGGTTCTGGTCAAAACATGGACCAAGAATGGAACAAGACCGATGCGTTTGCGGAGCAGATGTTGAACATGGGGAACAACCTTGCAGAAGCGCCATCAATCGGCCAAGAAGCAACTCAATCAAGTATGGTGAGGGAAATCGCTCCTACAACACAAGCATCAAGCGTACAAATTTACGACTTTGGCGAGATGAACTTTGATCCTGAACCTGATACAGAGCAACCGTCTGCGAGTTTGATGGGAATGATGGATTCAAACGGTCGAGAACACATCGAATATCCACCAAACAGTGGACGATTGTGGCATCGAGACAACCCAGACTCCGCTTGGATCAAGGACTGATCTTCGATTTTTTCTTACGCATTCCAGCAGCATCCATCAATCGAAGGATGTGTCTGTGCAATTCTGGTAACAGTTCAAACATTGCAATGGCCATGACAAACATGGCAAAGAGCGAAACAAGGCGGGCTGCATAGGAATGCCCAAACTCAAACATGCTCAAGCCAAGGTATTCCCAGCCTTGGTAAGAAAGATGCATCCATACAAGCCCCGCGTTTCGAAATAGATTCAGAATGTGAATGATTGGAACCGTGAACAAGAGAGCACGAATACGGCGCTTGCGATCCACATCGAGTACGGAGATTGCCCCAATGAAGACAATCATCGATTGAAGAGCCGTACAAGCAAGAACAAAATTGATGCCAATAAATCCCCCATCAGCCATGACAAGTTCTGTTTGGAAGGGGTGCTCAGCAAAACCATCGGTCATGAACCACTTATTTCCGTCCCATTCGGACCAGAGGTAACGGCCATCGTCCGTATTGACCCACGTTTTACCGAGTTCAATGTCAACCGTTCCAGTGAACGAGAGAAAGAATGCTACTTGTGATGCTACGAACCATATTGCCAAGATTGAGAGCCATGGAATGTGCGCTACGAGGAGATATGGACCACCTGCATAAGCCACGCATCCACGTGCCCAATTAAGTGCAGCACGATCTCGCTCCGTAAGAGAACGTGCTTCTGCAATTACAAGTGCAACTGTTATCGGTAGAGCAAGCGCCGTCATGATCGTCAGAACGAGATCTCCAAGCTCGAAGTAATACATGGAATCGTTGAAGAAATACAAACCGACCAAAACCCAACCGCACTGAGCAAGGCGTGAAACCCCTTCGTTGCGTCTTTTATGCCATGATATGGCCAGAAAAACCATTCCAAGAGCACCAGCCATTGTGGCAACCTCTTTGGAAAGGAACATAACATTCCCAGAACTCAACCTCATAGAAACGTTTGCCCATTAAGTCCAACAACTGGGTTGGAGTCGAACCTTCATGGATGGACCCATTGTCGATGGTTCTGGTTCGGCTTCAGGGCCCATCGCTTTCATCGACCGTGACGGTGTTCTCAACTACGGACGCAATGGATACGTCAATCGCCCGGATGAACTAACCATTATTCCTGGAAGTGGAAAGGCCATTGCACGATTGCGTGCCAAAGGGTATACCATTTGTGTCGTCACCAATCAATCGCCAATTATGAGGCAACTATGGACGGTTGAACGGTTGCATACCATTCATGATGAACTACGTATGCAACTGCTCAAAGAAGATGAAAATGCCATCATTGATGTCATTATGACCTGCCCACATCGTACAAGAGATCGTTGTGGGTGTCGAAAACCTTGGCCGGGGATGTTGGTTGAAGGAAACAATCTCTTACGCAGTGAACGAAGAGTCAACGGAAGAATTGATTGGGCAGGTCCAAAACCCGAACCCTGGCATCAACTTGACGCCATGATTGGTGATCGAAAGTCGGACATGGGCGCCGGTTGGGCTGTTGGTGCCAGAACATTCGAAGTTTCGGAACGATTTGGGTTGCCACAAGTCATTGAGCGTGTACTTGATGACGAAGACGCTGGTGATTTCTACGATCCAATGAGGTGGTAACATCGGTTGGCTTGGATTGGACGATACTGATTCATTGAAAGGTGGTTGCACAACTGAGGTTCTGTTTCAACTCATCCAAGCTTTGCCAAAACATGTCACAGTTGGTCAGACCCGTTTGGTTCGATTGTGGCCATTTGCTCATCAAAGAACTCGTGGTAATGCAGCAGTTGCTGTGGAATTGACTACAGATAAGGAAGAAGATTTGCTTGAATTCTTTGACAACTATTGGAAAAACTGTATTCTGCCACTGAAAGGAATCGTTCATAGTAGTCAACATAGCGAACGAGAACAGCATCCATCAGATCCTGGAATGGTATGGTTTTCGGAAGCAATCAGTGATTTAGAAATCTATAAACGAGGTCTCAGAAAAGAAGTTACCTTGGAGCAACTACCAACTGGAACCAAATCATGGGGAGGCCATGGCAAGATCGGCGCTACACTAGCAGTTCTATGGCCAGCCGAGAAATCAACCTTCGAGGCTATTTCGTGGAGAGAACCTTCGAGAGAGGGATTGAGGCAGTTGGATGAAAATGCAGTACATCATATTGACACAATGCAGGATACCTTTCTCTGCCGTGACGACCGTTTAGGCGATTCTTTACTGGCACCGAGAGGGTCTTCTCCTGTTCTGTTTGGCGTTCGCACATGGACAAAAAAGGCAGCAGAGGAGGCTATGCAACGTCTACTTCATGCACCCCTGACAGAACCTGTGATTGGCTCGATGGTGTTTGAAACCAATCAAGCGACGAACGATCACTTGGATGACAGTGTGAAGATCCAAATTGAAGAAATTGAGATTCTTCGTGGTGGCCACACCGTCATGCACGCCTCCAACCAGCAGTTCGTTGCGTTCAAAGAATCAGGACATATCGCAAAAATCTGTCAGAAATTACGTGCAGGAGACATCGTTGAATGCAAAGGATTGATGGCACCAGACCAATCCATCCACGTAGAATTCCTGAAAATTAACCAACTCGTTGCAGAGAAACAACGACCATTATGTCCGACTTGCAACAAATCCATGTCCTCGATGGGGCAAAATCAAGGATTACGATGCAAAAAATGTGGTCACAAGACCGATGATCGTTGGGACGAAACCCCTCGGTTACTTCCCTTGAATCAATGGCTTCAACCTCCTGCGTCCTCACGTAGGCATCTCGCCAAACCTTTGGATGAGTCACCGACCATCCAAAACAATCTTTAGCGGTGAGTCCAAGACAACATCATGTCAGACGAAGCAACAAAGAATGTCACAACTGCGATTCTGATTATCGCATTCATTGGAATGATGATTTTTGTCGCCATGCGTGCTCGAAAAAACCGTGAAAACATGTTGAAAAATCATGCCCCTAAAGTTGCGGGTGAAGACACATTGGAAGGTGGTGCTCGTCACCCACAGCGATTTGATGAACCTGATGAGGAGGCGCTCGAGGAAATGGCAAACCTTCTCGGTGAGGACTCAGACGATGATGCCTGATTCTTCGATTGTACAGTTCTGAACATCACCATTGAGACTGAGATGAACAACGTCTTTTTGACCAGGATACAAGCCCCAAATCTCGAATTCGTTGTGCTCGAATTCCGATTTGGAACGGGATCTAAACGGCTCTTCGGAACCTGTTACGTCCGTCCCTGATTTGGAAATCAAGAGAAGTGTCGTCCCCGGTTTGATTCGCTTTGCTAAATCGATAACTGCAGCAAGAGATTCTTTGTCGATGCGCCCAGTTGGCGCACACCAATCGTCTAAAACTACGAGACCAACCCTAGGCAAGCTACGTTCTGCTTCGACAATTGCTTCGACACAACGATCCATCGCACCGATAAGATTCATCGCATGGAACCGACTTGATTCAACGATATTCAAGGATGAGAACAGTTGAGAAAATCGTGTTGCATTTGGCATCTCAGGTGATGCCCACAATACTCGGCCACCAGATTGAATTTCATTTACAGCACAGTGAAGACCAAATGTCGTTCCGCCACACCCTCCTTCAACAGAAAGATGAAGACGTTTTGCACTCAAATCCATCGACCATCGCTGCGCCATGGTTCGGGGAATGAGTCTTATGATTTGATTTCGTTCATGCAAAATGCTCTTGACCTCCCTCTGGATGGTATGTCCATGGCCGGAGATGTCCGAAAGGGAGAGCGGATTCCAAGGAGAGACCCACCGCCCTATGAAGAAGCTGACAGTTTTGGGCAAGCTGTCTCTCGTGATGGGTTTTTCAATACGGCCATCAACGATGCGAACCAATATGGTCCAGTGGGCATGATGATTCTCCTCTTCATCGTTGCAACCATTACCGGAGCAGCCATTAAATTGCTCGAATCGCTTTGATAGTGTTGAAACCACCTTCTTGCGCTTTCCAACGAGCGATATATTCAAACCCGTTCTGACCAAGTCTCGACCATGAGTGAAGGCTCCGTTAATGTCGAAAGCCGGACCTCATCCCAAGACAAGCGGTGGACCATCATGGCTGCACTTCTTGGAACGAATACCGCAATTATGCTGTTCCAAGGCATGGAACAAGAAGCAAACCCGAAACAGATCCGTGAAGTTGCCTTGACCATTATCGCTGCTACACTACCCTTTCAAGCCATTTATTTCCTGATCTACACCTTCCTTCTCGAAAACAACGGCAGATTGAGTAGGCACATGGTCAAGAAATTGAATACAGCCTCGAATGTGTGCCAGGTGTTTGCTTATGCATCTCTCGTCGGTGTTTCGATGTTGTGGTACAATCTGTCCATCTATGTCGGTATAGCGTTCTTGACATCAACGGCGTTTGCGATATTATTGGTGCGCTATGCAATGACCACGGACGATGAATCACGAGATGAAATGAACGCAACTGCCACTGAGCAAGGTTCATGAAGCCTCTTTCTGAGCAACCAACATGGCCTTTTGTCCTCTCGATTACCGTTACGGCTGCCAAGATTTCAAACACATTTGGTCTGAGTCCGGCAGACACGAACGCCAACTCGAAGTTGAACGTGCCCTGATTTGGGCGCATTGGCAACTTGGTCGTGTTTCAGAGGATGATTACAATGCAGTAGCTGCCATTTCAAATCCAGAATCAGTTCGTAAAGAACGCGTCTCCGAGATTGAAGCAGAGACACGTCATGACATCATGGCATTAACCAAAGCCATGGCTGAAGCCGCTGGCGAAGCGGGATGGTGCATCCACCTTGGTGCTACATCCAACGACATCGTCGATACTGCAGTTGCACTCCAGTTACGGGACAGTATTGTCATGCTAAGAGAGCAACTCTGCATGCTCATCGACGTGTGTGCAGACGTCGCCGAACGCGAACGAGATACCGTTATGTTGGGAAGAACACACGGACAAGCAGCAGTACCCATTACCTTTGGTCTAAAGGCTGCTGTGTGGCTTGATGAACTTCGTCGACAACTGATCCGTCTCGACGAGGCAACACCGCGAATTGCTGTTGGTAAATTCCTCGGAGCTGTAGGAACAGGTGCAGCACAAGGTGAAAATGCTCGAGAATTGCAACGACTTATCCTTACACACCTCGGACTTGGTGTTCCGTTGGCAACTACACAAGTTGTTGGACGTGACCGATATGTCGAATATGTATCTTGGTTAGCAAATGTGGCAACATCTTGCGAAAAGATTCTCCAGGAAATACGCAATCTACAACGTTCAGAACTTTCAGAAGCAGGTGAAGGTTTTGATGTCAAGAAGCAAGTCGGTTCTTCAACGATGGCACACAAGAAAAATCCAATCAAATCCGAGAACGCATCGGGGTTGGCTCGAATTGTTCGTTCGTTCATTATTCCAACCTACGAAAATGCTCTCCTTTGGCATGAGCGTGATCTAGCGAATTCGAGCAGCGAACGATTTACTTTGTCGCACGGAAGTGCGCTATGTGAGGATGTCATCGCAAAAACACGACAGGTGTTGACAAACATGTGGGTTGATGCAGAACGATGTATGGAAAACATTCGAGCAC
>JAYOBT010000034.1:0-16122 GCA_038105035.1 Candidatus Poseidoniales archaeon | reverse complement strand
TTGAAGATGGCAACGTCCCCATCGATGAGGTGACGCTCGACCTGCATACCTGGCTTCGGGTTTCCACGGATGTCAACGGTTGAGAGTCGGTCCTCAACTGGTGTTGGCATTTCGTAGTCATCTTCAGGGCTACCACAGTGTGGGCAGCGGATTTCAAGATGCTCTGGGAACGGTTCAGGATCAGGATTGTCGGCTTGAGCAAGTTCGTGCATCCATCGGTAGTGGAGTACAGCACGAGGATCATCTTCTGGGAGTGGGTGACCATGCTCGTCTTCACCACGGAGGTTGCGGAGCGTTGCTTCATCGTCAACGATGTAACTGGACTCAGTCAAATCGCTTCCTTCAACACGATTGATGAGAGGGCGTACAACCATTCCGGGGAGGAAGTTTGGTGCAGGGAGAACCGAATCGAGGTCAAACCGTAGTGTGTGTTCAGACTCACACTCAGGGTTGTGGCATCGGAAACCAGCGTTGATCAAACGGCTTCGAGGGTTGATTCGAACACGTCGACCGTCACCACGTACGATGTAGTTCACACCTGGGTGGACTTCTGGACCACGGAGAATCATCTGACGCATCTGCTCACGGTTTCGGAGTGTGACGCGAATAGGGACGGTCAATTCCTTTGCAACCTTCACAGGGACACCAACTTCGTTGACACCAAGGTACGGGTCAGGTGAAATAACGGAACGTGCACAAAAGTTGACACGCTTACCAGACAAGTTCGAACGGAACCGTCCTTCCTTACCCTTCAATCGCTGGGTCAATGTCTTCAACGTTCGGCCTGATCGGTGACGAGCAGGTGGAACACCAGAAGTTTGGTTGTCGAAGTAGGTGGTCACGTGGTATTGCAACAATTCCCACAAATCTTCAACAATCAATTGTGGTGCACCAGAATCACGGTTCTCTTGGAGTCGTTGATTGATGCGAAGAACGTCAACAAGCTTGTGCGTCAAATCGTCCTCAGATCGGTCACCACTGTCGAGTGTAATGGATGGTCGAACGGTAATTGGCGGTACAGGGAGGACCTTGAGTACGGTCCACTCTGGACGGTTTTGCTTGTCCATGCCGATGAAAATCAAGTGCTCATCAGGAATGCTTGCAAGCCACTCACGAACATCACGAGGGTTCATCTTGCGCTCAGTTTCCTTACCACCAGTACCGACGTTCTCGGTCTTTTCCTTGAACGTGGTTGGTTTGTCGAGTCGGATTTCACCTTGCATTTCACCGCAGTGCATACACGTACGACGGTTCTTGCTTGAAGCAACCTTCTCGACTTCTTTGATGATGCTTGAGAATTCTGTGGAACCTACACCGTGCTTGGTGATGATGTCCTTGATTCGCGAGCGGTAGTAGTCTTGCTCTGAAAGTTCAGGGTTCGACGGGTGTGTCTCCTTCGCTGAGTGTAGCAGAACCTTACTGCAAGACTTGCAGGTGGACTTAAGAGCGGTCTTGATCAAGTTGACGAAACCGATGTGAATGACCGGTAGTTCAAGTTGAATGTGTCCAAAGTGACCCGGAGATTCGTCGTACTTGCAGTTGTCCGTAGGACAAACGAGACCTGGTTCAATAACACCCATGTGTGGGTCCATCAAACCTTGTCGGTAGGCGTGTCCGTCGTCCTTGTAGGTATCCGGAGTCTTGACCTCAACCGATGACATCTTTCGGATCTCAACAGGGTCCATCAGGCTGAAACGGATTTGTGCAATTCGCTTTGGAATCAATGTGGTTTTTCGGCTCATCTTCGGTCCTCCAGTTCAAGTCGCATGGCAACCCCAAGACTCTTCATTTCGTCGAGCAGGAGTTTGAATGCGTAGGATGTCTGTACCTTGTACACTTCAGCCCCGTCGCCGTGGACTGGACTGACGTACGTTCTTCGCTTTGGATCGTACCAAGCAATGTGCCCAGATTGAGCACAAACGAACATGTCGATACCATCGGACTCATCGAGGAGACGGTCCTTGATGACCATCGAGGCACCGTGTGCAATCAAACAGTCACGTTCCATCTCACCAAATCGCAGACCACCTTGTCGTGCACGACCTTCGGTCGGCTGACGGGTGAGAATCTGGACACGTCCACGAGAACGTGCGTGAATCTTAGAACTGACCAAGTGGTGGAGTCGCTGGTAGTAGATACAACCCACGAAGATTTCTGCAGGGTATGCTTCACCGGTTTCACCGTTGATCATTGTTTCACGGCCTGTGTGAGCAAGGCCGTTTCGGACAAGACCGTCTCGGAGACTGCTCTCCTTTTCTCCACGGAAGGCAGTACCGTCGATTCGACGTCCTTCCATAGCACCGACCTTACCACCGATCATTTCGAGAACGTGGGCAACAGTCATTCGTGAAGGAATAGCGTGTGGGTTGATAATCAAATCAGGAACGACACCATCCTGTGTGAACGGCATGTCTTCAGGTTCAACAAGCCGACCGATGACACCTTTCTGCCCGTGACGGGAAGCAAACTTGTCACCCACTTCAGGGACCTTGTGGCTTCGAACCATAACACGAACCAAACGACCGGAGTTGTCGGATTCTGTCACGTAGACGTTGTCAACCCATCCTTTCTCACCGTGACGGACGAGCATGGATGATTCACGTCGCTCTTGAGCCATAAGGAAAGCACCACTATTGGATTCTTCGAGGAATCGAGGCGGGCTAGTCTTACCGACGAGAACATCGCCGCCCTCGAGATAAGTCTCAGGGAGTGGCAATCCATCGTCTTCGAGATGGAAGTAGGCTTCGGCTGGCTTCAATCCCTTGACTTCTGTCAACTTGTTACCGGGCTTCTCGATCTCCTCGACTTGACCGCCTGGGAATCGGCGTCGCTCAGCATTGTACGTTCGATTGAAGGTTGAACGGCCAAGTCCACGGTCAACAGACGCACGGTTCATGATGACTGCGTCTTGCATGTTGTAGCCGTGCAGGGACATGATGGCAACAATGAAGTTCTGACCACCAGGGCGCTCGTCGAAGTTTGTGGTTCGCATGGCATCTGTTCGAACAATCGAACGGTGTGGGTAGTGTAGAATGTGCGCACGGGTGTCTGGTCGCAGACGATAGTTGGCGCTTGGTAGGCCGAGTGATTGCTTGACCATCGCAGTACCACCGGTAACTCGAGGGGTTGAGTTGTGTTCGGGGTATGGAATCAGAGAAGCACAAACACCAAGCACAAGTTGCGGGTCAATTTCGACGTGTGTGTGCTCGGATGAATAGAGCAATGAGACGTCGAACTTAGCTACCTCAATGTCTCCGTTTGGCATTCGCACCTCTGCTTCGAGCGAGGCAGATTCAGCGCCAGGTTCTCCGAGGTTGACCCATCGAATGTTCTCGTGGGTGACTGGTCGGCCTGCAAGTGGACCCTCAGGCACAGTTTCAGGTAGAACGAACGGACGTGGAGCAATGTAGAGATCTTCTTCTTCCTCAGCATCGACCCACTCAACGATTCCATCGATGACCAAGTCGCGGAACGTGATGTTTCCTGCCGCAAGGTCGTTGAGATGGCTGTTCTCAAGACGAGGTGTACCGTCATAGAGAATGAGAAGGGGGCGAAGGATTCGTCCCTTGTCGGTATTGATGAAAATGTCGCGGTTCTCCGTATCGTGGCGAATCGAGACTTCCGATGGAATGGTGCCACGTCGACGACTGTTCTTGAACTGCGAGAGGAGGTTCTTCCCGTTCTTGTGCATTCCATAAATGTCACCGTTTACGTGAATTCGGTCACCATCGGTCCAATCTTTTGGCTGGTATACATCGAGTTCGTCAAGCCGTTCACGAATTTCTTGAGGGTCGATTTCCTCAGAGATGTCGACCATCTGTGCTGCGTTCTTGACCAGTCCACAGTTTTGTCCTTCAGGCGTCTCGTTTGGACAGAGACGGCCCCATTGCGTTGGGTGAAGGTCACGAGCCTCAAAGTGAGGTTGACTGCGAACCAACGGTGAAGTGACACGTCGCATGTGTGACAAAGATGCGAGGTAAGTCGTTCGATCAAGCAATTGACTTACACCAGATCGTCCACCGACCCAGTTGCCTGTGGCAAGAGCGTGAAGGATCTTCGATGAAAGAACATCGGGTCGCAGGCAAGAGGTAATCTTGAGTTCTCGCTTGCGGTTGTGATGACGCTCAAGTTGGTATTTGAGGTCACGTGCGAGTTGTCCAGATGAAACACGGAACAAATCTTCGATAAGGTCCCCAGCAAGACGAACACGCTTGTTGGCGTAGTGGTCCTTGTCGTTAGGTTCCTTGTCGTTGAGGGCCATCTCGAGGACTTGGCGAACAATGCGGCCGAGGAAGATGGCCTTCTTCTTTCGATCCTCGGGTTGGTCACCCAAGTGCGGTAGGAGTTCACGATCGAGGAGTTGATTGACACGTGCTTCACGGTACTCCTTTTGCTGACCTGCTGCGAATTTCTTTTGCAACCATTCGTAAGCTTCGGGCTCACTCTTGACTTCGAACTCTTCGTTGTCGTTGACTTCGTTGATGTTCGCAACAATGAACTTGAAGGTCTCTTGTGGTCCGGAAATAGCAGTGAAGACTTCCTGGTCGTTTTCGATACCGAGCGCTCGCATGAGAAGGACAACTGGAATTGGAGTGGTTCCTGCTGTGCTAACCTTAACCATGAGCATACCATCTCGGCGCTTTTCAACTGTGAGTGGCTTTCGCATACCGTTCTTTTGTGAGAAAATCTTGGCAACTTCTGTGCGCTTTGCAGTTCGCTTGTTGATTTCGACCGTTACGCGGTTTGGTGCAAGGTCTTCCATCGAAATGAGGACACGTTCGGTTCCATTGATGATGAAATAGCCACCAGGGTCCAGAGGATCTTCGCCCTTGTCTCGCAACAGGTCTGCAAGAAGTGCAGCATCCTCTGGGGACTTTGTGGGCTCAAGTGCGCGTCCGTCTGCGATGTGGCTGGGGTGGAGGTGGCATCGTCGCGAACGTACCATGATAGGGATGGCTCCGACTTGAACACCCTCTTCTGGGAAGGATGCCACACCGTTGCGGTAAATGGTGAAATCGATGGTAACTGGTGACTGGTAGGTCAACTTTCTCAGTCGGCATTCCATCGGTGAAGCGTTGTGGTAAGAACCGTTGGCTTCTCGAATGTTTGGCGCCCCGAGTGTGATGTTCTTCATTCGGATGACGATATCTTGGTCGGCAACGTCGAGCTTGATGTAACCACCAAGGTCGTCGATGATTTCTTCATCTGTACCGACGCGAATGTTTCGGATGATGCGCTCCATACGAGACAGTTGGTTGTCTGTGGAGGGAATGCAGTCGTTGTACGAAGCGAGTTGGTGGTTGACAAGGCTTCGTTCTCGGAAAAATGATTCAATAATTTCTTGCATAATATCAACTCCAGGTTCAACTGCCCTCCACAATCAGGCGATAAGCTACTGCACTACCAGCAGACTTTGAGTGGCGAATGACCTTCAGCACACGGTCAGCAATCCAACCAGCGGCGAGAGGACGATGATCTGGATTTGCCGCAAGGGCTGCATTATCGACGATTTCGGCTGCCTCCTTGATCGCTTGAACGACTGGGTCGGAGATGAGGACCTTGGGCAGCAACTCCTTGGCAAGGCGAGGGTTGCCGTCTTCGTCCATTTCCTCTAGACCCCAAGGGGTGAGTTCGCCACGCTCGATGGCGTATTGTTCATCAGGGCTGATGTTGGCGTCACCGAGGAGTTCTTGATGAGGAACAAGTTCATGGTTGAGCGGGTTGAATCGGATGGTTGCTTCTGGGCGGTCGAACTCGTCGAGAGCCTTCGAAGAAATGGTGATTTTTTTGCTCTTCTTGATGCGAGAGCGTCGGTTGCCTTGATCGGCAATAATTTGCATGATTTTGGTGAAAGATTCGCTGTCTTTTGCAATGCCGAGAATCTTTGCAATTTCATCGGCAGGCATACTTTTGATGTCGGCCATGTTGCGGTCCGTGGCCAATTTGTGAGCGTATTCGTCGGAGACTCCGAGTTCGATTAACCGTTTTTTTGTTGCGCTCTTTACTACCATCCAACGTCACCCCGCACTGCCCTCAACGTTGCACTGCGGCGCAGTAGGCGGGCCCGACGGGGTTCGAACCCGCGACCATCGGGTTAAAAGCCCGACGCTCTACCTGACTGAGCTACAGGCCCAACGTTGCATCTTGGGCTTTCAATCCGAACTACCCTCCCTTCTTATACTTTACCGATGAAAAAACTCACTTCATTGCATGTGAGAAACGCTCTTTTATGACCGTTCGTTGATTTTCTCGAGGGCGAATATGTTCGAACCTGAAAACGCCCAAAACGAGATTCAATTTCTGAATCGGAACGATGTTCAATATCAAACATGGAATTCTACTCAATTGTGCATCCCTCCGACCGTCTATCCTCCAAGGGAAGACACGGATTTATTGAATGAAGTCCTCAAGTCCATAACACCGTTCGGATCAAAGAATCTGCTCGAGATTGGTTCGGGCTCTGGCGCTGTTTCAATTTGTGCCGCAAAAATGGGGTGGAGCGTTGATGCCTGCGACATCAACCCCTACGCAGTAGCTGCAACTCGTTACAATGCAAAAGAAGTGGGCGTAGAAGTGAATGTGATGGAAGGAGGAATAGGCCCAATGAGCGAACGAGCCTACGCATGGCGAGAGGGTGCGTACGATGTTGTGCTTTGGAACATGCCTTACATCCCGCCGGAAGAAGTTGGCGACCAACTCCTTGGCCCTTTCGAAGAAGCTGCCCTGATCGATACACATCCGGAAGGTTTGCTGAGTATTTTTGCTCAAACGATGGCTCACAATCTCTTATGCAAAATGAACGGCATCGCTTTGCTGGTCTGCCGTGACCGTGTTGGTTGGAAACGCAGTGTCGACATACTGCGCCAACACGGTCTTGCTGCACGAATCGTTCGTACACACACATTCGAAGATGACGAAGCGATTCACGTGCTCGCTGCTTGGCATCCGTTCGTTTCGAACAAGAATCACAGAGTGCGAGAAATTGATTCGACCAATGCCGAATTGTTGCGTGGCCCATACGTGCCTGGTGATTCTCTCCTTGCAGCGATACAAACCCAAGGCAGGGGACGGCACGGGCGGAGCTGGCAAGACCATCCTCACTCGTTCAAATGCTCGTGGGTTCTTGACAAGAGGGACATTTCTTCCATCGATCTCAAAATGCAACTTTTCATTGCTCATGAAATCAGCCACGTTTTGAGGCAAAATGAGGAGCATACTGAGCAGTTCAAGGTCAAATGGCCAAATGACCTCTTGTTGCGAGAGTCAGATGAGCAACAATGGAGAAAGTTTGGCGGCATATTGTTCCAATCGTACTCCAAAGGCGATGAACAACGCATCGTGCTTGGAATAGGATTGAATACGGAACCCAAAGGTCTCAGTAAAGGACAAGGTTCGCTTGCCCAACTTGACATTTCTCTTTCAAATTCAGAACTATTTTCCATGACGAGCGCTGTTGTTGCTTCCGTATTCGAGAAAAAACATCCCGCCCTCGAAGAAGCCAATGGACAGTCTGTAAACGAGGATTTGCTTCTGCAAGATTGCATCTATAGAAATGAATTATGCCGTATATCATCAATAGAATCAATCGTTATCACGCTTGTCGATGAAACTGGCAATCGATATACAGTCGACGATGATGACCAGATTACGTGGCTCAACCTTCATCCTCAATGATGGCATCAAGAACAACGTCTTCTTTGGCCTCAATATCTGATTTTTTCTTGATGACACCTGCAGTAGTAACGAGTACACCGAGGACGTAGGGAACAAAATTCAGGAAGTAGGCCCGGTCAAGATCGACATCAACCTCACCCGCAGTGTCGACGTCCAACGATATTTTCCACGTGAGTTTGCCTCCTTTCGATTCATACGAGAGCTCTGCCGGTGTGGTGCTATCGGAAAACAAGGTAACATCCTCTACCCCTTCACCATCTTCAAAAATCTCAATTTGAACGTCAGATTCTTGTTCCGTAACAACCGAAATTGAGAGCACATCTCCAGAGAATGTTCGCGAGGTCCCTTCAAGTGGTTTATCATCAGGATTCATCTTGACAGGGATGTCCCACTCTTGGATGAACAAGGTCCCGATAAGGAGAGATACGCCGATCAGCAACAGCACGTCTCCCAACTTCAACGGGGGTGCTGTCCCTCCACCGGCCATACATCACCCAAACAAACGAGGGTCAAAAGCGTGTCTTACCTTCGAGAAGGCTTTGGCAACCCTAGCCTCTCACGGACCAATCGAATTTTTCCTGAAGAGGTGAGTGAACTCAAACCATGTTCGTTATCGGTTTGAAGATGTTTTCTTACGTCTTCATATTCGGAAAGAAGAACACACACAACCGCAAAACCTACGTCGTCCGCCAGTTCTAACCTCAAGCGAGCAGCAAGAGATTCCTCAGTGTTCGACGGATGAAAATCGTACACCTTCACTCGGAAGGTGCCGAAACGAGAGGTTTCGAGCAGGTCCATTAGTTCCGATTTCGACTGAATGGAGGAGGGTAGAGTTATTCCAATCCAACGGCGCTTCGGCCTTTTGGCTTTGGAAACCTTTCCTGCCATGCCATGCCATCCCCCCCTGCCTCATGTAGATATGGTCGTAACGATTGAACACCCTTTAGAACCAAGGACGTTACAGACAATCATGGAGGAGGCCAAGCCGCTGACTAAGCTGTCGCTGCTCAAGAGTCTGTTATCGCCAGCAACATTCCCTCATCTGATGATGTTGGCATTGACATCTGTCCTTCTGTTTGTGCTTGCAAGAATGGAAGCAGAGGTCTGGTCGGCATATGGATTCATCGGATTTAGCACTGCGTATCTTTTTCTCGCACCACTCTCAAAGAATGACCGTCTTGGAGGCTTGCTCAAGTACAATACAGATGCTGAATCAAGCCAGAAACAATCGTTCTCTGCACGGTTGAAAATTCTCATTTTGCCGCTTATTCTTGGGCTTATTTTTGTTGTCCTCATCTACTTGGTGTTCGGAGAAAGTGGCGTTCTATCGCAAGTTGGGTCGTTCCTTCCAGCAACACTTGGCGGTCTTTTCGTCTTGTGGGCCGTCGCTCAAGGTCGATTCTTTGGTCTAGCAACCATGAATGCGATCAAGGTTCCTGAAGAGGGGCAAAGTAATCCAGATGGATATTCGCCTCTGCCCTCGCTTGTCATGACATCGACCCTCGTTGTTGTGATGACCTTCGCGGTAACTGAAGGACTGCGTTTTGTATTGGGAAGTTCGTCGTTTAGCGTTTGGCCATACCTCTTTTCCTTCGCAGTTTACGGACTGTGCGTCTACGCTACGTGGGGACAAAGAAGAGAAGCATCGCTTCACTCTGCGACGCATGTCGTGGCAAGAAAATGGTTTTGGGCAACGCAACTGTTTGTTACTTGGCACGTTCTGAGTATCTTCAGAAGCATCGATTCTGCCTCAACAGATACGCTCATTTTTATCGAAGAATTGTTGTTGATGATCGTTACGGTTTTCCTTGCCATTTGGGCCCTGACCAGCAAAGGTGAAGGATCTGAATCCACGCTCTTCACGCGTGAAAATGCGTTGTTCTGGGGCGTGGCATTTGGTTATGCCTATGCAGGAAGCGTAGCAATGATTACATCGGTCATGGACGATGTTCGAACCGTTCTTATCGGGGGACACATTCTTGTTGTTGTAACGGTGATGTGGTCGCAACGAAGCATGCTTGAAGCGAAAACACAACGTATCAACAGTGACCGAGGCATCGTCCAATCTGTGATTGATTTACAGATACAGGATTCGCCAAGCACTCCAGAGCCTTCAGGTGGCGTGGACGTCGAAGAGCATGATGCTGAGATTGAGACTCAAAATCAAACGTCCGCCCAAGAAGAAAGCATAGGTGATCCAGTTGATTGGAATCAAACACCTGAGGCGCTTGGTGATGAAACACAATGGGACGATGAAATCGAATTGTTGGACTAGTCGTCACCTATGCCCGAAAGGAGCATTACAATACGGATGGTTCCTTCGAGATCGGGAGAGACGCGTGCGCCGAGAATTACCTGAGCATCAGAGTCCACGGCAGATGTCAAAGCCGTTGCGATTTCATCGACCTGGCCAATCGTCATTCCCAACCCGCCTTCGATTTGTAAGAGACAGCCTTTAGCACCAGCAACGTTCATTGGAGCGAGAGGAGCCTTGATGGTTGCATTGTACAGATCGTCCAACTGCTCGTGGTGGCCTGTACCCACGAGCATAGTCGAGCCCCCTTTGTGTTGAACAATAGCGCGGAGGTCCATTAAATCGAGATTGATGAGACCCATTGAGAGAAGTGTACGAACCAATCCATCGATCAAATCTTCAACCCACTCTGAACCCATGCTCCAATCTTTGCCACGATCTCGAGCTTGTCGTGCAAGCCTTTCGAGTGAAAGCTGTACACAAACATCTGAATGGTGCTCGAGTCGTTGGATTTCCGCCTCTGCGATTTTCTTCCGCGTCGGCTGGCTATCGAACGGCAGGGCGGCGATTGAAAGAACCGTCGCCCCGTGGAGCTTTGCCTGACGAGCGAATTCATGCGATGCCCCTGTCCCAGTTCCTCCACCGAGTCCTGCTACGATAATGACCAGTTCTGCTTGTTCAAGAAAGGGTCGTGTCCGCGTTGCTAAACCTCTCATACGCTGTTCAGCGAGCGGAGGTAGAGCGGCACACCCTAGGGCATCCAAGGTGTGTCCAAGCCGAATGATGTGTGCATCATCGACATCAGGAAATCTATCGTCAGCATCGAGCATGAGCAGTGAGGCTCCTGCTCCTCGCTGATGGGCTCGAGCGGCCCAAACGCACCCAAGTCCGCCAATCCCTGCGATGAGGATTTGCGACGACTCCATAGCAATCCCTTGCCAAAGACGCCCTTGAACTTACCTTATTTGTCAACAAAGCGCAAATATCGACGACGAGCATCCCTCGCCCAAGCGTTGTCTGGCTCAAGATGGAGAACTTTGTCATAAAACGAAACCGCTGTTTCGAATTCAGAGAGATGACGACCATACAAATGTCCAAGATTGGACAGAACAGGAATACACTCACCGTCTTCCTCAAGCATACCAAGCAAAAGGCGTTCCGCTGCACCGAGATCGTTTTTGAGCATCAGATCTTCGGCTTCATCGAGTTGTTCAAGTTGGTGTGTAGAGAGGTCATAGATGTTGTCAAAAGGTGTGTCCGCCATGGTAAGTCCTAGAGGTCGAATCACAAGAATTCTTGCACTGTTAAATTTTGATGGAAAAACGGCACACTGCAAGACATTATTCTGGCGCATCTCTAACAATGTTTAAGGGGTCCTTCTAAGTCGAAAGCCCATAGGGTGTAGCCATGCTGACAACCTCGTTCTCAAAACGCCGCACCATTGCGGTTGCAGTGCTGCTTCTGCTGCTGCTCCCTGGCCTTGCAACATCACTGCCGACTGGAATTGGCGGCCAACAAAACGACATCGACGACGTTGCCAAAGAGGGCTGTCTCTGTCACAACGCAGCACCATCCAACAGCGTCCAAGTAATTCTCGACAGCGTCCCGTATGCTTGGACCCCTGGCGAAACCTACGAACTTCAACTCCACATCATTGGCGGCCCTGCCGCTGGAGGACAATACTCAGCCGGATTCTCGATGCGAGTCTCGGGCGGAGAACTCGGCGGAACAGGCGCCGACAACTGGCAAGGTGATATGCAATCGCTAACCCACACATCTGCCTCTGCCGCGGAGTCCGATCGGATGTGGGACATCACTTGGACTGCACCCGCAGAGGGTGAAGGAACCGTTACCTTCTGGATTACAGGCAACAGCGTCAACGGCGATGGTGGGCTTGGCAACGTTGTCGAAGACATGTGGAATCAACTGACTTTCGCTCTTGTTGAAGGCGACGAAGACAGCCTCTCTCGTGGAACTCGAACGGTCTTTGCGGGCGATGGTAATGTGGCGCCTCCTGAACCGGAGTCACATGGAGCCGACTTGCACCACATGGGCGCCAAGCTTCGTGCACACTGGCTCGGACTACTCGGATTTGGGGCAGTCATCATGTGCGTTGTGTTTGCAGGCTTGATGCTCCGCTACGGATTCTCAACCTCCTACGAAGGCCGAAGCAACCAACTGCGGTTGCGCTACAAACTCATGCGAAGAGGTGACCAATGATGTACGACGACACCATCAACAACTTGCTCAAGGGCGTTGCAGACGGTTCAATTTCCGTAAAGGATGCCCGCAGCGCGCTCGAGGGCGTTGAACTCACCGAAGCGCAAATGGACGAAGCAATCAATCACGGCGTCCACAATGTAGCAGAATCGGGAACCATTGTTAGCGCAAGTCTTGCACCGTCTGGTGGCTCCTATCTCACCATGTTCTTCTTTGCTTGGGGAATCTTCTGGGCATGCTATTGGGCCTTCTCACTCATCTACGGCCTAGCAAAGAGTTGGGATCAACAACAACTCGCTTTCCACTTGGCTATGACGTTGACAACACTGATTCTCATGGGCGTTATCTACCTCAAGTTCATTCTGCCAGATACCATCATCGTCAAACATTCTCAAAACAAGTATGTCCCTGAACACGTCAAGGACTGGAAGGAGTACAAGTGGTGAAGCATATGGCGAAAGATTACAACTTATTCGTTCCTGAAGCAAAGGAAGGCACCATCAACGCAGGTGAAACCGTCATCAACCGAAGACAATTCCTACGCTATGGATTCAACACGGCAACCGGGGTTCTTGCTGCATCGCTAGGTGTGCTTGGATTCGCTGCCATCTTGCTTCCACCCGGTGGGGGTTCCGCAGGTGACCTATCCGTCAAATTCTGGGCAAAGGGACGTGAAGACACAGCATGGTACGGGGCAAAGCACCTCCAATCTATGACAAAGGCCGATTTCGTCGCAGAGGCAGCCAACTCAAACACAGGAACAGCTGGTGCGTCTGGTGTTTGGAATGGCGTACCAGTCGTCGTCAACTACGTCGAAGACTCAAAGTGGCAAGGATCTCCTATGGACAACAACAAGGCTCGATTCCAAATGATGGAAGGATACGATGAATCTGGAAAGTACATTGGCCACTTTGAAGACATGGTTGCTATGGATGAGCGCATTTATCCATCCGATGACCTCATCATGGTCTTTGGACGATGCACCCACCTTTGTTGCATCCCAGGTTGGCAACTTGTATCCAACTCCTACACGGACGATACATGGACGCCTGGCGGCACCGACGATGGTGGAACCAAGTTGTTCTGCATCTGCCACTCATCCCGATTCGATACGACTGCGTTGGAAATGAACACCAACCGCAACCGCTCCAATGGCGCTACCTTCACTTACGCCGGTGTGCGCAAAGCTGGTGGACCGGCACCAGTAGGTCTTCCACTGATTCCGATTGTTCTCAACAACGGTGTCGTTGAAGGCATAACCGACTACGTCGATTGGTTGACGTATTGTGATTGAGGTGATAACATGACAACAATGTTCTGGATTCTTTGGTTCTTCATCGCCTTCATCATCGTTCTTGTTGCTTTTACGCTTCGTAAGGAAACAGAAGAAATGCCACGTCGAGAGATTCTCCGTGCTGTTGAGTCAACGGGCGGAATGGGTATTTCCGAACGGGCCTTCCTGTGGGTGTTTTCGTGGATGGATACACGGTTCCGTATCCAAGACTACTGGAACATGTCCAAGGGCGCATATTACAACATGCACCGTCAAATGCCTCTCACACATGCAGAGAAGTACAAGCTCCGCATCATCTGGTATTGGTATCCATTGTACTGTCTCGGCGGCATCTCCTTCCTCAGTTTCATCATTCTCGTCTTGACTGGAACCATTCTTGGAATCTATTATGTTCCAGGCGGAGAAGGCGATCCTTCACCTGCTTATGCCTCTATGGAATTCATCATGCTCGAATTACCGTTCGGATACATCATCCGTGCAGTCCATCACTGGGGAACACACTTCATGGTCGCATCCGTATTCTTGCACATGTGCCGTGTTTACTTCACTGGCGCTTACCGAAATCCACGTGAACTCAACTGGCTCATTGGTGTTGCCTTGATGGCATTGACCATCGTCTTTGGCTACTCTGGCTATCTGCTCCCCTGGGACAGTCTTGCCTATGGTGCAGCAGTCATTGGTATCAACCTCGCTAACTCTTCGCCATTGATTGGAAAGTACATCGCAACCCTCCTCTTTGGTGGTTCCTCATTGACGCCACGAACGGTAACGAGGATGTACTTCATCCACGTCTTTATTCTCCCTGTGATTGTGACCACATTGATCATCATTCACTTGTTTATTGTCTGGGTACAAGGAATTGCGGAGCCGCATTGATCGGAGGAATTTGAATGGGATTAATGGAAAATTTAGGACGAGTTGCAACCTCGTATATGGATGAAAAAGCCAAACTTCAGGAAGCTGGTGAAAAACGAAAGCGTACCCGCATGGGTCACGGATTCTGGCCTCACGAAGTCCTGCGTGACACTATTTTGTTTGCCTTCATGGCAGCGGTATTGTTGTTCTACGCGTGGTTGATTCCACCACCGTTGCACGGTGCTGCAGACCCTTACGCACAAGCAGGATTCGTGTTCCCTGATTGGTACGTGCTGTTCTCATACGGTTACCTACGATGGGGCGAGTATCTTCCTCAATTTACTGTGCCAACCGGATTCATAGGCGACATTGTCGGCCAACCTGTTTTCGCTTGGAACGCTGCATGGTGGGGCGCTGCTCTCACTGGCATTCCAGTCGGTATTCTCGCACTTCCACCATTCCTTGGCGGACGTGAGAAGCGGCCTGTTGAAGATCCATGGTTTGCTGCAGCAGGTGCTGTTTACCTTGCTCACGTCTGGTTTATCTCGGTCTTTTCAATCAACATCTTCCTCGAGTTGTATGGGAAAAACAGATCGGATTATTGTAAACTCGACTCCCACGGCGATTTGTTGTGTGGGACGAGAGCGCCATGGATTGCTGAAATATTCAATGCTGTGCCGTGGATTCTCACGGGCATGCTGTTATGGATTGTGATTTATTTCGTAGGACGCAATATCCTCGTTAAAGCATGGGGATCAGGATTCACGCCTGAACACGGAAAGCGTGTCATCATTGGTGCCCTCGTCATCTCAGCTGGTGCATCGGTTGCAACCTTTGACACATATGACAACGGGTTCTGGGAAGCAGGTGGATTGTTGACCATCAAGGGATTGACACATGACTACTATCCTGAGTTGGAAGCGATGCGTACGCAACCTTCAGACGTTCACGTTCATGACACGAATGAGTTTACCGATGACCGAGGATACACAGACGGTATCGTACCGGCAGCAGCATGGCTCGATTGGCAGATTTTCCAACCAGCTCGTGAAACCATCATCGATTTCAGCGATGCGAACAACCATCAAAATCCATCCGAAGGTGACAATGCAGCAGGTGAGACAATCACCTTCGCTGGTGGAGAAGGATACACAAATTCCGGCACGTTCACAGTTTCCGGCGAGTATACCGATGAAGCACTTCCAACCGATGTTACATGCGAATACCGAGCCAGTGAACGTAAAATCGACGGTGTCAACACCGCAACAATGCTCTCGAGCACCATGAGCGTCACCGACACCTCTGGCAAAGTGCTGGCATCCTTTACGGGCTGCGAAGGAGCAGAAATTGACCTCGTGCCAGGGAACTACAACTACGAGTACACCCTCGTTGCATCAGGCGCATTGGCTTTGAACGATTCAATCACAACGGAAACAACCTACTCCGTGCGAGCCTTCCAACCACTCCTCTTGTGGGATGACAACTCAGGTGCTCACTCTGGCAAGGTTGTTGATTTGACCAACTCGACAATGATAGCAATGGTTCAAGCCGATGGTGGAGATTACGGAGTCACCGATAACCCATCCTATCACGTCAACCCGAAGTCACTCGACGCCAAGCTGACCTATGCCATGTTCATTCCATGTCTGACTTTTGGAGCTGTTGTTATCGTTCTCTTGCGATCGATGGCACGTGGCTATGAATTCGAGATGAACAAGTGTTACGGATGTGACCTTTGTGACGATGCATGTCCAGTTCGATTGTTCAACGGTGGAGACAAACTCAACATCATCTACAACTCATGGAACAATGAGGACGATGGTGT
>JAYOBT010000074.1:0-3060 GCA_038105035.1 Candidatus Poseidoniales archaeon | reverse complement strand
CAGGTCCACTGTATCCACCGAGTCCACCATCGATTCGAACGACTCGATGGCAAGGAATCTCTGGAGCGTATGGATTCTTTGCAATTGCATTTGCAACAGCTCGGACTGCCTTCGGTCTGCCAATTTGTTGAGAAATCTCAGTATACGTACGTGTCTGACCACGAGGGATGGTCTTCAGGGTCTCCCAGACCGAAATCTGGAACGGTGTTCCTTCCATCGAAATCAGACGTCAAATCGGTCTGCATTCATGACCTTGTTCCATGCAGCAACGAAGTCGCCAACGAACTTGTCGTGGTTGTCGTTTTGTGCATAGACTTCAGCAATGGCTCGAAGTTGGGAGTTGCTTCCGAAGACGAGATCGTAGCGAGTTGCTGTTCGAATGTCTTCGCCAGTCTTGCGGTCACGAGCGACGTAACTGTTGCTTCCAGTGGCCGTCCAAGCGACGTTCATGTCGAGGAGTGTGGAGAACCAAGCACTGTCGAGTTTGCTGTCTCCGCCCCAGAGTCCACGCTCATCTGAACTGACACCAAGCGATCGCATTCCACCAACGAGAACAGTCATCTCTGGTGCAGTCAATCCGAGAAGTTGTGCCTTGTCGAGCATCATTTCTTCTGGGCTAACAGCGTAATTCTTCTTGAGGAAGTTTCGGAATCCACAAGCAAGTGGTTCGAGGACATCGAAGGAAGCAGAATCAGTTTGTTCTTCGCTTGCATCACCACGACCAGGTGTGAATGGAACTTCAACACCTGAAGCCATCTCAATACCAACGTTCCCTGCAAGGACGATTGTATCTGCAACGCTTGCACCATGAGCCGCTGCAAGTGTCTCAAGGGTTGACAGAACCTTTGCAAGTTTGGCAGGTTTGTTGCCTTCCCAATCTTTCTGAGGAGAGAGACGGATGCGAGCACCGTTTGCTCCACCACGCATGTCGGAGCCACGGAAGGTGGAAGCACTTGCCCATGCAGTTTCGACCATTTCCGAAATGGAGAGTCCGCTGGACATGATGGCGACTTTGAGTGCAGCAACGTCGTAAGATGTTGAACCAGCAGGAACAGGGTCTTGCCAAATTAAGTCTTCAGCAGGAACATCAGGTCCGAGGTAGCGAGCCTTTGGTCCCATGTCACGGTGTAGGAGTTTGAACCATGCACGAGCGAACGCATCGCCGAAGGCGTCAGGGTTCTCGTGGAAGTGCTTCGAAATCTTGCGATATTCAGGATCACGAATCATGGCCATGTCTGCGGTCGTCATCATGGTTGGAACTTTGATGGATGCATCTTCTGCATCTGGAGCCATGTCCTCTTCATCAGGGTTCTCAGGTGTCCATTGGTTTGCACCAGCGGGACTCTTGACGAGTTTCCAGGAATCTTCGTACTTGAAGAGGAGATCGAAATAGCCATTGTCCCAAGCGATTGGGTTTGCCGTCCAAGCACCTTCGATACCGCTGGTGATGGTGTCTCGACCCTTTCCGGAGCCGTGTGTGCTGGTCCATCCGAAGCTTTGTTCTTCGATGGAAGCGCCTTCAGGCTCTGCACCGACGTGTGCAGCATCACCTGCACCGTGTGCCTTTCCGAAGGTGTGTCCACCTGCGGTGAGGGCAACGGTCTCTTCGTCGTTCATAGCCATTCGAGCGAATGTTTCACGGATGTCTTGAGCGCTGAGGAGCGGGTCTGGATTGCCGTTTGGTCCTTCAGGGTTGACGTAGATTAGCCCCATCTGAACGGCTGCAAGTGGGTTGTCAAGATCTTGGCGAGTGTCACCGTAACGGTCATCGCCGAGCCATTCGTCTTCACTACCCCAGTAGATGTCTTCTTCTGGGTGCCAGATGTCTGCACGGCCACCGCCGAATCCGAAGACTGGGCCGCCCATGGATTCGATTGCAACAATACCTGCGAGAACGAGAAGGTCAGCCCAGCTGATGGCGTTCCCGTACTTCTGCTTGATCGGCCACAGCAAACGTCGAGCCTTGTCGAGGTTGCCGTTGTCCGGCCAACTGTTGAGTGGAGCAAAGCGTTGTGCTCCTGTACCTGCACCGCCGCGACCATCGCCGATTCGGTAAGTTCCAGCAGCGTGCCAGGTCATTCGAATAAAGAACGGACCATAGTGTCCGTAATCAGCAGGCCACCAGTCTTGACTGTCGGTCATGAGTGCATGAAGGTCAGCCTTGAGTGAACCATAATCGATGTTCTTGAACGCTTCAGAATAGTCAAAATCAGTACCCAATGGGTTGGATTTCGTATCGTGTTGGTGCAGAATTGCGAGGTTCAACTGGTTTGGCCACCATTGTTGGTTGCTACGCATTTGTGGTTGAGAGGAGGTCATTCCTCCGTGTATGACTGGACATTTTGCTTCATCGCCGTAGTGTTGCATGAGCAGACTAATGAAGGGATGTATTTAATCCTGATTTTCACTTATTCATAAAAAAAATATCAGTTTCGTTTCAACGCTTGATTAACTCGTTGCCAGCACCACCATTGTATGCTTCGAGACCGTGTTTGCGTAGTATACGCATTGCCCTCCCACTTCTCATTCCTGATGCACAACACAGAACGATCGGTAGCGAAGTTTATGCATGCTCATATTGGAAGCATTGAAGAAGCAAGGCAGTCTGGTAGAAAATATGGGTATATGGGGAAAGATTTCAGGGACCCTTTCACTAATTGTCGGAGTGTTATTTCTGATTGGTTGGTTTGGAGCAGGCATGGGTATTGATTACATCGATAATCAGTTAGAAGAAAATTGCGATAGCACGAGTGGACAATTCGGGCAAACTACCGGCTTGGATGAGGGACAGTGTCAGGATGGAAGAGATACCCGGGACCTTCTTTCTTCAATACAATATTCATTGCTACTTGGTGGAGCGGCACTATGTACCGTGGGTGTCTGGATGTTAATTAGACATTGAAGTCGTACCGCAGGGAAAAGAGTTGTAAACTCTAACAATAAGGGAATGTGATTTTAGATTTATTATTAGAATTTATACCCAGACCGATTCGGAAAGTACTCGGAATTATTCTGATTATAATTGGCTCTATTCTCACATTATTAATTGCTATACTATAC
>JAYOBT010000073.1:0-3066 GCA_038105035.1 Candidatus Poseidoniales archaeon | reverse complement strand
TGTTTGGAAGCATGTGGTGACGAGCCCCACGAAATGAGGCCTGCCAACAAACCTGGGTGGAACGGGATGGGCGCACGTCTCACACTCCCATTCTTTGAGAGTGTCCGCAAACTGAGGACCCCTTTTGTGCTCACCATGAATGGATAACTAACGTTAGAGTGATCTGCATGCTTCGACACTTCTGCCCAACGTTGAACCCACGGCCACTTTGATACTGGGAGCATTTTGTTCTCATTGTTCCGGATAAATCGCCGAGCGAACTTCATCCTCTGTCGAGGTCGACGACCAGAAAGGCGGTTCATTAGATCGAAAGACCAGGTTTGTTCTTCTGGAAACATCGATTTTTTCTTCCTACGTTCATTTTGATCCAAAAGAAACGAAGATTGAACGAATGCAACGAACGAGGAGAGGAGTTCGCGCTCCATATGGCCAAAAAGACGATGAAAGCGATGCATGTATCGTTGTGGCCGACCTTGCAAATCGATCGTTTGGTACAACCCGCTTATGGCAAGAAACAGTTTGGTCAAATCCCATCCTTTGCGTTCATCAGCGTTCATGAGGAGAAGGAGATATTGTTCGGTTGGAATTCTCGCTTCATGCGAACGACCATCAACGCACATTCTTCCATCAACGAACGAGAGTAGTGTCCCATCTGACATGAGGAAACCTTCCTCCAATCGTTCTTTTTCATAGCCTGAAATTCCACTACGGTTCTCAAGCTTCTCGATGAAGATTTTTTCTTCCTCTTCAGGAAATGGCGACATCCGAACCGGGTCTAATTCAGGGTCGTCCAGTCGAGCCCAATCAACATCAGGTGTGTGAGCCATAAACCGCTCAAGATTTTTCCAACGTTTTCGCAGCGATCGTACAGGCCCACCTAGAACATCAGCCATCCGTTGATGTACCTCCAAAGGCAGCGATGGAGCCCATTTGCTTTCCTCAGTCAGTTCAACGCAGCGAATGCAAATTGAACAATTTGTGTCAATGTTTTCATCTTGGCAGATGCCACAGGCTTCACCAATCATACAGATTTTGTATGTCGAGGTGTTAAAAAGTTTCAATTCATATGCGATAACACGTCAATGACCTTGTTGACATCCTCATCTGTGATGTGAAGGTGAGTTACGATTCGACAATGCGTCGGTGAGATATCAAACATGTCAATGCCTGCTTCTGCCATCTTTTGGGAGACTTCGTTTGCAGAGTAGTTGCTTGCAGAGAAATACACCATGTTGGTTTGAACAGCATCAAGGTCGACCGATACATGGTCCATTTCATCAAGGGCTTGTGCGATGGTCTTTGCTCTTCGGTGATCGTCTTCCATTCGCTGAATGTTGTTCTCCAGCGCATAAATTCCTGCTGCAGCAAGAATTCCAGATTGACGCATCCCTCCACCGAACATCTTGCGCCACCGATGTGCTTGATCGATAAAATCCCGTGAGCCTACAAGCACTGAGCCGACAGGGGCTCCCAAACCCTTTGACAAACAAATAGAGACGGAATCGTAATCTCTCGTCATTCGGCTTAGAGGGGTTTTCGTTGCAACTGAGGCGTTGAAAATACGCGCACCATCAATGTGAGTCGCACAATTTTTTGCTTTGGAAACGTCAGCAATCGCATCGAGAATTTCTTGCTCATAGCACGTTCCTCCACCTCGATTAGCCGTATTTTCAACACATACGAGACTACCATCTGGATAATGGGATTGTGATCCCTTTTGCTTCCGAATCGATTGTTCAACAAGTTCGGGTGTTAAGAGGCCATTCTCTCCAAGTGGGAGTGCAATACTCGAACCGCAAAGTGCAGCATAGCCGCCTCCTTCGTAGAGATAGATATGGCTGTAACGTTCGGTGACAATCTCGTCCCCCGGTGCTGTGTGCGTCTTCAATGCAACAGCGTTGGACATCGTTCCTGAAGGAACAAACAAACCAGCCTCCTTTCCACACATGTCAGCCACTAGCGATTCAAGTTGCTGAACGGTCGGGTCATCACCAAGAACATCGTCACCAACCTCGGCTCGAGTCATGGCTTCACGCATGGCATCGGTTGGTTGAGTGACGGTATCTGAACGAAGGTCAACTCGATTGGAATTGATGTCTCGCATGGTTGCTCCACATCGTTTCCCATGTTCAAAGAATCGACTTAGAGAAGTTTCAACTCTCCCGTCAATGTATCGAGTTTCTCATCTTCGTCTGGACCCAAAGCAAGGACGGTAAGTGAGCCTGATGGGATCTGTGTGTGGCCTGCATCGTGGATTTTTGAAGAGAGAACGTTGAGTCGCTTTGCTTGTTCTTCGATTTCTTCAATATGACGAGGGTTGTCTGCCTTAACACAGATTTTTTTCTGCCCAGTCGAAAGCCAGGCATCGAGAAGTTCAGGACGTACTTCGCCCGATTTGAGCGTTGCTTTGACAGCAGCATGTCCGACCTGAGCAGCGATTTTTCCTTTCCCCATCTTTAACTCATGATTGATAACGAAGACCATTTTTAGGGATTGATTTCGATGGACGTAGCGCTGAAACTTGGGGGCAGTCAGACGATGAAGAAAACTTCGAAAACCCATCGTATGACCTCATTCATATGCTTTCAGATTCCGGAATAGAGAATCGATCGTGTGTCTTGGACCGGGCCCTACTCCAAGAACAGTGACTGTACCTGGAGCAACCTCGGTTAATCCAGCGTCCTTGATCAGAGCGAATGGAAGGGATGCTTCGCGAACCTGTTGCACATAGTATTCCAATTCCTCTTCATCCTCAACCGCAAGACATACCTTGCGTGAGGCTGATTCAGACCAGCGTTGAACCATTCTTGAATGCGTCTTCTTTGCCTGTTTGAGGGAACCTACGGCTGCGTGTGCACATTGTACAGCGAGCTTCCCTGGTGAGAGTTGAAGATCGGCTCGACAAAGGAATGCCATTGTCGGTGGATCAGAAAGTGCTGACATGCCCATTCTCCTGTTGGACGAGTCGATTCTGTGGTTGATTCATCGAGAGTAAGCGTTCGAACCATTGTCCAAACCACATGGCAAAGAAGACATTGCCGAGGAAATGAAGAACATCGTACAGCA
>JAYOBT010000072.1:0-3105 GCA_038105035.1 Candidatus Poseidoniales archaeon | reverse complement strand
ATTGAGCAATTCCTGCCAACGACCT
The DNA here is from genome assembly GCA_038105035.1 of Candidatus Poseidoniales archaeon. Lineage (GTDB taxonomy): Archaea > Thermoplasmatota > Poseidoniia > Poseidoniales > Poseidoniaceae > MGIIa-L2. The sequence goes on along the minus strand of JAYOBT010000072.1, from coordinate 3,080 downwards.
TCGTTGTAGAGGGAACGCACGATGATGTCCAAGGCGAAGGCGTGATTCTTGCCTCCCAATTCATCCTCACTTAAGCGACGGGCTTGCGCAAATTGTTGTCGGTTGTACAGACGCCGGATGCGCCATCGTCGGAGCGGGCTAGCAATCATGGTCCACCCTTCGTCTTCAAGACGGTGTCCAGCATTGATTATCAATTTCGCCTGTCTTGGTGTGGTCGCTCTGGAAAACCTAAGACGGGAAAGGGCTGAGGACAAAGCATGGCGAAAGTGCTCATCACCGGAGGCGCTGGATTCATTGGTCGCCATGTTGTTCGCCAATTTTTGAAGCAAGGGTGGCAGGTTGTCGTTTTTGATCTTCAAGAATTCGACGAGCCAGAATCTGGAGACTCAGGGAGCGTTGAGAGCTTTCGAGACGACATCAATTCAACAGAAAGCCTTCGTGAAGCGATGCACGCTTGCGATGCCGTTGTTCATCTGGCCGCTGTGGTCTCCGTTCCGCAATCCATTCAAGAGCCAGAAAAAACGCTGGCGGTCAACGTGGACGGTACGCGAAATGTGCTGAAGTATGCTCTCGACGTTGGCGTGAGCAGCGTCGTCGTGGCCTCTTCTGCAGCTGTTTACGGGTCCTGCACTGAGATGCCGTTGGAGGAATCAGCCCCTGTTGAATGTCTTTCTCCCTATGCCCAAAGCAAAGCCACCAACGAAGAGGACGTGATGGAGTTTCGAAAGAAGGGATTGAATGCGATTGCGCTTCGATTTTTCAATGTCTACGGCCCGGGACAGCGGCCTGATTCTTCCTACGCTTCATTGATACCGATTTTTGTTCACACAATGAAAAACGGAAAGCGCCCAACGATTCACGGAAGCGGTGAACAGACCCGAGATTTCGTGCATGTTCACGACCTTGCAACGGCCGTCTACAAAATGGTGGAGAGAACAAAACCCTACGAGCATCCGGTTGCCAATGTTGCCTCGGAAACACAAATCAGCGTGCTTGATGTTGTTCAGTGCATCAATCAAGGTATGAGCGAGCGCACCAATCAGAAGGCGATTGTTCCTCATCATGGTGAGGCAAGAAAGGGAGACGTGATGCACTCTTGCGGCTCCACCAAGCGATTGCGTTCGATGATCGATTGGAAAGCCAGCATCAGCTTTGAGCAAGGGATCGGTTCGCTGCTTGAGAAAAAGGAACAGAGGCGATGAACGTGAACATCGCTTGGGTCACGGTACGTCGCTGGGACGACATGTGCACCACAACCACCGATGCCCTCGTACGTGGTTTGGTCAATCATGGACATGAGGTTACGATTCTGAATGCTGATGCATCCGGCACCCATGACGCCTTTCCTTGGAACCATGTCGCCCTTCAACAATCCACATGGCCGGGAAGAAAGGCGGCAACGCTCGCCCGAAATGCTCGATCTTGGTGGAGAGAAAATACGGATGCGAATTTCGATGTCATCATCGTCGATTGGCCACTGGCTCCCGTCTTCGCTCGAAATTTCCTCGATAAAAATCAAAGATTGGTGTTGATGGATCGGTCACCCCCCGCCGATGCAACCTTCCTGGCAAGGTTTCAATGGAGAAGTTGGTCAAAGGCCTGGACGATGTTGAAGAAAGGCGTTTTTTCAGATGGTTTGGTCGTATCAACGGCCCACCGAAACTATGTTGTTCAGCAGACACGCGTGGACGTCAAGAAGATTCAATCCATTCCTGCTGGAGTCAACACCGAAGATTTTCAAATCGCCCCCTCGAGGCAAGAAGGGCCTTGGAAATTCGTCTATCACGGACGATTGGACAAGCACCGAGGCGTGCTCGCTCTTCCAATGTTGATGCGCATTCTGGCCAACAAAGGATTCAACGTTCACCTCACCCTTATTGGGGATGGTGATGTATTCGCCCTGCTTCAAGAAATGGCTGAAGACGACCCGCTCCTTTCGGTTGTTCCACAAGTGCCGAGGTCGTCCATACCAAGCCATCTCAGCCACCAACATATTGGCCTTCTCCCGATGCCTGAGTCACGCGTATGGTCGCTCGCAAGTCCGCTAAAACGGAGTGAATACCTCGCTGCAGGCTTACTGGTGTATGGAATTGACCACAGCGGACATCGTATTGATGGAAAACAGAATTCATGGTTTCGTTTGGCTCCTCAGGAGGATTTTCACGAAGAGGCAGGAGCATGGTTGGAAGAACTGTCCAACCTGACGGAAGACGCGCTCCGAGAACGTTCTCGTTTGGCGCGCGCCTATGCAGAATCTCATTGTTCATGGGAAACGAGTATCGAAACCCTCGTTAAAGTGCTTCATTCAACCAGTTTGGAGCGATAACAGTCCCCCCATTGACGTTGAACGTTGACAAGATGCTCGTGAGGATCCACGGGGGTCGGCCTCGGAGGGTTATCGAGGAGTTTGCCAACGACAGACACCCAATCTTCAATTTTAGGACCGGCGCTGCTGGCTGAATCCGGTAACGATGTGAGGTGCTCGGAAGCAACGATTGGTAAGCCGCATGCACTTGCTTCGAGGGCAACCATCGGCTGGCCTTCAAAGGCAGACGGAAGGAGGAGAAGGCTGGCGGTTTGGAGCAAACGCAGTTTCTCTTCCTCACTCACCCACCCCAGAGCATCGACAACCTCGTCCTGAGCGTGCTCAACCCCGGTGACGGAAAGACGAAGCGAAGGGCGTTCTTGGTGAAGCGCTTGGGCAACCTTGATGGCAAAATCGTGTCCTTTTGTTGGGTCGGGTCGTCCAAGAAGAAGCAAATGATTGCGTTCTCTGGGTTTGGTTGATGGAACCATGTGCAGCGGTATCGGATTTGAGATGGCGAGCGTCTCACCCAGGAGCGGTGCAAAGGTCTCTTTCCATGCCTCGGATAGCACAACCACCGTGGATTTTGATTGCTGAACGGTGTTCCTGAACGACATACATTGCCTTGATTCAGGCGTTCCAAGCCATGTGTCAAATTTCCCTGAATGAACATGAACAATGACGCCCGTTTCTCTCGATAGGCATCCAATCAAACGTGCTTTGCGCCGCCACGACCAATCAGCCGCCGTGTGAACATGAACCACATCGGGGCGAA
>JAYOBT010000033.1:0-16919 GCA_038105035.1 Candidatus Poseidoniales archaeon | reverse complement strand
AATCGGTCCGTCATTGTTCCACCTCACTATGACTCGGCATTAAGGCATGTTGGTCAGATGGTTTGGGCTGAACCAGCACGTATGCTCCAGGCATTTCCTCAGTGTTGTTTTCATCAAGTGTTTTCCGCATGAGCAACCCGGCTTTGTAGGAGGAGCGCACCAATGGGCCACTCGCAACGCCAGAGAAGCCCATTTCGATGGCTCTCTTTGCCCACACGTCGTACAATTCTGGTTCTGGGAATCGATCGATAGCGAGATGATTCTTTGAGGGTGCTAGGTACTGACCAATGGTGAGCAAGTCAACACCTGCGTCACGCAGTAAGAACATCGCTTCGACGATTTCTTCATCGGTCTCGCCAACACCAACCATCAAGGAAGATTTCGTCAACATGTCTGGGCGAAGTCGTTTGGCCTCACTTAATATCGAAAGCGACTGTTCAAAGGACGCCCGAGGGTCACGTACAATGGAATCGAGGCGAGGTACACATTCTACGTTGTGTGCGAAGACAACGAGTGGGCTTCCTTCCAAGAGATGGGCTAAGTCGTTCAAATCTCCTGCAAGGTCGGAGCACAAGAGCTCCAGACTCACATCAGGGCATCGCTTTGATACAGCATCGATGCATTGTTTGTAATGGTCTGCAGCCGAATCTTCCAAATCGTCTCGGTTGACGACTGTAATGACAGCGTGGCGGAGGTTCATGGATGCAACTGCATCAGCAAGATGTTGCGGTTCGTCAACGTCGAGTGGAGGCGGGGCCTTCCGTGTACCAACTGCGCAAAATCGGCAACCACGTGTGCACTCCTTTCCAGCGATCATGAACGTAGCATCACCACTTGACCAACAATCGTGAATGTTGGGACATTTTGCTTCTTGACAGACGGTGTGAAGTTGGTTGTCCTTGACCGCATCCATCGTGTCGTTGAATATGGTTTGTTGTGAGCCCGATGGTAATTTAGTGCGGAACCATGGAGGAAGGCGAGGTCGGGCCGTTTTTTGACTCGCCATTTTCAGATTCTTAACCATCCATTGCCCCCCTTGTTACAGCCCACATGAATGAACATCAAAAAGGTGCGCAGCCCAGCAGATTGAGGGTTTGGCAAGGATACGAGCATATATGTGTGAGAATGGAAAGGGAATTCTATGTCTGGGAAGGTGTGCCTTGTGACCGGAAGTGGCCGACGCATAGGCGCTTCCATCATTCGAAAGTTTGCGGCTGAAGGCTATGCTGTTCTCATTCACGTGTCGAGGTCCGTCGAAGAAGGCGAGTTGCTCAAATCCGATCTCATTGGACAAGGTCACAAAGCGGACGTCATTCGGGCTGATTTGACGGATGAGTTTCAGACGCAACAACTCATTGATGCTGTGATACAGCACCCGTTCGTTGTCGAGCGAGAAGGATTGGACGTCCTTGTCCACAATGCATCGGTCTATAGCCAAATGCCAATCGCTGAATTGTCGATGGAAACCATGCGATTTCTCAACCGTTTGCACGTCGAAGCACCGTTGCAACTTTCTCAAGGACTGTTTGATTCTTTAGCTACTGTCAACGGCTCGATCATCGGCATGACCGATACCTCCGCTGGAAAGGCTTGGGAGCAACTTTCGCACTACACATCCAGCAAAGCAGGACTTCGTCAACTGATGTTCAATCTCGCTGGTGAATATGCACCACGAGTGCGTGTCAATTGTGTTGCACCCGGAGCAATTCTCTCCGCTGATTGGGAGCATGAACACTTCAATAAAATTGTTCAATCGATTCCGCTTCGACGGTCAGGCGATCCGGGTGATGTTGCAGGAGCAGTCTTCTTCTTCGCTACATCTCCGTATCTCACCGGGCAAGAACTCTTTGTCGACGGTGGTTGGGCCCTCAACTCTTCGTAAGGATTTCATACATGCTCGAGGTCGGTTAACCATCGAGGTGGCTGAGGTGGTCAAAGGCGCCGGGCTTAAGATCCGGTCCCAGATGGGTTCGAGGGTTCAAATCCCTCCCTCGATACCATAAAGCACGTTTCTGAAACCGAATTGTCTGAACATTTCATGCAAAACCGTTTAACGCCTGCTCGCTTCCCCTGCGATGAGGGATGTCATGACCATGTCTTCCAATCGTTTCGTCTATGCAGTATTAATCTCGCTGTTTTTGGCTGTTGTTCCGCTGGATAATCCAGTCGACGTGCTCTCAGAAGCACCGGAGATTCAACCTGTTAGCGGGGTTCTTGAGGATTATGAGTTGTACCTTGATGATGGCACATCTCTGACGACTGTCGAACCATCTGGCAGTTACGATGAGACGTCTTTGCTTGGTTCGGGTGCCCTTTTCCAAACCGATGAACTCATATCAGATTTGACCATTGAAGGAAAATCCTCCTCTGAGGTTCGAATCTTTACGTATCTCAAATTCCAAAGTTCGAACAATCAATCCACGGCTGATGTAACCTTCAGACTCTATGCAGGTTCGGATGTTATCGATTCTCATACTGAGACTCTCGAAAATCCCTGTGGAGGATTTTTTGGCAGTAACTGTGCTTGGGTTTCCTATCAAATCAACCTTGATGTCTCCTCTTCCGGATACGATATTTCCAACGGTGAGCGAATCAAAATTGACATTGAAGCAACGGCTGATTGTGAAGGTGGCGGTGGCTTTGGTTCATCGTGCGAAGTGATGCTTGCCTATGGCGGACAAGTTGGAAACGGCTACTCTCGAATGGAATTCCGTGCCAATGCACTTGATGGTTCCCAAGTCAAGGTGCACGAAGTTGGCGACGGATGGAGTGAAATCGAAGTGACGGAATGGTCACCGACACATCGATCTGAGAATCGAGAAATGCAGTTTACAGTCGATGTGCGAGATGCGTTTGGCCGAGAAGACATCGATTCAGTCGAATTGATTCTTTACACTCCGAACGAAGCTTCTGCGGTTTTCGAGAAAGAATTCGGAAACAATGAATTGAAGTTGGACAACGACGGTCTTGTCGGAAATTTCACCTTCACCTACGAATCAGGCATACAGCATGGTGAATATCCGCTCAGGCTTCTTATTACCGATGTACAAGGACACGTCATAGAATATTTGCATCCTCAGGGAATTACGTTCCTCGAATACGATATCTATCTCGATTTTCCAGAAAACCAAATCCCTAAGCTGCTCGTAGCTCCGGGTCAAACATCCTCGATTGAATTGTCTGTTTTGCATACGGGTTCGCTGACATCTGACCTCCGTGTTGAAATGGAACTTCAACAATCGCTACCTTCGGGTTGGTCCGATCCAAACTGGGACAACCCTGGAGGCTACACGCTTAGTGGAGGAGGCTCTTCAGCACGACCTCTGCTTACGATTCAAGCACCCGAGGATTTGAGTTCGCTTTCCGATTCCTATCAGATTGTGGTCGAAGCCTACGCATATGCTACAACTGGAGCCGACAGTGGTTCACAAGTTCGCAAGGTTCCTCTTTCCATCAACGTCGAAAAGGTGGATCAGTTTGGTCCTCCGCAGATTGAAGTTTACGATGACATCGAGCAACAAAAGCAAATCTTTGCCTCGGATCGCCCCGACTTGTACAACCAGAATCTGTCTCACTACATTGACTACGACAAAGTCGGCGATTTCTACATGAGCATCAACAATGTAGGATTTGATGACGACAGTTACCGAATCCGGATTCAAGAAATACCTGTTGCATGGAGTTTGAAGTTCATCATCAACGGAACCGGCACCGAACTGACCGAGCAAGGTATTGATTCACTCACACCAACCATTGGTCAAGGTGAGAAACTTGTTCTGAAAGTCGAAGTCTATCCACCATTTGAACGCGATGCAGTCGACATTGGATTGATTCGACTGAGCGTCACTTCGGATAGCAGCTCCGAAGAAGTGCTTACTACACCGGTCGCTTGGACCGTTCATCGGACGTTCGGAATCGTTGGCGAAGTCATCTCGGATTCAGATGGAGGGACCCTCGGCCAAGTTGGTCCAATCTCTCCAGGTTCGACTGTGACCTACAACGTCCGCATTACAGATTCATCCGATGATGCGGGTACAACCAATTGGGTCATCAAGAACCCTGCAGCATTGCAACGCAACATCGACAACGATCCAGGATACGCCACATGGCTGTACGAAATTACGGACATCGAAGGCAACATCGCATTGGTCGCCCCACTGACCGGCGGACAATACTACGATATCGAGGTTCAGATCACCATACGTCAACAAGTCGAAGCAGGCATCCACGTCGTTTATCTTCAAGTTGCTGAGGAATCCGACGGTGAAGAAGATCCTCGGTATTTCGACTTACCATTGACCATTGAAGTTGATGAGGAAGTCGTTCCCGGAAATCTTGTTGTTGAGCAAAAATCACAAGCGCAGCGCGTTGGTGCTGGCCAAACAAGAGTCTTCGATTACCGAATTGATAACCTAAACAATGTTGAAGTGGATGTTGTTATTTCCGTCAAGGCACCTGATGGCTGGGATGCTACACTGGACGATGGTGAGATTATCTCCTTCACTCTCGATTCCTTTTCATCAAGGGATTTCTCAATGCAAATTACGGCTCCAGAGAAGGTCAAAAATGGCGAGTTGGTTGAATTTGAGATGACAGTCACACCCACCAACTATCAGGAATGCACTGCGAATTTGTGTTACATTCAGAAACCAACCTTCGAGTTCAAGACAGAGAGTTCTGGTATCCTCAACTCGATCATGAGTGAGATTGAAGATCCTGAACCAACGACGCTTGTTCTCTTCTTTTCCGTACTGGCGCTTGCAGGTTTGGGACTGTACCGCCGTGGCCAGAACAAGGTCAAGGCACAGATGTTTGCTGCCATGGTTGAACCTTCGCAGGTCGAGTCGCCCGCTGGAAGCGAGGTCGATACAGATTCCTTCGAGGAAGATACCGAAGAAGAGGAATTTGACGACCTTGATTTGGAGCTCATTGACATCGAATCGATCGAGGACGAATCGTAGTTTGTATGAACAACGTACCATTTGCCTTATGTGCTATTGGGACGACCATAACACATGAATGGGGCGGACACGCTGAAGACAAGTTCATCTGGAACATCCAAACAGGATCGTTCAAATCGCCGAACAGTGGCGCAGTCTGTCTTTTTGGTAGCGCTGATGGTCTTTTCTACTCTGACGGCCATTGATTTCGTTACCGAAGAAGTGAGTGCGGCCTCTGATTTGGATGGTGATGGCCTCACGTATGGCCTCGAATATCTGATCAACACTGCCGCAACGGATTGGGATTCTGACAACGATGGGCTACCAGATGGCTGGGAATGGAAGTATGGGCTCGACCCACTTTCTGCAACAGGAGGCGATGGTGCGGTTGGTGATCCTGACGGGGATGGTATGTCCAATCTTCAGGAGTATTCCTACCTTCAACCCTCAAACTGGGACAATCCTGCAACGACCGGAGTTCTCGACAACGGTGTTTGGTGGAATGGAACCATTCCTGTGAACGACTGGAACGAAGAGGACTCAATGCAATTCAACCAGCCAAAATGTGGTGATACTGGAAGTGACGGTCAAGGCAACACGATTCTTTGCGACGAAGATCCAGTGGGTAACGTATGCGCAAACGGATTTGACGATGACAAGGACGGACAAGTTGACGGTTCGGATTCGGACAACGACGGAGACGCTGATTGTTCTTCAGATGATGACGATGGCGATGGTATTGCCGACGAAGACCCGAACGGTTGGGACACAGACGGTGACGGTATGCCCGATGGATGGGAAGCCGCCAACGGCCTCAATGCAACCAGCGCTTCCAATGCGGATGGCGCAAACGGTGACCCTGACGGAGATGGTCTGGTCAACCTCATGGAGTACGTCAATCCATCATGGACCACAAACTGTGGTGGAGTTCCATGTTTCCGGCAAGGCCCAGATGGCGTTCCTACGGAAACCGTTTCACCATGCGACCCAGTTCAAGGGATTGGTCCTGGTGCATGTGCAACGCTTACTGCGGAAGTCGATGGCATCACATCAACCAACCCTCAAGATAGTGATACGGACAACGACGGTCTCAACGACTCGTACGAGGCTCTGACCTTGCTGACCGATCCAACCAGTTCTGATACCGACAGTGATGGCATTCCAGACGGTGTTGAAATCAACGGTGCGTATGGTAACCCGCCACAAGCATCCGACCCACGGGACAACAACACCGATGGTGATGCGTTTGATGATGGTGACGAGGATCCGAATGGAAATGGACTCATCGATCCGGGTGAAACCGATCCAACCCGCAGAGAAGATTCGGGCGATCAAGACAACGATGGTATCCAAAACTGGGAGGAGAATCTCTCCTGTACAGAATGGGACGTCGCTGACACGGACTTCGGGGGTATCAACGACGGTGACGAGCGAAACGTAACTCACGGAACTGATCCTTGCGATTCGCTGGTTAATTTCGTCACAACCTTCGTTTCCTTTAGCGCCGCAAACCAACTCTTCGTTGTTGACGCGAGTGGTTTCAATCCAAACGGAGGTATCGGGTATTACAACAACTCAGGGACATACACTGCGTTCGGTTATCTCTCAGCTTCATCGACGAGCAACGCATTGCAAGGCGTTTCTCCAGCCCCATCAGGAACTCCAACTTCAATCGAGAGCCGGAATGGTTCCTTCTGTCACACAGACGCCAACCAAGATGGCACCATTGGAACAACTCGAACGTATTGCGATGACGATTACACGGACAGTGATGGTGACGGACTAGCTGATTGGGAAGAATTGCTTGGGACGTATGGCTGGTTTTCCAATCCAACGCTTGCTGACACCGACGGTGACGGCGTGAACGATTACGATGAAGTGTTTGACAACACCGACCCAACCGAAGCATGTTTCAACACCCTCGATCCTGACGGTGATGGAATCAACTCCTATTTCGAAAACACAACAGGCTGTAATCTTGCCTTCATTGGTATCAACAACGGTTCGACCGATATCTGGGTCACCGACTATCTCTCAGTGGATACGGACAGCGGCGGTGTAGATGATCGAACGGAATACTTCGATAACACAAACCCAGAAAACGATCCATCCGACGACCTCCTGCCAGACGACTTCGACAACGACGGAATTCCAGATGCTGTCGAGAATGTGACTGGTTCTGACTGGCGGAATCCAGATACAGATGGAGGAGGTATGCTTGATGGTGCTGAGTGTCCACAACAATTCTGGTTCTTCAATTGCGTAGGAGCTCCACTCAATCTCTTCGACCCAACTGACGACTTGCCGCAGAACGATGTCATCTTCTGGGCCAACAACACGACTGGAGTAGTTGACCTCGACATTGAGAAGTACTGGCGAAAATACACCAACGACATCCCGACTGGGAATTCATTCACACATGACAACTCCGTTCATCCTGCTTCGGAAGTGGTTCCGCCATTTACGAACCTCACCCACATGGCGAGCACAAGCTTCGCAAACGACACCATAACCTGGCAAATCACATACAACTTCCCTGTTGGAGATGGTGCTCTAACCCTGCCTGCTTCAACCACGAACGTGTCATTCTGGGCCGATTCAGCCGTGATATTGTCTCGAACCAACGACACGCATCGATACGAGGTCGACGGTGGATTTGTTGAGGAAATCGTTGTTCAGCAGCCTGAGTATTTCTTCGATTGGAGCACGCTTGCAAGTTCAAGTATCGCCGGACAAGGCTTCCCTTACGAAACGGCGCTCCCCAGTTATTACACAGATTTGACCGACTCCCGTTCCATCGTTTACAACATCACAAACGCAGTCATCAACGAGGCATCGGCAGTGAACGCATACGATCAAGCCCTTGCTCTCCAGACATTCCTGCAAGATGGAAACGCTACAACTGAGTTCAAACTCAATTTCGACGGTTCAGGTTTGGTTGATGGTGAAGATTTGACGCAATTCATGCTTGAAGTTGCCAACGAAGGGACTTGTGCAGAGTTCGCTACTACCTATGTTACCATGGCTCGAGTCATCGGTTTGCCAGCTCGATTGGTCAGTGGATTCAAGGGTGGCGATTGGACTGGTAATGGGTATGCCGTTGGCGCCCAGCACTTGCGTACATGGGCTGAAGTTCGACTTCAACAATCTTCTGCTGCAGGAGGTTTGGATTTCGGGTGGGTACCATTCGATCCTTGCCCAGATGCTGCAGAACTTGATATTAGCAACGTCCTTTATGCTCCAACAGACTTTGACAGAGACGGAACTGCAGGAAACATCTCCATCAGTGGCAACCTTCTCTTCTTGGAGAATCAGACTGCCATCGAACAGCACATTGTTCGGGCTTACCTCGTTCCGCTTGTCGAGGCCTTTGACGGTGTGAGTGGTCTAAACACCCCTGAGCGCCTGCTTGAGGTCAACATCACCGATTCGAGCGGATTCTTCACAATCGAAGGCGCTCCTGTTGAAATGATTCAACCTGGATTCGGTGCTATCATGCTCGAGGTTGAACAAAAGGGATACGTCTCAGGTCAGACCATCCTCACTCCGAATTCAACCGTTCAAGGACCTGCCAACGCTTGGTGGATGAACGTGACCGATGATGCGACAATCAACCACACCTCTCCCGGCGCGATCAATGCACCCGTTGTTGGTGCCGGAGCGACAACGACCATTGAAGGGTTCATTGGGTACCAACAACTGCCCTTCTCCGATGCTTCCTTGGTCGTCAACTCGACCGTATGGCTTTCGTTTACCTCATCCGTTGATGGAGCGCAGAACTTGACCACACAAGTGACTCCTTCGGGAACCTGGTCGTTTGAATTGACCCTGGATGAACTTGAAACAAAAACCAATGTAAGTGCCACACTGGGTTATGAAGGATGGGTGCAAACCGAGGATGGAATTACGGGTCCGACGCATCATCTACGCCCAGTCCAGACACCGTTTACACTCGATATCCGTGACGCACCAAACCTCACGGCTACATTGGAGGGTCCAGGGGTCAACTCAAGTCTGCTTCTCCTCGACAATGACATCTACATCAACGGTTCAGCCTTGACCATTGGCGCATCACCGGTTGGCATGGCTGGTAATCTCTCGTTTGAAATGCGAGAGAACAACAGTGGTGGAGATTGGACTGAAATCTTCAATGTCACCGTTAATGGGGCATTCAACATTCAGCATTTCCTCAACGCTTCTGATGTCAATGTGGCAGCAGGTATCTTGGAAGTACGCTTACGTTTCTATCCAGATCTCTACGAATCGACAGATGATGCGAATCTCAGCACGGGCGATCCGTATGCCCTGGTTGGTATTTTGAACTTCGAAGTGATTGCTACCCCACAACTCAGAGGAGAGCCAACCAATGTTTTGGTTCAAATCTCGGATCACATGGGTGTCGAAGTTGGACTTGCTGTTCCCGGTGATTATTCATTCACATTCGATGGAACCTGGGTCAATACGACATCTGACCCAGACTCATCCCTCATCAGCCTCTCTTGGCAACTGGATTCCTCCTTGCGACCCGGCGATTATGTGTTTGATATTCTTTACAATGGTTCAACGCTCTACCAACCCGGAAATGGATCAGGACTGATCCGAGTCCAAGCTGAAATCGGTTGGAACTTGAGCATCCTCCAAGATTGGACACATCTTGGTAATACAACCTACATAGTTGGTGACATTTTCGATGGACAGTTCACAACAGAACGGGTTCTAGGGAACGAAACCATCATTGCCATGACCATGCTTGACGGAGATGGTTTCCCTATCGATTTGGCAAACGGAATGCTCGACAATGCAACGGGCGAATTCAACCTTACAGTGGTCATGCCAACCACACTTCCATCCAATGGTTACGAGGTTGCTGTCGACTTCAATTTCGAAGCGATGGCTCCAGCCGGTGGAGCGTACTACCGTGTCGTCGATACATCAACGCCACCTAACCCACCAACGCTACCAAGTCTGACGGTTGGTATCGAATCTGAATTCCTCCTCGAGGAAGAATTGAGTACGATGGAATTCGTTTCTGGTGATCAAGTGACATTCAACACGACTGTGTTTGATGTTGCCGACCGTTCAAACATTTCTGGTGTAACGGTGGAATACATCTGGGACTTTGGTAACTCCAACCAGACCATAGGAACCGCAGTTACTGATGCCGAAGGAAATGCCACGTTCACATGGGCGACAGCAAGCCTTGCACCCGGCGATTACGTTCTACAGATGCTTGTGGCTGATGATTTAACGGACCCTCTCGCAGTCGGAAACAGTCGCCGAACTGGAAACAATACATTCGTTGATGTGACCGTACAAGTGCCCACCGATATCCGAATCGACGTTTTGCCATCAACCATTACGGCAGGTGTTCCATTCAACATGCAAGGACAAATTCTCGATGACGATGATCCTGCCCGTGCTATGATTTCTGGTGTTCGGCTGGATGTCTATTGGCAATCGAACCCAGAGGAACTTCTCCGTAGTGGTGTCCCAACGCTTTCAAATGGAAGCTTCAACCTCACCGTGCCTACAGATACAGCCAACAACGGAACAGTTCGTGGTCCACGCACACTTGTTGTCGAAGTCCTCGAAGACTCATCGCCGTATTACCTTCCGTCGAACGTTTCGTCTGCGATTTTCGTCTTCGGAGTGACACAACTTGAAGGATTGCAACCAGGAAACCCAATCCTTGTTAATCGTGGAGAGACGGTGAATTTGAGCGCTACGTTGGTCGAATCGAGTTTTAATTTCAGACCACTCGGCAATCTCAGCGTCACGACCAAGTTCCATGAAACGTGGTTGCCATCTGTGACCACAGACGGTTCTGGAATTGCCAACACATCGTTCTCAATTCCAACCAGCCATCCACTCGGTTTGATTGTGGTCAGTTACTACTACAACGGCAGTTCTGATTTACTCCCAACTCAAGCGAATCTAAGCAGTGTCACCGTACGTTCACTTACCTTCATGGTGGTTGATCCTATCACCGACAATCCTGTTGCAGGTTCGAGTTTCAACGTCTCAGGACAAGTCATTTCGGACAATGGAAGCGGATTGACCAATCGAGACGGTTCTCGATTGATCATGAACGTCTTGTTCACAATCGATGATGCTCCAACCGGGTTTGCCGTGAGCAACGGCTCTGTGGAAGATGGTGGTTGGTGGAATGCCACCATTACCTTGACACCCGGATTTGAGCGTGGAACCCACGTCTTGGAAGCATCGATTGTCCCGACAGTGAACTTCTACATCGGTTCAAAGAACAACTCAACCTTCGATAGCCGTGGATTCTCTGTGATTACATTCTTAGAACCCTCACTGGATGCACTCGGCCAACCTTCGTTGAACGATCGTACTGAACGTGATGATTTCCTCGATATCCGCATCTTGCTTGAAGACAATACTGGTGCTCCAATCGATGGTCAACAGGTCACCTTCTCACTTCCTGCAACGGACACAACAGACGAAGTGTCCCTAACTGTGACGACGTTTGCGAATGGAACTGCAGTAGGAAGCCTGTTGGTGCCGTTCAACGCATCGGTTGGTTTCAGCGATGTTGCTGCTTCCTATGATGGTCTAACAGGTACAACTGGCATTGCTGGATACAATACATCGACACAATTCGTTACATTGGCCGAAACGAACCTGACAATAACAGAGCATACAGAATCGCTTGTTGCCGGGGACATGTTGTATGTCAACGGAACCTTGCTCGATGACCTTGACATGCCGTTGTATGTTGATGGTGTTGAATCTGTGGCCATTGTTCGTCTCTTTGTTGACGGGGTTCCAGTTGCGAGTGTTCAGAGCGATGCACTCACTGGTGCGTATGCAATTTCCTATCTTGTTCCTGAATCCACAACCTCAGGAATGCACATGGTCGAAGTACGATTCACTGGCGGTCGAGATTGGGTTGACCCAGTCGGAATTGGTGATTCTGTTGATCCTGAATTCTACATGCCAAGTTCTGCAACCGTCGACTTCAATGTCAGTGTTCCTACACAAATCTTGTTGATTACACCAACTGGTGAAGTAAACCGCGAGGAAACAATGACCATACAAGGACGCTTGTTGGATATTGTTGACAATCCATTGCAAGACCTAACGGTCGACATTTACCTGAACGACATATGGATGACGAATGTGACAACCGATGCGACAGGATTGTTCACCGCAGTTATTCCTGTTCCGGCTGATGCAGCACTCGGTCCAGTCTCTTTGGATACCCGCTTCAACGGTACGGTGTTCTACCTACCAAGTGAGTCAGGAGGTACTTGGACAGTCTTCAGTCAGATTCTTGTTTCTGTTTCCGTACCTTCTCCTCTCGCTGTAACCGATACAACAACCATCACTGGAAGTGTACTTGACAACCAACTCGAGCCGATCGAAGGCCATGTTGTTGAACTCAAGGTCGATGGGTTCGTCCTATCTCAAGTGACCACAGGAGCTGATGGAACCTTCTCATACGAATGGACGGTTCAAGACTTCTTCAATTTCGGCGACAATGTGCTTGAAGCAAATGTCATTGCTCAAGGCTATTATCGAGAAGGGTCAGCCAACCAATCGTTCTTCTTGGCGCATCGCTCTGCAATGACGCTAGAGTTCGATGATGGGACTGATGCAACGCGTGGAGACTTCTGGACCTTCTCCGGACGTCTCTATGACATCGATACGGTCGATCAAGATGGAATCGCTGGCGAAAGTGTCCTCGTTTACCTCGATGGCCAATACATGTCGACTGTTACAACAACTTCCGATGGAACCTTCTCAGGTCAAGTCTTTGCAAGCATGGATCTCGAACGAGGAAACGGTCACATCATACAGGTTGTGTTTGAAGGAACGCAAGAGCATTTGAGCACACTCACAAACGGAAGCGTCACGGTTTGGGCAGATATTGTCATCACCATTGACAGTACATCGTCTCCTCAGTCTGTTCGTTCTGATCCTGCCAACCCAATACGCCTTACAGGAAGCGTATCAGAAATTGGCGGAATTGGTGAAGTCTTCGAAGATGTGGTTGTGTACGTCGGCAATGGTTCGAACTGCGTCAACAATTTCGAAGGAGCGGTTTGTTTCAATGGAGCACAAGTGGATTGGAACATTGGGAACTTTTCCATTGTCGTCAATGCTCCGTTTACGTTATCACCCGGTGCGCAATTCGTGAGTATCGATGTTCCAAGAGATACTGGCCGTTACATCAACGGAGCATCAGAATCGCATCCAATTTACATCAAGGTCAATGCTGAGATTGAAATCTTCGTCGATAAGATTGAAGAAAACGTTGACGAAAAGGTCGATGGACAGGTTACGATTGTTGCTCAAGATACATCCTTAGGTCTTGCAGGTATTGCAGTTGAGTTCTATCTTTATGCCGGAAACGGTACACAACTCGGTGCTATGACCAAGCTGACGGATGCTGACGGTGTTGCAGACTTTGAATTCAACAACGACCCCGCATACGGTGATGCTTCTGTCTTCGGTCAAGTTTCACTCGATATCCTGATCAACGATCCTAGACTTTCCGACCAAACAGTTGCTGAATTCAACAGCACACGTCAAGCAGGGTTTGCACCTGCCTATGAGTTCGAAGCAGAAGCATCTGAAGTGAGCCCGTGGACCTATGTTGCCTTGGTTTTCATCGCTGCAGCAATCGCTCTCGGAACGGTCATGTATCGTCGAAACCGACAGAATGAGTTGCTCTCAGAGATGAGTGAAGTCTTCGAATATACGGCTGAACTCCTCGCTGCTGGAGATGCTATCCGTGAAGCGATTTTCAATTGCTACCAAAACCTCTGTTCAACTTTGCAAACTCGTGGATTGCTGCGTCGTGACTTCGAAACGGTACGTGAGTTCGAGGTCGCTATTCGACAAGCGACCCCAGGCATCAGCGATGAGGCACTTGAATCACTGGACAACATGTTCGAAATGGCTCGATACAGTCGTGAAGAATTGGGTGCTTCGCATCAGCAGTCGGCACAGGGTGCTTTGGACAAGATGATCACTGAACTCAGCTACAAGAAGTACTGAGTTTACCAGCGCAGACGAAGGTGGCCGTCTACGAAGTGAGCCTTGACCTCAAGGTTTTCTCCAGTCAGTGGTAGAACACGCTCGAGAGAATCATGACCTTCTTCATGAATGGTGATTTTGATGCTGGTTTCGTTCTCAGCGTTGAGAACGTTGATTTCAACGTCTTCACTCGTAACGCCCTTCATGGGAATGGTGAGCCCATCTGGGTCACGCATGCCATGCAACTCATTCAAAATCCAATCCAAACGTTGCGAAGGCTCCACGTCTGCAAGATGGGTTTCTGGCAACATTCCTGCTTGAACAAGAACGTGCGTATGCATAGCTTGAACTTCATGCAGATGACTTGCTTCTTGCTGAAATTCGTCATGCAGCATGTGCGGAGAAGGTGAAAGGTCTGTCAATGTCTCACCTTTTTCTTCTTCAATGAGTTCAATACGCTTCCACTCGCTCATGGTTTCTCCTCCTGCTTGATTATGATGAACCTTCGGATTGACGATGGACTCTTGAAAAGAATCGCCGAGCAAAGGATTTGGTCGTTTCTGGCTCGGTTGAAGTGTTCATTCGGATATCTTTTGGATAACATTCGATGTATGTTCGATCGGTGTTGCGTTTGTCCAAAAGAAGAATCAATGCACGGTCTGCAATGCTCCGAATTGGGCGTCCCATGGCTTGGAGAATGGCGTTGATTGCAGGTTGCGTTGAAGCATAACGCCAAGCGTTAGCACGACCAAATCTCTCCTCGATGTACGTACGCAGTGCCTTTTGATGGATGGAAGGTGGTGGGTTTGGAATACCTATGCAAGCGACTGCATCCAGCAACCCATTGTGATAATCAATGCCTTCTGACAATCGCCCTCCAAAGACGCCAGCAAGAAGAATTCGTCGACCAGCCTGTTTTGCATCTTCAAGAACATCGAGCAACTGATCAACATCTTGTTTTGACCACGTTCGGTCCTCCATACGAACAACAACGCCATGGAAATGACCTTCTCCAATGTAATCGTTGAGCATCGAATAGGAGGGTGTGAAGACTGCAACATGTCCTGGGGACCCATCACAAAGTGACTGAATATGTGCCCGGATTCGTTGTGTATTTTCATACGACCGATCTTGGTAACGGGTTGTTACATCTTTGGCTACGATGATTGGGCGTCGTTGGCTTGCAAAAGGTGAATCGTATTGTCGGCTTGTTGTCTTTGAATGCCCAATGCCGAGCAAATCTGCATACATCTTCGGAGGATACAATGTGCCAGACATGAGGATGCTGCCAGCACATTTCTTGAGAACAGGTCCTGAAACAAGTCCTGGATCGAGAAGGTGCGAGGTAATTCGGCCTTCCTTTCCCTTCGCATCATGCACGTACACAAGTGCTGTTGTCTCTCCAAAACGTAGCATGTCCTCAAGCAAGTGTCCAATTCGATGGGCATCAATATCGATGTTTGGATTCTCGTCATCCGCATCAACCTTGATCTCAACATCCAGAAGAACATCCCGAAGAATCTTCAAGCGATCAAGACCTTGTCCGGGCGATTCAACCAAGCCTGTATGCTCCTGTTGGAGTTGTTGTTGTCCAACTTTACCTTCGACTTCGTCGCAAGAAGCAAGGAAGATATTTCTCAGACGCTCCATGTCGACGCGACGTTCCTCAAATTCTGCGGGTTCGCTCAACAGGTCTCTGAACAAATCACTGATGCGTCCCCGACAGACTTTCATGACGCTCAATGCCCATGATGTAAGTGATGATTGTAGGAGTAAACCATCCGTGCCCAACGATGCAGCAGCCTCTGCGATGGTTTCCGTATATTCTTCGAGATCGATGGTAGCGTTACGAACCACAGTAGGCGTGAATCGACGTTCCATTCCCATTCGAATTCGGTCTGGAAGATTGTGCGCTTCATCCACAATAACAATGATGTCTGAGAGATCAACTTCCATGGCATTGAGTGAGGCTTCTCGGACAGCATCCACGAAGAGGTGATTGTAATCGCCTACAAACACATCGGCTGAGGAGACGGCCTCCCGTGCAGCTTTCCATGGACATGTGAGCGTCGGGACCCCATGCTCAGAGTGTGTTTGTGCCATTTGGACCAACTCATCAACATGCAATGGGTCGGATAGAATTCGCTGGCGCAACCCTGGTGCTTGAGTGAGGTAAGGTTTGCAGGTGCGTTGCGACCGAGCTTGGCTACAGAGCAAAGAAAACAGCGGTGGTGACTCTTTTGCAAACGGTTGGACACACATGTTCGATTGTCCGACCATGTCAACCAAGCGTACCTTTTCCTGAGGGGGTCGCCGGGCGTTGATTCGACGAACGGTATCAACGACAATTTTGTGCTGACTCTGTCGAGAAGTGAGGAAAAAGATGGTACGTGGGCCGTTTGCCATTCGAGCAGCATCGACAGCGGCAGCCAAGGCAGCTGCAGTTTTCCCAATACCAGTTGGTGCAGCAGCAAGATGGTGTCCTCCTTGTTGGAGGGCTTTGAGACAATCCTGTATCATCTCGAGTTGTCCAGGCCGAGCTTCCTCGTGGGCAAGATAACGAATCTCTTCCGAAAAAGCGGAGGATTCTTCGCCTGACATAAGGAGAGAACAATGACGACCCCTCTAAAGGATTCGTGTCGAAAGCATTCGCTGATTGTTGTCAAGTGTGCCGTGGAGTGGGGGCCGCGGCACGTGTGGGGTTTCCACCGTCAAGAGACTGGTGTGGAATCAGAGTCCCCCCGTCCGTCATCCGGGGGGCTGTGGGGGTTGTGGTGTTGGGGGCCACAGTGGTCACGTTGTGCACGACGGGCACGTATCCGCAAGGTAGCTAGGCCGTGCAGGTTGGACCGGTCCTGCACAGCATTGAAGGTGGCCTTCGGAAGCGTGTTGTCTTCTTCGTGCCAGATCATCCCCATCCCCTCTCTGCTCTCACCGCTTTTCATTCGTGGTATTCCTTGCTTGGTTGTGTCG
>JAYOBT010000032.1:0-18008 GCA_038105035.1 Candidatus Poseidoniales archaeon | reverse complement strand
ATTCCATCAATTCCTCGGTTGTGAGGGTGTCTCCAGACATGAGTTTGCTCATCAAGTCCTGAACCTCGACACGTGCGGTTGGGCGTTCGCCTTCTCCAGCTTCTGCGCTTCGTCGTGCACGCATCATATCTTGGATGGAGTGCAAGCATCGTAGAGAAACGATATAGAATCGGTGTGCCTTATCAGCCTCTTGCTTGGTGTTGCGCAGTTCACGGTGTTTTGAATTTGCACGCTCACGCTGCTTGTTGACTTCTTTGTCCCATTGAATCATCAAGTCGTGTGCTTCTTGAGCGGCGGCCGCTGCTTGTTGAACAGATTCATGAGCCTCATCATGCTCTTTTCGTGCGGCATTGAGTTCTTCGTTTTCTGAGGAAGTGCTATCAGAAGATGCTTGATCCTTCTTCATTTGACGAATCTTAGCGTTCAAATCTTTCAGGCGCTTCATGACCTTGCCTTCGTTCTTTCCAGTGTGCTCTCCACGCTCAAATTCACGCTCTAGACGACTGAATTCGCGCTGTAGAGATTGAAGTGTAATTGGGCGCTCTCGACGACCACGTGGTCCGCGCTCAGCAGTCTTTTCTTCAGGTTGGTCTGCGCGAAGTCTGTCACGTATCTCAGCCACTTTCTTACTGGCTTCGTTACGGACGCCTTTCTTCTCGCGAACGACTTGGTTCATTTGCTCACGAACTTGCTTCTGTTGGTCCGACAACTGAATCAATTCTCGAACTTCTGAGTTGAATTCGTTTCGCTGTGAGACCAATTCCTTCGTTTTCTCGTTCCAAGAATCACGCTCTTCACGGTACTGCGTTGCTTTTCCGTCAAGAATTGAGCGTCGTTCTTCAAAGAGTTGCTTGAAATCATCCATGGTCATCACTCTCGTGTCGTGGCACTGGTGGATATGCTACACCCGACCGACCTACCACGCCCATATAACCCCTTCACTCCCTTCGATTGATGGAACATCAGCAAATCAAAGAAAAGTAATGTTCAAATTCATCGACAAGGTGTTGCATATCGGTGAGGAAATGCTTCTTGGCGGAATGCAGGGAATGGAACGCGTCGTACAATCTGATTTCCATGCACCTTACATCAGTTTGATTACGGGTCCTCCGGGTTCGATGAAATCCTCCTTTTGTCTTACGTTACTCACCAATCATCTCAACCGAACCGGGGAATTCGGTCTGTACTGTACAGTTGAAGAGACCGTTGACTCTCTCATGCGAGGGGCATCAAGCCTTGGCTTACAACTCCCCATGAATCTGCAAGTAACGGATTTCACTGAACTTCGTCGAGAAAACGAGGATATGGATTATCTCAAGTTCACAAGAAAAATGATTGAGCATTTTAAGCAAACACATGGCGATCGATTCACGACGTTTGTTCTCGATTCACTTGGAGCAATCTATTCTCTTACAACCGTCGATGAAGCGATGCGAAAGAAGATGTTCGCTTTCTTTGATTTCCTTCGCTCGATGAACCTCAATGTTCTACTAATTACGGAGCGAAATTTGGGCAGTCATGCAGAATTACAGGGCAATGAGGGGTTCCTTGCAGACGCTGTCATCAACATGGGCATGGATCACCGAAACGGAAAGCTCGTTCGAACCATGCAAATCGAAAAGATGCGACACGTTCGTCACGCAATGGAAAAACAAGCTGTGGATGTAGGTCCGCATGGCTTGGTCGTGCTCGGTCCGCTATTTGATTGAATCAAGTACGAGATCGATCGCTCCTAGGTTCACGCTGGCCTCGGAGCGGATGATGACGATGTTGGATTTTAGGTGGAAAAAAATGGCACAACCATTCTTACCGATCAGAGTGACCTTTTTCCTGCTTGCAAGGAGGTGCTGAATGGAATCCAGATCGAAACCCTCACTTTGAATTGAATCGCTGAGGTGTTCAACAGAAGTGACGAATGGTATCTGTCGTAGCGCGTTCAAGGTATCTTGCACATTGACAACTTCACTCTAGGGCGTATCATTGTTTGGATGATGATGGCGTAGTTGGCCACGCATCATGTAGCCCAATCCGTGACGATAATAGCCATGCAATTCTTGAACAATCTCTAAACCTCTTTTTCTATAGAACGAAATCGCACCTTGGTTTGAAGCCCGTACTTCAAGTTGGACGAGAGTGTAACCTGAAGGAAGGAGTTGATCGGCCATCAGATTCCAAGCAATGGAGCCCCAGCCTTTGCCACGCGCTCCCTCATCGAGGACGAAGGAAACAATTCGCACTGTATCTTCCTTGAATGGAGTTGTCCAAAGCAATCCTCGCATCGAATCGTGATGGCTCTCAGCAGAATCGAAGAGCATGAAATTTCCATTCCAATCCGGGACTGGTAAGGATTGAATCGATCCAATGAAGTACTCTTCACCCGTTCCTTCGAAGAACAATTTTTGCACTCGATTTGTCCACTCAATGGACAACTGCGAAGGGGATAGCCCATGGCGCCACCCCTCCGTCAATCAATCACTTCCTGGACTCTTTTCGGCCCCGAGTTCGTCCTTGGCGGATATCGATCTTTCGAGATGGACGCTTCTTAGATTGACGTTGCTTCTGCTGTTGCTTCTGCCCATCACTGGAACCAATGCTCGCAATTCCACCTTTGGATAGCAGAGCATCGAGTTCATTGAGAGAAATTGAACCGCCACTCGACGCTTTTTGTCGAACCTCATTGATGTTAACTTCAGGCGCTCTCGGTCTTCGAGAACGGTGTTGGCGTTCTGCACGTGGACTTCGACGGTCCGAGCCTCTATGCTTCTTCTTTGAAACGCGCTGCCATGCTTCCAATCTACCAATCTCGCGGCGTAATTCGTGCTTTGTGGAGTATTGTCCATTGATCGAGCGCTGCAGTAATTTCGCATTCTTCTGGAATTCTTTGACTGATTTTGGGTTTGGATGAATGCCTTCGAGTGCGGGATTACTTTCAGCAAGTCTGGTTAGGACGTCTTCTTCCCGTTTATTGGTCTTTTTGAGAGCACGATATTCTTTGTTTTGTTCACGTCGAAGTTTGATGAATTCCTGATGTGCCTCATTTGATTTGAGCGACGCCGCATACATGGCTTGAAGTTCAAAGAAATAGGCAAAGTCGCCCTTTTCCACGCCAAGATTCGGTGCATTGAATACATCAACTTCTGCGGTGAGTTTCTTGAAAATCCGCAACATCTCTTGCTTTATTCGCTCGGTTGGAATTGCAATTCTTTGATTGATTCCATCACGAACTTCTCGCATTTCCTGAACTTTCATGCTCAATGGACGAAGTTCCGAAAGGATTTGCTGACGGTCTGAGCGGACATTTCTGGTTTCCCGAAGCCCACCACGCAGAAGATCAAGTAGCTCCTTTGAATGCTGACGTTCCTCAACAAGTTCACGAATCTGCGATTCAACAACTTCGAGTTCGGCTTTGAGTTGCTCGAGACGTGTGGATATTTCTTCAGGAGTGGTGCTTCTCAGATCATGGAAGAGGTCGCTTGGTTCTTCGTCAATCTCCATGACAGGTTCACAAATTTCTCTCCAAGATGATCCATTTGCGAGCATTTCGATGATGCGCATGAACTCATTTTGAATGGACATTGCACCTTCGGCACGAACCACACGAGAAAGATCATGCTCGTGATTGAACGGATCCTCAATTGGCATGACGTGTTCCATCCATCCATCATCTGCTCCAGTCACAACTTCGAGCGGTAATGGCCCGATGTGCTGCCATTTCTTTGCCTTGGTTGACATGGCCTCACCGTTTCTAATTGAAACAACCATGCTCTCCCAATCCCATCGTGTTGCAAATCGATCGAAAAACGATATCAGCAAGGATGCGAGGGATTGGTTGTTTTCCGTCGCAAAGAATTCGTTGTTGAAGCCGACGTCGTAGGTGGTACCTTTGAACGTAAGTGGGTTTGATTCAGCGTCCTTTTGTCTGTTTGGTGCAAGTGGTGGTTGAACGAGTTGTGCGTGTTGAACAGTGAGCAAAGTCCAAGCATAGGAGGAGAGCGTTCCTTCAAACGCATTGTTGATACCTCTTCTGCTTGACCAGTATTTGACCATCTGAATCATTCGTTGAAGGCGTTCTTCCTGAGCATAAGACTTGAGCATCATTGAATTGTGGATGGCGAGTCTGTTGTCCAGGGAAATGTCCACATCCAAGCCTGAGCGAGGATCTTTGAACTTAATGATTGGAATTCGTGCTTTGGGAATCAGTTGAATGTTCTCCATTCCTTCTTCGTGAAGAAGCCCAGACAATTTCCTCAGCACTTTTTGCGGTGGTTTCTTCTTGAACGACAGACAAAGGTCAAGGTCACCCGTTCCAATGGAGAGATTTGTCACACTTGAGCCAAATGCTTCGACAACAGCATTTTTTCCAAATCTTCGGAATAAAAGACTCTGAAGGTGCTTTGTAAGGGATTCTCTACTTTTTGCTTTAGCGTCTCCAATCTTCTTGATCAAAACCGATAATTCAACATCAAGGGTTTGGATTTGCGTTTCATCGATTGACATAACGTCAGGAACCTCAATGTCTTCGATAAGGTGTCTGTAGAGGAACGACCAGCGCTCTTGTTGCTCTTTGGAAAGTCCAGTGGTGGCACAAACACTCATTCTTCTTCACCACCTTGTTCTTGCTGTTCTCGACGCTCACGGGCAAGAGCACGTGTTGATTTACCACCGTCACGAACTCGCTGAGCATCCGACATCAGTTCATGGAAACCGTGCTTAATGCAATTGCTCCAGAAATCAATCCCTTGTTGACTTTCATCGAGTGCTTGTGCCAAGCGAGTTGTTCTTGCATCAGCGTGCTTTCTCTTGCGTTCGTTTTCGATGTATGTGTCGTGGAAGATTTGATTTTCATCGTGCAATTGAACCATCGCTTGGTGGGCTTTGTCTGCAGTCTCGAGGAGTTGTTTGGCATTTTCTCTCAATTCCCTCATCTTATTGATCTCGGCAAACTTTTCCTTGCGCGAATCGACCCAATCCTCGTGTTCTCGAATAAGATTCTTCATTTCCTTTAATGTGGTTCGCTCATCGAAGTGGGTGCCCCAGTTGGTCTGGAGGGATAAGTCCAAAGCGTCCAAACGTTGTTGCAAACGATCTTTTGCCCATTCAGGTTCAGGGACCGTGTCGCCTTTCTGTTGAGGTGTGGATTCTCGAATTGTGTTGGCTTCGATGAAGAGTTTCTTCGCTTTGGCCTGAGCATCATTTCTCTCTTTCTTTAGGGATGAGACCTTCTTGTTAACATCATCACGTTTTGCCTTTGCAGTACGTGCCATGGCTGCTGCTTCAGTGAGTTCATCACTACGAGCATCGAGTTGTTCTGGAATTTCCCCAGCGAGCCGTTCTCTGCGGTGAAGGATGGCTTTGCCTAGAAACTCTGGAGTGATGGCCAAGAGTTCCTCAGGCGTCATGTATTGGCCCCACCCTCCAACCATCAATAAACCTCCCGTCATGTCTTTGTTCGACATCATGCTCAAAAACCTCCATTGTTTCAGTAAAAATATGGAACACCGTGGTAGTCGTGTACAAGCCACGGTTCTTATTGCAATGCTGGTATGTACGATGGTTACGGTTCCTGTCGCACAGGCAAATGGCCCCGTTGATGTTCAATTCGTTGGAGTCAACTCACTCACCTATTCCGGTGCGGACGAAAACGCTGTGTTGACATCGAATACGACAGTCCGACAAGGCGATTATCTTCATCTTGAAATCCCTGTGGAGAATGTCGGATCCAGTGCCCAAACAGCATCCATTGTTGTCGAGGTCCGTCAAGCAACATGGAATGAGACTGTATTCTACGACGGTGTTTCCATCGATGGAATGGCCACTGAAGTTTTGGTTTATCTCTCAGCGTTCCGCGTTGCCGAGGGCGAACTCGTAGTTGAAATGTCCATCAACGATACAAGCATCGAACAAAACGATTCCATCCATGTCGGTCCACCGCCACTTCCGAATGTTCACCTTGACATTGAACTCTCCACGGAAAACTATCTCGCTGGAGATTTGATTCAATTCAATCTCACCTCGACCAATGTGAACGGAGAGCGAGCATTCTCTGGTCGATTGTCCTGCACCTTCCTTAGTGAAGAAACCTACAATGAGACGCTGAGTGTTGATGTAGGTCAAACAGTCGTTGTGGCGGTCGATCTATTCGCACGTCCTGGTGTCCTCGAATGCTTGTATAGCGGTGACCGCAATCAAACAACACCAGTGCCGGTCACCTTTTCTTTGGAAGGGTTGCCTTCTGCTGTTTTCAATGAAGCTGGTTCAAGCGGCTTCTCACTCATGGGAGGGCCTTGGCACGAAGGTGATGACTTGGAAACCTCGTTTATTCTTCGAAATCAGGGTGACGCAGAAGGTACTGCATCGCTTCGTGTTTTACATCAAGGGGTTGAATACAACAGCGATTCCATTGCTTTGGATGCAGGCGCAGCAGGAGAACTGAATCTAAATTTCGAGGAACTTTCAGCAGGCAATCATGTCTACGATTGGAGCATCATTTCAACGAACGGGATGGTGCTTGAAAATCTCGCTGGCTCGGTTTCATTCACAGTGCTTGCTTCTCAAGCAATGTATGTCGAAGTCGATGTTGAACAATCCTCGGCTGGACTCCTCCTTGACTGGAATGCTTCAATTACAAACGGAGTGGATCGGGATGTCAAACTTAGGTATGGATATCGGCTTTCTGGAACGGATGTCTTCGTGAATGAACAGATTGTCACACTCGGTTCCGGAACACTCTCAGGTCAAACAACACTTGGCGACGTGCCTGGAAACACTGTCCTTGTTCGAATGGAACCAGTCGGATGGGTTGCCTCAACCAACAGTTACATCGCAACAGCAACGTTTGAGACAATTGAAGCAGAATACGCTCTACAAATTGACCCCGTAACATTGCCTCGGGAACCAACACAAGGTCAGCAAGTTACGGTGACAGTTATGTTGCAGAACACAGGAACGGTGAACGGCCCAGCTGGTGTCTTGTATCTTACCGACAGCAGTGGACTGCTGCTTGGAGAAGTCTCAACCGATCCGCTTCAAGCAAGTTCATCCCGAAATATTGACTTCACCTTTACAACGCCAAACGTTAACGAATTGTTGTTGAAGGCAGAATGGCGTTACGATTCGTTTGTTCTTGAAGGTGAACAAAGTGTTCTTGTTCAAGCCGAAATCGTTGAAGATGCGTCCCTGGACATACCATTTGTTGCCATTGGTGGAGGAATTGCGGCTGCATGTTGTATCATCTTTGTTCTTCATCTCCGCCGAGGCTCCGCAGATGCATCATCAAACGAAAAGAAGCCTGCAAAGAAGGAGTCCACTCCTGAGCCAGAAAAGAAGGATGCAGAGCCAGTTGAGCGATCTTGCCCATCGTGCGAACGCACACTGCGTATTCCTGGTGATTACTCTGGAACGGTACGTTGCCCTGATTGCTCAGAGAAATTCCAAGTTGAGGCTGAACCATCAATCGATTTCGATGATGAACTTGATTCGATTGAGGACGAAGTAATTGAAGAAAAACCAGTTGAGAGGAAAATCGAGATCGCATGCACGCAGTGTTCATCCAAACTTCGAGTTCCATCAACGTACAAGGGATCTGTACGCTGTCCTTCGTGCTCGAATGTTTTTTCTGCAGCATAAGGCTGAGAGAAACCCTTGAATTTTAGAACGACAAGCGTCATTCATGGCGGGTCACTTTCAAGAATTCGAAGACGAGTACCTCGAGACCATGTATGAGTTCTATGAGCATGATGCTTCATCTCGTGTCCGCACCGGTGATTTGGCGGAGCGATTGGGCGTCTCGCCTGCCTCAGCGACAGAAATGATTCAGAGGCTTTCAGGAAAAGGCTACATCGATTACCAGCGTTACAAAGGTGCGAAACTTACGCAGAAAGGACTTGAACACGGACAAATGATGAAACGACGTCATCGTCTTGCTGAGGTCCTCTTAGATCGTATTCCATTCGATGGAGACATGCACGAAACAGCGTGTCGGCTCGAACACGCCATCGATGATGACCTCGAGGTTGCGCTCACTGTGCTTCTTGGTAATCCGATGATTGATCCAAGCGGGCGTGAGATTCCAAGATCAGGCGAACACCTTGAGAAGCGGGTGCAATCGTTCAATGAATCTCACATGCCACTCTCGCAACTTGTTGCAAATGAATCTGGAGCGATTCAAGGTGTTCTTCTTTCCGAAGCGCTGCAGTCGGTATTCGGAACCTCTCTCTCCTTGAACACCATCATTACAGCAAATGGCAACGACCACTATGCAGTGGATGGGAATGAGTTGATGTTGAGTGAAGATATTGCGAAAAACATCATCGTTGAGCGGTATTGAGAGAAGAAGAGCGTGATTCACTCTTTTTGCCCCCGAATGCTTTTGTGTTGCAGCATCGACGTCAATGTGTGAGCGAAACAGCCGTCGAAGCATCGAATGATGACATGGCCTCATCCTTATTTGAACGAGAACGCGTACTGCTCTCCATTGACAATCAATTGATTTCTCTCGGTTTGCGTTTGACACTCCTTCTTCCTGCGTTCGCTCTGTTCATTCTCATTGGCTCTTGGGCCTACGAAGGGACCGATCCGAACTGGTGGGAATCGAGTATCGAACCTTCACTTGGACAATCGTTTAGCTCGACATTACTTCTGCTAGGAACGGTTGTTGGAATCGGTTGGTTGCTTGCGCTCGGCATTCACCGTTACAGAATCGCACTATCGTACTCAGCCTTCAGGAATGAGGTTGAAGCATCCGAAAAGCGTCATCAAAGCATTGAGGCCCTGCATGGATACGATGGTATGGCACACCGTATACACAGCCAACTGCGAATGCATTCCCTTTCCTTCTCAACGGTACTCCTCGGTTGTATTGGACTTGGCATCGTGCTGCTCCTTGGCCTTCACACCTCACTGGGAGAAAACATCTTTATCGCATCTTGGGGAATGCTTCTCCTCGCTGTTGGCTTCCATATGTCGACACGTGAACACCGATTCAACATGGTTCACAAATCTGGATTACTCGATGCCTTCGAGGCTCCTGTTCATCCATCCACGTTGGAGGGCGTCTTCGATGACATGATTCGAACACATCTCGACCCATTGCTTCGCTCAAAATACGATGAATTGATGCGAAACGTACAGAGTCACGTCAAGCGAGGCGTCAAACACGACTATGCTCGAGAAAAGGTTCTCATGACGTTGTATCGCCATTACAACGGTCTCGATTCGAAGACCGTTCGCTTGGAACTTGAGGAAGTACTCAAGGAAGACGGTGCGGATCTTCTCCTGTCGGACACATCCTTTGGCCTCGAACTCTGGCTCGAATTGATCGATCATGCCCAACAACAATGCCCTGCGTTCTTCCGACTTATCGACAGAATCGAGCAAGACATGGAGTTTGGTCGCTCTCCTGCACTCAACGATTTGGTCTTTGAAGTTGATTTGGAAAACGTTGTTACCAAGCGAGCAAATCTTTTCGTTTTCATGCACAATCTTTCCAAAAAGAGTCGAACCGTTGTGTTCCGAGTTCAATCTCCAGATTTCCGTCCGAATCAAATCGCTATGCGATACGATCTCGCGCCTGGCAAGGAGATGTGGTGGTCCAGCGACGCACTTCCTGTCGCAATCGAAGGAAACGAAGACGTCCTTGGCAAGATGACAGGGTTGCTGCGTGATGGGACTATGGCTTGGCAAACGCTTCTGCCAGAGCGGTTTGGGGAAGCGACCGTCTCCGTTCGGCTGGAAGAAGTCAGTGGTGACCTTCTCATCGGGCGCCAAATCAACGTCAATGTACGTAACGAATTCCGTACACGCTTGCGTCGGCTCGTAACCGTTTCTGCACAACTGCTTGGTTCGCTTGTCATCGCTCTCGGAACCGTCCTTGAATTGCTGGAAATTTTCAACGTTTGAAGGGGATTTTTCAAGCCATAGGTTTGAAATGCAAAACCACTACGCAGTGTTATGTTGGGTTCGAAAGACCAAGCAGAAGAACGTCCTGATGCAGACTTGAGGGATCGATTGCATGCTATGGAAGCAAAGGTACGCAAGTTGCGAGATGTTCGCAACAATTTCAGTTCGGATGCACGTTCTGCTGCTGAACAACGTAATGCTGTCCAAGCACAATACAAAGAGCACCGTGAAAAGGTCGATGTACTCCTCGCAGAAGTCAAGGCCATTCGTTCTGAGGTTCGAATTTTCAAAGAAAAGCGAAATGCCATTCAAGACCAAATCAAGTCGATTATTGGGCAAGCGAAAGGACGTCGTGGTGAGAAGAATGAGAAGAAGAGTGCGACTGCTGAACACGCTCAATTGAAGAGAGACGTTGCGCAACTCGAGAATCTCTACAACACCTCTGCCATGGGTCCCAAGAAGGAAAAAGAAACCATGGAGAAAATCAAACTCATGCACCGCCGCATCCAAGAATTGGCTCCAGATGTTGAAGCCTTTGAATTGGTAGCCGTCGACCTTGATGATCTCGATTCTGCAATCAAGACCCTCAAAGCAGAAGCCGATGCAGCTCACCAAGCCATGCTTGAAGCCGTCGGTCGTGCTGATGAAAAGTCCAAGGAAGTGGATGAAGCGTTTGCTCACCGTGACTTCCTCAAGGCGGAAGGAGACCGACATCACAACGAATACGTTGCTCTGCGTTCCAAGGCAGATGACACACACGCAAAGATCGATGAAATGATGGCTGATGTCAACAAGGTTCGGGATGAATTGAACATGGCTCGTGAAGAGCGTAAGTCCTGGATGACCGAGCACAACAACGCTGTGACCAAGAGTCTCAAGACGGGCGCCGAATCGGAGGAGGTTGCTGAAGAATTAATCTCCAGTCTTCTAAGTGAAGGAACGCTTACTTTTGGTGGAATGGGTCAAGAAGAAACCACAGCAACGTCAACTCCTCGACGTGGTGGAAAGAAGAAGAAGATGGGCCGAATCGATATGTCGGCTGGTCGTCGACGACGCTGATCAGTATGCTCGGCATCATCATGGCCGGTGGTCAAGGCTCTCGTTTACGCCCAATCACGGATGTTCGACCAAAACCGATGGTTGAAGTTCTCGGGCGCCCAGTGATTGACTTCGTCAAAGATTCAATGATTCAAGGTGGCGTGAACAACATCATCGTTACCACAGGCTACCGAGGCGAAATGCTCGCATCTCATATTGAAAATTGGAATGTTGATGGACGAACCGCTCGAATCAATCAGGAAGCGACGCCGATGGGGACTGCTGGAAGTGTTCGCCTTTTGCTTGATGAAATCACGGAAACCGTCATCATCGGTTCAGGTGATTCAGTAGCATCGTTCGATGTTGCTGCATTGCTTGATGCACACAAGCGAAGCGGTGCCAAAGCGACAATGGCGTTGTGGGAAGTAGAAGATCCGAGTCCGTTTGGTATCGTTGGTTTATCCACTTCAAACGAAGGTGAAATCGATGGCACGCTTCGAGAAGGTTACATTCGACGTTTCAAAGAGAAACCAACGCCCGAGGAAGCATTCAGCAATGTCATCAATGCAGGATTGTACATTCTTGAGCCTGAAGTTATGGCATTGGTTCCAGAGGGAGAAAAGTACGACTTTTCGAAAAATCTCTTTCCACGTTTGCTCGAAATGGGTTGGCCAATGTATGCTCAAGCCATCAACGGCGTTTGGTTTGATGTTGGATCTCCCACGGAATTAATTCGAGCACAAAACGTTCTCATCGAACGTAAAGATGAGCTTTCGTTCCCAATACCAGAAGGTGCTCGAATCGAACATGGTTCCTTTATCGATCCGACGGCGCATGTTCACGAGGATGCAATTGTTGAGAATTCCGTTATCGCTCAACATGCAGTTGTTGGAGCAAACACTGTGCTGAAACATTGTGTTCTCATGAATGGTTCAAAGGTTGAAGATGGTGTGCAGTTGGAATACTGCATTCTCTCACCAGGTGCCACTGTTTTGAGCAATGTTTCGACTTCGAACGTCATCTTGGGTGACAATGAGCGCCTAGAAAACGTTTGAAATAAATAGATTGCAGGCACTGAGTTCTAATACCCTCGGGTCGGAGATTATCTCATGGCAGCAGAACGTACGTATGACCGAACATGGGAAGAGATTGAGTCCATGTTAGCGCGTGCTGAAAAGAAAATGAGAAAGTGGAAAGACTTTTTCGAAGACTGCCGAGAGCGTGGCGACCGTGATGGTATGAAGGACGCTGCCCGTAACTTCAAGGCTCTTGAAGGCGTCATTAAGACGCTCAAATGGACACTTGGTGACGCAAGCGTTGATACACCGTTGGAGTGATTACCAACCACGTTGGTCCAATCGGACTTCGAGGGTTTCAAGCTCGTCGCCCTTCATGGGGTCGCCTTCAATCATAGCTTGTGCTTCAGCGACTTTGCTGGCATCATCGTAGTGAGCAGTTGCAAGGACAATCGCATCCGCCATGTTTGGTGGATCGTCGGACTTGAAGATTCCAGATCCTACGAAGATACCGTCCATGCCCATGCGCATCATGTGCGATGCGTCAGCGGGTGTGGCGATTCCACCTGCGGAGAACGTGACGACTGGTAGTCGTCCAAGCGTCTTGACCTCATCCAGTACGGAGCGGATGGAAGCATGCATGTCTCCATCAATGGTTCCAAATGGTGTTCCCAAGTAGGTTCCTGGAAGTTTCGATGTGTTGGCAAGAACTCGGTAGCGCTCCATGATGAGGTCTGCAGTTTCATCGAGGAGGTCATCGTCCATGGATTGGACTTGTTTGATTTCTTGGGTAATCAGTCGAGAGTGTGTCACGGCTGCGACAAGGTTGCCAGTACCTGCTTCACCCTTGGTTCGAATCATGGCCGCACCCTCATGGATACGACGGACGGCTTCACCAAGTTCGGTTGCACCACACACGAATGGAATTTCGTAGGCTTTCTTGTTGATGTGGAAGAACGGATCAGCAGGTGTGAGAACTTCGGATTCATCAACCATATCAACGCCCATGGATTCGAGGATACGTGCTTCGCCTTCGTGACCAATACGAGCCTTGGCCATGACTGGAATCGAAGTGCAGTCAAGAATGCCTTGAATCATGTCTGGGTGACTCGTACGAGCAACACCACCTGCCTTGCGGATATCCGCTGGGACTCGCTCGAGTGCCATAACCGCTACAGCTCCAGCATCTTCTGCGACAGCTGCCTGTTCTGCATCAACAACGTCCATGATGACGCCGCCTTGTTGCATTCGGGCAAAGCCTCGCTTAATGAGGTCGCTTCCATGGCGGAGTTGGGTAAAGTCAGTACGCGTCATGAGTATCAATCCTATCGGGGGTTTACCCCTTCAAGAAGGTTGGTTAAGGCCCGTAATTGAATCAAGAGCCGAGAACCGGTGAATCGCCTTCTGCGATGGGCGCGTCTGCAGCCTCAGTTTCGTTCCTTTCAATCCACTCTTCTTCTTCATCAGGAACATCGGTGTCAGCAAAGATCGCCTCGACTGGACACTCTGGAACGCATGCACCACAGTCGATGCATTCGTCAGGATCGATAACGAGGTAGGTGTCCATTTCACGGAATGCTTCTACAGGACAAACTGCGACGCAATCTTGGTACTTGTGGTTCATGCATGCGGAGGTGACAACGTGAGTCATGAATTAGCGATTGTCATCAACTACTTGAATGCTGTTCAATAGGCAAAGCAAGTTTAGGTTAACCGAAAATATCAGCCGCAATCGATTCAACTTCCTGCCCAGGATAGACGGCGAGTTTGATTCGAATTTTGATGACAGGGTCTCGGTCAGAAGATGCGACGAGTTCGACCTTTTGTCCGATGACGGACTCAAGATTCAGACGGAGGTGAATAACGTTGTTTTCATCCAAACGTGCATCCAATTCGGATAAAATGGTTGCGTGATGTGGTCGGAGTTTCACAACAAACGATTCTACCTGCTTGTTTTTCTTGATCTGTGTCGAAAGCATTGCCACACGTGGTCCGTGATAGGATGTGGTCATGTCAGCACTCCATTCGGTTTCTGTCAACCATTCAAGGGCTTGGGTCACCAAATCAATGTCTTGTAATTCATGCGCCGTAGCCGCAGCATGAACGTGGAGAATGCCCATGATTTGACGTTATGACGCCAAGGTCATGAGGTTTGCCGCTCTTCTTTTCCATCAATTTGCTTCATATAGGTGAGGTATGTCGGTGGAACGCTAGAGGGGTAGCCCCCTCAGATACCCCTCCGAGATGAGTGCCATGGCAAAGAAGATCAGCGCAAAAGCGCGAGCAGCAGCCCGTAAGCAGAGAGACAAGTGGAAGACCAAGCGTTGGTACACGATTCGAGCGCCTCGATATCCATGGAACTACCAGAACATCGGTGAGACCATCGGTGAGTCTGACGAGCACATCATGGGCCGTATCTATGAAATGACACAACAAGAATTCAATGGTGACTTCACCAAGATGCACGTTATGCTCCGTTTCCGTGTCACAGACACAGTTGGACAAGATGCATTGACCACCTTTGTCGGTCACCACCATCAAACCAACCACATCCGTCGACAAATCCGTCGATACCGTGGAAAGATTGACGACGTTCTCGACGTTGTCACCGAAGACGGCTACTTGGTTCGAATCAAGCCGTTGATCATTACGCAAAAGCGTGTTCAAACCTCGGTGAAGCAATCCATCCGTGCCAAGACACGAGACGTCCTCCGTGGCTACGTTGCCAAGACAACCTACGATTCACTCCAGGTTGCTATGCTTGATGGCTCACTTGAATCCGAGATTCAGAACCAAATCAAGAGCATCTATCCTTGCCGATCGGTCGTCATCCGCAAGAGCCAACTCCTGCAAGAGGGTGTTTCGATGGATCATGGTCCTACCCTCGACGAAATCCACGCAGAAGAAGCACGCAAGGAAGCCGAAATCAAGGCCAAGAAGGCAGCAGCACTTGCTGAAGCCATGGCTGAAGAAGAGGCAGAAGGCGACGCTGACGAAGCAGAAGATGTCGAAGAAGACGCTGTCGAAGAAGCTGCAGAGGCTGAAGAAGCACCTGCAGAAGAAGAAGCAGTTGTCGAAGAAGCCGCTGAAGAAGAGGCTCCAGCTGAAGAAGCATCTTCCGATGACGTCGATTACAGTTCAATGACTGTTGCAGAACTCAAAGATCTCCTCAAGGCGGCAGGCAAACCTGTCTCCGGTAAGAAGGCTGAACTTATCGAGCGCTTGCAAGAGTAATCAGCGAACATTTGACAACCCTTGACGAAGAGGGTGGTTCATGCAGCGACTTGCCATCATTGGTGGAACGGGTCTTCTCAACATGGCTACGGGGCAACCATTTGCAGATGCAGGACTCGAAGTACTCGCAACGGATTCGTTTGAAGTCGAAACGCCATATGGCAATGTCCCGCTGAAATCGTTTCAACTTCGACACGGCTCATCCGAGAAGACCCTCGTCTTCCTGCAGCGTCACCACAACGATGGCATGTCCAACAAGCCACCCCACAACATCAACCATCATGCCAACATCTGGGCATTGAAGCATGCCAATATGGACGCAGTCCTTTCTGTCTGTTCAGTCGGTTGCATCGTCGAAGATTTCCCTCCAGGTCGCGTCGGATTGGCCAATCAATACATCGACTTTACAGGACAAACAACAACGTTCCACGACAAAGAGGCTGAGTTTACCTCGGTGACAGTCCCGTTCGATCAAGCCATGAATGCTTCATTGGAGACGGTTCTTCGCAAGGATCAGAATCTGATCGATGAACGCCTCCTCTTCACATACTGGCTCGCACAAGGCCCTCAATTTGAAACGGCAGCCGAAGTTCTTGCCATCGAGAAACTTGGTGGCCATGTCGTAGGAATGACCATGCCTCGAGAAGCCAAACTTTGTCGAGAAGTCGAGATGCCATATGCAGCATTGCTCATTGGTTCGAATTGGGCAGCTGGAAAAGAACCCGGTGATGCAAGCGCAGATTTGAGCCATGAGGCTGTCTCAGCAGAAGCCAATCGTCGACTTGGCCCTGTCTGGTCCTGCATTACATCATTGCTGACACAATGATTTAGAGCGTTCAACAAAACCAGGCATTATGGAACCATTCTCGGTTGAATCTTGGCTTGCATCTGATGATGAAGATGTTTGGACTGGAATGATGAAACGTGTCGCGGCCTTTCATCACAAGCACGACTTTGCAGGAAACAATGGTCATGATATGGGATACAGAATCGCTCTAACCGTTGAAGAACTGGGTGAATTGGCAGCAGCCATCACCAAGAACAAGCCCATTGAAGAAGTGGCTGAAGAGATGGCAGATGTCCTCATTCTCTTGATGGGACATTCCTTGGCAATGAACATTGATCTCAAGGCCTCCTTCGAAGCAAAGGTCGACAAGATCATGCAACGCCCTGCTCGAAAAGGACGACTCGGTATTCGAGTGACTGAATATACGGATTCATGATTTTGTCAGAATCATGTAGGTCGTTGGATGTTCATTCTCACTGCTTTGCGGTGTTGATTCGATGATTTCTCGATGCCATTCATCACCAAACAAGCCCACTTTCACATCGCCAGAATTGGATGTCTCAACCGATGTGAGATGAATCTCTTCAACCATGTCTCGGCATTGCTCGTAGACGTTGGCACCACCGATGATCCAACATTCGTCACAATTGTTGGCCATTGCAACATCAATTCCATCCTCTATAGAATAGACGATGTCTGCATTGGATAGGGTGTATTCACGGTTTCGAGTCACCACGATGTTGATGCGATCGACGAGGGGTCTGTACATCTCTGGGATGGTCTCCCAAGTCGTCCGTCCCATGAGTACTGCACTGTTTCCTGTCCCCAATGTAAGGCGCTTGAAGCGAAGCATATCGGAACGTAGACGCCACGGCAATCCGTTTTCTTTGCCAATGCATCCATCCAAATCCATGGCAAGGATCATCTTGAGTTGCATAGGAATCAAACCGAGATAGGTGCAGATATGTGTGGATGGTGTTCGTAACCAATCACTTCGATGTCGTCAAAGGTGAATCCATCAATGTCCATAATCGATGCATCCAGTTTCAACGTTGGAAGCGGAAGAGGGTCTCGGCTTATTTGCTCTCGAGCCTGGTCGAGGTGATTCATGTACAGATGCGCATCGCCAAGGGTATGAACGAATGTTCCAGCCTCAAGTCCACACACTTGAGCCATCATGTGTGTCAACAACGCATAGGAGGCAATGTTGAATGGAACGCCGAGGAAGACATCAGCGCTTCGTTGGTACAGTTGACAATTCAACTTTCCATCGGCGACATGGAACTGGAAGAAGGCATGACAAGGCATCAAGGCCATCTCATCGAGTTCACCAACGTTCCATGCTGAAACAATGATGCGTCGGCTGTTTGGATTGTTTTTGATTTGGTCAATGGCTTGTTCGACTTGATCGATGATGCGCCCATCTTTGGCTTCCCATTTGCGCCACTGCTTTCCATAGACTGGTCCAAGGTCACCGTTCTCATCAGCCCATTCGTTCCAGATTCGTACGCCATTTTCTTGTAGGTACTTGACGTTGGTATCGCCTTTGAGGAACCAAAGCAATTCATGAACGATGGAACGAAGGTGCAGTTTCTTTGTGGTCACCATTGGAAAGCCTTCGGAAAGATCGAAACGCATCTGATATCCGAAGACAGAGAGCGTGCCCGTGCCCGTTCTATCGCCCTTTTCGACACCGTTGTCGAGAATGTGTTTCATCAGGTCAAGATACTCTTGCACAGGCTCACCAAAAGTCCGTCATCGATGGAAGCCCTTGAGGGTTACCGAGCATCAAGGAGCGCCAAGTGCGAGGATGCTTCCCATCAACTGGTCTGTGAAACGGCGATAGAGGGCCGCAAGTTCGCTTCGAATTTCATGCTCTTCTTTCTCAGCAAGCGCCTTCAGTGATGTTGCTGATTGATTGCCTCCATTGACATCGGTCAGCCACTGATACCAGGTGACACCTTCACCGGATTGAATCGTCACTCGCTTGTGCAATCGTGGAAGTTTGTGTTTTTGTGGTTCCATCATTGCCCTGG
>JAYOBT010000031.1:0-18042 GCA_038105035.1 Candidatus Poseidoniales archaeon | reverse complement strand
TGGAGCGGCACCGACAAAAACAGTCTTGCAATCGCTCAAGGGATTCTTTCCTCTGCGCTTGTTCTTGGAGCTCCCGGCATCAAGCAGAGTCGAAACCTTGGCCCCAATAATGGTCATTCAGTCGGTCTTGAAGGGCCTCTTCAACACTGGACGGAGGAAGACATCACGCCATGGGATCGTTGGTATGCAGAACTTCAAGAAACGCCAATTGAGGTGATGGTTTGACCTCCAACGTACGTTCACCTCGAGATGATGAGGAGAAACTCAAGGCGCACATTGCCATCCTTCGCGGTCAATCAAAATCGTTGAAGGAAGTGCTTACTGAGATGATGGATGAGGAACCATCGGACGACCTTGTTCAAGCGGTGGAGAATCGTATTCTACTTGCCCAAGAACAAGAGGAAGCAATCGATCTTGAGAAGATTGTTGAATCCATTCAGAAGATGCAATCCTGCTGGATTTAGGCATTCTTGTAGGTCGCTCTTCGGCCTTCAATCAAGGCACTGAGACCCTCAAGAGCGTCCTCGGTTGAGAAGATTCGATCTAAGCCTTGCAACTCGAGTCGGAGACCTTCATCGAGCGACATCGATGCTGTCGCATCGATTCGTTCACTGGCCATAGCCAATCCGATTGGAGCGGTGAACTTCAGCGACTTGAGTTGGCGAGCAACGGTCTTATCTTCAGCATCAAAGCCATCTGGGCAACTTCCAGCGAGCAAAGCGGCCATGTTGCCATCCGAGAAGAATTTCTTTGCGAATTTGACCACTGGACTGTTTTCATTCATCGGTTTTCCGGGATACTTGTTGTCTGGTTTGCCAGATACGTGGATGTCCTTGATGCAATTTGGAACGTCGTTGATGTCAACGAGATGTGTAACAAGACCAAGATCGTTGGCAGTTTCAGCATTCATGAAGTTTCCAGCAAGAACAGCCCATCGACCGAGTTCTCGTCCTGCGATTCGTGCAGGTCGCTGGGTTCCTCCAAGCGCTGGGTATATGCCGATGCTCGTCTCTGGGAATCGGAATTGGGTCCTTCGAGTACCTATACGATAATCACAAGCGAGGGCGAGTTCAAGCCCACCTCCGAGAGCGAGGCCAGTGGTCAATGCAACCGTTGTCTTTGTTGAATCTTCAAGTGCTGCGAGAAGAACGTGGCCGTTCTCTGTGAACGTTTCAATGTCTGGAATATCATCGGACCGGATCTTATCAACGAAGAACTTCACATCAGCGCCAGCTACGAAGGCCTTACCAGCTCCATCCAAAACGATTGTTGAGACATTGTTGTCTGCGTTGGCGGCCTGCACAGCGTCAGTGAGTTGTGCGATAACGACTTCGTTCAGTGCATTCATGGCTTCTGGGCGGTTGATGGTAATGGTTGCAATTCCGTCTTCAACGGACGAATCAACGTAGGAGAAATCCCAGTTCGTTGAAGCGTCTGATTGATCTTTGAAGAATGCTGGAAGCGTCCATGCTTCACCTGCAATCGCTTGGTACGATTGTGCCATTCGGT
The DNA here is from genome assembly GCA_038105035.1 of Candidatus Poseidoniales archaeon. Taxonomy (GTDB): domain Archaea; phylum Thermoplasmatota; class Poseidoniia; order Poseidoniales; family Poseidoniaceae; genus MGIIa-L2. The sequence goes on along the minus strand of JAYOBT010000031.1, from coordinate 16,533 downwards.
AGGCTTCTGCAACACCAATTCGATTCATCAATTCGAATGGGCCTCGAGCCCATCGAAGACCGACCTTAGCACCTCTGTCCACGTCTTCCATTGAACAGATGTCTTCCTCAACAATCTGTGCTGCTACACCAAAGACGACACCGAGGAGACGTTCGGATACGGTCGTGTATTGATCCTGCGTGTACTCAGAATCATCTTCAATTGGCCACATAGCATTCTCTGCTACAAGATCACGAAGGTTCTGTGCACCGTTGTATCGGGGTGTGTTGAGTTGCTCAGCAAGATAATCCGTCGAGTGTAGCGCAATCGGAGGGCCTGTAAGATTCATCAAACCAAATGGTCCAAGGCCAATTCGGAATGCCTTACACGATATCGCATCAATTTGCGCCGCTGTAGCGACACCTTCCTGCAAGAGGAGGCATGCCTCGTTGAGCCATGGAACGAAAAATCGGTTGACAACGAAGCCTGGTCGGTCCTTGCAGACGATGACGACTTTGCCAAGTGTTCGACAATACTGAACCGTACGCTCAAGCGTATCCTTCGAGGTTGTTTCTGCTGGGATGACTTCAATCAAACGGTTCTTGGCTGGGTGGTAGAAGAAGTGCAATCCAACAAATCGATCTGGACGACCAGTCGCCTCAGCAAGGGCGTTGACAGAGAGAGAAGAAGTGTTTGAGGCAAGGATTGTTCCCTCATCACATGCTTCATCCAGTGCAGTGAAAACGGCCGTTTTGATGTCAAAATCCTCGAACACAGCCTCGATGACGAGGTCCGTATCAGCAGCTGTGTTTTCTGTTCCAACAACATCTGAAATCCGTCCAAGTGTGGCGTTCACTTGGTCTTGAGAGAAAATACGACGCTCGATGGCTTCCTGCAAGAAATTCTCAATGATGGAACGACCACGTGCAACATATTGTGCCTCTCTATCGACCATTTGCACATTGAATCCTTCTTGTGCACTTTTCTGTGCAATACCTGAACCCATGTTTCCTGCACCGATGATTGCGACGTTCTCAACAGCCTTCATGCCCACAACGACTGGCAAACCGTTCATGAATCATACGCTCTCGCGTTTTGTTGAAGTGGTGTTGAAAAGAAATCAAGTATGTGAAAACAATCGGCTCATCATGCCTGAACCGCCAATGGTCTTGCCAACCACTGAACTCAAGATTGTAAGTGACAAAATTAGCGAGACGATTCAGATTGGTGGTTCCGTCCGGTCTCTGCTTGAGGACCATTCTGGACAAGGTCGATTTGACCTCAATTGGGAAGTTGATGCTGCTGTCGAAGCGCTCAATGTCTTTGGTTCACGGTGGACCATCGAAATCCTCTCGACGCTCTACATTGCAGGCGATCGTCGATTCAATGAGATGAAGCATCTTCTCAAGGGAATCTCATCGCGAACACTCTCAGACAAGCTTCGCTATCTCGCTGATGAAGGGTTGGTTGAGCGAATCGTTACCGATGGCCCTCCTGTTCGCGTTACATACAGACTTTCCAGCCACGGGTTGACATGTGGCAGGCTCCTTTCACCACTCGTGGCCTTCATGAAAATCCATCAAGGTTCAATCATCAGTTCGTAGATGCATCAATACGATGAATTAAGATACAAAGAGGTCATCCTCAACGTATGGCTCTTCTCGCTCAGTGGGTTCGTCAGCGTCCTTGGCTCGCTGCTGGTATCGCTGGCGCAGCGGGAGGTATTGCAGGGATTGCTCACGGCATAGCCGCTATGACTTCAACTGCATCTGCACTCGCTTTTGGAGGTATTTCGACCAAACGTCAGTCAAGTGAACATCCGTTCCGGACACGCGTTCTGCGAACCCTTGAGCGTCACCCTGGGCTTTGTTATCGAGAACTGCAGCATGAACTCAGTGCAGCCAACGGTACGCTTCGTCACCATTTGGATGTCATGCAGAACCAAGGAAGCATTACGGTCATGCCGGTCAATGGACGAACCTGCTACTTCGCAGGTGGTCCTTCTCAAGTTGAACTGCTACAATCGGTTTCAACCAATCACCAAAAAATGGCCTCAAGCCTTCCTATTGGACTCTCAGCGGTTCAGCGTCAAGTCATCGACGACATCCTCGAGGAGGGTGTTCCACGCTCACAAGCAGAACTTGCGCGACGAATTGGTCGTTCACGGGCCAGTGTTCACTCTGCCGTCAAGGTCCTTCGTCGACGAGGTGTCTTACGCTTGGATGTGCTCAATCTCGCATCGCACATCGAGATCGATACCTTCCGTCGCTCTGGTCGATTGTCCTATCACTGGGACGATGGCCGCCGTGCACAGGCTTAATTTTCGCTTTCTGAAAAGCAATTGTTGCACAGGCTTCAAAGACCATCGCCATGCGTGATTCTCTATGCTCAATGTCAAATTGGAAGAACTTCCGATGCCAACGACCGATCGTTCGATTGATCGACTGATTGGGTGGTTTGTTGAGTCGTTTTGTTTTGTTCGAAGAAAAGGTGATGCAACCGCCGATTACGGAGCTGCATCACCCATTCATCGTATGCTGCGAGACCATTTCTTTGCACATCCAACTACGTCTTGGGATGCTCAAGCGCTTTCCGATGAACTGGCTATGACACCTGCTGCATTGAATCATCATTTGGCTCGACTCAGCCAATCTGGGTTGCTCTCTTACACCAATGAAGGTAAAGGCTGGAGGACATACATACTCAGAGGAGGAGGTTTGGCACAGGCATTGGAATTGTGTTTCGCACAGTACAGATTGATTCTCGAGCAAAAGATGGACTTGCTGCAAGAAGATTGGAGTCGAGAGGGTATTGCATTGGAGAACGAACTTGCCGAAGAATCCCCACTCCCTCTTAACATGAGCATCATCGATTACCGTTCATCCCAAGAAGACGCTTCTGACCTCACGCAGTGGATGGCTGATTTTGGACTGCTCGGAGACCGTCCCGGAAACGAGATTCTTGCCGATTCTGTTTCTGAGCAATTGTTCCAACTGCTTCTTCGCACAGGAACGCCCATTTCCCTTGATGATGCGCACGAGCAATTTGGAGGACAGAAGGCTCGACTCGGCCGAATTTTGGAACGATTTCGTACATGTGGGTTGGTCGAACGTATACCTCGTACCGATCGTCTTGCAACGGCTCTCTGGTCAGCGATGGTGACACAACATCAACGACGTGGAGAGGATTGGTTGCTCAAGAAAGGAGGATTCATGCGATTGATTCCTGAGAAAAACCATGCTTCGTTGCTCCAACCGTTGAGCAAGAGTACGTTGAAGATTGAAGATGTCCAGGAGGCCATGCAAAGCATCGAAGCCTCGGATCAAATGTTGCTCCTCAATTTGCTTGGTGGGCGATTGCCTCTCGGTTATCGGTTGGTTGGTGCAACCCTTGCAGATTCCAAAGCGAACATCACGGCACGGCTCGATCGTTTGTTGCGACGGATACGTCGAGTTGGAGCGATGATTGAAGAGGTCATGACGACGGGCGATGCATGATGAAGACGCCTGGGTTCGATACCTATGAGCCATGGTCGGGTGAACAACGGCCGCTCTACCTCGCGCCAATGGCAGGTGTTTCTGACCTTCCCTATCGTCTCCTCGCAAAGGAATGTGGTGCGGACATTACGATTACAGAATTTACAAACAGTACTGCACTTAGTCGAGAAGCCACAGCCTCGTGGCGAAAGATGGAATCCGACCCAAGAGAACAGCCGTTCATTCCTCAAATCTTTGGAGGTGAAATGGAGGACATGGTTACCGCTGCAACCATGCTCGAAGAGTCTGCTGATGTAATCGACCTGAATTTCGGTTGCCCTGCTCCGAAAGTGACCAACATTTGCGCTGGGGCAGCATTGATGGGTGAACCTCAGAAACTGGTCTCAATGGTTGAAAATATCGTTGATGCTGTCAGCATACCAGTAACTGCAAAAATGCGGTTAGGCACTGGCCAAGGCTCGAACAATGCTGTCGATATCTGTCAGTCCCTCGAAAAGGTCGGAGCACAGCGCTTGTGCATCCATGGGCGCACTCTTCGGCAACGATACTCAGGTATTGCTGATTGGGAAACCATTCAGACGGCGGTCAAATCTGTGGATGTGCCTGTTGTTGCAAATGGTGATATCACCGACGCAGAAAGTGCTCATCGATGCTTGGAGCAAACCAATGCCTCGGGTTTGATGATCGGTCGTGCAGCCATCGGTCGTCCTGATGTCTTCGCCCAGATCAAAGTCGGGCTCGGATGGATGGAAGAAGGAGAATTGCCATGGGTTCAGGAACACCAAGACAATTGGGAAGAGATGTCGGAGACATCAAAGGCATTTGCCTCACGTCGATGGTGCTGGGATCGATACGTGACGCTCTGTAGAGAAACGACGGGTCTTGCAAAACAAACGATGCAACGTCATGCAATTGCATTCTCAAAGGGATTGCCTGGTGCAAAATCTGTTCGAAGCCTTATGCATGAATTGTCCGATGTGAACGAATCCGCACAAGCGATTTCAGATTTCTTAAAACCGATCTCAGAAGGTTGACTTCCAATCTTCTAGATCGTTGGCCTCAGCCCAAGCCTCGTCGGTGGTTTGTCCACGCAACTTGAGGACTTCACGGGAGAGGAGCCAGTAAACGAGAGCGAGAGAGTGTCGACTCTTGTTGTTGGCAGGGAGGGCGACATCGACGTTCCGAAGCTTGTTGTTTGCATCGACAAGTCCGACGATTGGAAGACCAGTGTTGACGGCTTCTCGGAGAGATTGTTGGTCAGAGGCTGGGTCGGTGACGAAAAGGATGTCCGGTTCCTTGTAGGAGCGGAGCGCTGGGTTGGTGAGGCTTCCTGGAATGAAACGGCCAACTGCGGAGTTTGCTCCGATGGCTTCAGCGAACATACGGGCAGGACGCTGCCCGTATTGCCGAGCAGATACGACCATGATTTGACCAGGTTCGTACTGGTTCAAGAAGGAAGCAATAATGCGAATGCGGTTATCGGTTTGATTAAGATTGAGAAGGTAGAGACCATCGGAGTTGACAGTGTCGATAAAACGGCTCATGTCAGCACTCTTTTGCTTTGTTCCGATGTTTACACCGGATTCTTCGTAGAGTTCAAGTGGAATCAGGAGCCCTGTTTCTTCAGACATAGTAGTGCCTCAGCAAGCAACCGACCTGAACCCTCTTCTTAACCGCTTCGCATCATCTCCAAACTACGTTTTTGATGAAAGAAGGGGAAGAAGTCAAATCTATGTGGGTGAAAGATGAATTCATGGGGGTCGCTTTTGCCGATGCAAAAATAGGCCCAGACGGGTACTATCTCGACGATTCTGAAAAGGCATTACCGGTCAGTGCAAGCGATTTGGAGCGCTTCATGTACTGCCCTCTCTCGTGGCAACTTGCAAAAGAAGGAGCATCCGGACTTGGTGAAGCCGTTGAAGAGGGTGTTGTCAAACACAAAGAAATCCACAATGAAATGAGTGAATATCAGGAAGCATTGATTCGAATGCGTCGTTCTCTCATGATTTGGTCATGGTGGTTCGGAATCATCATTGCGTTTGCTATCGATGCCATCGCTTTCGTATACATCGATGATATGGTGAATGCACCGCTTGAATTCGCCAAGGTACTTTCGATGTGGTCGTTATCTTGTCTTCTTGCAGCGATCTTCTCAATCGCATTACCATGGCGCAACTGGTTCAAAATTGAGCGTAGCATGAAAGAAATTCGTGAGATGAAGCATAGATTTGCATCAACTGGACTGGAACCAACATGGAGTCCAATCGGTTTTCTTGGAGGATGGTTCTCTGCTGGAAAAACAGAAGCTGGATTGCTTTTAGCGACGATTGTAATCGGTATCCATGCAATTGCTTTGGTTGCTGCTGCAGATCGGAGTCAAGCAGGATTTATTCTGATTGTCATTGCATTCATTTGGACGTTTTTTGCAACGTGGCAGCTGCAACGTTCCCTTCGAGCAGAAAACGAAATGATTGCTCGTAGGGAAAAGACTGGGCTCGAGGAAGGAACGGAACTTGCATACTCAGATGATGAAAAGACGAGTGACCTCTTGATGGATGATGCCTCGGGCCTACGTGGACGCCCAGATCAAATCGTCATCATTGATGGTGAGTTCATCCCCGTAGAGCAAAAAACTGGAAAGATTCCAAAGAAACCCCATCAATCGCATCGTTTGCAACTTCTCGCATACATTTCTTTGGTTGAGACGAGTACTGGTAAATCGCCATCATATGGTATTCTACGCTATGGAGAAGAGGACGTCCACCAGGTTTTCTGGGACAAACATGCCAAGCAGCACCTTCGGGACAGTATCATCGAAGTACAACGATTAATGGTTGAAGGTGGTGCAAAGCGTAATCACGAACGAGAAGGCAAGTGCAGGAATTGTAGTCGACGCTACGCTTGCAGCGAATCGCTTGTCTAATCGACAACGCAAACGTCGTCTTGTGGATAGATGGTGCAAGTTCGTGTCACATCCACACTGAGAAGAAAGTAGTCTTGTTCTGTGCCGGCACCAACACCTGTTGCGACGATGTTAATGTTCCATTCACCTGAAATGAAATCACCGCTAGCACTCGGTTCGATGAGAACATAAGGCGCTACTTTCGTGGTATCGTGTGTTGCGTTGTACCTGATTGCTCCAGATGGGTCCGTAATCTCGACATCAACCTCACGAGGGTCGATTATACCTAGATTCTCAAGGATATCATTCGCAATTCCCCCTGCCTTTTCGGTTTTGAAATAAACACCGATCTTCGTCACTTCAGAATCAACAGTGAATTTACCAGGGAATGACTGCTGCACCACAGCATTGGTGAAAGCATGATCCACGACAGTTGTTTCAACGGACGTGGATAGTTTCACTTCTCCACGAAGATGCTCCATGTATTCTCTTCCTTGGAGAAGACCAATGCAACCTGAAGCAGAGAGCAGCAGCATCGAAAGAGCCACAAAGACCGGAAACAACCTCTGCTGCATGGTGTAGGCCAGCCGACTCAACAATATGAAAATCACCCTCTTACGGGGAAGTGTTGAAACCAACGTCCAGTTTAAGCCAGAATGCCTGAATGACGCAATGACGACTCCGAGCGCAAGCGATGACGAACCCTATGAGTGCTGACAGGCATCCCTCACTCGAATTTTGCACCGCACGTAGGACATTCCTTTGCATCTGCAGGAATGACTGCACCACAAGCGCCACAATCGGCCGTTTCGGCTGTAGGTTCTCGCTTTCGACGTGGGCGCCGACGAGGTTTGGCTGCAACCGTCTTATCACCATCTTCGACGGTAAGAGGTAATTCCGAGTCGTCTTCAATGGCGAAGTCAGCGCTCGCCTCTGAGATCTCATTTCCAGCAAGAGAACTGTCTGTTAGACCCATGCCAACAACAACCTTGTCACCGGGCATGATGCCCTCCTCGCCCGTTAGCTCATACAAATCGCCACGAATCTCAGCGTCGCTCGCAGAGAGCGTCGTCCAAGCAGCACCATCCTTGTCCTTGCCATCATCCTTGAGCGATTTCATCTCATCCTTTGACGGTAAGAATGCATCCAAATTATGACCTTCAAACGATTCCTCAACGGTCTTGAGCGTGGTTACAACTTGATTCTGCATCGCCTCGATTTCCTCTTCTGTCATATCTTCCATGGCGATCTCATCTGCGTTACGTAGATCGTACGCAGCAGTGACTTCTTGCTCAGCGGCGACAACGTTCTCGTCCCATTCATCCTCAAGATTGGATTCATCGTAACCAAACTCTTTCACAGCGTCAGCAAAGTCCTCAGAGCCACTTACGATTTCATTCTCATCTTCTTCTGGAAGAGAGACCAATTCTTTCTCTTCTGGAACGTCACGAACGCGGCGCTCACGACGTTCGAAGAACTGTGAAACATCCTGTTCAGCACCACAATAGGCGCAATTTTCCATCAAGTCTGGGATGGATTCACCGCATTCATGACAATCGTGGAATTGGGAACGGGCCTTGCGTAGATTGAACGAACAATGCGGACAACGGTTCTCATCGCCTTCAAGTTCTCCATCACAGGCTGGACAGTAATTGAAAATATCACGCTCAACCTCTTCTTCACGCTCTCGCGTGAGGATGATCGCAGCAACCAATACGCCGATCAAGGCGAGTGCTCCAACAAACATCAAAACGGCTGTTCCCGTACCATCACTGTTGCCACCGTTCGCATCATTTCCATCGATGTAAACGGTTGAGAACGAACGTTCGTAGGTGTCAATCACCATTGTATCGGATGGAATCAACTGCACGATGGACATCTTTCCAGATGCTGTAAATGTGCACGAAATCTCGGCACGGTCACCAGGGTTTGCAATCGAGATGTCGATTGAATCCCACGTATTTTGACTGTTCTTGCAGGTGAACGAAACATCACCGGTTCCACGGGTTGATTTGACATCCAGCGTCATGGTGTACTTTTCTCCGGATTCAAGCGGGAAGGTTGCCGTCTCGCCTGAATCATCAACCAAGACCATGGAGTCGGCATCCCAATCGAGTTGCAGATTGGCTTCAACCATGACCGAACCGGTTGCTAGACTGTTTGAAGGAACACGATCGTAGGATCCCGATGCAGCCCTCCACTGAACGTTGATTTCTGCTGTGTGCTGCCCTAAGGCGGTTCCATGCGAAGTTGTGTAGGTGTAGGTCTGTCCAGTGGTTAGTACGACCAGTGGTGATTCAAATGTCTGCCCTTCCCACGTGTAGTAGAATGTTCCAGAAACGGTGACATCACCCGTATTTGTTGCTGACATCGACCAATCAACAAATTCACCTGCAGCGACAGACGAACGGTTGGCGAGCGCCAACGGATCGACAAACACATCGGGAATTTCGGGGAGTGAGAACGTCGTTAGAAGAACATCATTCTCTGTGCTCTCTTGAGTAAAGGACCCCATTCCATACGGATCAATTCTGACAGCCAGCGTGTATTGGCCAGTTGGTAAACCTGCAATGTCGGTACTCTGGATGGATGTTGTCCACGCCTGTTGGCTGTATCCTGTTCCTGCAATGACCACATCGAAGACTTGGAGCGAGCGGAGTACAGAAGCTCCTTCACGGAACTCCAAGACCATTGGAACCGTTGTTTCCCCTTCACCGGCTTCACGAGCAAGGACGCCAGATACGGCCCAAGGACCGATGAGAGAGCCTTGTGTTGCCGTGATGGTAACATCGCCTGAATGCGACAAATCCATTCTTGCATCAACGTTGAGAGCGACCGTTGCATCCTTCCCTTGTTCGGATGATTCAAAGATTTCATCTTGGGCATCTGGTGTGAGAATGATGTCATAGGATCCTGTTGGAGGGGCAACAAAAGTGGTGTTCACCCATACCTCTGACCCCGCAGTAATCGCTTCGGTTGGCAACTCAACATCGGTCATTGATCCTGGATAGTTGATTCCAAGATGAGATGTTGATGCGTCAACGCTCCCAATGTTTCCAATTTTGGTGTTCAATTCAACCGTGTCGCCTGCATGAATTCCAGTGGATGGATTCATCGACGTTTCGATGATGTACAAACTTGGTAGACCTTGGACGATGAACGAATGATAGAATTCGTGAGTAGGTCCGTTGTTGTAGGAATAACTGACCCATAGCTTGTTCTCACCTTCAGTCAAACCGTCCCACGTTGCCGAGACTGTTGCGAAATCATCAGCTTGTATGTTCACTGTTGCAGTCAGTAGACGAGTACTTGGTGAAATAGCGTTCGCATAAAACGAATACTGAACATCAGCAGCAAGTTGAGCGTTCGTATTTTGCAGTGTCAAGGAGCCCGTAATTGAGCCACCTTCGGTTGGACTTGCTGGAAGAATGCTCAGGGTTTGTTCAGAAGCCTCTACTCCGTTGCTGTCGTATGAACTCGCTGGGACAACTGCAAGAGAAGTCAACATCAGGAGAACACAACAGATTGCATATGCGCCTCTCGCCATGATAATTCGACGACATGCAAAGCACTTGAACCCATCTGGTCAATACCCCAACAAGACCCTGTAAATTCTCATGGAAGAAGGGGAGATTTGAAGGATGGTCGCATATCTAAGCAAAGCATGGGAGGGAGAGTTGTTGCTATCGGCCTCGTCTCCTTTCTGCTTCTTTCTATGCTCTCGGTTTCACCACCAATGGAAACACATCTCGAAGAGCAATTTCAGCCTTCCAACACCTCTGGCATGAGTATTGTCTTCTCAAACGGTCCTGCTGAAGATGAATCTGTGACCGGTTTGAAGACCGTCACGTTTGCTCTCTCTGGCACGGGGACCATAGATTCGATTCTCGTTGAAATTGCTATAGTAGGGGACGCTTATGCAACGGTTACAAACCTTACAGGCTCACCATGGCTGTTCAACTTTGATTCGACATCGTACACCAACGGGACCTACACACTTCGTGCAACTGGATGGGATACCGATGTGAATGATGCGACCATCACCACAACCGACGAATTCACCATTGACAACCAGATTCCGGAAATTACGGCTTTCACTGTCCTTTCGCCCGATGTTGGGAGTGGGACCACAAGCACCGACCGAGCTTGGTTCAACGTCAGTGAAACTGGAACCCTGGAATTCAGATACGGTATTTCAGATGACGATTTTGATCGAGCCACACTCCAGAACGTGCCCGGCCCTGGATCTCCATTAGCCGACGGCCCAACATCGCTCTCATACGGTTGGGATTGGAGCAGTGGTTCATTCTCTGAAGGCACATGGAACCCCCGCCTTACAGTCTTCGATGATTCAGGACTGAGCAGTTCTGAAACCATCTTCATCGGCATTGACCGAACCGGACCTACGATGAGCAGCGTTACTGTTGGCAATGGAAACACGTGGCAATCGACAACCTCAATCAGCATCAGTGGTGTCTTGGATGCTGCCAACGATGGTTCAGGAAGTGGCGTTGATTTCGTTGAGTTGCAAATCGATGGTGGAACGTGGACATCTCTCACGACCAACACGCATTCCATCGAATTGAGTGAAGGCAATCACAGCCTTTCGTGGCGGGCCACAGATCGAGTTGGGAACACTGGAAACACTGTATCTGAAACAATTCGTATCGATACATCCATGCCAGAACTCGTCGGTTGGACCGTCGACCCATTAACAACGGACTTAATCGGCACAGCCAATATTTCCTTCTCGACGTACGACCTTCTCTCAGGAGTTGATGAAAGCGCTGTTTCATTGCAGTATGGGTTTGATTCCAATGGTGTAGGTCAAACACCTGATCTTTCAGGACAGTGGCTCGAACTTCCAGGATCGGGATTGGACCGTGGATTAGCATTGGCCAATTGGGCGACCAAATCACGCCAATACCTCATGCTACGGGCGACCATCTCCGATGAGGCTGGGAACACCGAAACAACCGAACCCCAAGCCTTCCAAGTGATGCCAGGGCTCGATTTGTCATGGAATGCAACCGCTACCGACGTCGATCGGTTGGTTGTACGACCAGGTGAAACGTTTGGAAACGTCACCATCACTGGGGAATTGCGGTCAAACCAAATCTACGCTGGAGCAGTTGTCATCAGTTTGGAGGCTGCACCTGCTGACCGAAGTGCTACAACAGATTGGACCGTCATGAATGTGGTCACGCTCCCAGCAGGTTCGCTTGGGGATGGTGTTGAAACCATTGAATGGACGTATACGGTTCCGAACAGTGGCCAGTATGACCTACGTCTGCGCATTGACCCAACCAACGTCATCGATGAGAACAGTGAGATCAACAACGATCACTACATGGTCGTTACCGGCGCTGATATCTCGAGCCCTGGCTTGGTTCCGTCCTTCGCTCCAACCCTCACAGCTCTTATCTGTGTCGGCTTTGTTGTTGCAATGCTTCAACAACGAGATTGAAAAAGAGTGGCAGTAGGCGTTGATACATGCGACAAGGGCTGCCACGTATTCCGAAGGACAGAATCGCTGTCCTAATCGGTTCAAAAGGAAAAACTGCGAAAGCGCTCCGTGAAGCTTCAGGAGCGAAGGAGTTCCACATCGATTCCGAATCAGGTGATGTTGAAGTTGTCTGGGGAGAGCCTGGCTCCTACGACCCGATTAAAGCGATGAAATTCCCTGATGTCATCAAAGCGATAGGACGGGGTATGGCTCCAAATGCAGCCATTCGTTTGCTCGAAGATGGCAACTTCTTCGAAATGGTTGATCTGAAGGATTTCGTTGGAAAACGTTCACAGCAGCAACGACGTATTCGCGCCCGAATCATTGGAAGCCAAGGAAAGATTCGAAGGTTGATTGAGAACCTCACCGATGTTGAAATCACGATTTACAAATCGACTGTTGTTCTTGTTGGTGACGCTGATGGCCTTTCACTTGCCCGTCAAGCGGTTGAGATGATTGCAGGTGGTTCTGAGCATGGAAGCGTTCTGTCGTTCCTCGAGCGAAGCCGTAAGCGGATGAAGATGGACAATCGTTCACTTGAATACATTGAGACTCGGAATGATGAGGGACGAACGGATGGATTCGACGGACTTGTTCCAGGACTTGCTGATATCTCCGAGCGCCGGGGACGACGTCTCCGTGCGAGTCAAATCGACCCTGAAGACGATGAAGCCATTGATGAAATGATGGAAATGGCTGATGACGAATCCATCACGTGGGAAGAAGAGTGATTCACTCCTCTTCCGTACGCTCAACAATGTGTGAAAGATCCATTTCGAGAACATCGTACATGGCATCTGCCAATTCAACGTCAAGACCATTCTTGTTGGCCCATTCAACAAGGCGCGTAACATCGCGGACAAGGAATTCTTTCGCCTTCGGATGATGTTGTACGACCCCCTGGCCAACATCAATCACGATTGGAGCATTGCCATGCCAGAGAATGTTAAACGGTGAAAAATCACCATGCACCAAATCGGCTTTTTGCCATGAAACTGCAAGGAATTCAAGCATTTCATCGTACACAGCCTCTGGATGCTCAATCTTGACATCTCGTAACTTTGGAGAAGGTTGAGATTCGGTCCCCAAATAGTCCATGACGAGAACGTTCTTCTGAATGGCAATCGGTTGTGGTACAGGTAGTCTCCAGCGGTAGAGACGCATCAAATTACGATGTTCTTTGCGAACCCAAATATCGACGAGGTCTCGATGACGTCGTCGTAGTCCACCGAACCGTGGGTCGCCCTCGATGTACTGCATCAAATTCTTGAAGACTGCATTGGATGTGTGAAAGATTTTCACCGCCACACTCTTTCCTTGTGGATCGGTTCCATGGAACACGTGGGCTTCCTTTCCACGAGCGACTGGGAAGTCAAGAGTGTCCAGGACGCCCGCATTCATCAGTTTGTACAGGGACATGAGGGTGAGGCGATCGAAGACTTGATCGAACACTCGACGATCGACCCAATCGTAGGTTCCACTGCCCATCGCTCCTTGGATGCGTTTCTCGATTTTCTGGAACATGCGTTTGTTCTTGTCGTCCTTCATCCAATTGTATTGGCTGTCCTTTTTGGCTAATTCAGAAACGAATTTCGAGGTATGTTCCTCGTTGTAATCATGATCTGCTTGTTCCTCAGCAGAACGTTGACGACGGTTTCGCTTACGACGTGTCTGTTTTCGTTGACGGGTGCGTTCCGTTAACTCATCCCAATCATCATCAGAACGGGCCATGCGAACACTCCTCAATCGGTTGTTGGTGTTCGATGGACTTCAATCCTTTGTCGCTTCAGGCAAACAAAGCATCGATATCTTCGTCATCGTCGTCATCATCGTCGAGAGGTTCAGGCTCGGGCATTTCTTCAACGACTGGTTGCTCTTCGACAACCACATCATCGTCATCGGAACCGAACATGTCATCGACATCATCGTCGTCATCAGAACCAAACATGTCGTCAACGTCGTCATCCTCAGCAACGTCTGCTTCTTCTGGAGCATCCGACGTTCCGAACAAGTCATCGCCAATGTCGTCGTCATCCATACGTGAATTCATGCCAAACATGTCAACAACTTCTGGAAGAACTTGTTTCCTTGAAAGATACATGGCTTGTGTCTTGGTGTAACGGTGCTTAACATCCGCCTTTGAATCTTGGAAATCCCATGGCCATACAATAATCAAATCGCCTTCACGGACCCATTGTCGTCGTCGCATCTTTCCAGGTATCCGAGCCATTCGGGTTTCTCCGTCAGCGCAGAGAACGGTCACTCGGCGTCCGCCAAGAATCTCCTCTGCAAGAGCGAACATTTCACCCTTGTATCCGAGTTCGCCTTTGCTCTTCCCATCGTTTGGAAGTTTGACACGGATTTTACCCGGTGAGCCCTCAGGATTTTCCAAGCGGGCGAGTTCTTCCTCGTCCACCTTTTCCTCACGACGTCGTCCCATAGGGTCTCACCATGTGCTTCGAAAGGTCGACCCCTCTTGAAGTCGCCCCTCTTCACCGAAGTGATTCAGCAGCATCTCGGCACAAGTCGATCAGTTCACCACCAACCAATCCGAACGCAACGGTTCCAATCGCACACAGTGCGATAGCAATACGTATGGATGCACCGGAGGCAAGCGGCCCCTTACGACCTTCTTCAGGCTCGTGGAAGTACATTACGACACCAATTCGCAGGTAGTAGAACATGGAAATGGCGCTGTTGATGACCATCAACAAGGCAAGCCACCAGACCCAGTGTGCGTCACCTATGGAAGAGAGGGAACCTGTACCTGTTGCAACTTCGACAATTCCCATGATGACGAGCAGCTTCGACAGGAATCCAGCCATTGGTGGAACACCTGCAAGCGAGATCATGAACAGGAACATGGCTACTGCGAGAAGTGGTTCTCGCTTACCGAGTCCAGCAAGTGAGGAAAGACGGGATGCTCCACCCTCCATCTCAAGAACACCAAGCACAAGGAAGGCTCCAAGCTTGAAGAAGACGAGAACGAACATGTGGAAAATAAGTGCTGCTACGACCGCATCCATTGATGCACCAGCGTTGTCAACCAATCCCCAATTCCAAGCACCAATCGCTGTTAATGCTGCCAACATGTAACCTGCATGAGCAACCGATGAGTAAGCGAGCATGCGCTTTGGATTCTCACTACCTAAGGCAGCAATGTTGCCCCACGTCATGGTCACAGCCGCAAGTACGCCAAACAATCCAATCCAAATGGCTGAACCATCTGCATTTGCTTCAGGAACAGTGATGATCAACAAAACACGCATTAGACCAAGCATACCCATAGCCTTGCTTGCTGTTGCGAGAACACCTGCCACCGGACTGTTTGCACCCGAGTATGCATCAGGTGCAGCAAAATGGAACGGTGCAGCACTGATCTTGAATGCGAACCCAACAAGAACAAAGCCAAGTGCCATCATACTGAGAGATGTTGCTCCATCAGCAGCCCACTTTGCAGCGAGCACATCGAATTGAAGTGAGCCTGACCAGAGGTAAAGCATACTTAGACCGTAAAGACCGACTGCGGAAGCCACTGAACCGACGATGAAGTACTTGGCCCCACCTTCGGAGCCTGCTCGTGTTTCCTTGTGGAAGGCCACAAGAATGTAGGTCGAGAACGATGCAAGTTCCAAGCCAACGAACAAAACAAACATGTCTTGAGCAAGGGCAACAACGCTCATTCCAAGCGCTGAAGTCAGCATCAAGATGTAGAAGTCTGCTTGTCGCCGATTGTTGAACAGCACATCGATGTCATCGCTCTTTTGCGAGCCGATTGGCAAGCGGTCCAAGGATGCAATGGCTGCAAGAAGTAACGCAGCAAAGAAGATCGCTTCGAAGATACGTGAGAACATGTTCACCTTGAAGATGAAAATGCCTCCTGCCTTGATATCCTGCCCATTTGCTGGAGAAGCATCGAGAAGATACCAGATGACTTGGAACAATGCAACAGCCATTGTCAAGACTGCCAGAAGGCCTGGAAGGCGTGGAGAGGCGACAACTTTGTAGCGCGTTCCACCGAAAAACCAAGGCAGTCGAATGGATGTTCCTGGAACACGGAAGGTACCGTTTCCAAGGTTTGGAACAACCATGATCAACAGCAATCCGACGAACACGGTGAATTCTGGACCGAGTGTCTCGATCATGTCGGTATCAAACTCATTTCCTGTTGACATATCAGGCACCTCCTAGACCAAGGAACGCCATGGCGCTTCGGGTCCACATGTCCATCATGTCAAGGAAAATCCATGGCATGATACCGAAGAGGATGGTAAACGCAGCAAGGAGAAGCATAGCGATCTTCTCGGAGTTGTCGATGTCCGGAACCGGTTCGCCATGGAGGCTTTCTGGGGGTTGTGTTTCTTCTCCACCTTCGAAAATCGTTCGTTGCATCGACCAGAGATAGTAAGCAGCCGTGATAGCAAGGACAAGACCTGGGAAGATGATCCACCAGCCATATGCGTAATAGTAGGCAACCATCAGCATCAATTCAGCGACGAATCCTGCAAGCAGTGGAAGACCGAGTGAAGCCATCCAACCAAACATCATGCTTGTAGCAAGCCAAGGTGAATGTTTGGCCATACCTCGCATAGCTCCGATCTCCATGCTGTGGTAGTGGTGCTTGAAGGCACCACAGACAGCGAAGAGCA
>JAYOBT010000030.1:0-18047 GCA_038105035.1 Candidatus Poseidoniales archaeon | reverse complement strand
GAGATGTTTTCGTGAGGGTGAATCATGTTCGAAGACAAAGAAACTGAGACGTTTTTTACCGTCGTTCACATGTTTCAACGCTCTGCTATGGCCAATCTCGGACTTCTGGAACATCCTGCCGGTGGCCTTCAATTCAATTTCTCGGAGGCCAAGGACATCATCGATATTCTCCGCATGTTGCAGAACAAAACCAAAGGGAATCTTGATGCATCTGCTGATGCGATGTTGAAAGGCGTCATTAGTGAACTGCAGATGCAATTCATGCAAGCACCAAAACGCAAGAAGCGAATGGAAGAAGAAGAGGCAAACATGGAGAACGTTCGTCAAACCTTTGAGAATCCTCGCAAAGGTCCGGTCGAAGACGTTTCAAGTGAAGAATGACCAAATTTCAATCATTTCATCGGTTGATTGATGAGCAAGGGTTGTTTCAGAAGAGTTGGTTGCGATGTCTTACGTCAGTGAAGTCTCCTCAGATGAAGCTCCGACTGTGTTGATTGTTGACAACAATCAGATGTCGATTATGCGCCTGCGTGAAGTGTTCAAGAAACGTGGCTTTGCAACCCAAGTTTGTGAAGATGGAGATCTCGCTGTTGATGAATACATCAAATTTGATCCAGAACTTGTCGTTATGTCACTTGACATCCCTTCACTCGACGGTCATCTTGCAGCACTGGAAATGCGTGAGCACGGAGGCGACTCTCGTATTCTTTTCATCGCACCAAACCGACTTCGGGAACTTGCTGTTCACGCTACATACTCAGCCGGAGCAGTGGGTTGGCTTGCCAAACCAGTTAGTCAAGCTCAATTGGATGAAATCTGGGACCAAGTATTGGGGCCAATTCCGGAAGCACCAGGTCTCGAAGATCTTGATGAATTGTATCCCGAAGATCGTATCAAGCCCCAGCCTGATGAAGTTCAACTCCCTCCCCTTGCCGAACTCCCTCCAATTGAATCCCTTCCTCCCATTGCAGATTTACCAGCGATAGAACCAGAAGTTGTTGAACCTGCTCGTCGAAAGAAACGCGGGAGGAAACTTCTGTTCTTGCTCGTCCTCATTGGTGTTATTGGCGGCGTCGCTTACCAACAGGGATACCTTGATTCATTGTTGTAATTGATTGTGTTGGACTTGAATTGGCTGAACGTATTGGCCCGGCAGTTGAACAATTTGTCCTTCCATGATGGTCGAGCCTTGAGGTGCTTGAATGACTTGTTCTCGTTGATAGGTACTCGTCGTGAGAAGTGAAGGATCTCCTTGCAAGATTTGACGATCCAACTTACGGGCGTTCCAATATCCCCAATACAAGAGTCCAAGCAAGCCTGCAAAGAGAACCAGCCCGATCAAGAATAGGAACGCTTCCATATTTACCGCTCCAGTAAAGCCTTCCACGATGCTTCTGCATATGCAGCGGCAGCTTCCGCAGGATCACTCGCACCGTGAATACCAGATCCGACAATGATGCAGTCTGATCCAGCCATAACCGCTTCATACGGATCGCCGTATCGCTGTCCCATTTCACCATCACCAGTCTCAAGATTCACTCCAGGTGTCCAAATCATCTTCCCATCACCAGCCAAGGAACGCAAATTTCGAACAGAATCTGGATTTGAACCGTTTCCGATGAATCCAAAAACACCGGGGTGGACTCGTCCTGCTTCTACCACTGTGGCGGTATAATTGGGATTGAGAAGATTGCCACGGCTTGACATTTGCGCCAGCAAGAGAACGCCGCCTTCTCTTGACGCGTCCGTCCATGCCGCTTGCAAACCATCGACAATGTCTGGCCCGCTGATGAGATGGGCTGTCACGAGGTCACTCCATTGCTTGATGTTGTATATGCCGCCCATTTGCTTGCGGGAAATTTTCCCTATATCTGCAAATTTACGGTCTTCAAAGATGAGCAAATCCAATGCTTTCGCCCGTGCACAGAAACGCTCCCAATCCTCTACATTCCAGTCATCAATGAGGTCGACGTGCGTTTTTAATGCTGCAATGGAATAACCCACTGCTTCAAGCAAATCAAACAATTCAGCCATTGTGTATCGGTCAGCGGCAAGGCAAACCAAGCTCTGTTTTCGACAAGCAACTTCCATGAACGTTTTTGCCATGGGCAACGTTGAGGCATCCCAGCGAGCGCCCCATACTTCACTTGCCTCCATGCTTAACCCCAAGCATTGCTACCAATCATAGTTTGCGGAAAAGACGCAAACCGTTTATGTCACATCAAACAGGCACGAACATGGCGAGAAGGAGAGAATTGGCCGTTCTTCTCGTGGTAATGATGCTGAGCATGACACTCTCAGGATGTTTCGGAAATTCAGAAACACCACCAGAAGAGGCGGTTGTTGAAACATATCCAAACATCTACGATCGCCACACGCTTGAGTGGAATTGGACAGGCTCATACTCAAGGGTGCTTGAAGACGGGCCATACGAACCCCTTCCTGTTCAAGAAGTGAACATCGAAGTCGACACCTCTGGAACTTGGGAGGGAGGCCCAAACACGGCTGAGGTGCACCTTTCCTACTGGTTGCCATCGAATACAGAAGAAGGCGAGCAAGTCCCAGTCATTGCTGTTGTCAGCCCGTATTTTGATTATGGGTCTCCGGGGAGCCAATCATCACCAACCAACGTTGTCAGCGCTGGACGTGGTGAATTCATTTACGACAACTTCGTTCCTCATGGCTACGCTCTCGCCCAAGTAGCCGTCTTCGCAACCGAAGAAAGCACAGGTTGTTTTGATTACCGCGGCGACGGTGAAGGACTCGGCATCCACATGGCTGTTGAGTGGCTCGGAACACAAAATTGGAGCAATGGGCATGTTGCTATCTACGGAAAATCCTACGAGGGCGCTACCGCATGGGAAGCTGCAGCACAGGGCAGCCAGTATCTGAAAACCATCGTTCCCATATCCGGTACAACTGCTCTTGGACCACTCCTTTACAAGAACGGTAGCGCAGAAGCACGAAGCCAGGTGATGCACTCCAATTACGGGGGGTCGATTCTCGATTACGATGGCGATGATCTTGACAATTTGTGTGGAGACGTCGTTGAAGGATTTCTTGCTGGACCGACGCGATATGGGCTTGGCGAACTTGATCCATACATGGACAATTACTATGATGAGCGAAGCCACATCGACAAAGCACTTGGCAAGTACAATGGAAGCATCTACTGGGTCCAAGGTCTTCAAGATTGGAACGTTGACCCCCACATGGTTTTCGGCGGACCGCCGGGTGTCAATTGGTATCAAGAGTATATCGATAATGGATACGATGTCGCTGGAATGATTGGGCAGTGGGAGCACAATTATCCCGATCAATGGACCAAACACAACGCTCAGGCTTCGGGTTACGGTGGTGAGGCGATTCAGAACATGACACGCTGGGATTGGGGTCAAGACTTGTTCGAATGGATGGAATACTATCTGAAAGGCGTCGGTGAGAAGCCAGCATTGCATGCGCAAGTTCAACGAAATGACGGTCAATGGAGGATTGAGGAGACATGGCCGCCTGCAGATGTAGAGCGCCTCCAACTTGATTTGAGTGATTGTACCAACGATGGAGCCTTCGTAGGAGGAGGAGCTCCTGTTGTTGGCGGGGGACAATCTTTGACTGTGGAATGCCCCGCTCTAAGCGAAGCCGATGACCTCCATATTGCTGGTTTAGCAACAATCCACTTATCTGCAGTACCAACTTTTGATGGCGGACAAATCTTTGTCGAAATGCAAGATGCTGAGACTGGACTACGCCTCGGTCATGCAACGATGGATGTACGTTACCATGCTGGCGGATATGAGGCGCAAACCGTTGTACCGGGGCAAGAGATCACCATGCTGATGGAATTCCAAGCGATTGATGCACTCCTCCCAGCAGGACACGGCATACGCTTTGTGCTCAGCGATCAAGGAGAGGATTACCTTGCCCCAGCATGTGGGAATAGTTGTACTGTTCACGTTTTACCTTCTCTATCGGTTGCAGAATTACCCGTTATTGAACGCTCTTCGGAGGATGTGCTCATCACGCCACAATCAGAAGAAGCGGCGAACAACCAGTGACTCTTCTCAGCCTGATTGTGATAATTTGTGCGTTTGCTAAATTTCAACTTGCTTTTTCGCGCAATTGGCTAAAAGAGAACAACTTGGATGAAGGCAAAATCCTCGTTTGATTATAAAAATTAATATTTATTGCTCAATACTGACACAATTACTCAAAAATAATGAGCAAATGGTTCATATACCGTCCTCACAGCGAGGCGTCTGATACCATGAGTGATAAAGCAAAACTTGAGTATATTTGGCTAGATGGATACGAACCAACGCAAAACATGCGTAGCAAAACAATGGTCCGTTCGAACTTTACCGGAACACTGGAAGAATGTCCCATTTGGATGTTTGACGGTTCCTCGACCAAGCAAGCAGATGGTAGTTCATCCGATTGCCTTCTCAAGCCTGTGAACATCTTCCCGGATCCACAGCGCGTCAACGGTTACCTCGTCATGTGCGAAGTTCTCAACCCAGATGGCACGCCTCACCCAAGCAATGGTCGAGCAACAATCGACGACGATGACGATGATTTCTGGTTCGGATTTGAGCAAGAATACTTCATCATGGACGTTGATACACAACTTCCTCTTGGTTTCCCAGTCGGTGGTTACCCTGGCCCACAAGGACTCTACTACTGTTCTGTTGGTGGAAAGAACACACACGGCCGATCACTCGTTGAAGAGCACGCAGATCTCTGCCTCGAGGCAGGACTCAACTTCGAAGGAATCAACCAAGAAGTTGCATGCGGCCAATGGGAATTCCAGATTTTTGCTAAGGGTGCAAAGCAAGCTGGTGACGAACTTTGGGTCGCCCGCTACATGCTCGATCGACTTACAGAAAGCTATGGTTACTACATTGAGTACCATCCAAAGCCGATCAAGGGCGACTGGAATGGTTCAGGAATGCACGCGAACTTTTCCAACGGAGCAATGCGCGACAAGGGTGGGAAAGAACTGTTTGACAGCATCTGTGAGGCATTTGGCCGAAACATTGAACGCCATATGTCTGTTTATGGCGCTCACAATGAAGAGCGATTGACAGGTCTCCATGAAACCCAATCGATTGATCAATTCTCATACGGCGTTTCCGACCGCGGTGCATCGATTCGAGTTCCAGCATCTGTCCCAACCGATGGTTGGGTCGGACGTCTCGAAGATCGACGTCCAGCTTCCAACGGTGATCCGTACAAGATTGGTGCAGTCATCATTGAGACGACGAAGTCGGTTTGTTGAGTTCATCTTCAGATCTTTTGTTGCGTATTCGATAGACGCCAAGCGTAATCGCAATGATAAACGCAAGCGTCAGTATATTCGATACAATCATGGCAATGGAATTGACAATGATTCCATAAACAAGCCAGAGCGATAGCGATGCAGTTACGGCAATGAACGTTGGAAGGGAAATACCCTCTTCTTTCTCATCAACCCAAACGCGTCTGATTTGTGGAATCCAAGCAACGATACCGATGAACCCAGCAACAAGACCGATCGACTCGATCCAAAACGCTGCCATTAGCCCCACTCCGCAGGTTTCTTCGAAGCCAGGATACCATCGATTTGCATCCAATCAACCTCTTCAGAATTGGTTCGCCCAACAACGTGCATCTTCAACATTGGACCCTCTTTGCATTTGATATCGATGTGTCTTCCGCTCGAATCGCTTAGGGTGATCCGACTTGTTGCCTCTTTGAAGATGGAAAAGAAACCGCGCGGATGGTCGACGGTGGCTTTCAATTCCCCATTTCGATGAACATCCCATTCATCCACGCCTGTTCCGAGGCCGATGCCAAGCAGGTCGCCTTTGAGTTTCAGTCCACCATGCATGTGAATCTCATCCCACGTACCAAATCCATCCATCGTTTCGGAAAAATCTGAGTCGATTTCTTCTCCTCCAGTCGATTGTATGCGATCAAGTAATTGCCGTTCGTTGACCATTTCAGCTGGAATCTCTGGAATTCTATCCGGCCATTCTAATCGAGGATGGGTCATCGCAACAAGGACGTGAAATGTCATTTTGTTGTTCGGATATCGCTTGCGATGAATTTCTTCGAGTAACCTTGCTTTGCGTGCAATCCGATGCGCAACTGTGGCATGGCTATGTTCGCCTCCTTTGTTTCTATGTTGAAGAAATTCTCCATCCTCGAACACCTCGAATCGACCAGACCAGTGTTTTTGTTCAACAACGAGAATGGTTGTACCTGAGACAAGAATCAAATCGATTTCACGACGGCCACCATCGGGATCAGGAATTCGAACGGATGGATAGACAGCCCATTGGTTGGTTTTTCCAGCAGCCCTGCAAAGCTTCTCCAATCTCAATTCTGCGTTCTCACCAGCCTGGTGAATTTCATCCGGAGGGAAGACAACACGTCGTTTACGCCACAGTTGCCAACGCTGTCTTAGACCCAATTCATCACCTAAGCAACGCATCAACGGAAGAAACAATCAGCGTAGGTTGTTGCTCAGCACCTTCGGGTAGGGCAGCAACATCGGCTTCTGTAGCCTCACCTGATAGAACCAATATACCCATACAATTGGCACGATTTGCCATAGCAATATCTGTGTAAAGTCGATCACCAACCATGGCGCATTGTTCAGGCTTCAACCCAAGCGCCTCGATTTTGTGAAGAATCATTCCCGGATTTGGTTTACCAGAAATATGAGTCGGCTCGACCCCCGTCGTTGCCTTAAACAGAGCGAGGAAGGCCCCAACATCTGGTAGTCCACCATCTGGTGAAGGACAGACCATGTCAGGATGCGATGCCATCAAAGGCACACCTGCATGGAGGTGGAGACTTGCCAATTCCAAGCGCTCATAGGTTGTTTCAGTATCGTATCCAAGAACGACGTATTGAGGTTCATTGGAACGGGTAGAAATCCCTTCATTTTCAAGCATTTGACACATCCCCTCTGTTCCAACGCAGTAAGTTTCAGTGATGTTGTTTCGCTTCAACCATGCGATGCAATCATGGGTTGAGAGTAAGACGTCGTCTGATGTTGCAGGAATCCCCATCTTCTCAAGTTTCTTCACGTATTGATCTACGCTCCGAGAAGAATTGTTGGAAAGGAAAAACCGCATGACGCCTTGGTCATCACATCGCTGAAGAAAATCCAAGGCTCCACCGATCAATTCTCCACCGAGATAAATCGTCCCATCGAGATCGAGAAAAACCGCTTTGATACCCTCAAGTGCAGTCCCCATGATGCCACCTTAGAACATCAAGGTCTTGAACATGAACCATGGAGAATGCAGGTTTTCTTGCGCTTCTTTGCTTGCAATCATCTCGGTCATCATTTCCTGCAACTCTGGTTTACGACTTGCTTTCCCAACAAACCAATTGAGCAACCATGATTTTCGACTTAGCGACTGCATCCGGTAACTGTTTTTGAGTTCAGCACCGAGTGCTGCCCAGACTTCGTTTTGGTATTCTTCCGGTGAGCGTCCCTCAATGATGTGTCGTGCAGCGATTTCTCCCGTCACAAGCGCATTGCCAACACCTTCGCCAGAGAATGGATCGACGAGACTTGCCGCATCACCGACAAGCCATGCACCGTTCATCGCCATTCTTCGAGGTTGGTTCTTCTGTTTCTTCCTTGGTGACCCGAACGGAAGTTGCCATCCCTTTGCGGTTCCTTTAACCATTGTTGCGTTCGCAAAGCGTTCTTTGAATTGTGGATGATTGGCTATGATATCCTTCTGCAATGCTTTCAGTTTCTTTGATTGCTTGTCCATTAGATGCATAACCATGCCGCAACCGACATTGACTCGTCCTTCACCAATTGGGAAAATCCAGAAATATCCAGGGATGATGGTATCAACAAAGTGAATTTCGATGTCGCCAATGTTTCCTTCACAACCTGTTACACCGTCCCAATATTCGCGATATCCGCCACAGTAATGTTTCCGATCAACCATTTTCTCTTGGTACGTATCGACGACGAGTGAAGTGGCAACAGGGCAAAGGTATCCTCCAGCTCCAACGATGGAAGGAGCATGAAATTCCATCACCGTTCCTTTTCTTCCACCAATGGTCAATTGAACTCCGCTGGCTTTTCGCTTCGATCCAGATCCTTTTCCTGGATCGTCCCCGTCGTTGTGTAAGACTTCCTTCACCGATGCTCCTTGGATAACTGAACCGCCTTTTTCTCGGACCAATTCTTGGACACGATCAAAGAGCAAATGGTCAAATTGTTGGCGGGGTAAGGCGTACCCTGCTTCAAGTCGTGCGACGTCTTCTTCTGGTAATGGGACGCGCACCTCCTTTCCATTTGGACTGGAGAATAGGATTCCGTTCACTCTGAAATGCGGCGTTGCTTCAAGCGTCTCTTTGACGCCAAGGGCTTTGACATGGGACAGCGATTTACCACCTACGGCATCACCACAAATCTTGTCACGAGGCCAAACGCCTTTTTCGATTAAGAGCACCTTCTTATCAGCCATAGCGAGATAGCCTGCAGCTGAACATCCTCCAGGGCCGCCACCTACAACAATGGCATCAAATGTCGACCCGGATTCAGGTACTTCGCCAGTTTCGATGGGTTCCTCCCATGACGCCATGGTTCAACCACTTCTCGGCGCTCTTTGAGCCTTCTTGAGCGACCATCATCACTATGCACTATGGATGAAAGAGAACAAACATGGAGGCATCGATGCGTCGTAAGGCGGTATGGGGCCTCCTCGCTGTGACCTTCGCTTGGGGTGCGACCTTCATTTGGATGAAACAAGCCATGAATGCCATCCAACCAGAAATCGAGGCGTATGGTCGAACGCCGGTTGTCGCCGCACTCGTTGGTGGGAGATTTTTAATCGCCTTTGTTGCACTTCTTCTGATTTCGAAAGAGGCTCGTTCAGCATTGAGCGATCAACAATTGTGGAAAGGAGGGTCAATTCTTGGCGCTATCTTGCTTGTTGGCTTCATTACTCAGATGATTGGTCTTGATTCAATCACGCCATCAACGTCTGCATTTTTGACTTCACTTTACGTTGTATTTACGGCGTTAATCACGACAACACTCACAGGGCAAAGGGTGACTCGTACCATGATTCTCGGGGTCGCCCTTGCTACATTCGGCGCAGGCTTCATCGAAGGCCCACCCCATCTCTCGTGGGGCGTAGGTGAAGTTCTCACGGTTTTCTGCGCATTCTTCTTTGCTCTACACATTCTTTTCACACAAAAGATCACTCAAGAGATGAGCCCAACTGGTGTGACGAGTACATCGTTTCTCATCGTTGTCTTGGGAAGCCTCGTTGTTGTAGTCCTTACAGGAGGTGCGTCAACAACGGATGCATTGTCGGTTGTTTTCAATGATGGTGTCATACTTCCCTTACTTTGTTTGGGCCTGATTGGATCGTTGTTTGCTTTGTTGTTGTTGAATCTCCTTCAACGATATCTTCACCCTGTCCAAGCAGCCATCATCTACGCGCTCGAACCTGTTTGGGCGACCATGTTTGCACTTGGATTAGGAATGACCACTTGGACAGGGTGGATTGCTGTTGGCGGGGGTGCTCTGCTCATTGGCAATCTCATGGTCGAATTACGACAAACCGATTCTGCAGAGGAAGAATAAGTCATCAAAAAGTAGCACATCGTTCAAGTCCTGTCTGCCATGAGGAAAAATTGGGCGGAACCATGGCAGGACATAACAACCACCGCGATGCGACAAAAAACGTACACGCAGGAACCAACCATGTCGGAGATTCCGTGAACACACCAATTTTTCTTTCATCCACGTACAAACTAACGGAAGAACGCTACGCTGGTTGGGCTGCTGGAGCCCAGCACACTCTCCTTTATTCGCGCTTATCCTCTGTCAATTCGGATGCTGTGGCCCAGAAAATTTGTGCGATGGAAGGTGGAGAAGATGCTGAAACGTTCGCAAGCGGGATGGCAGCTATTTCGACGACCATGCTGATGCTTCTCAACCAAGGCGATCACATTGTTGCATCTGCAGATGTGTATGGGGGAACCTATGGTCTCATGACGGAAGAATTACCAAGGCTTGGAATTGAAACAACCATGGCCGACATTCGAGATCCTTCTTCGTACGAAGCGGCGATTCAAGACAATACGAAGATAATGTACATTGAAACCATCACCAATCCAAACCTCAAAGTCTGTGATATTCCAGCCATGGTTGAGGTAGCAAAACGTCACAATCTGTTGGTGATTGTTGACAACACATTTGCCTCACCTTGGGGCTGCCAGCCATTGAGCATGGGTGCTGATTTGGTTATCCACTCCACAACGAAATACCTTGGTGGTCATTCTGATCTTCTTGGCGGGGCTGTCGTTGGATCAAAGGAGCTAATCGCTAAGATTTTCATGGGCCGTGTTCATTTTGGTGGTGCTCCTGACCCACACAATTGCTACCTCCTTGAACGAGGTATGCGAACCCTTCACGCTCGCATGCCAATCTTAACATCAAATTCCGCAGAACTGGCGCGTCGATTGCAAGATCACCCGAACGTAGTCCGAGTCCAACATGTTACGCTTCCTTCACATTCCGACTATGAGATTGCACAGCGCGTTGTACCCAAGGGGTGCGGAATGCTCGGAATCGTTGTTGCTGGTGGCGACGAGGGTGCCATGGAATTCATGTCTAAACTGAATGTGTTTTACGAAGCAACATCATTGGGTGGTGTCGAATCTCTCATTGAAGTACCCGCAACATCGAGTCATATGGCCATGCCTGTCGACGTTCGTATCGCTGCAGGCATTGAGCCAGGATATGTTCGAATCAGCGTCGGAATCGAAGATGTTGAGGATCTTTGGGATGATTTGAATCAAGCACTTTCTTGATTCGGCAAGGGCTCTTGTTGTCCTGTTGACGTATGTAGAATGTTGAGGGCCTTGACAAATTCTGTGTCATCAATATCGTCAGAATTGAGAAGTTTTTTTCCCGTTTCAAGCAGTGCTCTTGTCGCTTCCATCCACGCACCACCGCGGTCTCGTGCAAGGGATTCGAAATGCCACTCTTGTCCCGTTGAGCGATCAGCAGCACGCAACCATGCCCAACCAGCAGCCGCGCCATCGATATCGTCATGGCGCGATGTGGCTTTTCGCTCAGCAATTCCTGGGCCTTCCAACAGACCGGTGAGAATCAAATCATGAATCGCACCAACCGGTCCAGGAAGATCCCCAATCCGGTAAGGGAACTTTGCTTTCTGCTGTGCTTTCTTCCTGGAAGAATCCAATCCTTTGAGGAACGTCTTGAGCGGTTTTGGCTTCTTCAGTTGTTGTTCCCAGATGATTTGGGCTTCATCTCCTTCAATTCCAATGGATGTGAGCCCAGATAAACCAAAATCTTCCCATAGAGCGTGAACTGCATCTGTTAGACTTGCACCTTCCATGATTTCGACGATACTTCCTTCACGTTCTTGTCGTCCTCCTCTCGAATCGATTCGGATACCTTCGTCTGTTTGAGTCATGGCCTCGAGGAATACACCAGCTGCAAGCAATTTTTCATCTTGCGACCCCTGTATATTCTCCAATGAAGTTAGAATCTGGTCAATGGAATCTCCTTTGCTCCATGAAGAACCAATAAGCAAACCAAAATCGAGGGAATCAAGAACCGCCCGCTCGCAAGCCCGGGTTAGGTTTCCTTCAGGTACCGTCAAACCATGCCAACCGGTCATCAGTTTGTCAAGCCCCTCTTGCGCTCCCCTTGGAAGATTGTCGTTCAAATCCCATCCATTTGGAACCCACATTGCATCGATATCAACAATTGATGTCAACAATGGAGGGAGCATTGATAGCGCGAGATGGTGAACGAATGCGCTCTGTTTTTCTTTCGTGGCTTTCAATGATTGCAAATCGATGCCAACAATAGGACCATGTTTGAAACTGAGACGAACCCATCCTTGTGTCGAAGGCGTACCATTGAGGACTTCTTGCCCAGTAATTTCCCCAGCGGCGTAGACATCAATTCCCTCAATTTCTTCGTGCTTGAAATCAAAACGAGAACGTTCGAGAACATCTTCCAACCACCCCTTCGGAGGATTCGGATTTGGCCCAGTACAGACAAAACCGTTCTCCCATGAAAAGAAGTACATTCCTTTTCGAGCATGATCTTCCCATGGCAACATTCGCAATGTGAGATTTTGATGGTTCTGCAATCCCGCGAGATACCCTTGCTTCCCATCACCGCGCCGAATGAAGGATCCAGATCCAAAATTCGGTGACTTGAAATTTCCAACCAGTGAAATCTCCTCATCATGTGCAGCATGCAACGAACCAGCGAGGGCTTTCCCAACAGGATCGCCACGTTTTGCAAGCATGCGCTTGGAGAGCCACTTCACATCATCCTTCTTCGCAACAATCTTTCGAAGATCTTGGAGAGTCTTCGTAACAGGATCTCTGCGCCCCCAACTCAAGCGACCTTTCCATGTCATCGTTGGAAGAAATTCGTTGGGATCCTCGAGGAGTTGTCGTAATTGTCGACCAAGCCGCTTCGCTGTGGCATCGTTTGCGTGCTTTGTCCCACGCATCCGCATCCGCTGTTTTTGGCCAGGGAAGGATACCTGTGCTGGTCGTGCCATAAGTCCGTCATCTCAATCCAAACAGGCGTCTCGCTTGAGGTCTTCCCCCTGAATATGTCTATGTTGCAGGAGTGCGTGCTGTCATCATGGCGGTCGTTACATTGCTTGGAATTGCCCAAGATGGAGGGCGCCCTCAGCCAGGTTGTGTTAGGGCATGCTGCCAAGGACTGACTGAGGATGATTACAGGAGCCCTGTCGCTCTCGGGATTCAAACGAGTGGTGGAAAAACACTCCTTGTCGAAGCAACACGAGATCTTGGACGTCAATTGAGGATGATCGATAATCCGAGCATCGACCATCTCTTCATCACTCATGCCCACCTTGGCCATGTGGATGGATTGGGATTGTTTGGTCGCGAAACGATGTCAGCACGAAACATCAAACTCCATTGCAGCCCTTCGATGCAAGCGTTAATTGAAGCAACACCCGCTTGGAACCAATTGTTGCAACAGAACGTGCTTGAACCAAGTGCCTTTCCGAGCGTTGAAATCGATGATGTCATAATTGAATTCATACCAGTACCTCATCGAGCAGAACTTTCTGATATGCATGCAACAATCATCAGAGGTAAAGAAAAGTCCCTGCTGTTCCTACCCGATCACGATTCTTGGGAGCAAACACTCGAAGCGCACGATTGTGAATCAATCCGAGCATTCCTTCAGAAATTCGCCATCGATGTCGCACTCCTCGACGGAACATTTTGGTCTGGTGGAGAACTGCAAGGTCGTGACATGAGTGTTGTCCCACATCCAACGGTGGAAGAATCACTTCATCGGCTGGGATTACGACGTGAGGATGATTCAGAAATTCATTTCATCCATCTTAATCACACAAACCCATTGTACAACGTACAATCGGATGCATCAAGACAACTTGAAGCATCAGGCTGGTCAATCGGATACGAGACTCAACGATTCACTCTTTGACTTCCGTCAACGTATAATCAAGCGTAATCAGAGATACTGTCCAATCAACGGATTCATCCGAATCGTCATTGCTGCATGGGAATGGGAGGGTTGCGCCTCCATCGTTGACAGTTACTGAAATTGTGAAAGAATATTCTCCAATGCCGAAGTCTCCTCCATCCAGTAATTGGCTAAGTTCGTTTGATGAGCTATTCGTAGTAGAGCCAATCAAAGCACTGTCGATCCAATATTCTGAAGATTCAAGATTTTGTTGGGTCCCCGAATTCGTCACTTGAATTTCTTCAATTCCACCATTGTAGGCAACTTCATCGTCTTCCGTGGATGCACCTATATTGCAAGGCTGTTCATTATCGGTGTGGCTTGTGGTTATTTGGAATCCGACGATGTTAAGGCCATTCAAATCAACTGCATCACTGGAGGCTGAAACTTGAGCACTATCTGAAATCACTTCAGTCCCCGATCCAATTTCAATAAGGGAAAAATTCCCATCGACCTGATACATCGCAACTCTATTTGCATCAGAATTTTCACTTGAATCGGGCCCATAAACAGCATACGCCCCTTCAGCAACACCCACAAAACAGAGTGCGATGATACCTACTGTTGTGAATTGTCGCCGTCGTTCTTGCGAAATTTCGAATCGACCAAACGGATTGGAAGCAGAATCATCGCGCACAGCGCACATGATGAAGTGTGCAATGAATGCTGATCCAACGCCAGGAACGGATGGGAAGACATCGCCGCCGAGTCCGAGGAAGGTCCAAACGATAACTCCGGAGAAGGCAGAAATCATCATTGCAATTGAATGAAAGGTATCGGGTTTGTACCCCATCCATCGAATGATGAGGAGTGGGACAAAGATGCCTCCAAGGCCGTAAACAGCCAGAACAACAAGAGCGAAGACAGAATCGCCTCCGGGAACGTAAAGCCCTCCTATTGAGATCATTGTTGCAGCAGCTGCAACGTACAACGTGACTTTCTTTGTCGTCTTGTGATCTTCCCGCCATTCGGGCTTGATGTCATCGGTAATGGCTGCAGTACAGGCGAGAACTTGACTATCAGCGGTTGACATTGTCGCAGCAAAAATCGAAGCAAGAATCATCCCAACCCCGAGTGCTGGAAGTGTGTCCATAGCGAGTGCAGGTAATCCGAGCTCTGCATCGAAGTCGCCATCTGTAAACAAAACTCGACTGGCAAGTCCGACGATGAACATCAATGCAATGAATGGCGTTTGCCATACGAAAAACCAGATCATAGCCTGCTTTCTGTCTTTATCAGAATTCAGCGTCATAACTCGAGATACAACTTGAGGTTGGCCTGCAACGCCCAATCCACCGAGGAAGAATGCAAGTAGATAGAGTGAGATGCCCAATGAGATATCGGTTGGAAGGAAATTGACGAGTGTAGCACTTTGCGATTCCAGTTCGTTGTGCATTCCAGAGAATCCACCAACGTCTCCAAGAGCAACCCAGCACAGGATCACTGAACCAACGATCATGACACAGGATTGGGCAGCATCGGTCCAAATTGAGGCCCGAATACCTCCTGCGTAACAGTAAGCAACGACAAGAACGAATCCGATGAGAATACCAACCAATTCAGGCCAGCCGAGCATAACAAAGAGCGCTTTTCCTCCAGCAGTTAATTGCGCTGCAGCATAGATTGACAAGAAGAACACGGAAAGCACTGCAGCCAATTTTGCTTCCGGAGCCCCTGCCTTCTCTGAAACGAGCGAGGAAAGAGAACGCAAACCGCGTTCATTTCCTTCTTTCTGGATGAACTTGTACAGCCAAGCCCATGCAACCAATTGCCCGACAGTAGAAATCAAACCAATCCAAATGGCTGAATAACCCATCACATAGATGAACCCAATAAAACCGATGAACATGTAACCGGAGTTCCACGTACTCACCGCAGAGAGTGCCGCAAGAGCAGGGTGCATCCCGCGTCCAGCAACGAGATAGTCATCGGTTGTATCTTGTTTGACACGCATACTTGCGAGCCCAACACCTGCAAAGAATCCCAGAAACAGCAAGAACGAAAGAAGAATTCCAATGTCCATGGTATCACATCCAGCGGTTGATGGCTTCTTGCTCCATCTCCGACACGTTGGCTAAGAAGACCATGCAATTCAACCTCCCGCCTGATTGAGTCTTGAGATCACGAATCGATGTCGTTTTCATGAATGCATCGTCCGTGCCCAAGTCACAACACAGGACACAGATTGATTCATACAATGTTGCGGCTTGTTTCTTCAAGGCTTCATCAACTTCCGAATCGTCGAGCTTCTGCGCCATTTTTTCGATGCTTGTGAATGCATCTCCTGGCTGCATAGGGCGCTGATCACCGGTTCCAGCCCCTGTGGGGTCAAGATCGAACAACACAAGGGTGTGAAGTCCTTGCATCTGATTTCTCAACATCACTTCGAGCGGAGATGTAACAATCCAATCACCATAAGGATAGGTCAACGTTGTTGATCTTCCAAACTTGTAATCGGAAAGACCTGTCGAACCCGGGACCAGCGTCGTTACAGAGATGCCATGAATCACCCGAATAGGAATGCCTGCCTTTTGAGCACGTAACTGAAAGTCAACGTGTGTCGTTGCCTGCATCGGATCGCCTACGACCAATATGGCAATCGATTGCGATTTTGCTTGCTCAAAAAGGTCCTCGGGCCGTTCTACAGCAGGGCGCATGATTCGTTCAATCGGGCCGATTAAGCCTTCTAATTTGGATAATTCATGCTCTGGCCACAGTGCTGTGTAGGCTTCGTAGAGGCGGATGTCAGCATTTTTCGCAACTTCAACAGCCTCGAGCGTCATGGCTTCGACTTTACCTGGGCCCATTCCAATGAGCGCAAAGCCAGTCGCGTTACCATCTTCCATCCTCAAACCTCATACTTGCGATGGTTCTCCGAGACCCATGCGTCATTTGAGGGTGCCGAGTGCTCAGACGTCGCATTGGATTGACCTCTGCAAAACGAATGGCTGGTATGAAACGGGGCATCGAGTGCAACGAATTGATGACGATACAGCCATCCCACTCAATGAGAACGCCCCCCAAGCTGAAGACCTTGTTTGGGATGGACACGCAATCATTGATGTTGAAGCATCGGACAAGAAAAACAGATACTATTGGGAACACATTTCGGATGAATTGAGGGAGAGATTCAACGATGATTTCCCACAAGCATTTGAGGTACAAGGAGATCTGTTGCTGGTTAAGATTCCAGACGAAATGACTGAGGTTGAGCAAGAAATTGCTCAAGCGATGTTGGAACAATTTCCGTCCGTTCGCGTCGTATGCCACGACGCTGGTGTTGAAGGCGAATTTAGAGTTCGTAATCTACGCGTTCTCAAATCAAGACAGGGTAACGATTCAACGCAAACACGATACCGTGAGCATGGTCATGAATTCAGTATCAATCCTGCTGTAGCATACTTTTCAGGCCGTTTAACAACCCAACGAATGAGGACCTTTGAAGCAGTATCCTCGATGTCTCAGTCGAAAGGTCGACCGCTTGTCATCGTCGATCCATACGCTGGAGTTG
Source organism: Candidatus Poseidoniales archaeon (assembly GCA_038105035.1). Lineage (GTDB taxonomy): Archaea > Thermoplasmatota > Poseidoniia > Poseidoniales > Poseidoniaceae > MGIIa-L2. Next base: position 990 of record JAYOBT010000030.1, on the reverse strand, counting down.
GGCCTTCGATGGCGTTGTTGTTTACAAATGCAAATCTTGTTTCGAAGGCGTATGTTAACGATATGAATCCAGATGCAATACCTCTCTTGAAGCAGAATATGGATTATTTTCATTCGAAACGTCAGCGAGATGGATTGTATGAAGTGGATTGCATGGACGCACGCCTACTCATGGATTTCAAACCAGAAATGATTGGTTGTGCGGACGTTCTTTTGGTCAATCTGCCACACGAAAGCATCGATCATTTGCCTGAGCTCCTTCCCCTCCTAACTCGAGAGGAATCATTGCTCTGCGGTTGGTCAATTCAAGAGAAACAAGCCGATATTGTTCATCAATTGCAAACCATTATACAAGCCAGCAATCGGACCATTGCCAATATTCATGTGGAGGAAATAAAGGGTTTCTCAACTGCAAAAGCCATGTTTCGTTACGAGTTGGTGTTGTCAAACCAAAACAAGCGCTGAATTCATGAACATCGAAGGGTTGGAACGTTCATGCGCAATGTTGTCCAGTGCCAATGTGGAGCCAGCATCGATATCGCAGGTGCAACCCCAAGAATTGACGGTATCAAAGTCTGGTGTCGCGTGTGCGGTACAGTGACGGTTCATCAGAGAGATGAGTGAGGCGCCCGCTCCGGGAATTGAACCCGGGTCGCAGGAATGACAATCCTGCATGATAACCTCTACACCAAGCGGGCCGTAGGCATCCATCCGTAACGGAACCGCTATTTAAGCCGCGAGGTATGGCGTAGTCAGGGACGACCATGGCAGCAAAGAAAACCTCGGCAGAAGAAGCACGAGAACAGGCACAGGAAGCCGCTCTAGGCTCCATGCTCGATGGTGCATTTGGTGCCATGGAAGGAATCGAAAGCACTCCTCCATCTCCGAACCCATCCGGTCCACCTGGACCTTCAGGCCCACCCTCAGGACCTCCTCAAGGCCCACCAAGTGATGGCCCACCGGGACCTCCGTCAGGTTCGCCAACAGGGCC
>JAYOBT010000071.1:0-3377 GCA_038105035.1 Candidatus Poseidoniales archaeon | reverse complement strand
TGGATTTGCCAGTGCAACCCGATGTTCTTCGCATCGAAGACTTGAGCACGATACATCCCAAGATTGTGGTCACCCGTCTTCGGATCTTTGGTGACAACCAAAGGAAGAGTTACGAAATGACCTCCATCCATCGGCCATGTCTTTGGAATCGGAAGTTTGGTGAGGTCTGGATCTTTCATGCGAACCTGCTGGCAAGGAGCTGCAAACCGTTTGTTTCGTGGAGGCATTGCAAAGGCGTCTCGAGCGAGAGGAAGCGCCTTCCATGGCATTTTGACGAAGGTACCGATGTCTGGTTTCATCATCGCTGTCATACGATCGCCGACTTCCGTTTCGTGCGAGGCTCCGAGTGCATCCAGTGTTCGTTGATGACTACCAAAGAGGTTCATGACCAGTGGCATGGGTGAAATTGAACCATCAGCAAGACGAGGTTGTTCGAAGACGACAGCAGGACCATCGTTCTTGACCAGAAGGTCAGCGATTGCACCTGCCTCATAGGCAACATCAACCGGACGGTCGATGCGCAGCACCTCGCCTCTCTTTTCGAGATGCTTCAGAAATCGTCGTAGACGTACCCAAGCCACATCCTTCCGAGAAGCCGTTTACCTTTGAATCGTCGCATTTGGGCATAAGACAATTCATTCCCCAAACCATTCTGGATACGGGCATTCTGAATAGAGCGACCAGCCGACCATTGAACACCCTATGTAGTCAGGGCCGAAGTTGATCATGTCCCATCTTCCAGAGATGGTGAAGGTTGGATGAGCGATGCTGCTGAGTGTGATTCGAGCGCCCCATTCATCGGTTTCGATATTCACTGTGGTTTCAAAGAGAAGATATTTCTCATGGAACCACATTTTCGAGCCTTGGAATGCATCGAGTAGCGGTTGTTCTTTTTGTTCACGAATGGCTTTCAGTTTATCATTTTCAGAGGGATTTTTGTCCATGAATATACTGTTTTTGACAGTACATAAAGGCTCAATATGAAGCCTATTCTTCCTCAACGAGCGTCTTCGCTTGGGGCTGCATCAGAATGATTCCAACTCCAAGTGCTGATACGATTGCAACCACGATCGCAGCGGTCTGAACCATCGAATCATTGGTGCCCGTGCTTTGGGTTTCAACTTCCTGCTTTGTGGTATTGTCGTGCGTGTGGTTTGCATCAAGGTGAACGTCCTCGTTGATTGTTACGCTTCCATAGAGCGTTTCTGTGAGCGTTCCGTTGATGGATTTCATGTAGGACACGTTCCACAAACCAACGGATTCATTTCCGCTAAAGGTGAATTCATAACGATTCTTGCAGTTGTCATCAACCAAACTTCCGTTTTCATCGAGGGCACACTCGTAGACAAGCGTGGGAGATCGTGCACTTGCACCATCTTTGCTCAATTCGATAACCATTGACATGTTTTCTGTCGAATCTTTCATCCAAAACCAGACCGAATCGCCAGCTTTGAGCGCACTTGCAGGTACATCCGCAGGTTGTGGCCCCTCATCGTTGACAATCACGGTGTAAATGACCAACTCGTGGGCTGCTACGGGTGCTGCAAGTAGCAACATGGCCATTGCAACCACAAGGGAACGCATGGTTTGGCCAAGTGTACTGAGAATAAATACAATACGCAAGATACCTGTGGCATTGACATGGACACGCGAATGGTTGCACTAGGCATCTTTGGTATTCTCTTTGCATCATCAATTACCGTCCTCCTTGTCGGTGTTGGGGACGAAGCGGAAACAAGTGAACCAACCTTCACGTTTGCAGCAGGTGACCCTTTGTTCCAAGGCGAAGGACACGACCACTCAAACGCCAGTCAACACCAAGCGGGTACTGATAACATCGAACAGGTTGCATTCAACCCGTTGACATCACCAGGAAATGCAGAAGTTTCGGTTGCTCGTTCCCCAGACGGTAACGTGTACACATACCAAGCAGGTTGGAACGACATGCACATTGTCGACGTTACCAACGCATCCGATCCCCAAGTTGTTGGCGTCTACAACGATCCGAACACACAAGTTCTCGATGTGAAATATTTGGAATACAATGGAAACGAATACGTTATTCTCCAGAATCAACTTGTTGACTCAGGCTATGCTGACCCAAACGTTGGCGAGTGGGGTGATCCCTCTCAAGTCTCAGTTGTTCTCATCGATGTCACAGACAAAACAAACCCAACCTACGTTGATTCATGGTACGATGTCGACCATCCTAGCGGCCCTCACAACCTCTATCCACACATGATCGATGGAGAATGGTACATCTTCGTAGCCAACCCAGACTACGAGCAATGCGACTCTGCTTTGGGTGAAGCATGTGGTGGCGTCACCATTGCTCACCTCAACCTCCAAGGCAGTGCTTCTCGAACGCTTCCTGGTATCCCTGCATCCGGTGTCGGTCACACCATCATCAAGGTCGGGGAATACGAAGTCGCATGGGAAACCACTCGTGGCGGCTGGATTTACATTCACGACATGACAGTGCAACGATGGCCTGGTGAAGACACAGAAGACCCGCGTTATGGTCGAACCTTTGTCTACGGCTCCTATTGGGAAGCAGGTCTTCGAATTGGAGACGTCACCGATGTCCCGCATCCTGTCAATTCACCTGCCCAATACACGACTATGGCAACGCTCTGCAAGGCTGGACAAGGCAACCCTGTGATGTGTCGCTGGCGTGCTCCTGAGGTTGGCTCGTGGATGGATTTCCTCGATCTCGACAACGACGGTCGACCAGATAGCGGAACAACGAGCAACGAGAATGGTGGGCGTGTGTCCTACATTCACTACGCAGAACCGTTCCCAGAAATGCTCGACGTCTCCCATCTTGGACTAGGTGATGAACCGCGGCATTACGTGACAGCAGCCGTTGAGTGCCTCGACCTGTACGAGGGAACAGGCATCGTCTACTTGCTCGACACCACTGAGTATTCCATGGAAAACGGGAATTTCAAATTCGAGATCTCCATGACTCGTGACTGGGAAATCCCTTACGCAACTGACCATTGTTTCGGTTCAACCTGTGAACTTGATCCTGTAGCGGACGAATGGTTGCTGTTCAGTCCACACAATCTCGACAGTGGCTATTTCGAGACGACGGAAGAAACCGATCAATCTCGTGGTGGTACGTGGGACGGGCGGCTGTACATCTCGCATTATCACGCAGGCGTTTGGATTGTTGACGTTGAAACGCTCATCTCTCCAATCGCTACTGATCGGATTGACATCCACTTTGAAGCCACAATCGGCTACTATCTCCCAAGAGGCCACCTCGACGGAACACCTCTTGACAGTGCATTCTACGACTTCTCATGGGTTCCTTTCCTTTGGGCCGTAGAATTCCATGAAGGGCGCATCTACGCATCATGCATTTCGACTGG
>JAYOBT010000070.1:0-3619 GCA_038105035.1 Candidatus Poseidoniales archaeon | reverse complement strand
TGTTACGACTTCCGTTCTTACGAGCAACCGCCAGAAAAGGACAAGAATCCATTCAAGCCAATCTGCTTCCCGATTATCTTCCTCGTGTTGGCCTTCATCCTCGTGGTTCCAATGATCTTGACACGACGCAAGGAACGCGTTGGTGTACAGACAGAACACGTTTCAGCAACGCCTGCATTCCAGAGCGGTTCTGGAACAATGCTCGATCCATTCGTTCTCAAGGCTGTCACAATTCCATACAATACCAAGGCCAAGACCAATGAGCGCATCCGCTGTGCTGAGATGTCACCTGGTTACGAGGTCGAGGTTCGAGAGACCAATGTTGAAGTCAACAAGAAGCGATTTGGAGCGGCTCAATTCGCTGGCGTTCAAGATGGGACAGGTGTTCTCAAATCCAACAGCGATGGCTTGTTGATGATTCAATTCACCTTTGATGGAACCATCGAACCAAGCGAGTTTGGTATGACCTACAAGAGTGAGTTGATTCTTGATGAGAAGACCTACTTCGTTTGGCACGTTGAGACCAAGCCCAAGAAAGGCAAGTGATCACAGAGGAACTTCGTGCAACCATCCGAAGATGTCTTCTTCGGTTTCGTTCTGAATACCTGTGAGTTTGTCGTACAGTGTTGTTGTGATGGTTCCTGGTGTTCCATCACCGTAGGTGACCTTGGTCTCGCCATGGGTGATGCTACCGATTGGAGAGATGACGGCTGCTGTTCCACAGCAGAAGGCTTCGTCTGCAGACATTGCAAACTCAGCACTGACCTTCTCTTCAACGACTTCGTAGCCCATGTGACGAGCCAGAGCGATGATGGAATCTCGGGTGATTCCAGGAAGGATGGTTCCCGTCAATTCAGGCGTGTAGAGGACCTTGTCCTTGATGCAGAAGAAGTTCGCAGCACCAACCTCTTCGATGTAGGTACTGGTTCGAGCATCGAGATAGATGACTTCGGCATAGCCTTGCGCTTTGGCAAGTTTGCTTGGCATCATGCCGGGCGCATAGTTCCCAATCGCTTTGACTCCACCTGAGCCACCTGGTGCAGCTCGATGGAATTCATCAGAAATCAACAATTCAATGGCACGCATGCCGCCCTTGAAGTACGGTCCAACCGGTGTGACGTAAATCATGAACGAATAACTTGGAGCAGGAGATACGCCGAGAACAGGACCACTTCCCATCAACAACGGTCGAACATACATTGCACCTCGACCCATCGGAGGCAACCAATCGATGTTGGCTTGAACGACTTGTTCAACGGCATCGATGAAGATGGATTCTGGAACAGGTGGCATCTTCAATCGATCTGCACCACGCTGCATCCGTCGAGCGTTCTCATCAGGACGGAAGAAGACAACACGGTTTTTGGCGGTTCGATAGGCCTTCATCCCCTCAAACAGACCTTGACCGTAGTTGAGAACACCCGCAGCTGGAGAGATGGAAATGTTGCCATATGGACGCAAATCACCAGGCATCCATGGCTCATCGCCCGTGGTTTCAGCCACGTACATGGTATCGGTTGGTGTTAACGAAAACGTCAGTTTGTCCCAGTCGATATCTTTGGCCATGAACCTCAACCCGTGATTCCCGCTAAGGAGATTCGGCTTTCAATTCTTGCTCATCGATTTTTTGCGAATTTGGCGATTATGTTATGTTCTGAAAGCGATTAGGCATGACTATGAGAACTGCGCTTGCAATGATCCTTCTCCTGCTTCTTGCAGGACTGGTTCAACACCCTCAACCGACTGAACTTGCTGATGAAATCACCGTTTATTCAACAGACAACTACGATCCAGTAGCCGATATGACGCTTGGTGCAAACCAAGCCATTGCTTCCAACATTGCCCATACTGGTACGAAAAATGTTGCAGGACAGGATTGGGATGTGTATCGCCTCACCTTGGACTCAACGGGCCAATTGAACGTCCAATTCGATGGAAGTAATTCATACGATTCTGATGCAACAACAGGAAACGGCATTGACACCTATCAGTGGAATATTTTCTTTGATGCGCCCTATGGCGATGACCAGTTCAATCTTGAAGGGCACACGTTCTCTGAACCAGCATCGAGCAACGGCTTGTTCACCTATTCGTTTCAGAATGTTACCGTAAGTGAGGATGGACAGACGGAAAATCAGATTCGCTTGGAACTTCGTGTTTACGATGCAGTTGGTAAAGAGTCTGAGAAATTCAGAATGTACTTCGTTGTCGTTCCAAATGATTGGGGTGATGATGAACCTGTCTTCCAAATCGATGCATCCGATAACATGACCTCAACCGATGCAAATGTGTTTTACATCAACGGAACGCTTGTGTCAGGTTCTGAGACCGGGGAAGTCTTTGTTGAAGCTGCGTTTTCCATGGACGATTTCGATGAGTCTGCTGTTGAGAAATACAATCTCATGCTTGAAGGTCTCTTTAATCGCGCCGCTTCCTTGTCCGATGGAGACACCTTTTCGATGACGCTTTCCATCGATGGATTCTACACGAATCTTTCTGAAACGCTCCACATTTACATCAGAACATATGAAGGTGATGACCAACGTTGGGTTACCTATCATTGGTTTGAGATCACGCTCATGGCATGTCAGGGTCTTGTCGCACCCGAAGATGCCGTCAATGCTGGTGGCGAATTCGTTCTTGATGGAGATGGTGATTGCCAATGGGATGGTGCATGGACGTACGATCCACTTTCCGATGTGTGGTCAGCACCTCCGCCCGGCGCTTCAATCGAATTGACAGCACCGGATTTGCTCGATATTATCGATACAGATTTCATGCTCGTCAATGGTACGCTTCTCAACACCACGATGAGTCCAGCCTTCGTTGAGGTCGCATTCAATGAAACATCGTTTGATGCTTCTGCCGTTGACAAGTACGATCTCCGCCTTGATGGTGTATGGAACCGATCCGAAGGATTGGAACAAGGGGATGATTTCTCGCTTGGCTTGATGTTGGATTCCATTCAAACCAACGTAACAATCATTCAATCAGTGTACATCAATGCGTACGGTTACGATTCAAACAATGAAGCCGTTCTCTTGACATCGCTGAGTGTGATGGTTACTGTGCCTTACCTTGATTCCGATGGCGATGGTATCCCTGACGAGGCTGACGCCTTCCCGTTTGATGGCTCAGAATGGTTGGATACCGATTCAGACGGTGTAGGAGACAACTCCGATTACGCTCCATACGACCCAACGGTTTGGGAAGATGTTGATGATACGTCCTCGGAATGTGAGGAATGGGAATACTGGAATCCAGACCTCATCGATACATCTCTGCCCGGTAACGGATGTCCACATTATGAAGGAAGCAACACGGGTGATGGAACTGGTGATGGAAACGACGATGATGATGACGAATCCATACCAGGATTCGAAGTATGGCTCCTTCTTCTTGCTATGCTGTTTGCTGTTTCATTCCGAAGAAAACTCAACGTCTAATTGAACTGGCCAAAGGCTCGGTTTCAAGACGGTTGAGCCCGAGGCGTTGCTATGGAGGCATGGTCTGGCCGCTTTGGTGTCGTCAGTGGGCGGTATCATTCTCACGGTGATGAGGATGCTCCACAGACGACCATCGAGTTGTTTGGTCGTTGCGAAGATGGTGCATCCATCTG
>JAYOBT010000029.1:0-19483 GCA_038105035.1 Candidatus Poseidoniales archaeon | reverse complement strand
TTCCACTTGCCCATGAGGCGCATGGTCGAGGGTACGACCAAAGCTCGAACAATCGTCGCATCAAGGAAGATGGCTAAGGCCAAACCAAGACCAATTTGTTTGAGGATGACAACGGATGAGAGTCCAAACGCCATGAACACAACAACCATGATGGCTGCTGCTCCTGTAATGAGACGTCCTGTCTTCTGAAGTCCGTTCGCTACAGCTTGCGTGTTGTCTCCGGTAACTTCCCACTCTTCGTGAATCCGGGAGAGCATGAGAACCTCATAGTCCATCGATAACCCAAAGACGATGCAGAAGATGATGACTGGGTTGGTGGTTTCGATCGGTTGGGCCGTGAAATTGAGCAAACTTTCCCCGTAACCCCACTGGAACACGAAGACAAGCATACCGAATGTGGCTGAAATCGAAAGTATGTTCATGATGATGGCTTTGATCGGGATAATTACGCTACGAACTTGTATGAAGATGAGGATGACTGTAGAGATAAAGATGAACGCCAAAGCGATTGGTAGGTTTTCGACGATCGCATCCTGAACATCAAGGGAATAAGCAGCAAAACCAGCAACCAGCAATTGGCCATCGTCACCAATGGAAAGATCATTGAGGAAGTCATCTCGATCTTCTCGAACATCGGCGACAAAGCCGCGTCCATCTTCGCCAGTAATCGGTCCGTTCAGAGAGAAGATGATGTAGGTGACTCCATCGGAGAGGAACTGATCACGGAGATATTCCCGAGTAGCCACTTGTTCTGCTGTGAGAAATTCATCCGGTGTTTGCCAATAGGCAACAACCGATGATTCGTTCATGCTTGCATCTGGCAAGGCATAACCGAATGCGGTGATGACTCGCTTGTCATCGATTTGCTCGAGCATCCAGTTGTGCGTTGCTCTGAGATTGTCCTCTGCAAGTGGATCCTCGCCATCAAAATCAAGCACAACCATGGCGACGTTGACCGCACCTTCAGGCCACTTCTCATCCATGTGTTCAAATCCGACTCGTGTTTCATCATCTGGAGGAAGTGCATCTCGAGATGCGATTGAGAAATCAGCGTACAAGAACGGTAAGCCTGCACCTAGGAGGATGACCAAGGTTGGAACCAAAACGGCCCAAGGCTTGTCCATGACCGTGGTTGCAATCTTGGCCCATATTCCTGTACCATCATCGTTTTCGGTACTGAATGAAAACGGAATTTTACCATAAAACACACGAGGTCCGAGGATGGCCATGAATGCAGGAAGCACAATGACAGAAAAAATCATTGCAACAGATACAGCAAGCGTTCCACCTATTCCTAAACTCGGCAGTCCAGTGTTCTCAAAGAACAGCATGCCCATAAGTCCGATAGCAACGGTGATACCGCTGAAGAACACTGCTTTTCCGGCAGTGGCTACTGTCATAGCCGTTGACGTTCGAATGTCTCGGCCTCGGTTTAATTCCTCCCGGAATCGATTGACAAGGAACAACGAGTAATCGACAGAAACACCGATTCCAATCAAGGTGATAATATTGAGCGCATACACTGTAACATCCATAGTGTTGGACAGCCAGATCGTCAAGCCAACTGCTGAAAGAACCGTCAAAACAGCGACGCTGAACGGGAGCAATGCTGAGATGATGGTTCCAAAAACAATCCCGAGAATGAGGACTGTTAGCGGTCCGGAAATCAACTCGGCTTTGACAAGGTCATCTTGAATTCGAGTGTCGAATGTAACGTCGATAGCAATTTCACCGGTTCTCCATGATTCAAATTCATCATCCATTTCAATGGAATCTTTGTTGTCAGCGAAAAGTTGCTTGGCTTCAGTGCGGTCTTGGTTGATGGAAACTCTGTTCTTAGCCCAGAAGCCATCCTCGCCTTGGTAGACGTACTCCTCTCGCTCATCACCCTCGAATTCCCAGGAATACTGGATGGTGACGTCGTCCATGGTTGAAAATTTCGATAACGCGTCTTCAACGGCTGAACGCCAAGTATCAGATGAGTCGTCAAGCGATTCGTGGTGTACAAGCAAGATGAAACTTTGAGAACCCTCGTCTTCGGAGGTGAAAGCGCTCTCACGCAGTGCTCCAGCTTCAATGGATTCAAGATCACCCTCGCCCCAAGACTCTGCCCAATCCGCACCCATGCCAATAAGCGATGCCATTCCAAGACAAGCGATGAGGCCGACTGCAAGGACCATCTTGCGGCGGTCGTACGTAAGTTCGCCGAGTTTGTAGAAGAGACGGTCCTCTAACAGTTTAGGATCTGTCACTGATTCCATGCTTTTCCCGAAGGAAATCAGTTTATCAACTCATGTATTGGATGTCCCTTACTTTCCACCAGTAGCCCGACTCGTTGGGCCAGGCAGAGGGAGGGATTCAGCACGGTTTTGCACCTTCTTGATGATGAAATGCTCCTCACCATCGTTGTCCGTCGGTTCCGTTGAAGCATCGACTTCTAATCCAAAATCACGCAGTGACATCTGGTCTTGTGGCAATCCCATCGAATCGTTTTCTTCGAACAACTCGGCATCGACAGCATGTGCATACGCCACCTCATCAAGCGCCTCAACGGCAATGAACATGTGACGTGGGAGGCCACCGCTTAGAGGGACGACATGAACCATTTCGCCGGGAAGACGACCGTCAAAATTTGAGTAATACGCCATCGAGTCATCCTGCATAACGAAATCAATCTGATACCATCGGTCATCGTTCTCCTTCGGACGCAATCGAATGTGGACCATCAACCCGACTTCCTCAGCATCATCGACAATTCCTGCTTGTTCAATCATTGACTCGAATACTGGTCCAAGGAAGGTTTTTCCCTCATTTTTCAATTCCTTTGCATGGCGGCCGTATGTGTAAAGAATACGGTTTTCAGCAAAGTCCTGGCGGCAAACAATAACAGTGGTGTCGGCGTCTTCTCTCATGCAAGTATAGAGGGAAGTCGAGGGTACTTAATCATAGTCGGATTGTGAGAATTCACTCACTCAATACAAGCGTTCATCAATGATTTCTGTCAGCCCACACTATGGAGCAAGCAATCCTCGGAGGCGGCTGTTTTTGGTGCGTTGAAGGTGCCTATAAACGAATCAAAGGGATTGAATCAGCGTTGCCCGGTTATGCGGGCGGGCCCCGTCCCAACCCAACCTACGAAGAGGTCTGCAGTGGTACAACTGGTCATGCTGAAATCGTCATCATCGATTACGATCCAGAAATCATCTCATTCGATACCATCCTCGAAGTGTTCTTCACCGTTCACGACCCAACACAACTCAATCGGCAAGGCAACGATGTAGGGACGCAATACAGAAGTTGCATCATGCCTACAAATGAACAACAACAAGAAATGGCGTTGGCTGCCATTGAAAACTTTGCATCCATGTTCGACAAACCAATTGTAACGACCATCGAGCAAGCGAAGCATTTGACCATCGCAGAAGCCTATCACCATGACTACTATGCGCGGAATCCGAACCAAGGGTACTGCGCTATGGTGGTCGGTCCGAAACTTGCCAAAGTACGCAAGAAGTTGGCACATTTGTATCAATGAACCTCAAGTGACGCCTGCGCGAAGTTGAAGGAGTGATTTCCTGTCGAGGAATCATGGTCAATGGAATCTTTCAACCACCTGCACCGCACAATGAGCCAGTAAAAGGATACGTTCGAGGGTCACCAGAACGTACAGAACTTGAAGCAGAACTCGCTCGACAGATGGCAGAAGTGTTGGAGATTCCATGCATCATCAACGGAGAAGAGGTTTGGACCAACAACATTGTTGAGCAAGTGATGCCCCACAACCACGGTCACGTCCTTGCTCGGGTCCACCTTGCTGGTGAAAAAGAAGTCAAGGATGCCATACAAGCATCCCTCGACGCCCACAAAGCGTGGTCCACCATGCCATGGGAAGCCCGTGGTGCGATTTTCCTCAAAGCATCCACCATGCTTGCTGGTAGCCGAAGACAAGAGATCAACGCATCAACCATGCTGAATCAATCCAAAACCTGTCACCAAGCAGAAATCGACTCCGCTTGTGAGCTGATTGATTTCTGGAGATTCAACGTCGACTACGCTCGACAAATCTACGAAGACCTTCAACCACCGATCAGCCCAGAAGGCGTGTGGAATCAGAGCGAAATTCGCCCCCTGGAAGGATTTGTTTTCTCTGTGACGCCATTCAACTTTACCAGTATTGCAGGAAATCTTCCATCCTGTGCTGCCATCATGGGCAACACCGGTGTATGGAAGCCGAGCCGCAATTCCTATGTCTCGAATTATAGAATTATGAAACTCATGATGGATGCTGGCTTACCTGCTGGTGTCATCAATTTCATACCAGGTCGTGCATCGGTTGTTGGTGACATTTGTATGTCTCACCCAGACCTTGCTGGCATTCACTTTACTGGCTCAACCGCTGTCTTCAGGAAGTTGTGGCGAGATGTTGCCAACAATTTGGAGAATCTTCGAAGTTACCCGAGAATCGTTGGCGAAACAGGTGGTAAGGACTTCATCGTTGCTCATCCAAATTGCGACGAAGAAGCTCTGATTGTTGCTCTACTTCGTGGGGCATTTGAGTTCCAAGGGCAGAAGTGTTCTGCTGCAAGTCGGGCCTATATCCCCGAATCCGTATGGTCTCGAATCGAAGCAAGATACGTCGAAGAGGTCGGGAAGATCACGATGGGAGACGTCTCAGATTTCAGCAACTTCATTGGTGCAGTCATCGACAAGAAATCGTTTGACAACATCACGGGATACATCGACCGCGCTCACGCAGATTCTGGTTGTTCTATCGTTACAGGCGGCTCCTACGACGGCTCCACGGGCTACTTTGTTGAACCAACAACCATCGTTTGTTCAGATCCAATGTACGAATCCATGCAAGAGGAAATCTTTGGTCCTGTACTCTCCATCCACGTTTACGAGGATTCCAAATTCGAAGACATTCTCAGCGTTTGCGATTCGACATCAGAATATGCACTTACAGGTTCGATCTTTGCAACCAACCGCGAGGATATCGAAACAGCGAAAGATGCCCTACGTTTCAGTGCTGGAAACTTCTACATCAACGACAAGCCAACAGGAGCGGTCGTTGGTCAACAACCGTTTGGAGGAGCACGTGGAAGCGGTACGAACGACAAGGCAGGAAGTCCACTCAACTTGCTTCGGTGGGTTTCACCTCGTTCCATAAAGGAGACATTTACGCCGCCAAGAAGTTGGGGCTATGGCTTCCTTGAGTGATGTGGCCATCTGCCTTTTGCTTCAAGTGCGTTTTGCACCTTTGGTGTTAACAATTCACCGCGGCGATTCTTGGCTATGAGGGAAAGAAGGTACCACCCAATCGAGAGAATCGGAGTCGCAATGAGAAGCGTTAGAGAGAACCAAACCACAAGGTTTCCGTCCGTTGCATGCCATGACCAAATGCCTGTACCAACCATTGTGATGAGCAAAAAGATTCGAGAGGCTTCACTTGGCGTCGACATCCCACGATGATCGATTCGTGGAGCAAACAACTTGTTCACGAGGCTCATGACCATTTGATTACAATCTCCTTCTTGAAGAACTGTTTTGATGTTAGCGAACGCTTATTGGTTGAAGCGATGAGGGCCAACCCCGCAATGATGAGTGCTCGAAGCCGACTGCTGTTTCCGTGAAGACTGATGGGCGAACTGAGCGGGACTCCATACCCATTGTTCATGTAGGTGCAGTATCTTTGTCAACGCATGCAGGCCTCGATTGCTTCGTCGACGTCCCACCTGCAAACCGAATCGAGATGGTCGAGTGTTGGCCGGATGCTTGGTATCGTCATTCTTCTCTGGGTGCTCGCACAATTCGTTGTATTGATCGCAGCAGGATTTCTTGATGGAGATCTTGACGGTGATTTTGGACCTGTCGATGGACTCCTGATCATCGCCGGTTCGCTCTGTTCCGCACCGTTGGTTATCCTCTTGCTGTACATGCGCAGACCAAAACTTGAGCATTTAATCATCGCAGAACCAAGAGCCGATGGACGGCAGGTTCATGCCTTGTCAAACTCAAAAATTTTGCAAACACCTATCCCAACACACATTCGACAATTCATTGTACGTTCGCGCCATCCTTTGCGAGTTCCTCACGCAAGGCATCTATGGATGTTGTTTCTGGGCGGGGTCATCATCTCTTCCATTGCCTTCGCACCTCTCTTGATCGATTCCAACAATGTCGGATTCATCTTATTGGCACTGTTTGTGGCGATTCCTGCCTGGTTGGTCGGTTTCTCGACACCTGTATTTGCTTGGTGGAGCTTTTCATCCTCGCGATTCCACCTCACAACAACTCGCCAACAGGGTGAAGCAATGCTGATTGCAGGGATGCTCTCAACCTTCCCTGCCATCGTCATCAACTCATTCATCACACCAGGTGCTGTCCTCTTCCTCACAGGCGGTCAAGCGTCTGCAACATTGGTCGAGAACGTTACTGTCATCGTATCAGCCCCTGTCGGTGAGGAAATTTGCAAGGCTCTAGCGGTCTTCTCCCTCGCAGGTTTGATCGATTCTAAGAAACGAGGATTCCAAGTAGGATTTACGGTTGGTTTGGGTTTTGCACTTCTTGAAAACCTTCAGTACATCTTGTTCAGTCTCTTTGCTGGAGAGGTCATGGCGTTTTCGTACGGGCTCACATCCGTCATCCGAGGCATAGGTTCCATTCCAGGACATGCCATGTGGACGGCTTGTAGTGGATACGCCATTGGGCACATGCTCGAACAGCGGAAACAACCTCGTCAAATTCCAGATGTGAAGCAATGGAATCTCGTGAATCCACTCAGTCCCTCAACATCTCGCTCTGAAACATCAATTACCTCACACCCATCGTTCTTCTCGAAATCATCAAGCCTGCAACTTCCCACCTCATTGCCTGTCATGCTCGGTCTTGCTATGTTTGGACATGCTTTCTGGAACGGCAGTTCTGTCCTCATGTCGTACATATCAGGGAATCTCAATCCAGTTGTCGGATTGATTGCGGAATTGACATGGATCGTTGTTCTCATCGCTTTGCTGTGGACGTTCGGCCGCTTTGTTCTCGCAGCAGCAATGGAAGACGACGCTTAATCTCAAAATCGCATGATGTTGAGGCAAAGCCAACGCAAAGAACAAAACCAATCACTTGGGGTCGTGGGTGAGGGCTTGTTATGGATTTCACCTCAGGTGGTCTTGTTTCAGGGAACATTGTCATCACGACAATGCTCATTTTCGCCCTCGTTGTTGCATCACTACGAGCACGTATTCTCGACGGGCAGGGGATATTTGCAGCAGCATTGCTCGGGTTCTTTGTTGGATGTCTCGGGCACTGGACATGGTTGTTGATGCTCCTTTGTTTTCTCCTGAGCAGCCATTTAGCAACAAAGTGGAGGTTCGATGAAAAAACATCCCGTGGTTTGAATGAATCATCGGATGGACACCGCGGGTGGATCAACGTCGCAGCAAACGGGGGCATGCCAGCTATCGTCGCATTCCTCGCCTTCCTTATCGAAGATTGGGAACATGGTTTGTGGATGTTCGCAGCTGCAGTCGCGGTAGCAACATCGGACACATGGGCAAGTGAGATTGGTTGCCTTGATGACCGAGTCCGAATGATTACGACACTCAAACCGTGTGAAGCAGGTGTGAACGGTGGATTTTCTCCCAATGGACAACTCGCTGCGGCGACTGGTGGTATTCTCATTGGAACAACCGCCCTCATTGCAAGTATGGTCATGTTTTCAACGACTGTTGCTGATGGAATCCTTGTCGGGGGCGTGGTTGCAGGACTCGGATTTCTCGGATGCCAAATCGATAGTGTACTTGGAGCAGTTCTCGAAAATCGTGGATTGTTAACGAAAGGATCCGTCAACGCACTCTCAATTATAGCAGGCGTTGCGCTGATGTGGCTCTACTTGGGAACACCGATGTAATTCGCCGCCGAGTTCATGAACTGGTTCACACTCAGCGTGTCATGCGCCATCGCCACGTCTTCGCCGTGCTGCTCATGGCGCTGTTCTTTTCAGGAGTTGCGCTGACATCCGTTCAAGGCGTCGAAAACGTGACCTACGATGTTGGTTACGTTGAATGGGAAATGGACGTGGAGCAACGACTCTATGTCGAAGGCGAAGATGCTGAAACCTCTGTCTTACAACGGGATCGTCCAGATGCTACTCTTGCCTTTGCAGATGTTGACCCAAACACTGGACTGGTCCCTATATTCTCGCTAACTTCTGAGCCGATTGTCAATTCAATGCGGGGAACAATCAACATGTCGACCTACTTTAGCGCGTATCTCGTTCCACAGGTAGGTGCAATTCAATCGACGCAGTGCAGACAGCCTCTTTCAATACCGCCTACAGTTGGTGACGATTCGACTACACTGGTCATGTCGGTCAGCATATCTGGAACACAGGTTTACGAGAGTACTGTTACCGAAATACTTGACACGATTGCATCAAATGAACCTGTGAATTTTTCAGGCGATATTGTGATGATGGACATCGACTTGTCGGCTGGTGACACCTTTTCGATTTCGCTTAGTGCTGAACACCTCTGTGAGAACAGTCGTGCACGAATTCAGTGGGGTGGCTTTGAAACCAATGCTGGCGGCATCATCATGACTGGCAAGGTGTATGAGCCAAGCGCAAGCATTCGAATCGACTCTTCGCGCAGAGCACACATCGAGTTCCTCCCCATTTTACCTTGGGGTGAAAGTGACGTACTTGTCGATGGCAACGGCGATCCAGCCGTCTCTTGGGTGCTGCGTGGACCAATGGATGATGACGTCAAAACCAACCGGGACCGCGACATGGTCATGGAGAGTTCCATTGGAAGAGTTCGCATGGAGCGAAGCCTCGGAAACAATGAAACTGCATGGATTTGGACTGGAAAAGAAGTTCTCCAAAAGGGCGTATCAAATCTGGAGGTTTGTGTCAAGACTTCGAGTGGGAATCCAAATGCAGATTGCCATGCTTTCGGCATCATTCGCTTCGAGGTCGAAGGAGAATCCGATGGATTTGCGAGTTCTGGCTTGTGGCTGAGTTTGTCAACGATGGCCTGCTTCCTCGGGTTCGCATTCAAAGGATTCAACGCAGACCCGCCAATACCACTTCCAATTCTCATTGCCTTGTTGATCATGACGATTCTGATGCTACCGGTTGGCTTCTCCCAACCCAACCTGAATACAGATGCACAACTCAACGACAATGCACGCATTATTGATGCTGAATTGAAATCCTCAGGTGCTGAATTTACAACATTGACAGAACTCATGGGTGATGCCAATGTTCTCGCCATCGGAGCGATTGCTCCAGGGTCGGAATCAGCCCAAGATCAAGCGAATGAACTCGAATTATTGCTTGGGCAGCGCGATGATGTTGCGGTTGTCCAAATCGTGATTGGAACCGATTCGATGTTGAGCGACGTCGAGGCTTATCGCTCTTCCATCAACACCAGCTGGCCCATTGTTCTTGATTACAATCAGGAGTTTGTTTCAACCTCTCCTACTGGAAATGCAGATTCATTGATTCTTGTCGACAGCACGATGCACGTCACATGGAGTCAATCGCCAACAGGTGGTGCAAAGGCCATGAACGATGCTATCGAAGGGATTGAGGGCGGCGGCCCAACGAGCCTTGTCACCTATTTTTCAGTCCTGTTCCCAACTGGTTTGTTCCTGATCTTCCTTGCTCTTCCACGGCAGGGTTGGACAAAACCAGACGAACCATTGCCTCCTGGGGCTCTTTGGGCAAGCATAGTCCTCGCTGGTGGAGTCGGTGCTGTCATGATTCATATTCCTGCTTTGTTGATCAGTCTGCTGCCTGTTAGCGCCTCTATCTCTTACATCGTTTTCGTCATCATGTTCGTCTGGTTTGTCTTCATGTGTGCTATGACATTACGGCGTGGGTCGCCGTTCGAAGCAGACCTGCTGGGTTCCTTCATCCATAAACTGACACCAACCTCGTTCCAAGAGTGGCGACCGAGGGAGGACATGCAACGCGACGTCTTCCTGGGCATCTTCATCGGGTGGTTGTCTTGGATGGCAGAGCCAAGTTTGGTCGCACAAGGCGTAGGAGCTGCAGCACTAAACGGAGGGATGGGCATTCTCTTCGCAGTTCTGTTGCTGCTTGGCAACGTTTTGATCGCTGGTATCACCATTCTCGTTCTTCGATTCATTGCATCATGGGGAGGTCCATTTTCCAACATCTTCGGACGTATAGGTGCGGACACCTTTGCTCGTTTCATGGGACTCGTCCTGCTTCCAATTAGCCTCTGGGCAACCGTGAATGCTGGTTTGACTCTCCTCTCCATTGGCGTGTTCTA
Source organism: Candidatus Poseidoniales archaeon (assembly GCA_038105035.1). Lineage (GTDB taxonomy): Archaea > Thermoplasmatota > Poseidoniia > Poseidoniales > Poseidoniaceae > MGIIa-L2. Next base: position 9,182 of record JAYOBT010000029.1, on the reverse strand, counting down.
GAGAAGCCTTCATGAGGGTTGAAGAGAACTCGTTGAGATATGTTCCCTCAACAACCAATTTGGTCTAGTTCACGGATTAATCTTCTCCAGCGTTGCCCAAGATCATTCGTGTTACGGTATGGTCTCGCTCAACTAACGAGCCATCATGAACGCGGACAGATACTTTCCCTCGCGTTTCAAATTCAAACGCCGTGGATACTTTTGCATCAAACGATACGTGAAGTGATTCTTGACTATGTTGAAGATCATGCAAACGGAAGCGTGTGGTCGGATGGGCTCATCCGTTCGCGATTTAGGATGGATTATCAAAGAGCAATACAAAACAGAAATCATCTCATCGACCGAATACAAGCACAGAACTCCCACACAACATTCCAGAAAAAACAATCAGAGCAACACCTGATCGACATGGGGGTTGAGGCATGCATCAAACTCATCAAACATGCATCTCTTCAGAATCTACTTGGCCAAGGCTCAATCGAACGAATTGAATTGACGACTCCAGTACGCTACGGGAAATGGAAACTCTACTCCGCTCCTGATCTTATACACAAGGGTCCAAAAGGCACCTCGTTGATAAAACTCAATCTCTACGGCTACCCATCAAGAAACGATCGAGAACGAAAGGCGGCATTGACTCGATTGTATGGTAATCAAGATTCAACCGTTGTTCTATTTTCATTGAAGGGAAGAAATTGGTTTGTCAACAGAATTACACCCTTGAACAATCAACTCCAAGAATCCCTTAACCTCGTAGCTAAAGATGTTGAACACATGGAATCTATCCTCTCACAAGTTGGAAGAAACAATGACTTGAGTTTGATTCCACTGGCAGACTCCTACCGTTCTTGCATGCATTGCAACGTCCGATTCCTATGCCCATCGCAGCATGGTCTCGAGCAGGCTAAGGCTGAACAAAGGTCCCTGATGTGTCACTAATGGAATCTTTGTCGCTGCATTCATATAGTCTCGATGATATATTACAATACTACCCGTGGCGATTCTATGCAATAACGACCCCTGAAATCCGGCGAATTCGGACTACCTTTGGCGGAGACGCTCCGACGTCTCTGCATTGGATTCAGGGGTAATGTATTATGAGTAGTAATAACAAAAAAATTGGACGCAAGACACGGAAGAATCGACGGAATCGTGACCTCAAATTCGTTAGGGTACCAATCGTTGATGAGAGCGGTAAGAAGATTGGCGAACGAGAGGCTCAGGTTCCACTTGATTTCAAGACGGAACAGACTGAAGTTCATCGTACAGATGCAACGGTCATCAACAACCCTCCAGAAGAGCGCAAACCATGTTGCGTATCGCAAGATGCCATCGATCGGAAAAACCAATCGATGCTGAGGGAAATCCGAAACTGGCCAGTTCGACGTGAGTGGAACAACCGTACTGGTCAATACGAGGTTGTCATACCACCGGGTTTCCGAAGTAAACATTGGAAGCACATGGCACACTTCCTTCAGTTTCTGGACACTCTAAAGTAATCCGAAACTTGCACAAAAAGGCCGCCGTAAGCCTTGGATTTCGGCCCCCTTCAGCGTAAGCCATAGGCGATACTCTAAGGGCTGCTTGCTCAAGCAGAACCCATGGAAAAGGGTGTTCAACGTCAGTATGCTCCCACATCGATCTGTTTTGGATGCGGTCCAGCTAACCACAAAGGATTGCAAATCGATTCTTATCGAAAAGGAGATGGATTGGAACTCAAATTTACACCCTCCGAGGAACATCAAGCCTTTCCAGGCATGGTCAACGGAGGAATCATCGGAACGCTTCTCGACTGCCATGGTAACTGGGCTGCAGCGATTGCGCTCATGGATGAACATGGACTTGACGAACCACCATGCACCGTCACTGCATCTTACTCCGTGTCGTTGCGACGACCAACACCAACTGGAACCGAATTGCATGTCGAAGCATACCCAGAAGAGATTGGTGAGGACAGAGTTCATGTCCGAATGGAATTGAAAGCTGGCGACAAGGTCTGCGCAACTGGCAAAGGATTGTTTGTTGCTGTCAAAGAAGGCCATCCTGCTTATCACCGGTGGAATTGAGGTACAAGCATGGCTAAACCATCCGTTGAGCAATCAATTGTTCTCGGCCAATTGAAGAATGATGTTCTTGAACAAATGAAAACAATCGGATTCGAAAACGAGTTTCGATTGCACGCCCTCGACTCAATACCACTTGCAGTCTTGAGACGTAGTGCAACACAACGTCATGGTGTAACTCGATTTCGACGTGGTGCAAACGCCTCAGAATTGAAGACAGAGGATGTTGAAACTGTCGATTTGCATCCTATGTTGTTGGATCCTTCGTGGCACGATTATGCTCGATTTGTGTTGTTTCATGAGTACCTACACGCCCTTGGGAATCGATTCCACGATGCTACCTTTCGTCGTCTCGAACAGTTGTGGCCTCACCACGGTCAGGAACGTGGACGTGAATTTACACAATTCCTTCGCCGGCGGACTGCGACATGGTTGTGGGTATGTGCAACCTGCGACAACAAATATCCGAGAAAACGAAGGGCGAATGGTCGTTTCCGATGCAGAGCGTGTTCTACTACCCTCATCGATGTCTTGAACACGCAGGAAGCAAACTAAACAAGTCATCATATCTCGGGCAAATGAGGTCAATCCATGAAGAGGAGAACGGGATGCATTTCCATCGTCGTGCTTCTTTGTTTGCTTGCCTTGCCTGCTAGTGGTTCATTAACCGATCAAGAATCAGGAGGTACGCTGTATTTCTCCTGTGAATCCGATGACAACTGTCAACTGACACCTGTTCCGATTGGAGAGGAGATTATCTCTGGTTCAGTTCAAGCCAATCCTCTGATGACGGAATCGATTGCTATTGAATTCGATATGATACCCGCACAAACAGAATTAGCCGTGCTTCCTGAAACGCTCGATGAGTTGTTCATCGATTTACGAGTACAAGGCGATGCCGTCGGCGTTTACACACCAGAGATGGAAGTCAAACTCATTTTTGGATCGAGTGTTACCGACCTTGAATCTGAGAATTCAGAACTTCCGAATGCTGGTGGAGAAACCGGACATCGCTGGGAAGATACGGCCCTAAATCTGGACAATGGGCGTCTTCTGTGGCCAGGGGATGTCGTTCGTGCACGTATTGTTTTCACTGTTGACAGACCGTCAACATGGGAGTTGCATCTCCGAGGTGCATCGTTCCTCAAACTCGACATTGCATGGTCAGAAAACGTTGCTGCAAAGGATGTTGACGAACCAACGAGCGCACTGCAGCCTAAATCAACCTCACTTGAGGATGTTCATTATGGCGCCCTTGTCGGGGATGAGACCGATTGTTGGTCGTTCAATGTTGAATCGAACGAAATCATGCGAATTCTCATTCAGTGGGAGGACGTACCGCTCGAACTGCAGCAAAGCAACGGTGTCCATCGATTGAGAACTGCTGGAGGATTGCAGGTTGCTGCTCCTGAAGTCATTACCAAAGCAGAGGGAGATGAAATTCTTACCAATTACCGCTGGCGAGCGCTCGATCCAGGGGACTATGTCTTCTGTTTGAATGGCCAAAGCGACCGGTTCCAGCCCTACATTTGGAGCGGTGTTTACGCGGTAGAGAGTTCCGGCCCTACGGACGCATCGGAATTCGAAGGTAAAGTAACATATGAGGCCCAATTTTTTGATTTTTCAACCGGAGAAAAGGAGCAATTGTCGCAGCAAAGTGCTGTTTTGTTGTTCCCAGTTATCGGATTTTTCATTTTCTTTGCTGCACAGTTCTATCGTTCAACGACGTCAACTCGTCTACGTTCCTTTGTCTTCGTACCTGCCATTGTGCTCCTTTTTTTGAGCGGTATTGTCAGCCCCTTGTGGACCATGGCTGATGAATCACAATCCGACTCGGAGTGGTCCTTAGAACGGCTTCTTGATGAGCGGGTCAAACAACTCTGGGATGTATCAAGTCCTGCAACACCAGAAGCAACAATGGTCGAACACGTCGGCGCAACCTTTGGTATTCGAGATGGAGAAGATTTGAGTCTCTGGTTGAACATTGTATCGGCCTATGAACGAGAAGACGGTCGTTGGCAACTTCTTATTGATGGCCTTGATGATGTCAGGATTGATCAGCTCGTGTTCGATCAGATTTCAGAATCCCGTAATGGTAGAATCACAGACGGTCTCGATGAACAAATCGTCACATTCTCGATTGTTGCTACACGGGCATTGCTCCTCGATTTGATGATGTTGGAAGCACTGCTTGTTGTCGATGAAGAACCATCCAATTCAATACATCACATCAACACGGCAATGATCTCGACCTCCTCGTTTGGATCTTTGTCATCACCGACATGGGCCACACGTCCAGCAGGTATCGATGACGCATCATGGAAACGGTTGCAGACATCGTTGTACCCTGAGCGCATCACGGTGACACTATGCGATTGCGAACTTGATTTATTGGATCTTCAAGTGGACTACTCAAGCCAATTCGATGAAGATGATACGCCATCGTTCAATGCTCTAAGAACTTCAAGTGGCATCATTCCTTACGCTGGAATTGTCACAACCGTTTCCATCCTCGTTGGTCTTTCGGTCATCATCAACGAAGAACAACGACGACGAAAAGCCAAGCAGTTGGGTGAAGCGTATGCATCCAGCAGCTCAATCTGGACATCACTCTTCTGAGGATGCTTTCTTGGCTTTCTTGGAAATGTTTTCTGCTTCCTCATCACTGATGCCAAGTGCACTTTGGAATTGCTTCAATTCTGCCAATTCTTCTTCCGTGATGATTCCATCGTCCCACGCTTCTTGGTAGGCCTTTGTGAGGAATTCCTTGTAGGCATCAGGGTTGAGAAGAACATCTCGAATCAGACCGTGATCGATGCTGCTGCCTGATGAAGAAGATGCACTCAATTCCATCATTGCAGTAGAACGACGCATCTCCTTGACAGCCATGTCTTTCAGACCATGTCCAGCCCAAACGGCACCAGCAGCAACAACGGATGCTGCAAACCAGCGCATCAGGTCCGGATCGACGAGTTCGCCTGGAGTCACGAGGTGGAACAGTCCAAGAACAGCCATTGCAGCCCCACACATGACCTCGAACCAATCGTTGAGATCAGGTTCGTCCGAAAACACAGAGAGGCGTTGTTCAATCAGGAGTTCCGTCTGTTCGTCCATAAACTGCGTAACGAGTGGAAGAACTTAGGCGTGTCGGCATCCAAGACAGAGCGCATTCCTTTTCAGCCGTTGGCGCAACCTACGGTTATGGGCGAGGAGGAAAGGTCGATTCAGAACCTCTCTTTGCCGAAGAAAGCCATCGATTTTTTCGAAACAGAATGGGGCATTGAACGACTTCATCCACCCCAATTTGAAGCCATGGAACCGCTGTTCCAACAGCGCAATATTCTGCTGGCAATTCCGACTGCATCGGGCAAGTCGCTTGTTGCTTACATAGCAATTCTCAACCAACTGCTCAATCACAACCCTGGCTCACGCGCCGTCTACATCGTACCTCTCAAAGCGCTTGCCAGCGAGAAATTCGAGGAGCTCAAGGAAATTGGTCAGCACCTCGGATTGAAGATTGGTCTCGGCATTGGTGATGCAACTTCTGAAGCGAAAAACATCGATGATTCCGACATTCTCATCTGCACCTCCGAGAAACTTGACTCCTTAATGCGTAGCCGATCCGAATTGATGAGCAATGTATCGGTTGTGGTTGCTGATGAATTTCACTTGTTGCATGACGCAAGCCGGGGTCCAACGCTTGAAATCAACCTCACTCGATTGCGGACATTGAGGCCGAATGCGCAATTGATTGCCCTTTCGGCAACAGTTGGAAATTGTGAGATTCTTGCCAAATGGCTTGATGCGACCTTGGTTCAATCCGATTGGCGACCCGTCGATCTTGAATACGCTACATTGCACGACCGTCATTTGGAGCCGCGTAAAATTCAATCCTCTTCACTTGATTCAAGTCAGAATGTTTTGTCACCCCCGAGGCATCTCGAGGGTCCATTAAGCCACCCTGCGTGGATTGTAGTTCAGGATACGATCGAACAAGGAGGCCAGGTTCTCGTTTTTGTTGGCACTCGACGCAGTGCTCAATCCGAAGCTAAGAAACTCTCAGAACGGGTCAAGAAACGCTTTGCTAAAGAGCAGCCCGAACGGTTGTTGGAATTGGAACAAGTCGCAGAATCCCTTGAAGGTCGTTCCCAAACGAGCATGGGAGAACTGCTGGCAAACTGCATCCGTGGCGGAGTGGCATTCCACCACGCTGGACTCACACACCGTCAACGCCGAAGCATTGAAACCGCGTTCAAACAAGGTCTTCTTCTTGCTCTGTGCGCAACACCAACGCTTGCTGCAGGCGTCAATCTTCCAGCCCGACGCGTCTTGGTTCGCGACATCAAACGTTGGGATGACGGAATGAGTCGACCTCTTCCCGTCATGGAAGTGCATCAAATGCTTGGCCGAGCAGGCCGACCTCGATACGACCCCGTTGGAGAGGCATGGGTGCTGTGCAAAGGAACGGACGGGTGGCAAGTTGCCGATGAGGTCAGTGAACGCTACTTTTTCGGACCCATTGAGGATATTTCGTCCAAACTTTCGGCCGAACCAGCGATGCGCATGCATCTCTTATCCTGCGTTGCAACGGGTGGATTGCTCCATAGAGATTCCATCGGGTCGTTCTTCGATGCCACCTTCCTTGGAACCACCATGCCGACAAATCAACTTCAAGAACGACTTGACTCAATGCTTGATTGGTTGGTTGAGGAACGTTTCTTGAGACGGTTGGGGGTGGATGAAACCTACGAGGCTCGCCGTCAAGACCAAGCCATCGATGAAGACGAAACGTGGAACGATGATGTTCCTGTATGGGTCAATGTTGCCCAAGAATCAGGAGGCGTTTCCTTACAGGAAGAACGACAGAGGAAGGTTTCTCCTTCCTCGCATGGTACTCCTTCCCTCGGGTTCGTTTCAGCCACATCTCTCAACAGCGTTGGGGGATGGAGCGATGCATCCGGCGAGCCACCATCGATGAAATACGAAGCAACCCCGATCGGTGAACGCGTTGCACAATTGTACCTTGATCCGCTTTCAGCCTCGATTCTCCGAACTGGCATGCGACGTGCCGTTCGTCGAAGGGTCCGAAAGGATGGACCTGTGAGTTCCTTTGGATTGACGCACTTAGCGTGCAGTACACCTGATTTCGCCTCACTTTGGGCCAAAACAGCAGATCTGACCATCGGCTCAGATTTGCAACTCAAGGCTGCATCGGTTGAGGATGAACTCCTTTACGACATTCCTTACGAAGAACGACACCTTGGACTCGTCAAGTCCGCATGGTGCCTCGAACACTGGTTCGAAGAAGAGACCATGCGGGAGATTGAGAAGCAACTCGATGTCTCACCGGGGGACGTGCATCATCGTGTCGATCTGATGGATTGGTTGTTGTACGCAGGTCGTGAAATTCTGTTGAACGACGATGTATTTGCTGATGAGCACATGCCTGTTCTTGCTCAATTGTCATCCGAATTGGACACACTTCGCCAACGTGTTCGGCATGGCTGTAGATCAGATTTGTTGAACTTGGTCAAAATCCGCCACGTTGGTCGACAACGAGCTCGTTCTCTGGCGTCAATAGGCATTCGAACACCAAAAGATGTTCTTGCGATGACTCACAACGATCAACAAAAAGTCGCCTCATGGCGAGGATGGGGTCCAAAGTTGGTCAACAACATCATGACCGAGGTCAAGAAAGTTCTTCAACGAGAAAACGACACAGTTCCGGTCAAACGACGGAGCGACGATATGCCCCTCGATGGCGAAGATTTGGCGTAGAGTTGATGAGGCATGTTGGTGCAGGGCATCGCAATGTGGGAGACATTTCCTTGCTGGTCTTGGACGAGCAGTGAGCCGTTGGAATTGAAATCCTTCGTGCAATCCTTTCAAGAGATTGTCCCCAATCAACGCTGGGTCTTCTGTCGATCCGATGTGGCACAAACATCCCGGCAGTTATGGACAGCAACGACCGTGAGCAACCGAAATACGGAACGTGGAACGGCACAAGCTCGAACCCTTGATGCTGAATTCTTGCGGGTGTTGGCAGGTACACACAACGTATCGGAAGCCTTCAAGAGAGCAGGTTTACAGAATAAGTCGACATCTGGATGGTTGCTCCATATTCCCGATCAGACAACATCGATGAATTCAGAAACCATCGATCAAGAAGCCAACGAACTCCTCAATGGGCTCGGTCTTTCCAAGACTTCAGAATCCTTAGAGGTCAATCTCGAAGGAGCGAAGAACCTCGGCATAACGCTTGAGAAAAACTTTGATGCAAGCCGTATTGAAGCATCCTTAATCGGTCATATCCTTCTAGCGGATGTGAGCAGTTCTCAATAGAATCAAGCAGAATCCCTAAGCTTGACCCAATCATAGAACGCATGCATGACTGGACTCAATTGTTTCCCATATTCAGAAATCACATATTCGTGCGTCTTGGATTCTTCACTCGTCTTGGTGCGCTCAACCAGGTCAAACTCGATTAGTTCACCAAGACGGCGAGATACAGTCGTTGACGATGCATCAACTCGATCTTTGATTTCAGAGAACCGTAGCGGCCGGTTTTTTTGATCAAGGATCATCAAAATGTGCAACGATTTTGACTTCGTTAATTGCTCGAGGAGCGCATCAACCCGCCCGTAAAGCGGGTCGCAATTTGGATTGGGTTCTCCGCTCACAGTGAACATACCGCACAGGACGTTCTTAATTCAAAGGTTACAGTCTTGATACCAAGAGTAACAGTGCCGTTACAGATTATTTATGACAGGAGTTGTGTAAGTCGTCACATGCGAACATGGTTGGTCGTTTTTCTCCTGCTTTCCGTTCTCTCGTCCCCGTTGTTGACAACTGACCACACCTCATTGCCTTCAACTCAAGAACCACAACTATCAGAATCCACTGCGAATTCTGTCAGTCCAAACTCTGGTTGGACCACAGGCGGTGAAACGATCACAATCACTGGGTCCGGCTTCCTCGACATGGCGTTCAAGAACGTCACCAACGACGGCGAAACTTACACATGGACCACGAGCACCATCAATTACGTCACGGGTGCGGGTTATTCGCCCAGCGTGGTCGTGGATTCAAACGGAACGATTCACATCGTTCACGTCATTT
>JAYOBT010000028.1:0-19729 GCA_038105035.1 Candidatus Poseidoniales archaeon | reverse complement strand
ACTGCTGCCTTTACGCTCTTCGAAGAGATGGGACATGATGTCTCCTATCTTGGCCGTGACTTCCTCAAGTGTTGTGGCCACGATCAGAAATGGCAAGGACTCACAGAAGTCTTTGACAAACTGAAGGCATACAACCAGAAGAAGATCGAAGCATCCGGTATCGATACACTCGTGTCCTCATGTGCAGAATGTTTCCGTACCTTTGCTCGTGATTACGAACTCGAGGGCGTCAAGGTCATGCACACAACAGAATACCTCATCGAGAACGGGTTCGATATGCAACTCTCGACCGATGCAACCACCGTCACCTACCACGATCCATGTCGTCTTGGTCGACAAATGGGCATCTACGATGAACCTCGTGAACTCATCAACGCAGTTGAGGGTGTCGATCTCGTCGAAATGGAGCACCATGGCGAAGACGCCATGTGCTGTGGTGTCTCGAGTATGATGTCATGCAATGAGAACGCTCGTGCACTCCGTGTTGCTCGAATGGAAGAAATCAAGTCGACTGGAGCAGACACCATGTTGACCTCCTGTCCAAAGTGTGTATCGCACTTTGAGTGCCTCAAGTTTGAGGGAGACGAACGCTACGAAGACATCGAGATTCTTGACGTTGTTTCCTTCCTTGCTCGTGAAGTCAACGCAAAGAAGGGCGAACTTCCTGCAACAACACAAACCGAAGTCGAAGCTTGAAGTTAATCTTCAGTGGATACGTCGTCGTCCATACCGACGATTTCGTAGTTTGAGGGGAACAATGCGATGAGAACGCCTGCGATCAGACTGATGAGCCCCCACATGAATTCCTGCTGAACAAAGAGAAGTTCGAGAGCGATAACGCAGAGAACAAGTCCTCCGATGTTCGAAGTCCAAACAAGGGTCTTGAACGTTCCAAGTGAGACGCCAGTCGTCCCTTCTTTGCGGTATGGGCCGAATTCTCCACCAAATCGTTGGGCTGTTGGTTGTTTTCCTTTTTTTGACACATGCATCACCTCATCGGTCAATCATACTGATAGCGTCTGTTGGACAAGCAAGGACACATAGACGGCACCCTGTGCAAGCATCTCGGATAATCTTCGCTTTCTGATTGCTCTCAACATTGATCAGAGGACTACGCATTGCAACCTTGTACATCTCGATGGCATCATCATCGCAGACAATCGTGCATTGATCGCAACCAATGCACAACTCTTCTTTGACAAAAGCAACTGCGGACTCTCCGCCTTTGAGTGAGGCATGTTGCACACCTCGCTGACGATTGAGACTCGTCCGGATACGCTTCGCCTCTTCTTCGCGGCGACGCTTCAACTCATCCGAGGACGTCATGGTTCACCTCAACCATGGGTTGCCCTTCAAACTTGGCAACGCTCAAATTAACAAGAAGGTCTCCAAAACAGTAGAAAGCACCAACGAGGAGAGGGGGATTCCATGCTGTCAAACCAGTCCAAGGGACGTTGGCAGCCCACGTCCAGTTGCCCAGGAAAGTCCCCCACAACTCCATGAAGAGGGCAAGCCATACCATGGAAGCATATAGGCGAGGTTCGGGGCCCCATTTGGTGAAACCAAGCGTCAAGAGGATAAGCAAGACGGCGGATGTGTCCGTCCCCTTGACTGCACCATACACGACCAATGGAGCAAGAAGAAGGATGAGAGGCATCGGAGAGCGTTCAGGAATACGTCGAGCAACTCGTCGTCCAAGATCGAAGAGGAAGTAGTGTCCAACGGGAACAAACAATGGCATGAATCCACGTTGGTATTCGTAAATCAGCCAGACCTCGCTAAAGAACAACTCCATGGGTGTGGCAAAGGCAAGAACGGCAATCATCTCAATTCGTTCTTTGCGATTGGTTTTCCAAAAGAGAAACGAAAAAACTCCGATGCACCAAATGTCAACTGGCCACTGACCGTATTTTGCTGAGATGAGAAGGCCAAAGGCAATCGTTAGGACATACAAGACCTCACGACGCATATGGCTGCTAAGCGTCCATTGTTTAAATCAACCAGTTACGCTTGTTGCAAAGCCACAGACTCGAGCCCCATAGCAAGCATCGATAGTTCCGATAGGAGCGCATGCCAATTGTGAGCATGCGTCATGAAACTTGAATCCTCTTCGGATGTCACAAAACGAGCGCTCGGTGAATTGAGATTCCCCATCTCGTCTTTCTTTGGATTGATACGGTAAAACCACGATGAAGCGTCTCCATCGACGAGATAAACAACAGGTTCCACAGGCGCCCCTGCTTCTGTTTTCATCAATGTTGGTACGCCTTCTTGAATCAAGAAATCCTCTGTGTTTGAATTACCTTTTCCGTACATGAGTTTCTTCATTTTTCGATTTGAAAGATTCAGTAATTGTTGGCCTGAGGTTACCGTCATGATACCAAGTCCGTACGTTCCACGGTTGTTCTTCACGTAGGCAACAGGTTCTCGGTCAATACCTAGAGAGGCATATCGTTGTTCGAGTTTTGCTAAAAACACATCAACATCACTAGCAAGTTGGATTCGACAAGATTCCTTTTCGAGGCATTTTTCCTCAGAAACAAACGATTCACACATCAGATGCCATGGATCAATACCGATAATCTCACTGATTTCCTCGACCAATGGCCGCAAGAAGTCAAAATGTTGTGATTTCTTTCGTTGATGCCAGCCCATTTGAGGGCGGGGTAAGACGCTCTTTGCTGAAAGGCCCTCAAATTCACCATCCGTAAGATCGTTGTTTAACAAGATGAAATCTGGTTGTCGACCTTGCACTAGGAGCACATCGTCCACAACTTCAACCTGATTCAATGTCAGCGGTCCATGTATGCCATTCAGGGCGTCGAGGCCTTCAAGTTCTGGGTTGCCAATCGTGCATCGGTATCCAGCACGTTCAACCAGGCGATACAGCGTTCGAAGGTTTTCCACATAGCCTTGATTCCGGGTATGGGATTCAGGATAAATGTGAACCCACTCGCAACCAGGATGATGACGTTCGATATGAGCAGCAATTCGTTCTGTCAAGTGTGGCAAATCGGATTCTGATGTGTTGTTGAAACCTGCAGGAAATTGATTTGCGTCAACTACTGCAATCTTCCAACCCGCATCACGAATATCAACACTGCCGTAAATGGGGACCTCAATCTCTGATCGTTTCTTCTTCATCCAAGCAACGATTTCATCCCTCTTTTCATCGAGGACTGAACTCAAATCATGAACGTATGTCATCAAATGACCTCCGCTAGAAGTGCATCTATTGAGCGATGATGTTGGGGCCGATCGTATTCAATGAGATGAAGGGATTCAAACAACCCAAGACCCAAAGCAATTTCAGGTTGATGACGAAGAAGAGGTTCGCAGAAATTCCAACGTGAAGAAATCTCTTCAATTTGTGCTGAGAATTCTGTGAGGCACGAATTCAGCAGTGTCGGAGATGTAGCTGTACCTGCTGGTAACTTTTTCCGATCTACAACACTTCTCGGTAATGAGGTTAGAGATGCTGCTGCACGAAGGGCCTTCTTTTCCAAACCATTCGCAGGCAATCGCTGATTCATCGGAAGCGAAAAGGCGTCTTTTCGATGCGAACGGCCGAGGAAAGGAACGCGAACTTCAAGCGAATGTGCCATTGAATGTCGATCCACGAGACGAAGTTGAAAATTGCTGAGTTGGCCATGTTCGAGTTCGAACTGAAGCGTATCTTGTAAGTCGGTAAGATGTGTTTGTGGTCGATGATCGGTGACCCACCATCGGTCGTCCTCAGAATCAAGGTCGCCTTGCTCAAATTGACGTGCAAACGGATGATTGAGCATTGAAATCCTGTGTTCAAGTTCTCGGCGATGGAGTGTCAAGTCTGCATACCTGGGATAACCTGCATGGATTTCATCGGCACCTTGTCCACAAAGTCCAACGCGTACGGACTGTGCCATTGTCTGGAACAGTGGTTGGAAAAACAGCACAGAGACATCAAGATCCTCTCCGTGCCAAGAGAGTGAAGGAAGATGCCGAGCAAAGGAATCGTGATCCATAATGGATTGATGGTGCTCAAGGTCCAGAGAGGATGCAACAAGTTCTGCAGCCATCCAATCGGGATTATCCTCGCTCTCTGCAACGGTCCAACATTCAGGAATGGGGCGATTGTATCGGTGTGCAGCATCACTGGCAACTGCAGCAACAAGAGAGGAATCAAGGCCCCCTGACAAAACGATTCCAACTGGAACATCGGACATGAGCCGTTGCCCAACACTGTCGATGAATCCATTGAGTAGATTCTTTGCACCAATTTCTTCGTTATAGTCTCCAAGAGGGGTGAGTGTCGGGGTTGAGAAACGATGCGAATCAATGAGTGTTGGCTGTCCATCTTCAAAGGACCAAACTTCGACAGTTCCAGGACGAACTTGATGGACGTCGAGAAACAAGGTTGTCGAATCCAATGGATATTCCCAAACCAAGCGTGCCATGAGTGCCTGCTCATCCAATTGCGGATAGAACTCAGAATGCGCACGAAGCGCTTTGACTTCACTTGAAAAGACCAGCGAAGAACCAATTCGTGACCGAATCAATGGTTTAATTCCCATTTCATCACGAGCCAGAATCAAGTGTTTGTGTTCGGGATGCCAGAGTGCAAAAGCAAACATACCATCCAACTGTTGTATCCAGCTTGCATGATCCTTTGCACTTGGAGTTGTACGTCCTTGCATAGCCTTCTCAAACAAGCCGAGGATGGTCTCGCTATCGCCTGATGTGGTCCATGGATAATCTGACATTGAGGAGCGTAAGGACTCGAAATTGTAGATTTCTCCATTCGCAATCAAAACGTTTCCCTGCTGGGACTGAATTGGTTGAGGGCTACCTTCCAAGTCGACGATAGCAAGTCGAGCATGACCCAAACAAACGGATTCATCATGCCAAAATCCTGAACCGTTTGGACCACGATGATTCTGAAGTTGAATCATTTTCTTGACGATGTTGGGCTCAGGAGCACCAAGCATCCCCGCAAGCCCACACATACATATCAATAAATGGCGTTTGGCTATATACCGTTGCTTTTGGTTAAAATCACCAAAGCGGATACTTGAACGCTGTTACAGCAAGCAGAATCACCGCGATACCGAAGAAGGTGTAGTAAACCGATTGAGGAGGTTCTTTGGAATCATTGTCGCCGTACATGCTTACCAACAACCAGCCCTAGAGGACTCGATTCTAAAATATGGCGGCGGGAAGGTCTCACATGATGCCCAAAAATGGGTCCAAAGTGAGAACCACGGCGAGAGGAATCAACAACATCGTTGCATTATCATCGATGTAACGCAGTCGAGGCCATTCCGAAGCAACACAAATCGGAGCCATCAATGGTATCAGCAACCATGGCGTTTCGACAAAATACGCACATGCGGCCCAAATGACTGCGATTCCGAGTATTCCTGCCCAAATAACGGTCTGCGTCGAAGCCCCTTTGCGGCGTAGTTCTCCAAGCAGAGGATCGCCCAACGATAGGCTCAGAATCAATGGATAAGCATAGGCTGCTTGAGGAGTAAGAAGGAAAACCATCCCTATTCCGAGTGCTCCCCACGCCAAAGCCGAAACTTGCTTGGCCTCATAGGAACGTTGTCCGACGATGGTCCATCCCATGCGCAATCGAAGAGCCTCTCCAAAAACCGCAATCATGATGACTGAAGAGACGACTTGAGGGAGCGAAAGTGATACAGCATCTGCAACGTCTTCTCCGAATTCGAAATACAGCAAGGGAAGGAACGACATTGCGAGGTGAATTCCTCTGCGAAGAATATGGCCGGACATGCCGCCAACGGACAATTCGACAGGATTTGTGAGTTCGACTTGATCACTCATTTCCGTCCCTCAGTTTAGCGTATGCATCATCGAAGGACATCAAACCTTCCTCAACACTTGACAGGAGCGTATCAAATTTGGAATGTTCCAGAAGTTGCCGTTCATGATGCGAGAGAAATCGCTCCCTCCATCGTGCACGACCTGCACGCGTGGACTGCTCAAGCGTCAACAGCATCGATGAGGCTTCAGCCACGCCCGTACCATGCAGAGCACTGACAAGAAGAACATCGGGTGCGTCTTCGTGACCGAGATGAAGAGATTCACGTAATTCATCAGCATGGCGTTGTGCACCATCCAAGTCGGATTTGTTGACAATGACCGCATCTGCGAGTTCCAACAATCCTGCTTTTTCAGCTTGTACCCCATCACCACGAGCAGGTCCCTCAACCAAAACAATACGATCAGCAACAGCAGCACAACGAACCTCTGATTGACCTGCACCAACGGTCTCAATCACAACTTTATCCCAGCCAACCTGCAAGAGGCAGAACGCCATCTCACGAACAACGAGGGGGACGGAGCCACTGGTTTTTCGTGTCGCTACGGAGCGAACATAGACCGAATCTTTCCTCTCAGAATCATCCACGATCCGCATCCGCACACGGTCCCCGAGGAGAGCGCCTCCAGAACGCGGAGAGGATGGGTCGACTGCAAGGACTGCAATGCGTAGACCAGTGTCGACCCACTCATGGAGCATACGATCGAGAAGACAAGATTTTCCTACACCAGGCGGTCCTGTTAGAGCAAGGATACTCCAATCGGAAGTATTTCGCTGAGGTTCATCAACCTGTAATTCGCCGTTTTCAATCGATGAGAGCAAACGAGCAAGTGCGCGACGATCACCAGATGATGCGGCATCGAATCGCTCGTCCAAGGTCTCACCTTCATGCTGATTGGTTCCAATACCAACCTGCGCCGTGTCCTACACCAGCATCATCGCGCTTCACGGCAGTTGCAATGAATTCGACCATTTCCTCTGATGTCGTCCCCGGACCAAACAAGGCACGCACACCTGCTTCAAACAATGGAGGCCAATCGTCTTCCGGAATGATACCCCCTCCGAAGACAATCACATCGCCCATATCGTGATTGCGCAATGTTTCGCAAATCCGTGGGAACAAATGACCGTGTGCTCCAGAAAGGGATGAAATGCCTAGTAGGATAGCGTCTTCATCACGAACCGTTTCAATGATCTGTTCAGGTGTTCGGCGCAATCCTGTGTATATGACCTCGTGGCCAGCATCTCGAAGTGCTCGTGCTACAACCTTTGCACCTCGGTCGTGTCCATCAAGCCCAGGCTTTGCGATGACGATACGCAGTGGTTGGTCCATGTCGCGACCATTGGACTGATGGTTATGAAAGAGTCGTTGAATTCCACTCATGCGAGTGTGTTCGGGGATGATATCAAATGTCAGTTCAAACAACGCCTTCCATGCCTTGGGAAGCGGACCCCCCTCATCTCCAACCGAGCAAGGGCTATCTTAGGGTTCGAAGAGTCAATCGAGCCATCATGGAAACATGGTTCCGTGAAATCTCAACAGTCGATGTTGACACACTACCAGAGGAGGGTGGAATCATCTACACTGCATGGCATCCAGGCGGTCTTGTTGATCCTATGCTCATGATGGCAGCATTGCCTGGAGGATTGACCTTTGCTGCCAAATCAACGCTGTTCAAAATTCCTGTTCTTTCTCGTATTATGAAGTGGATTGATGTCCAGCCCGTTGAACGAGAACAAGATGGCGTTGCAAGCCCTGAAGAACGCAAAAAAACCAATTCAAAACTCATCGATACGTTGGCCGAACTCGTAGCGAACGGTGAACGAATCGCCATCTTTCCAGAGGGCATGAGTCATACGGAATCCTATGCCGTGGAATTGAAAACTGGAGCCGCCCGAATTCTTCTCGAGGCACATCGCAGGGCAATGGCAGCCGGAAAACCAACACCGAACATCGTCCCAATCGGATTGCACTACAGCGATCAACATTCCTTCCGAGAACGCGTAAGTATGCAGATCAATCGCCCCCTCGAAGCACCTCCTTTGCCTCAAACAGAAGGAGCACCGCAACCTTCTGAAGAGGAACTTGTCCAACACGGAGAACAAGCCCATGACCGTGCATGGTGCAAGGAAGTAACTTCAGTCTTACAAACAGAAATTAACCGAACCAGCCATGCTCAAGAATCTTGGGAAGACCGTGAATTGGTTTGGCGTGCACGCAGAATGATTCACACCGTTCGCAGTGGCGAAAAGGTTTCCAAAATCAGTTACAACGAGGCAGTCCTGGGTTCTCGGAGGGTTCGAGCAGCATGGCAATATTTCTCAGTCAACGATCCTGAACGCACAGAGGAAATCGAGATGAAATTCAAAGAACATCACAAGGAGATGGAGCGCATTCAATTGCGTTCATGGGAATTGCATGACCGAAGAAAAAAGATTTCAAAGAAAGCCTTTGTGAAAAACTTGGCATTTTGGCTCTGGTCAGCTTCATGGATGCTTGGATTTGTCACGTGGTCCGCTATGATTGCGACAGGCGTACCGTATCTTTTTGTTCGATTCTTTGTTGCAATGAAAGTGAGTAAGCAAGAAAACAAATCAGGTATTGGTTCGATGAAACTCTTGTATTCGATCGGCCTGTATCCAATATGGTGGCTGTTTTGCGCCATCGCACTTGGATGGTTCATAGCATCTGCATCATCACCACTGCAAGAGGTCAACTTACCCGGATTAATTCTACCTGTCCTCGCTGCGATTCCATGGATGCTCGTATCCGTCATCCTTCTGTTTTGGTGGCCCGTGTCTGCTCGATTGCATTTGAAATTGTATCAACGTTTGAGCAAGTCGTGGAAAAATCTTCGATTGTGGTTCAAACTACGTAGCGGCCAAATCGAATGGGAATCATTGATTCATGCACACCAAGCTCTCGCCATGGAGATGGCATCCATTGGAAACGGATTGATACTACCGGGCGATCCTGATTGGCAAGAACCGCCTGCAGGTAAGGACGATTGGGAAATGGTGCAATTTCGGCCCTCTGAAGGTTGATGTTTGCCGGTTTTTTGAAGGGCAACGAATAAGGGCGTTATGCCCAACCCAGTGTTGGTGAGAAGTATGTCATCTACGGAACAACGCCTCAATGACCTGCGTGCTCGAAAGGCTCGAAGCGAAGCTGGCGGTGGCCAAGCCCGCATTGATGCTCAACACAATCGAGGAAAGATGACTGCTCGAGAGCGTCTCGACATGCTGCTCGATGAAGGCACATTCCAAGAAATCGATGCCCTTGTTGAACATCGATGTCGTGATTTCGACATGGATAAGAACGTCATTCCCGGCGATGGTGTCGTAACTGGGCATGGCAAAATCAACGGCCGTGAAGTCTTTGCCTTCGCACAAGATTTCACTGTGTATGGCGGCTCTCTTGGCGAGATGCACGGCTTGAAGATTTGCAAGGTCCTTGATATGGCTCTCAAAACCGGGCGCCCTGTTATTGGTCTCAACGACTCAGGTGGGGCTCGAATCCAGGAAGGTGTTGCTTCACTCGGATCCTACGCTGAAATTTTCTTCCGGAACGTCCGAGCATCCGGTGTCGTACCACAAATCAGCGTCATTATGGGCCCTTGTGCAGGTGGCGCTGTGTACAGTCCAGCGATTACTGATTTCGTCATTATGGTTGACAAAACGGCGCACATGTTCATCACCGGCCCTGAAGTTATCAAGACCGTTACCAACGAGGTTGTTTCGTTCGAAGACTTGGGCGGAGCGATGACACACGCCTCAAAATCAGGTGTTTCTCACTTTACCGCAGACAGCGATGATGCAGCCATTCAACTCGCTCGTGACCTCTGTGACATGTTTCCATCAAACAACATGGATCGAGCACCTCTTCGAAAAACTTCAGACAGTCCAGACCGCTCCTGCGATGCCTTGACCGACATGATCCCAGAAGACACCAACAAACCGTACGATGTCACGGACGTGGTACGAGAAGTCCTTGACGATGGAGGCTTTTTGGAGGTTCAAGCCGATTATGCCATGAACATTGTTTGCGGATTTGGTCACCTTGCCGGACACACTGTCGGTGTCGTAGCCAACCAGCCGAAAGTTTTGGCAGGATGTCTGGATATCGATGCAAGCGACAAAGCAGCACGTTTTGTTCGGTTCTGTGATGCATTCAACATTCCGATTCTCACCTTCGAAGACGTACCTGGGTTCCTTCCTGGGACCAACCAAGAGTGGGGTGGAATCATTCGACACGGTGCAAAGTTGCTCTATGCTTATGCAGAAGCGACCGTACCGAAACTGACTGTCATTCTTCGCAAAGCCTACGGCGGAGCATACGATGTTATGTCTTCCAAGCATATTCGGGGCGATTACAATGTCGCATGGCCAAGTGCAGAACTTGCAGTTATGGGTGCAGATGGAGCCGTTGAAATCATTCATCGGCGACGCATCAAGAACGCTCGAAACCAAGAGCAAGAGCGGGAGCGTTTGGTTCAAGATTTCACCGAAACATTCGCAAACCCATACAAGGCTGCAGCCATGGGTTACATCGATGACGTCATCGAACCTAGCGAGACACGATCTCGACTTTCAAGGGCCTTACTTATGTTGCTTGAAAAGGAAGAAATTCGCCCTGCTAAGAAGCACGGAAACATCCCATTGTGAGGCATAACCATGGCTGACGAAGCAACACGACGAATGGCTGCAATTGCTGCAGTACTAAGCCTCGTTGAAACCGATGATGATGCATCACAACGAGGGCGTCAACGGGGCGAAGCTTGGTCACAAGACCATCGAAGAATGAACATGGGACGTTCTTCACTCATGCATCACAGAAGCAACAGAAGCCCTTGGAGGTGATACGATGACAGAAAAGCGTACAGTCAAGATCAACGGTGAAGAACTCGAAGTTGAGATCACAATCAACGATGACGGAAGTTACGATGCGACGGTTGAGGGTCAAACCTTCACAGTGGAAATTCCAAACGCCCAAGCAGCACCACGTGCACGCAGAGGTGGTGGGTCAAAAAAGAAGAAATCAGGAACAGTGTCTGCGAACATCCCTGGTAAAGTTGTGACGGTCGAAGTCAAGGAAGGCGATGTCGTCAAAGAGGGTCAAGTCATTCTCATTCTCGAAGCGATGAAGATGCAAAACGAAATTCAAGCGCCGGTGGATGGGACGGTCATCAATGTCGCCTGTGAAGAAGGACAGGCCATTGAAGCCAACGTTCCACTCGTTGTCATCGAACCAGAACCAACAGAAGATGAGGATTGAGAAGCAACACTTCAAGATGTATGAAGGCGGGGTATGTGTATGAGCGAAGGACCGGCGTGTGATTATCCTGGATGTGGTGAGATAGGTGTTATCATCTCACGACTCTCTCCAGAAGGATACCTCGTCGCTACGGGCAAGAAAGCCTATTCCTTCCGGGAAGCATATCGCCGCTTTCATTACTGCAACAACCATCATGATGAGTTGATGAACGGTGTATGGTCTCGCGTTCGAAAGCCGGACGATAAAAGCGATGGCCACGTTGCCCCCACAGCCATTTGAGTCCATTCAATCGTGCGCAGTGGTGATATACCTCTACTGCATGGTCGATATATGTACGTCGCTAGCAACAAGACTTCAGCAAAAGCAACCTCCGTTCTTTTGACATTGATGATGGTCCTTTCATCGCTCTTGGTCACCATTTCACCAACTGTTCAAGCAGTAGGAGCCAATCAGAACGATCTCAATTCAGGAGGAGACCTTCCTGACAACACGAGCGTTGGCATCACCAACTACATTTTCTCTGGAAGTTACAGCGGAAATGGTGAATTGGATTATGGGGATGACAACGACATTCTTCGAGTAGCTCTCAACGCAAATCAAGGTCTTGCAGCGACCCTTTCCTTCCCTTCTTCAACAACATTCAGCAACGGAACAACCGTCAGCAACCAGTTCCAACTCGGTTTCTATAACAGCACGCAATCTTTCATGGGTCTTGCTGGAGCCACAAACCCGGTCATGCTCACAACCAACGGTTCAATCTCGGTCCCACACGATGGTATGGTGTACGTCAACATCTCCCGCGCCACTGGTTCAGGCTCTTGGTCCCTCACACTCTACAAATTCACTGTTTCAGGAACTGGCGGTGGTGGAAGCGGTGGCACCTCTTCTCAAGGCCCTCCGGGTGCGGGTACAACCAACCTGACCGTGTTGAACACGACCTACCTGAACGGAACACAGTCCTACGATGACCTGTACATCGGCTGTGGAATCGTTTCATGCGGTTCTATCGTCGCAACTGGAGATCTCATTCTCAGCGTTAACACGCTGACTGTCATGAATGGTGCATCCATCATAGCCTACGACCAACCAACGAACACACAAGGCGTTGGTGCTTCTGTCCAAATGTCTGCCAGTTACATCGGCAACGGTGGTGGCGGAGCAGGACATTCAAACACTGGCGGAGGAGGAGGATCCTCAAGTTCATCCGGAACGGCAACGAATGGCGGTTCTTCCTTCGGAGTTGGAAACGAAACTGGTTCGAATGGAGGTACTGTCTTCGATTCAAGCGGCAACCAAGTTTCAGCGGGTGGAATTGGTGGTGGGCGAATCATCATTTACGCCGATGTCATCGAAATTTACGGTACCGTTGATGCTTCTGGCCAGGATGGTGAACAAGGCTATCGATACCAAAATGGATCTGGTAACGGTGGTTCAGGAGCAGGTGCAGGATCAGGCGGTAGCATCATCATGCGTGCCAACGAACTCACTTTGGGCGCTTCAAGCGGAGGTTCGATTCTCGTTGAAGGTGGAAATGGTGGCGATGGTGCTGACGGCGATTGTTTGCCAGGAAACCCTTGTGTTGGACTCCTCCATGGAGGACAAGGCGGTGGCGGTGGAGCTGGTGGAACCATTGACATTCGTGCCAACAGCGCAGCAAATTTGATGATTTCATCGACGGCAACCATCTCTTCAAGCGGTGGGAACGGCGGTTCTGGTGGAGCGCCATATGGCACAGGTTCGGCAGGAAATGGAGGTGCCCAGGGTGGAAATGGAAATGCGAACAGCGGTACGTGGACGGGTTGGAGCACAACTTCGAATCCACCATCCAGTGGTATTCCGAATCCATGTATTGGTGGCGGTACCAACGCAGCAGGAAACATCGTATCCGATATCCTTGAAGTCAACGATGCCCAGTCAACAGCCTCTCCTGCAAGCCTTCTACCGGTTTCATGTACAGACCTCTCACTCCACTCTTCAACCGATGTTGACTTCTTTGAAATTCAAATGGTCACTGGTGTCACCTATTACGTGAACGTGACGTTCTCGCACGCCATCCAAGACGTTGATGTTGGATGGGACGATATCAACGGCTCCTTCCTTGCTTCCGGCTCATCTGTCTCTGACAACGAATTGTTGAGTGTAACAGCAACACAGAACATCACAACCTATGTTGATGTCTATCCATACGTCGGATTCACAGGCACAGCCAATCCAATTTCTTACAACATTACAATTGAAACAGACAACCCAGGCGGTGGCCAGAGCCTTGAATTGGCTTACGTGAACATCGTCAATGATACGAACGCAACCGTCTCTTTTGCAGGACTCCAAACAAACACGACCTACAACTACACGACTGTACTCACGCAGTCGATGATTGGAAACACATCCGTTTCGTACAGCCTTGGAAACGGAACCTTCAATTCCTCAAATTCGACCGCATATGCCTTCGGTGTGAACTATACGCTTGAAAACAACCAATCTACCCTTGAGGTTCTTACACTTCTCTACGATTCAAACGGGAATCTCATTGCAACTGGATTCGATGAATTCGACATTGATATGTTGACGATAGAAGCGACCTCTTCGACAACTGGAGAGATCAATCTCACCAATTTGAGCATTGGAACCGATTACGACCTTCATTGGATGGTCTACGACGAATCTGCCTTCTACACCGCATACTTTGCCAACAACAACAGCGTCTATGCTGGTCTCAATGCTTCAGTGATTGATGAGGACGTCTACACCTTCACAGCTCAATCTGAAACACGGGATTACAACATCACATGGTCGGGTCCAACGACCTCAAACTTCCATGGATTTGTTGGTGTTCTTAGCGTGAATGGAACGGTGATTAATCTCGAAAACAACGAGAATTTCACGGCATTTGGGGACGATTTCTTCATTCCCCAACTTCCATCAATCGTGATTAGCAGCGTTTCATCGAGTGTGAATTCAACAACCAATGATGTCACAACACGAGGACTTGATCTCGTCGTTGGTGATACGTACAAGTATCGAATCAAGATTCTTGATTCAGGAAACGCAACCGTTGCTCAGTCCGCCCTAACGACCGTAACTGCAACCTATCAAGGTATGAGTTTCGGGACATGGAACTACACAACACCAACCACTTCAGGAACGTATTGCGCTCTTGCAGAGTTGTACGAGGCTGATGGAACACAACGCATCGGAGATCTGTCCTGCTTCGCATTAACCTTCGATTCGGACTTTGATGGTGTTGCCAATGAAGTCGACCAGTGTCCATCGAGCCCAGCCGGAGCGATTGTCGACCAGTACGGCTGTGCAGCAAGCCAACGAGATACAGATGGTGATGGTGTCAACGACGATATGGATGACTTTGTGAACGACTCCTCCCAATGGTCTGACCAGGACGGAGATGGATTTGGGGACAATCCGAATGGAAACAATTCGGATGCTTTCCCATCGGATTCCACACAATGGTCTGACCAAGATGGAGATGGATTTGGTGATAACCAAAATGGAAATTATCCAGACGCCTTCCCAACCGATGCCACACAATGGTCAGATTCTGATGGCGATGGCTATGGAGACAATGCTACTGGAAACAACCCCGATTTGTGGGTGAACGACCCATCGCAATGGTCGGATTCAGATGGAGACGGGTTCGGTGACAACTCGAGCGGAACCAACGGCGACGCGTTCCCAACCGATGGAACGCAATGGTCGGATCAAGATGGTGATGGATTTGGTGATAATCCAAACGGCACAAACCCTGACGCATTCCCTACCGACGCTACGCAATGGGCAGATTCCGATGGTGACGGTTACGGTGACAACCGCAACGGTAACAATGGTGACCGATTCCCAACCGATGGTACACAATGGGCAGACCAAGACAACGACGGCTATGGTGACAACCAAGCAGGAAACAATCCAGATGCGTTCCCATCTGAGGGTTCACAGTGGTCGGATGCCGATGGTGACGGTTATGGTGACAACCAAGGCGGTAAGGACGCAGACAAGTTCCCGAACGACAACACCCAATGGAGCGACATTGATGGCGACGGCTATGGAGACAATGCCAATGGAAACAACCCAGACCTTTGTCCGAACACCCCGTTTGGACAAACCGTTGATTCAACAGGTTGCTCCGAAAGCCAGCTCGATGATGATGGTGATGGCATCTCCAACAACCTTGATGTCTGTCCAAACACGCCTGCTGGAGAGATGGTCAACTTCAATGGCTGTTCTGATACAGAACTCGATGACGACCTTGACGGCGTGAAGGATGCATACGACGATTGTGTAGCAACACCGCTTGGTTCAACTGTCGATGCGACGGGTTGTGCTGACTCCGAGAAGGATACGGATGGAGATGGAATCACCGATGACATCGATCAATGCCCTGCGACACCAACTGGTAGTACGGCCAACATGTTCGGATGCTCCGCAGAAGAGCGAGACCAAGACGGTGACATGGTTGCAGACAGTGACGACCTTTGTGGCTCGACGCCCGCTGGTGAATCTGTTGATGCCAACGGCTGTTCAGAGACGCAGAAAGACGGCGATAACGACGGTGTTTCCGATGCTGTCGACAACTGTGAAGGAACCGCACCATTGGCTTTGGTCGATGAAAATGGTTGCAGTTCCGCTCAACTTGATGACGACATGGATGGCGTCTACAACAATGAGGACATTTGTCCGGCCACACCTGCTGGTGAAGCACCTGATGCTGATGGTTGTGGAGCAAGTCAACTCGATGATGATGGTGACACCATCAACAACGCCTTCGATCTCTGTCCAATGACCAACCCAGATCCATCGCTTGATGCCAATGGTTGTGTATCCAGTCAAAGAGATACGGACATGGATGGTGTGATGGACAACCGAGACGATTGTCCTGCAACCAACATGACCAGCATTGCCGACGATGATGGTTGTGCTCTCGAGCAGTACGATTCTGACAACGATGGCTACAACGACCGAGATGATGCGTTCCCACTCGATCCTCAAGAATGGGAGGACTCTGATGGAGATGGTGTGCCGAACAAGCAAGACGCATACCCCGATGACCCAACTCAGACCAAGGCCGAAGCGGAAAGCGGCGGTGGAGGATTCCTCATCTACACACTCGTAGCAATTCTCGTTCTTGGCGCACTTGCTGGTCTTGGTGTCATGCGACGAAACAATGCACTTGGCATCGAAAAGGTCAGTCCCTTCTCTCAGGAACCGGTTGTCCAAGGCCAGATGGAGACACAAATGCTTGAGCAAGAAGGCAGTGCATCACCCTCGCAGGAGTGGGAAGAAAACGGTGTGCGATGGCTCCGTCAAGAGGATGGTTCCTTGTTCTACCTCGATCCACAATCGAATCAATGGATTGCATACGAACAATCCCAGTAATAGGACAAGTCATAGGCAAGCATTTAGATTCTCGGCCATGCATCCAGTAGCATGGAAGAGAAACTTCAGCACGACAATGTCGCTGAAGTCGCTTTGAGCGCCATGGTCAGCATGATCATGATTCTTCTCTTCTCAGCAATCGTAGCAGGCATGGCTTTGATGATGATTGAACAGGCATTCATGCAATCAAAATCACAATCTATTGAACAATCTGAAACATTGAACTCCATCCCAATGGTCATTGTCTTTGAAGTCGAATCTTTTGATGATACAGGAAATACGAACGATCAACTCTACATGATGTTTAAGTTCCCTTACGCTGGTAACGACATACCCGATGTCAATGTCAAGTGGGCAATGATGTGTGATATCATGGACATCGACCCCGGTTCTGTCAACAACAAAGTTGCTCATACACTTGTTTATGCAAGCGGAGATTTTGACGCAGCCACCGAATTGTCAGGAAATGCACAGGATGATGCCGCAGTAGATTCATTCGTTCCTGGAACCTATTATCACATCATTATTGATGTTGATGATCCGACAAGAGTTCCCAGCGACCCTGCGGTTGAGTGCGATCTTGTTGAGGATATGTCGGCAACCTTGGTTCTTGCAGTTGAAAACGGACGTACAACTGAATTGGATTTCTACATCCCAACAGACGTTCGTGCTGGCTATGACCTCATGAGTTGATATTATGCGCGAAGAGAATGATGTTTTCGCGCAGGTTGGAATAGGCGCTATGATTGTGTTTATTGGATCGCTTCTGGCAGTCGTTTCATCATCGTATGTCATGCTCAACCAACTCGAACGGATTTCTGAAACAACAGAAGAAACCGTTGCGGTTGCAACGAACGAAGCGCATACTCAGATTATTTTTGTTGGAGGTTGGATTGATGACGATTTTGATGACTACCTTTTCATGATTGAATATCAGAGCCTAGGCAAAGAAGTCATTACAAACGAGATTGGATATGTCCTTTGGTGCGAACTCAACGATGTGATTCATCGACGTTATGGATATCTCGGTGACGATTTAGCATCTGCGCCAGATGATACTACAATTTGGCCAGTTGGAGATGATCCAGAGGACGGCATCCCAGAGACATTGGAATCTGGAAATCGCTACTTCGTCATCGCTGATGGTGGAAGAGGTGGCGGGAGTGCGGGTGACGGAGGCAATCCGTCCAACGCCTGCGGACCAGAATTCATCCATGACAATGGAATTTCAGCGTATTACTCTATTTTCCTTCCAAATGGAGGTCATACGACGCAAGAGTTGATGATAACAAAGTACGGAGTAGGAGAATCGGTAACCTGATCAAAAATGTTTACACAGATTGGTGGTAAGGAAATCAAACAACACCTTGTGCTTTCATAGCTTCTGCGATCTTAAGGAAACCAGCAACGTTCGCTCCAAAGACGTAGTCACCATCTCGACCGTATTCCTTGGCTGTTTCATAAGCTGCCTTGTGGATTCCGACCATGATGGCATCGAGTCGGGCATCGACTTCTTCTCGCGTCCATGCAAGACGGAGTGAGTTTTGGCTCATTTCGAGACCAGAAGTAGCAACGCCACCTGCATTGCTTGCCTTTCCTGGAGCGAAAAGGACACTGTTCTTCTGGAAGACTTCAACGGCTTCAGGCGTACAAGGCATGTTGGCACCTTCTGCAACGGCCATGACGTTGTTGTCGACGAGCATTTGTGCTTCAGGCCCGTTGAGTTCGTTCTGTGTTGCACAAGGTAGAGCAACATCGACATTGATTCCCCAGAGACCGTTCGGTGTTGGCTCTGGTGCTGATGCTGTGAACGTAACACCGTCAAAGTGTGCAGCATACTCAGAGATACGGCCTCGTCGGTTGTTCTTGAGATCCATAATCCAAGCCAACTTTTCTCGGTCGATACCTGCAGGGTCGTGAATGAATCCACTGGAGTCGGACATGGTAACTGGCTTACCACCAAGATCGAGGACCTTCTCGCAAGCGAATTGAGCAACGTTTCCAGAACCTGAAATCGATACAAGTTTTCCTTCAAACGACTCACCTTGAGCAGCAAGCATCTCACGTGCGAAGTAGACAAGACCGTATCCTGTTGCTTCTGGTCGAATCAAGGAACCACCGTATGAGAGTCCCTTTCCAGTAAGAACACCTGCTTGGAACTCATTGCGAAGTTTGCGGTACATTCCGTACATGTAGCCAATTTCTCGACCACCAACACCGATGTCACCAGCAGGGACGTCACAATCCTGTCCAATGTGTCGCCAAAGCTCCATCATGAAGGATTGACAGAATCGCATGACTTCAGCATCGCTCTTACCCTTTGGGTCAAAGTCAGAGCCACCCTTTCCACCGCCCATTGGAAGGCCGGTGAGGCTGTTCTTGAAAATCTGCTCAAACGCAAGGAACTTGAGGATTGAGGCGTTAACGGATGGGTGGAATCGAAGTCCACCCTTGTATGGACCAATAGCACCGTTGAATTGGATTCGGAAACCACGATTGACGTGTTCGTTACCATTGTCATCGACCCAAGGGACTCTAAAGTGGATGAGACGTTCTGGCTCAACAACGCGCTTGACCATGTCAACGTACTCTGGATGGCGTTCCAAAGCAGGACCTAGGCTTTCAAGAACCTCCCACACTGCCTGATGGAATTCAGGTTGTTCAGGATCACGGGCGACAACTGCATCATAGATTTCTTTGACGATTTGCATAAGGGGTTTCCACCTTGAGCCTCTCGACCCTCAAAGTGTTTCTAATGGTTGTCATTGAATGGGTAGCCCAAGAGGCGTTTCAAAAGGGTCACAGAGGGCAGACGGTCATGAATCGCTCAAGCCGTTCAATACGTCTTTGACCTTGTTCGTCGACTTCAGCCATTGCATGGATGGCTTCCTCAATCATCGCATGTTGATCAGGTTGAATGGAGAGCAATCGACGGAGATGGTCAAGCAATGCCCACTCATCCTCTGTGATGACTTCATCATCGAGAGCTGCAATCAATGCAGATTGGTAGGTCGAAACTGTTCCCATTGCCAGTTCAACTTCTTCCATCTCGCCAAATGGGTTCAGTTCCTCGCCTCGTGCGATGGAAAGGCAGAGAGCAGTGTCGCTTGGTAGGACACCAAGCGTAGCACCAAGAACTCGAAGAATTGCAGCTTCATCATCGGTGACGATGGAATCTTCGAGAGCTGTCTCGACCAATTGCAGGTAAAGTCGGTTTGCGGTGGTGTCTGCGAGCATAAACG
>JAYOBT010000027.1:0-20118 GCA_038105035.1 Candidatus Poseidoniales archaeon | reverse complement strand
CCTTCATCGGCACTCGAGCCGAGCGATCCCCCAGTTGGGTTGTAGCATCACATGTATGTATTCCACACCATGCGAGTAACCCTTCGGTATCTAAACATGCCAATTCGGCTTCCACAGAAAACCACCTCCCCGAGGGATGGTTCTCCTCAGCCCTTCCCCCGACAGCAGTTGCCGAGGTGCTAAGCAACCTTCCGACCTACCTCACGTATATGAAGAAATCGGATGCCAAGTTGGCTTCTTACCGGACCATTGCACCACAAAAGGGGGGTCATAATGACGGTAATTTGAGGAGGTTTTGCGAAACCAGCGGCTCGCCCTGTATCGCTGCAAGCATGTTCTTCGCTTCACCGTACTGACCCAACTGGGCTAATATAGCAGCATGCAAATTGACAAAATAGGATTTGGATTGTTCGGTTTCTGGCGCCATTCCAATGAGCCCGAGGGCCTTCTCTTCACGTCCGCTTAGGAAGAGAGCCTGAGCGAGATTGTAGAGCGGTTCAGGATGATCGGTATTGGCGCGGACCGCCTCTCTGAGTGAGAGTATAGCAGCTTCAAACTGCGTTGCTGCATTTGAAACATCGACAGGGTCAGTTGACTCTTGCATCGTCGTAGCCACTTGTAACAGTGCAATACCATAGTTGTTCATTGCACCTACATCCGATGGAACACTTACCAGCACTCTTTGAAAAGATCGTGCAGCACCACGCCAGTCACCCTGCCCAATGGATACAAATCCAGTTTCAACGAGTGATTTGAGTGCTTCATCGTTGGATGCCTGAATGGTCATGGCTCGAGCCGGGTGGAGGTCGAATGGCGTGAATGTTTTTTCAGCATATTCAACAACCTGTGGTTGGGCGAATGAGTCATGCACGCCATGGTCAACATGGACAATGGTATCTTCCAAGTCTGAAAAGACAACCTCGACCACATCATCATCTTGCACGAAGACATCCGCATCCAGTTTCGTATCACTCGGAATCTCTGGATAATCGGACTCATCGGCCGAATCCTCCTGGATTGGAATGGCTATGATTCGAACAGGCTCAGGTGTCGATGCATCCTCTTCGATGATTGGAAAGTTCACTTCTGGGAGTGATGGAATAATCTCTTCTGATTCAACAGGAGCAGGTTCTGAAGGAGCCGATTCTGCCTCTGTTTTGACGACAGTTTCTTGCTCAGAA
The DNA here is from genome assembly GCA_038105035.1 of Candidatus Poseidoniales archaeon. Lineage (GTDB taxonomy): Archaea > Thermoplasmatota > Poseidoniia > Poseidoniales > Poseidoniaceae > MGIIa-L2. The sequence goes on along the minus strand of JAYOBT010000027.1, from coordinate 18,937 downwards.
ACTATCGATTGCTGAGGGGTTATGTTCTCCTGCTTCGTTTCGATGCTTTGCTCGACATCGAATGGAATGCCATCACGATGGCTACCAATTCCAAATGGCAATCGGGACACGTTGGTCAGCGATTCGCCTCCAAAGCCGAATGGAAGTGAAGACGCTGATTCTTGTTTCGCTTCATCGACAGGAGGGTCCATGCCTTCCAAGTCGTACCAGGCTTCTGCAGCTTCATCCAAGCCAGGAACTTCTGTTGGGAGGACCATTTCTGCATCTTGGAAATCCTCAGACCGTTTTTGTATTTGAGAGCCGCAGGCTGGACAGGAACCACCTGCCAAATAGAGAATGCCGCAAACTCCGCATTCGTTCATGGTGACCCTGTTGTCCCTTCGGGTTCAGGTTCTTCAATCCAACGCCTTGGTGGGTCTACTCTTCAGAGTCGAGTGCAAGGTCTGCCTTACTTGATGAAATGACCACTGACTTGATTGCAGAGATGATTTCTTCAGCGTCATCGTCAACCAATGCTTCTGCTGGTGATTTCCCTTTGGCGCGCCCTCGAGAATACTGAGCGATAATACCGATGAGAGCGATACAAGTAAGAGCAATCTTCCATGTCGTGCCACCATCTTCGCCGCCAACAACATAGACGAGCACCATGTAGAATGTGACGATAAATGTGGAGAGAAGCATGACAGGGAATCCAGCTTTGAAGAACTCATTGAAGGATATAGGGTAACCTGCTTCTTCGGACAGTCCAGCCGTAACAACGTTTGCTGAGGCTCCAATGAGCGTACCGTTACCCCCAAGGCAGGCGCCAAAGGCAAGGGCCCAAATCAATGGTCCAAGATCGAGATTGAGGTCAACAGAAAGCGACAAAACGATTGGAATCATGGTGGCGGTGTATGGAATGTTGTCAATAAATGCGGAGGCGATAGCGGAGACCCAGAGAATGATCACAACTGCTGCCGCAAGACGGTATTCTTCGCTGAACGCCTCGATACCCTGACGCACGTAACCTCCGATGTAGTCGATAACGCCCATGTACTGCAATGAGTGAACAAGAACAAACAGACCAGCAAAGAAGAGCAAAGTCGTCCATTCGACGTGTTCCAAGGGTTCTTCCAATTCGTGTGGATTTGTTGCGAGGAGCATGATGACTGCGCCTCCCAGAGCAACCCAGGAAACAGCAATATGAACGACAGGGTGTAGGAAGAACCCTACAATGACAAGGCAGAGGATGGTTCCGCTTACCTTGAGTCCCTTCATGTCCTTGATGGCATATTGGCGCTCGAGTTCTGTGATATCTCGATCGCGACGTCCGCTAAACTCGTCCTTATACAACCAACGAATGAGCATGAAGGATGGGACGATTGTCAGCAGAATACCTGGTGCCATCTCGATGATGAAGTCGTTGAATGTGACACCTTCTGATGCGAGTGCTGCAATGTCAGCATCCTTGTTTCCCTCGATAGCCGAGGGAGACATGGCGGATCCGATCATGATGTTTGGAGGGTCACCAATCATGGTGGCTGCACCACCGATGTTCGAAAATAGAACCTCAGATATCAGAATCGGTATTGGTTTAATGTCCAGAACTTTCGCTATTTGAATGGTAACAGGGGTAAGCAGAAGCATGGTTGTAACGTTGTCCAAAAATGCCGACAACACTGCCGTCACTGCACAGAGAATAACAACGAGTGTCCAAATTTCACCACCACTTTTCTTGTATGCTTGCACTGCAAACCATTCGAAGACGCCAGTGTGTGAGATGACACCGACCATGACCATCATACCAAGAAGAAGGCCAATCGTCTCCCAATCGATCATGGTCGTTACTGCTTTGAGACTGAGCGTGTCTTCGACGGAGTAAAAGTTCAGGGCTATTACAGCGAGGAGCCCACCAAGTGCCGCAGCAAGTGTACGATGAACAACTTCAGTGATGATCAGTGCATAGACAAACAAGAGAATGCCGAGTCCAACGTAAACGGCTTGCTTATCCATACCGTCCTTAACAGTGATATCAAGGTGAATCCCATCTCCACCACCTGCTGCAAAGCCACTTTGCACGAAGTACATCGTACCGACCACAATCAAAGAGAGAAGTGCAATCAATTGTGCTGGATGTCGCCGCGAGAAAAGAAGACTACCGCCCATGCTGTTTGGACCAACATGACCTTATTGAGCGTTGGGTTGGTGTTTGAATCAATTCTTCCAAAATACGGCTACATTTCCACGCGCAAAAACGACATGACTCGATGTTTGGTCTGCGAGATGGGTCCAGACTCGTTTCATTTCCTCACGAGGAAAAAGTCCACGATTGACCTTTGCCTTAACGAGTGTTCTCGAGGAGAGCTGCCCTTCCAATTCGACGACCACTGCATCCGTTAGACCTGATTTGCCTATTCGCATTGTGACAGGTAATGAGGCGTCTTTGGCCTGACGTAGAATGGAGTCTGGAACCTTCACGTAGAAGCCTCCTTTATGCTTGAATACGGGATTCGTCGCATGTGTCCACAGGTGAGACAAGTACTGATTTTCAGACCATTTCGTAATCGGACACGCGCCGTCGAACCTTGAACCAATAATGACGAGCATTTTCGACAGATGATTTCTTTTGCTTCTGGCGTTAATCGAAGTCGATGGCGACGGGAAATTTTGAACAAATGTCGAGCATACAGTCTACGTCGCTCAGTAGAATGTTGATCTACATCGTAGAGCATCGAAAGAAGGTGATCCCGCGATTGCAAGGCATGCTGCCTTCGCTTGTCCTTCAAACGCTGTCGTCGACTCATTCGCCACACCTCACTTGAGCGCATTGAGCAAATCGGTTGTAATCAAATCAATATCCCTATCTCCATCAACAACTGTGAAGAGTCCTGCATTTTCATAGAATGTCGCAAGAGGTGCTGTTTGCTCGTGGTAAGCTTTCAATCGCGCAACAACGGTTTCTTCGGTATCATCTGCACGACGCTTCTCGGAAAACGCTCCGCAAGCACAACCTGATTCTGGCAATGGATTGAATGTATCATGATACACAACGCCACAATTTCCACAACTGTAGCGACCACAGATTCTCTCTACGATGCGCTCGTCAGGAACGTCGATAGCAAGAACAATGGAGACATCGACGATTTCAGCAAGCGCTTCTGCCTGAGGCACAGTCCTCGGAAAACCATCAAACATAACGCCATTTTGAGCATCATCTTCTTTCATTCTGTCTTTGATGAGATCAATGATGACTTGATCGGGTACAAGTGCTCCTGCGTCCATGAACTTCTTTGCTTCTATTCCAACGCTGGTTTCCGCCTTTACAGCAGCTCTCAACATATCACCCGTCGAAACTTGTGGCAAACCTGTCGCATCCATCATCCGTTGCGCTTGCGTACCTTTTCCTGCGCCGGGTGGACCAAACAGAACTATGTTGAGCATGGACCAACGTTCTGTATCATCCATTTGAACGTATCACTTCAAGCCCATGCGTTGAAGATATTGCTCACCATAGTGTTGCCATTGTTCCATCGTCCATCCGTTTGGAAGACCGCCAGGCGGCAACGGTGGGCCAATTGGCAAAGCAGGAACTTGCTTCACCGCAGATGGTGGAAGGCCTGCAGGAGGTAGGCCAGCAGGAGGAAGACCTGCAGGCGGCAAGCCTGCAGGAGGTAGACCGGCAGGTGGTGAACCGGTAGGTGTTGGCGTCATGGGAGCAGGCAAATCCATCGATTGTGCAAGTGCAGCTGCGATTTCATCTTGAGACACCTCACCGGATGCCAGGTCGTTGACGGAATGACTGATATCGAGAACTTCTTCACGGCGTGTACCAAGATAATCTGGGTTTGTATGAGCATCTGGAGACACAAGATCTGTACTCGAATCGCTCACTTTCGCAGAGGATTTGAGACGGCGTGCTCCAATTACGAGAACAATGGCTACGGCAGCGAGCAAGGGATAAGCGATGAAAGGAGACATATTCAGCAGCCCACCAGAAGATTGCTGAGCACTTACGCTTGTATCCGCTGAAAATTCTACAACAACATTCGAGTCAGATGTGAACACAATGAAGAGTTGGTAACGACCGTCTATTGCGTCAGAATCGGGCTTGACTTTGCCGATAATGTCGATGCTTTGACCAACCCCCAAATCGCTAACCGATGTTGGAGATACTGTGACCTTGCGATCCGCAAGGACCATGCCTTCGGAATCACGTACTTCTGCTCGTAGTGTGCCACTCAATGGTTGGTTACCCTCATTGACGAGTACGAATGTTTGCTCTGCCGATTCTCCCCTTGGGACAAAGAGAAGTGGTGCTGTAGTTGTATCGGTTGAGATTCCTGCGAAATCGCTTGCGGGCACTTCCACCCTGAGAACCAATTCACTTGTAACGTATCGACCATTGTTACTCGCATTCACGTAGAGCGGGAGATCAAATCCATCACCTGCATTGGTTTGGTTTGGCGGGCGAATGGCTACAACAACATTGGCCTGTGAGAGCACGCCAACGAAGGATGGGGGATTCGCATAGTTGACAGTCCACCCATCCGGCGCTAAGCCGTAAGTCCATTCCAAATCGAGGTCTGCATTGCCCGAGTTTATCACATTCAAATTGACAAATGTGAAGTTTTCTCCAACAACAGCAGAGACGATTCCTGTGTCTGTTTGCTCCAACTGCACATCGAGGTTGTCTGATACCACCAATGAAGTGGTGTTGAGCGTGAACGATTGTGCACTATGCTCAACACGAAGCGTGTATGTGTTTGAATTTCCTTCACGGGCAGTCTCAGGGACAAGAAGCATCAATTGTACATCCGCAGATTGACCGGCTTGGAGGTTCAGGTTCAGGTTCGTGGAACTCGTTTGTTGCAAATACGACATTTGGGCAGCCCATGAAGGGTTGCCACGCTCGAGTGTCACTGCAAAGTCCATGTCCGTGTTTCCTTCATTGCTGATGGTGTGGTTGTAGTACACAACGTCACCGGTATTCGCATACACTGGTGCTGCGAGAGCTCCAGGTCCGATAGCGCCTGATGGTCCATAAAGGTCAGATTTGAATGAACGCAATTCTGAGACGGCGACATCAACAATTTCGACATGGTTCAACGAAGGATCTGTTGGGGAGGTCACAACGCACGTAATTTGGTCAACGTAACCTGCAGCGGGTTGACCATCGGCAACAGCCGGTACGAACACGTTCACATCCATTGAGAGGTCTTGGAGAATGTTCAACGGTTCGAACTCAAGCGTTGATGAATTTGAATTGCCGAGCATAATCTGCCACTGTGAGGCCGATACGCAGGACATCGTGTATTGTGCGGCTGAATTGCCCGTATTGCGCACACCAATCGAGAAACCAGTACTTCCACCTGGTTGTGCTTCCACACCCACAGTTCCCGATGGGACAACATCAACTGAATCAACCTGATCGATGGTGAAGGTCAAGCGTTGCGTGTGCGAAACCGTGGGTTGATTTTGGTAGCGAGCGGTTACGTCAACAACGAAGGTCCCAGCACGTGCATATCGTTCGGTTGAGCCATCAAGTACTGCTGATAGATCTTCCAATTCCAATTGAAGATAAACAGTATCGTTTTCAGTTCCTTGACCACTCAAGGTGAACGGGCCTGATTCGTTTACAGTTCGAGACCATTGATCTTCTGGGCTGTTCAGGATGGCTGGATAGATGAGGTCCGGTTCTTGAACACCCGATACAGTCAGACTCACCGGTCGTTCACCAGTCCCTTCATGCAAGACTACAAATGGGAGTGAAAGGCCTGTTTCATTTCGGACATCCATGTCAACCGATGCAGCTGCATCTCGCTCTGCTGAGGACTGAGGAATGGTTCCATCTTCCTCCAAGAAGACCACCCTCAGACCTTGGGCTGTAACTTCGATGTTTATCTCGAGAACGTTGTTGTTCGTGCCACTAACACCATCGTTCAATTCTGTGACCTGATTGTTCGTGTCAAGAGAAAGCCTCAGCGTATGTATTCCAGTGGTACTAAATTGCGTAAAGAAGGAGACGGAGTCGAGTTCACCACCTTCAAGCGACGAGCGGTTTGAATCGTAAAGGATGGACCCCTCTGTAATATCTTCAAGTTGGATTCGATAAGCACCGGAGGCGAGCGTTCCTTGATTGTGCCAAGCGAGTGATACAGAGACAAGATCGCCGACAAGTGGTGTGAGTGACGAAGGGAGGATACTGTTTCCAAAGGTAGTCAAATCTGCCTTTGGAATCAACGTGGCCTCAGCTGCCAAAACGATGCTGAATCGCTGAGAACTCCCTCCACGGTGTTCGACCATGAGCATCCAGTCACCGGATTGCGTGCTGGTTCCTGCTGGTATGCGAATTCGTTCGATGTTGTTGAGGTTATCAGCAGAGCCACCAGAAATAGAAACTCCATTCGCAAAATTGTTGCCGAGATAGGTGGTTCCGTCCGGTGCTTGAAGAACAAGGTCGAGGTCGTTCATGAGACGGGATTCAGATTGAGGCGCATTTGCGCTCCCTTCAACATCACTCCATGCAAGTGTGAGATCAACGCCCTTGGATGCATCCATATCGAAAGAATACAGCATGGAAAAACCTGCACGTAATTCTCGTGCATCATCATGAAACACATCCAAATCGGTTCCGGCGTAATTCGGCGCAAGGCTATTTTCAAGGTCGATTTGACCCCAACCTTCGTTGCTGTTGGGTATATCAGGGGTTCCAAGATCTTCAGCACCATTGACGAGTGTTGCTTTGATGAGACTTGCAGAAGGCTTGTTGATTCCAGCGACCTCACGCAGATACTCACGTGCAAGTGCTGCAGAGCCGCTGGCAACTGCCGTCGCTTGCGATGTTCCACTCAACTCCATGTACATCGAGCGAGTGTTGCTATGTGTCCCGGTTGCACATACTGAGCCGACTACGCTCTTGGCTTCTTCAGCCCTTGCAGAACAGATACCTTCACCTGGGGCAACGAGATCAGGTTTGATTCGACCATCCAAAGTCGGACCCTGAGATGAGGAAGGGCTGACGCCACCGTTGGTGCTCGAACCAATAGAAAGCACGTTCTTTGCTGTACCTGGAGCGGTCACTTTCGATGCACCCGAGGCACCGTTATCACCAACCGAAAAGACAGGAAGTAAGTATTGATTGTTTGAGACGTATTGGTCAGCGGATCTTGAATCGGCAGTGTAGAAGCCAAAGTTTCCGTTCGAACCCCAAGCATTGACAGCAATCCGAGCCGTTTTGAGTTCAGCATCCGAGAGGAGGTCATAGATGGAACCCTGACGTCCGAAGTATCCAGTTGGATCGTGTTCGAGAGCGTACATGACGAGATTGGCCTCAGGGGCGACACCAGTTGTTGTAGAATCTCCAGCACCATCACCAAGAACCGTCATGACAATGTGTGTTCCATGTCCGCTGTTGCTGTCGACTGGCGAGGGATCGAGTCCGAACTGTGTGTTGATAGCAGCGATGCGTCCAACGACATCAGGATGATCATTATCAAGTCCAGTATCCATGACGGCTATCGTTTCTCCTGAGCCGTCAAGTCCGAGAGAGGAGGTTGCTCGAATCGCAACAGCACCAACTTCCGTTGCCGCCATGTTGTTGTGAAGTTGAAGATCGTAGGCTTTGGCAACAAACAAGACATCGTCATGTGAGGCGATTGTTCGTAGCTGGTGGGCATTAAGCCCATGCTCAAAGACAGCCTCACACATATCCTTTGAACACCATGCTGATGAAGCACCGTTCTGGACAAGGTGAGCAGAGAAAGAGGCCACGTTTGAGGATGCCATATCCCCTGCCAATGTAATCTGAACAAGATGTGCAGTTAGTGCATCGTTTGTTGTTCGCATGTATGGCTCATAAGCCCCAATCCAACGAACATCCTCATTCATGGAAATTGATGAAATCTGCGTTGTATCTCGGGCACGAACGATGTAAACACCCTGACTTTGACGCTCAAGTACATCGATGGCGTACGTATCTTCAATCCCATTCATGATGGATGCGTCGTTGAGGTGTAATTGGACAAGAAACAACGAGTTCGAAGCCAACGTGCCCCATGCTGAAGTGAAATGGTTCAAATCAGTGAGGCGAGGGTCGAATGAGAATCCTGCAAGATGGATGGTTGGCTCAACTGTTTTGATTGCAATGGAGCGAGTAGAGACTGGATCAATGGGCATCCAAGTTGAATCAAAGGACTCGACGACGTCCATATCAGCGATAGGCTTCTGTGACGATGATGCCATCGGTAACGCCAATGATAGAAGGAAAACAGACAGCAGGAAAATACACCTGCGGCGTAGATGCATAATCACCCGACTCCGATTGGGTTTTTGAGGATGCGCCTTTTTTGACTACAATCCATTGTATGCTGCAATGGCTTCGTCGGTCTTTTTGACCGACACTTGCCAATCGGTTTCTAACCCCATGAGCGCACGAATGGCATCAACGTTCTCTGGAATCACATCAGATTCCTGATGAATGGCTTGAAAATAATACAATGTATTGCCATCGAGTTTGACGCCATCTTCCCAGACAAAGATTTCATGCAAATCACCCCACTTGCGACCAATGTCTCTCGAGAATTCCATCACTTCTGCTGTGGTTGTTATGCCTGTTTCGGCACCGTTCATGATCAAAACGCGGGGTTGTTGCGACCACAATTGAAGAACAGATTCTGTGCTCATCCCATGCCCATCTGGCAATGTGGCAACGATGGCGTGAACGTGCATGATGGTTGTTGGAACAGCAACAGCCAGTGAGTTGATGACAATTTCTGGACGGATGGTCATAACGTCTGGACCATGATGGCTTGGCACCTTCAGAACAGGTTTGATGGCATTGATTGGTCCTTTGCTGGAATCTCCTGGATCAGCTGCCCTACGGATCATCGTACACTCGACCGAAAGAGAACCACACGCATGAAGCAAGGGTACCAAAGTCCTCGATAGCCCAGTCGTGTTGCACGAAACAACACGTGTGCCCTCAACGTTCAGGTTCTCGGAATGATTGCCGCTGGATGTGTAGGACATGCCGGTCATCGCATGCTTTTCGCCACCTTGAAAAATCCACTTGACACCTGCTTTTTGATAGAGTTCTTTGTTCTGCGCACCAACCTTACCTGGCGAACAATCCACGACGATATCAGCGACAGAAAGTAAGTCTGTCAACCCACCTTTGCAATCGTATCCAGCAGGGCCAAATGCAGCAATTTTCTCTTCTGCATCATATGTGCAGTACAAAGGATATCCTTTGCGTACGGCAAGGTCACACCCAAAGGAAGGGCGGGTTTTTGTGACTCCAATGATTTCCATGTCGTCTTGTGCGTCAATTGCGTCCGCAACTCGCTTTCCAATTGTACCGTATCCGTTGATTGCCACCTTGACGACCATGCTGCTCATCAAAGTGGCAAGGCTGAACATCCATAAACAGTTCGTGACTCACCAATGCAATGAGAAATCCTGTTTTCCCTTGCCTGAAAGGAGAGGGTATTTGACCGACATCGGACACCGTTGAAACATGGCGGGTCCTGGGGATGTTTTTGAGCGCTCCATGAATATCAATGCGAAATTCCTTCCCCGACTTCAGGCTGCCGTTGAACAAAATGCCCTTCTCCGAATTGGTTGGACCGGTTCAGGCGAAGAAGTTCCTAAGAATGGAGAAATCGGACTGTGCCCTGCCATGCCAGAAGGTGCTCGAATTCGAGCGCTGGGAAAACTTGGTTCATGGATCAGCTGTTTCGGCATCGGAGGCTCATTTGATCTCGAGGGAGAATCTGGATCGTTCTTCGGTGCGTACAACCAAGGGAGCAAACTGACCGCTGCAGGATACATTGGCCGTTGTGCTGGATTCATGATGCAAGGTGGAAGCATCAGTGGAGGCGACGGTAGTGGAGATGACCTCGGGATGTTCATGAACGATGGATTGATTGTCGTGAAAGGCGACGTTGGGCAGCGAGTTGGAAATGGTATGACCGGAGGAATCATTGTAGTCCAAGGAGATGTCGGAAACAACGCAGGTTGTGGAATGCGTGGCGGCATGGTGGTTATCGAGGGACGGTGCCCTACACCGCCACAGGGCACGCAATTACGCCCTCTTACGGCGAAAGAGTTGAAGAACATCAATACAGAAATAGAGACGCATAACATGAAACTGAGCAGTGATGCATTTTGTCTTGAATCAAGTAACATCGTTGAATATCATATCGATGGTTCAAGCGTTTCTTCTGGTGACCTTTCTAGCATTGCCATCACACCGATGGACGAAGCACCGCTCATCGAAAATCACGATGTTGACACCGCAGCGCTTATTCACGGAGCAGATGAAGACGCATTGCCGATTCTTCTTCCAGTTCCCATCTTACCATACGTCCCAGATGGGAATGCCTTGACAGTTGAGTCGAATTCGACAGGGCGGTTGTCTCACATACAAAAGCAGCCTTTCCTTGTTGAAGAACATCCTCGGCCGATCGACGTCCTCTATCTTAATCTGGGAAGCCTTGTGATGCTCCCTGAGTACTCAAGTTCTGCAGCAGGTGCTTGTTTGGACTTTGATAGCCTCCCTGCCATGAACGATGAAGAACTCGATGGTTTGCTCGTTATCCTTCGAACTTTACTCACGGATGAATCTCCAATTCTAACCTGTCATGGAATCTCGAGGATTCAATCACATCATACGAGAGCTGTTTACCACAACGTCCAGGTTGCTGTTTCTCGAATAGAAGATGGTACTGGCATACCAGAGGCTGCGACACTACCGATTATTGGACGGTCTGTCAAAACCAATCTGGAATCAACTGAAACCATAGCAGCCCTTGAATTTGGGTTCACGTGCGATGCCCACGACGTTATCGTCGCTCGATGCGCAGGTGCGCAATTCGTTGTCACACAACCCCCTGTCCTCGAAACGGATGACATCGAGTTTTGGCTTCAGGGTTTAAGCATTGACATGATGCGCATCCTCCGAAATCTCGGTCTTGAGTCCATCGATCAAGTGCAACGAGCTCATCTTCGTGCCTTGGATTACGACACGGCTGCCATCAGTGGTCTAAGGATGGTAGGCTATGAACGACCACTCCCCCATTGGTTTGCACGTTGAGGTGAAAGTATGCCAACCATATCTGTCGATCAAGAACTCCTCTCGTCCCTGCTTTCAAAACATGGATGTCAGCATGACATTGAAGACGTTGACCATCGACTCCCATTGCTCGGTACTGACATTGACCGCTGTGATGAAGAGACGCTCGACATCGAGATTTTTCCAAATCGCCCTGACCTTCTCAGTGCAGAAACACTCAGTCTCGCCATGAGAGGATTTCTTCACAATCAAGTCACGCTTCAGGATGAGGTGCTGAATGACAGCGGCATCGCCATGACGGTTGAATCCGAACTCGCAAGCATTCGTCCGGTCATCTTAGGAGCAGTTGTACGAGGGCTGGAGATGAAGAATGATGATGAAATGGATGCCTTCATCAAACAGTTGATGGATCACCAAGAAAAACTCCATTTCGCACTTGGACGGGGACGGCGTCGAGCAAGCATCGGTGTTCATGACTTGGCAACACTTCATCCTCCGTTTACGGTGAAGGCTGTTGACCGAAACCATTCGTTTGTTCCACTGGCGATGGAGAAGCCAATGAGCATTGATGAAATTCTTACATCCCATCCAAAAGGCGTTGACTATGCTCACTTGTTGCAAGGGATGGAAATGGTGCCCGTCATCGAAGACGCAGAGGGTTCTATTCTTTCGTTCCCGCCGATTATTAATGGGGCTCACACCACTGTTCAATCTTCAACTCGTGATCTCTTCATCGATGTAACTGGATGGGATCGTCGAGCTTGTGAATCTTGCTTAATGCTCGTTGCACTCCAAGCCAAAGAGCGTGGTGGAACCATTGAGACAATCCAATTGACCGATTGCAATGGTCGAAAGGAAACGCTCCCAAATTGGTCTCCTGTCCACCATCGCGTTCCAGAACGCCTTGTTTCAACCATTCTTGGCCGAAGCCTCAACGACGATGAATTAACACATGCAATGGTACGAATGGGTGGTCGCTACACAGGTCGTTCACCTGCGTCAGTGGAAGAGATCAGCGATGGTGGATCAATGCAACATGCGGGTGAAGGTGAAGATATGCTCTGTTTCGATATGCCTCGCTGGCGATTCGATCTCCTCCATCCAGTGGATATCGTCGAGGATTTGGCAATTGGCCACGGGTACGAGGATTTGGGCACCGATGTTCCAAAAGCACCGATGAATGCTATACCGCGAGCAGACGACCATCTCCGTAGGAGAATTCGTACGTCCATGCAAGGAATGGGCTTCATGCAGATTCAGTCCCTTACACTCTCCAACGACGAGGATCAATTCAACCGAATGCGATGGAAACCATTCAATGCAATTACACGCATCACCAATCCAATCACAATCGAACACACCATGATGCGTCATTTCCTTCTCCCTGGTCTTCTTCGGTTACTTGCTTCGAACCGTCATCACGACTTACCTCAGTCTGTGTATGAACTTGGGACAGTCGTTCGTGACCACACCAACATGGACAGATTGGCATTCCTGACGGCTGAGCGCAGCGGAGGTTTCGCCGCCATACGTGGCAGGATTCAGGCCTTCCTAAGAGACATCGGAGCAGGCAACGTCAGCATCGAGGCACTTCCAGACAACGAAGGACCATGGCTCGCTGGCCGAGCAGCACGTGTTTTGATTGATGGAGAATGGGTTGGTTGTTTCGGGGAAATAGACCCTGCCATCTCTCAAACGTTTGAACTGCTCGTACCGCTCAACGGCGCTGAATTCGATGTTGAAGCGCTCAAATCTGTAATCACGGATCCTGTGTGATGAAGGACATGTGTGGCCGATTCGCATTTCAAGGAAACCAATGGCCTGAGTTTACAGCTGATCTCGAACAACCTATGATTCAACCCAATTACAACGTCTGCCCTCAGGACGAAACACCCGTGATTCACTTCGAATCAGAGAGCCTCACGATTACCTCAATGCAATGGGGCCTGCGTCCATCGTGGAGTAAGGAAAGCACCATGGAACCAATCAATGCTCGGGTAGAAACCATTGACTCGAAGCCTATGTTTCGAGAAGCCTATCGTCAACGTCGATGTCTCATCCCTACGAATGGGTGGTATGAATGGAAAACTACGCCAAGAGGGAAAATTCCGTTTTATCATTCAAGAAGGAATCAAGATGTCCTGTTAATGGCGGGAATATACGAACATTGGGAAAATAAGAATCAAACATTGAATACATTCACAATTCTAACACAAAAAGCGACTTCCGAAATTGAACATATTCACACTCGAATGCCTGTGCTTATCGATGAGGAATTTGCGAATGCGTGGTTGGAAGACGCACAACTGCCTTCCTCGAATTTCACGATCGATGTACATCCCGTTGATCGAGAGGTCAACAAAACAACTGCACAAGGACCGCAACTCATCCAGCCAATTCGAACATTGTTCGATTAGACGTACTCTGAGTAGGACCCATCAGCGTTCCTGACGTATGCTGTTGGTTCAAAGGTACCATCGCTGAGTTTCTTGTAGTGGTAGCCATCCGAATGGTGAACCCACTCAAAGATTGGTGATTCCACAGAAGTTGATTCAACGGATGGTTCATTGCCTACACCATCGTATTCATCCGCTACGTTGTTTGATGCAACCACCGTTGTATCCCCTCCACCGAACAACGCAAGTGCGTCTTTGTAGGCAGATTCATCGCGTTCTTCTAGCGAGGAATGCTTCTCGGTATGCACGTCTTGTCCCTTGCGGTAAACGATAGGTGCGGGTGGTGTCTCGTCAACGACTTCCTCATTTTTGTTGCTCCGCTTAAAGGGCCAAAAGGGGGGCATAAAACACCCTCGCCTGTTGGCTTGATATGTGTTTTGAAGTCGTCGAATCAAATTGCCGCTTGCTTCAATACCAAGGACTGTGTAGGAATACTATGGTCCAGAAACGAGCTGTCTTTTTGCTCGTTCTTCTCCTCGTTCTACCCTTCAATGCCATTGCAGATACATCTACCCTTGAACTGTCTCCTGCTGAGCGCTATGTGGCCTATCCTGGACAAACCGTTCAGCATCATATTGATGTGACCTACACCGGTACATCAAGCACCACGCTCAAACTTGAACTTGCAACGCCATTCCTCAGTAGCGTTTCTGGAAACGGTCAAGAATTGGTTTTTGATAACGGTGAAACAAGCAGATTCTTGTGGACAATGACATTGCCTCAATCCACGCCTTATGGAATGGATAGCATCAACATCACGATTGTCGATCTCACGGACCAAGGCAGTCAGAGCATCGATGTTGATCTGAAAATTACAGCACCCTCCAACATCCATTTCGGCAATACACAATCGTCCACGTTTGTTGTCGATACGGGAATTCGTACGAATGTCGCAACAAACATCACGAGCAACGCCACAGTTGACGATGACGTGACATTTACCCTCCAAACTGATTCAACATGGAATTGGGGATGGAATATGGCAGAAGTTGACGGTTCAACATCGCAATTACTGCTCAGCCCAGATACCATGGATTTCGTTCGCATTTGGATTGATGTCCCTGAAGTCATCGACGGAGCCCCACTCGCCAATCAAGGACCAACGTTTCGGTTGATTGGGTCTTCTGGGCTCGATGGCGTGAGCATCGCTTGGGATTTTACGCTTGAGGTAAGTTCGTTCCGAAATGTGACCATCGATGCAGTTCAATCCAATGTCGTTGTCGACCCGGATGGCAATACGCGAGTCGATGTTGTTGTTCGCAACACGGGAAATGTACCCGATACCATCGCAATGACACTAGGTAATCTCGTCGTCAATGGCGTCACTTCCCTTGAGGAAGATTCAGATCGGATTACCAGCGGAGGATGGACTGTCGCTTTGTTCAATGCCTTCGAAGATGTCTTATTGATGCCGAACGAATCACGAACAGTAGAAATTGGTGTTCAAGCACCACCGAGTATCTCAGGAACCATCTCTGTAGATTTGATCGTTCATCCGACGAATTTTCCATTCCGAACAGTTCACCAAACTGCGATGGTCAATATCTCCTGGGACAGAGATTTTGAGCACAACCTCGAGCCTGTTGATTGTACGTATCTTCAACCCAATGCAACATGTTCCGCATCCATCAATCTCCAGAACCTTGGTAATTTTGACGATGCAGTGGTGGTTGAACTCACGTCATTACCGTCGTTTGTCACGGATGTGTTCATTGGAGATTCAACATTCCAATTACCCCGATATGGGCAAGGAACCTTTGAAGCGGTTGAATTCAAAATCAACGAAAATGCAACTGCCTATCAACAAGGAACCGTAGAGTTTGACCTGAATCTTCTCAATGGAGCAACCCTCACACGCTACACGATCGATGTCGTTGTTGGACCGAATGTGGCTTGGACATTTTTGGATGGAGTGAGTGAAGTTGATTCACGAGATGTGGTGAGTTTTGCCGTTCAACTTCGAAACGATGGTAACCTCGAGGATGGGTTGATTGTTCAACTTCAGTCTTCACATTCAACTGAAATGGGATTTGCACCACCAGATGGAGCCATCATTGATACGGATTCTACGAAACCAAGAACCTTCGAGATAGGAAACCTACCACGTGGTTCCAATTTCACCCTTCGAGGTACCGCCGAGTTACCGACCGATCAGGCCTCAAATGGGACCATCGTATTGGACATTGTCGTACGCTCAATCTTTGACCCAGAAACAGAATTCTCATACAGTATCGAGGAAGAATTCCTTGGGAAACAGTGGAGAGATGATGCTGAGCGAGATAGTTATTCGTTTTCCGAGTTTGTTGACGACATCGCACTTCTCGCCAAAGGGTGGTGGCTGGTGATTCTGAGTGTTGCTGTATCAGCGGTCATTCTCAACAAGGCTGTGCGTGACCGCATTCAGCGAAATGAGCAGGACAAACTCTTCCAGCAAATCAAGGAACAGCCCGAAGAAACCAACGAAGATTGGATGGAGAAATTCAACAGACCATCAAGCCAACAGCCAGTGATTGCAGAAAGCCCGCAGATGGACTCTGACAGCTTCAAGAGAGCCTTCCAATCACAATCGACACCATCTGCACCCGCACTTGAACCGATGCCTGAACCACTTCGTTCTGCAGCGACAACCGTACTTGATCATCACGACATCGCATCCCAACGTGCGACGATGGACAAAATCGCTTCAGACATTATCGAACATGGCACCTCAACTCCCCACAGTGAGAATAAACACCTTGAACCAACAACAGCCGTCAACGAACGTACGATACGACACGAAAATTCCGACCTTGGCAAAACGACTGAAATACCTCAAAATATACCTCTTCCAAAAAAGGATTCAGTCCAAGATGACTTTGATTTGTGAGGGATTCGATGCGTATTGTAGGTGTTGATGAGGCTGGAAGAGGCCCAGTTTTAGGCCCACTTGTTGTCGGCATACTCTCGATTCCAGAAACCGATGAAGCCATGTTGGTGGAGCAGGATATATCGGATTCAAAACACCATTCAGCAAAGAAACGAGAGAATCAATACGAATGGATTCTTCAACAATCAAAGGAGCGAGATTGGTACATTGATACCATTGTGTGTCCGCCAAACAAAATCGACAATGCGGTGTATGGGCAGGGTTTGAACCTGCTTGAAGTTGAGTTGTTCGCATCGATTCTCAACCGTCACAATGAGAACATGACAGCACCTTGGACCATCACATTGGACGCCTGCGATGTGAATGAACAACGCTTCACGAATCGTATTTCTGAGCGGCTAAATGAATGGCCTGTCCTCGACTCCTCGTTGCATTCTGAACACAAGGCAGATGCCAATCACCGTATCGTTGGCGGAGCATCGATCGTTGCAAAAGTCGTACGTGATCGAATCATGGAAACGTTGCAAGAAGAACTTGGATTCAAGATAGGAAGCGGCTATCCATCCGACCCAAACACCGTTGCAGCATTACCTAAACTCATCGGACCAGAGGGGATTCACCCTGAATTGCGTTGGTCATGGGCAACCGTTGAACGATTTTGGACAAAACACTACGATACTCCACTCCCACGAAGAAAGCCGTCTGGAACGACCTTGTTCTCAATGTGATTCGAAGCAACGAATTGATGAATTATCAGCCGCAGGGTTGTTCATGGCCTGGGCTCCGGACGAGGAAACGCAGCAACTGATTTGGCACCTTGCCCTGCAAAATGCGTTTGAGTATGAAGGAAAAGGCGCCGCAGGTTCCGTCATTGGTCGTATTATGAGCATGAGAACAGATCTGCGTCAATTCGGCGGACAGATTAGCCCGATGGTTGCTCAATCCGTGCAGAAAGCCAACGTATTGGCTCAAGACAAAGGACTCCAACATATTCAATCAATACTCGAATCGGAAGCGGCTCATTTGCTTGAAGGTCGCCAAAAACAGGAGAAGAGAGAGGGCCTACCCGAATTGAAGAATGTAGACGGAAAGAAACCTGTCTTTCGCTTCGCACCGAATCCAAATGGTCCGCTCTCATTCGGCCATGCTCGCGGGATTGTCATCAATGGAACCTATTCAAAAGAACACGAAGGAACACTCATCCTACGTTTCGATGATACCGATACCACCGTCAAGCCACCCGAATTGTCAGCCTATGATTTGATTCCAGAAGAAGTTGAGTGGCTCCTTGGTCGCCCTGCAGATCGAATTGTTGTGGCTAGTGATCGTATTTCAGAATATTATCAACATGCCGAAAGGATGCTGAAAGAAGGGTTTGGATACGTTTGCAAGTGTTCTGCAGAGGCATTCCGTGAGTTCCGTGAATCAAAATCAAATTGCCCATGTCGAGACAAATCTGTTGAAGACAACATGAGCGATTGGAACAAGATGTTGGATGGGACATACAAGCCAGGAGACGCAGTTGTTCGAGTCAAGACCGACATGACGCTCAAGAATCCTGCATTACGAGATTGGCCGGCACTTCGAATGCAAGATACAGAAACAAACCCGCACCCACGTCCGAACATTGGCTCCAAGTACAAAGTTTGGCCACTTCTCGACTTCCAAAGTGCTGTTGAGGACCATCTCCAAGGCGTCACACACATCATTCGTGGAAAGGACCTGATGGATTCTACTCGAAAGCAAACCCTCCTGTACGAACACTTCGGATGGACCTATCCAGAAACCATCTATTGGGGACGTGTGAAGGTCCATGAGTGGGGTGGTTTCTCAACATCAAAGATGAGAGCATCGATCGAAAACGGAGAATACAGCGGATGGAACGATCCACGTCTTCCAACCATTCAGGGACTCAAAGCAAGAGGCATCCAGGCAGAAGCTCTTCGAAACTTTTGGATTGAACTCGGAGTAACCCAGAAGGACATCTCTGTTCCACTCGCAACTCTCTTCTCACACAATACGAAGATGATTGACGATGAAGCACCCCGTTTGTCCTTCATTCGAGACCCTTTGGAAGTTCAACTTCAGGGGGAAATACCTGAATCCGTGAGCATACCAGTCCATCCAAATCATCCCAAGAAAGGAATGAGGAACATTTCACTCAATCCATCAACAATCTTCATCGAATCTGAGGATGCAACCGGAACATACCGTTTGAAGGAATTTGCAGATATTGGTGAAAATGGTAACATTGAATCAATCGATCGCTCGGACAAACGTCCAATCATTCACTGGACTTCCTTAACAAACTCAGTCGAGTCAAACCTCATCATCCCAGATCAGGAAGAGATCAAGATTGTCAATGGTCGTGTTGAATCCAATGACCATAAAATCGGAACCATTGTTCAACTCGAACGTATTGGTTATGCAATCATCACAAAAAACGGTTATCTCCTCATGCATGAATAAGACGACTGCGGAAATGCACAAGGGTACGCTTGAATAGGACGGAGGGCAGTACCTTCCGTTCATCAATTTCGTTCAGATGGGCTTTGTTGACAACCC
>JAYOBT010000069.1:0-3947 GCA_038105035.1 Candidatus Poseidoniales archaeon | reverse complement strand
CTGTGCAAGCGAAACCGCTTCACAGATGGGTGCAAATGCTCCATTGCTGCCCCTTCAAGGGCTTTTGACAAATCGAAAGGATCACGTTCGACCAAGTCGGAATCAGCGACTTCTAGGTCTGCGACGTGCTCAAACGCACCGTCATCATCCCAAGCCTCGGTCATGGTTGGGCTTCGCGCCAACCCTTGATGAAGATGCGTCTAAGGCAGATAGAGTCCGCCATTGGCGTGTAGAACGGCTCCAGTGATGTAAGCAGCATCGTCGCTCAGCAAGAATGAGACAATGGAAGCCATGTCATCACCCGTACCAATACGCTTCAGTGGAACTTCTTCGATTCGTTGTGCACGCTTCGATTCTGAATCGCCAGCAAGAATGTCCGTGTCGACATAGCCTGGAGCAAGGACGTTGACGCGCTTGCCTTCCGGACCGACAGCAAGCGCAAGGGAACGTGCCCAGGTGCTCAGGGCAGCCTTGGAAGCAGCATAATCAGCACCATGCGGAGAGCCTCGAGTAGCCAACTGAGAACTCACAACAACCATGCTTGCATGTAGTGCAAGGTGTGGCTGAACAACCTTCCAGACGTTGACAGCCCCTTCGAAATTGGCTTTCATGGTACGACGCAGATCATCAAGTTCCATTTCAGCAGCAGGAACACGATCGTATCGGCCATGATTGAGCACGAGTGCATCGATTTTCCTGTTCATCCATGCATGAATGCCAAGCAATCCAACTTCGCCCTCATCGGAACAGTCGACCTTGACAGCAAGGGCATCACCGCCAGAGTTGCGAATCGCATCGACAACCATTTCAGCAGGTTTGGATGAGGAATTGTAGGTCAGCAGTACATCGTAGCCGTCCTTAGCAAGTCGATGGCTGATGGCAGCACCAATACCGCGACCACCGCCAGTAACGAGTGCAACAGGTCGAGAGGTCATGTCTTTCCCACTGAGCAGGTATTCATCAATTCATTGCAAGAATTGAGCAAGTTGGGGTGGCTGCCATCCTTCAGGTTTCAGCACTTTACCGTCTTCTCGGCGTATGACTTTACCATCAACGAGTTTGGCCATGTTGCTTCGATGCACCTCATTGAAGGCATCATCGTAGATGTCTTGCATACCGTGATTGATGATGGTCCCAGCGAGGATGTAGCCAATATCCGCCAAGGCGTCGAGGACTTCAACGAGATCACCTGCACGTGCAGCCTCAGCGTATTCTTGGACTTCTTCAGTCAGGAGCTTGATTCGCAACTCGATAAGTTCCTCTGGCCCAAGACCTGGGGCATCGAGTTTCGGAATTTCAAAGGCTTCATTGAATTCTAGCAAGGACTTGACAATTGGGTTCATGAACCCACTTCAGCGTTCACGGCTCTTGATGGTTCTCAATGGCCATGCTCAAGCAAGCCTGCTGCATCTGCGCCCGACAAAACAAGCACCATGCCGACAGCACCGATCAGGACATAGAACAACGCTGTTCGACCAGTTTCAGGGTTGTGGATGTCTGGAAGCGTGTCAACTGCTGCGACGTAGAGGAAGGTCCCTGCCGAGAACAACATGGCAAGACCTATGATGTGTGTTTCCAAATCAGAGAGGGCGAAGTATGCCAGCATCATCATGATTGGAGTCGCAAGTGAAAATATGACAACATCCCGAATTGAATCCTTACGCTCTTTGCGCTCATGCATCGAGAACACACCAAGGCTGAAAGCAGCAGGTGCTCGGTGAATGAGAACCGCAATGGCTACGGTTGCTGTCAGTGTGACACTTCCAGTGGCAGCAGCAGCTCCAATAGCGATACCATCGGTAGCAGAGTGCAGAGTAAGTCCAAGAACAAGACGCCAACCTGAATCACTGTGATGGACGTGGCCATGTCCATGATGGTCGTCATGATGGTGGTGCTCTTCATGAACCGCATGACCAATTCCCGCTCCTTCAAGTACAAACATCAGCAAGAAACCTCCAAGGATGGCGCCACCAAGCAACAAACCTGAGGCGTGCTCATCGTGCTCATCCTCTTCTGAATGCTCAACGGAAGAAATGGCTGCTTCAATCTCTTCGAGAGCAGTTGTTGCATTGATGAGTCCTTCTTCGTATTCTTCGATAGCATGCTCAACGGTTTCTTTCAAGCCTTCGCCCTCCTCGTCATGTTCTTCCTCATGCTCTTCATCATGACCGTGACCATCGTGCGAGAGAAGACCTTCAATTTCCTCGATGGCCTCGGACTCGTTCACTTCTCCGTGGTTCAATTCAAGGAACACCAAAGCGATGGAACCGGCCAAGACCTCGTCGTTCTCTTCGTGCGAATCATTGGAGGCAATTTCATACCCTTCAGGGATAACAATCAGCATGGCAGATGCAATAATAATTCCAGATGCAATGGCTGTGATCATTTTCAGACGCTCTGGGTTGTCTTTCATTTTTGAAAAAACAGGGAGCAGTCCTGCGATTAAGGCTACGATTAGGGTGAGTCCAGCATACAGGATTGGTGCAGAAGACATGCATTCTCCTTAGTTAATACATATTTGAAAACTGTTATTAATTTTGGTTCAGTCGGAAGGATATGAGTCGCGTACTTTCGTTCAGTACAGATGATGCATTTGCAAATCAGTTATCCAGGTTGATCCAAGATTCGGGTTATTCTAATCGAAGCCTATTCTTGAGGGATGCGAGTCTACACTTTGCAGAAGCAAAGCAGCGTGGGTCGATTGAAACGATGGACGACGAGGTTGTTCTCGAAGGAACGATGATTATCTATTATCAGCACGGAATAGAAAGCAAACTCATGGAATTACGTCATTCGCACGAAGTTGAGGTGTTTTCCTTTCATCACAACTGCTTGACAAAAAGCCATTCCTGCGTTGACACGTTGCAGTTGAGTGGAACAGCCAGATCCCTGCGCAGTGCGATTAAGAGATTGAACGATATTAGAGATGTCGACAAGGTCGAATTCGTCTCAGCTCCACTTCGTGATCATGGCTGCTGCTGAAAAGCCATCAATCTACCAATCCAGTTGGAACTTCAACTGCAAAGCCTACTATGAGCGATGTGAGGAGAACCCATCCAGTCAGCATAGACACACGAAAGAGCGTGGTTTGGAAGTCGGAAAAACTGTCCTTTTTCAGGACGACGTAGATGTTTCCAACAGCCATCAAACCTGATGCTGCGAGGAAATAGATGCTTTCAATCGGGTCGGAGAAAGCAAAGCAAGCAAACCACAAGAGCGAGAGCTGAATCGTTGTTCGCGTTGTCGCCCGTTCGCCAAATTTCGAAGGAAAGGAGTGGATGCCTTGCTCACGATCGCTTTCGACATCCATTCGTGCATAGTTGATGTCGAAGGCTGCAATCCAGAGTGCTACGCCAAGTGAGATTGCAAAAACGGTTGGAGCCCAGAGTGATGCGTCAGTAATTGCTGCCCAACCATGCGTATCTGCGGCAATGGCGACCCATGCACCCGCGGGTGCAAGGCCAAGACAAAGGCCGAGCCAGAAATGACACAACCAAGTAAAGCGTTTCATGTATGGATAGATGACAAAAGCAAGCACAGGCAGCCAGGCCATCATTAAGGCGACCTCGTTGAGTAAACCAGCACTGACGAGGAGCATCAACAAGAACACGGCTGAGAGCATCCAAGCGGTTTGCATGCTCATCGTTCCTGATGCAAGATGTCGCCCTTGTGTTCGAGGGTTTGCAGCGTCAATGTCTCGGTCGATGATCCGGTTCAAGGTCATCGCAAGTCCACGTGCGCCAACGGCAGCCAACAAAATCCACAGAATGTCAATGCCATAGCCATGATCAAATTGTTCAACAGCGATGATGTAACCGATGAGAACGAACGGCAGCGAAAACAACGTATGTTCGATTTTCACGAACTCAGCGATTTGCTTGAGGTTCATGCCTTCACCTGAATTCAAGATGCGGTGGCCATTGGTATTTGTCAAGTTCGGGATGTTT
>JAYOBT010000026.1:9674-20838 GCA_038105035.1 Candidatus Poseidoniales archaeon | reverse complement strand
CTTGGCCAACTTCCAAGCAGTTCCCCCATCACGTGGAATTGTTCACCAAGTCAACTTGGAATTCCTTGCCAGTGTTGCTCGTGCAGAAAACAACATCTGGCTCGCTGATACGCTGGTAGGAACCGATTCCCACACAACCATGGTCAACGGACTCGGTGTCCTTGGTTGGGGTGTTGGAGGCATCGAGGCTGAAGCAGTGATGCTCGGACAACCGATTTACATGCTTTCACCCGATGTCGTTGGTGTACGTTTGACTGGATCACTCAATGAAGGCGTTACCGCAACCGACATGACGCTTCGAATCGTGGAAATGCTTCGTGAACACGGTGTGGTTGGAAAGTTTGTTGAATTCTTTGGCGAAGGTATGGCTGCACTTTCTCTCGCAGATCGGGCCACGATTGCCAACATGGCTCCTGAATATGGTGCTACCTGTGGATTCTTCCCTGTGGATGAGCGCACCATCGAGTATCTTCGACTAACAGGTCGTGATGAAGAAGCCCTTGCCGGCGTTGAAGCCTTCTCTAAGGCTCAAGGTCTTTGGTACAACGCAAGTGATGCCGAGAAATCCTACACGGACGTTCTCGAACTGGAATTGGGGACCATTCTTCCTGCTCTAGCAGGACCAAAGCGTCCTCAAGATCGTGTGGATTTGAAGGATATGAAATCTCATTTCATTCATTCACTGACCAACGAACTTGGCTTCGAAGGACATGGTTTAGACACATCCGAACTCAACAACGGAGCCATCGTCGAGCGTGATGGAGAAATCTACGATCTCAATCATGGTGATGTCGTCATCGCTGCGATTACATCATGCACGAATACATCCAACCCCGATGTAATGCTTGCAGCTGGACTCGTCGCTCGAAAGGCTCGCTCCTATGGACTCAGTGTGAAACCATGGGTTCGTACTTCCCTCGCTCCAGGTAGTCGTGTTGTTACTGAGTACTACGAAGCAACCGGTCTCCAAGAAGACCTCAATGCCCTCGGATTCAACGTCGTTGGATACGGATGCACAACTTGTATCGGAAACTCGGGACCTCTCCCTGATGAAATCGATGCGGCGATTGATGAGGCGAACTTGATCGTTGGAAGCGTTCTCTCAGGAAACAGAAACTTCGAAGGACGTGTCCATGGTAAGGTTAAGGCATCTTATCTCGCATCTCCTCCGCTTGTTGTTGCATATGCTCTTGCAGGCACACTCGAGATTGATCTCACAACAGAGCCAATTGGTACGGCATCGGATGGTTCTCCAGTTATGCTCTCGGATCTTTGGCCGTCGACGGATGAAATTGTTGAAGCCCGTTCGGCCATCACGCCAGAGATGTTCAAGCAACGCTACGCTGATGCCATGAACGAGCCACGATGGGATTCCATTCCGTCCGAACCAAGTCCGTTGTATCCTTGGGACGAAGAATCGACCTACATCCGATTACCGACGTTCTTCCAAGACCTCTCCGCTGAGGCAGACCCCATCGAACCGATCAACGGTGCGAAGGTCCTCCTGAAGCTTGGTGATTCGATTACAACAGATCACATCTCACCCGCAGGTTCCTTCCCGGCCAGTGGGCCTGCTGGTACGTGGCTGGTCGAACGAGGCGTCGAAAAAGGCGACTTCAACTCGTTTGGTAGTCGGCGAGGAAATCACGAAATCATGATGCGTGGAACGTTTGCCAACGTACGGATTCGTAACCAACTCGCTCCCGGAACCGAAGGAGGGTATGCGCTCAATCATACAACTGGTGAGGTTTCCTCTGTCTTTGATGCAGCCATGAACAACGACGGACCGATGGTTGTGCTCGCAGGGTCTCAATACGGTACGGGGTCGTCTCGTGATTGGGCCGCAAAGGGGACCTATCTTCTCGGTGTTAAGGCGGTCATCGCCACCTCCTTTGAGCGAATTCACCGTTCAAATTTGGTTGGAATGGGCGTCCTTCCATTGACATTCATGGAAGGTGAGTCGCATGAATCCCTCGGACTCGATGGAACAGAGTCGTTCACCATTCCTGTGTCAGACGATGTCCAACCTTTGCAGAATCTTGTTGTTACTGCAACACACTCCGATGGAACGAGCAAAGATTTCGCAGTCTCAGTCCGTCTCGATACGCCTGTAGAGGTTGAATATTACCGCAACGGCGGGATTCTTCACACAGTCCTTCGACAACTTGCTGCAACCTCAGAATCGACATCTTGAAATGCAAGCAAATGGAGTTGTAACCATGGCATCGGGTGACGTTCGTTTCACGTTTCGCTCAGATGAAACTGATGTCAACGTGATCATTGAGGGAAAGAAAGCGTGGGTCGAGAGCATCGTCGAAGAACTCGGCCTTTCCGAGGTCGGCTTGATGTTGCCCATCGGTGTACAATCGCCTCTTGACAACCGCCCTACACAAACGGATGCTGAAACTGAAGAGGAGGATGCACTTCTTCCTCCCAGTGACATGGGGCCTGAACCTGATCCAGGGCGTATTCCTGTTGTGCGTCGCCCGATTGGAGCGCTCAATGTTGAGCTTGAAATCGAAAAGATTGGACTCGAACCTCCGAGTGCGAACGATGTGTTCGAACTCATGGATGCTTTCTCCGAGCTCGATGAACCTCGACCGATTCAAGGCGAGATGAGTGTCGATCCAATGGCCGAAGCATGGTTGAAGGAACTCATGCGTCTCATCGTTCGAGAGGGTGGTCGAACTGCCCTAGCAACAGAAACCATCGAAGAGGTTGCCAGCGCAAAATTAGGAGGCCGCACTGGCGTTGAACTCAGCGTCTGGCTGGAGTCTTTGTTTGCAGCGGGAAAACTTGTCAAAATCCACGGTGGAGATGCCACAGGTTGGGGTCCCTCACCAAGATGGCTTGGTTGAGTTACAATCGGGGCGCAATATCGCACATTTGGGTTACCTCAGGCGAAGCGTAGCATCAAAGGGGTTATAGTGGAAGTATGGTTGGCTAAGTTGAGTGATATTGATGCAAACAGAGACAAACAAAATCGGGGCAAAACTTCGAAGCGTATTTCTTGTACTCATAATGGTTCTATCGACAACGGCTGCCTTTGCAACGAACGCAAGCGCATCTGCTGCACGAAATTACACCACCAACCGCGACCCGATTGACATTGGTATCGCCGATTTCAACTGTGATGGACACAACGATATGGCGATTGCAACCGATGGTACACACACCATCTCCATTCTGTTGAACGATGGAACCGGTGATTTCACCGAGCGTTACGATGTTTGGGTTTCCAAGAACACTTCACGAAACGCAGAGTGGGACGAGTTTTCGAACGTGCAATTCCTCGAAATTGGAGAATTCACCGGAGACAGTGCACCTGATATCGCAATCTTCCAGCGCAACAACCCGTTCAAGACCGATGACAACGGTGCGCCAGCTGGTGAGCCAGGAAACTTGACAATTCTTGAGAACGATGGCTGTAACAGTGACTCGTTCTCCATCGGCCAGAGATTCACTCACTTTTGGGCGTGGGATCTCGCTGTCGGTGACATCAACCAAGACGGTAACGATGACGTGATTATTCTCGACCTTCTAAACGATATTTCGAACCAACGTGTCGTCACCTACATGGGTCCAATCGGTGCGAGCACTACGCCCATGATCACTGCTCTAGGGACAGCCAACGCCAACTCGTACCGTAGCCTCGAGATTGGTGACTGGGGTGAATCTCAGCAAGGCCTCACCGGACAATGCTACGATGAAGACATATGGCTCCTGCGCAGCGAGGGTGTTGATTACGCAACCGGTCAAACAACCAATCCAGGAAACGATGACAACGTGACCATCATTGAGTTCAACTGTCAAACCAACTTGTTCCCTGCAACATACACCTTCTCAACATCAGCACAAACTGGTTCACACGTTGTCAACATGGCCAACACATTCGGTGCTTTTGACATCGGTGACATGGACAACGATGGAACAGTCGATACCATTGCCATGACACAGGGCAATCTCGAAAACATCACTTTCTCCACCTCGTCCACTGTTGGAACATGGTCAAGCCCTGCGTTGGCATATTTTGGCCCTTACATCTCTTACGATGTTACTGTAGCTGATATCAACGGTGACGGCGAACCCGATTTCGTCAACCCAACTGTGGCTTACCAACAGAACACCTCTGACTCTGCTGGAGGTTCGACATCCTCCTTCTGGCTAAACTTCCCAACCACTGTTCAAGTAACACTCTCCGATGGATCTGGAGGGCACGTTACGCCACTTTCCTACGAGGCAGGTCGTCGTCCAAACATCGCCGCCGTCGGTCAACTCGCAGGTGCATCAACCTCAGCTCCAGACATCGTTGTTGGACACACCTCCTACAACTTTGGAAATTGGGTTGACAACCTTGGCTGGGACGGTCAATACGACTACGTTACTGTCGTTGAAATGGACAGCAAGGACATTGCTGTTACCGGTATCGAGATTAACCCAGTTGATCGGTTCTTTGGAATCGTTGGTGAAGGAAATCGCGACATCAACGTCACCATCACCAACACAGGAATGGACACACTCACACAAAACGCAAACCTTGATGTCGTTCTCCAGGTTGTTGACGAGGCAAACTCCTCCAACACCACTGTATTCAGCCACGACTTCGATACGCCTGCTGATGCCACAGGATGTAGCGGCGGCTGCACTTGGGGCTTCAACGAGTACATCGATCAGTCCTCAAGCTGGATTTTAGAAACCAACCACTCCGTTGGCGGTAGCGATGGAAACAACGCACCGAACGTATCTGCGAATTATCAAAACCCAACCGACTTCATGTGGGCTGGAGAATACAAAACCAACAGCAGCGGCGACGAGTGGTCTGGATACGGTCGTCACTGGGACGATGCTCTCACACTCCAAGACGTCGATTTGACCGGTTCTGATCGTGCCTTCCTCAGCGTTGAGTTGTTCCGTCACCTCGGATACGGGGCCCTCGGTTCTGTTGATGCAACCACGGGTCAATGGTTGATCGGTGACCTCTGGGACGATGTTGCCATGATCGAAGTAGGCTCAGCAGAAACTGGATGGTCGACCATCGCTTGTCCAACCTCTGCACAAGTTGCAGGAGAGTGCCTCTCCGGCTCCTCCATTTGGGGTGGCTATGACAACGACCGTGCATTCAAGATTAACGGCTATGGTGGCGTCGCAGAAGGACGCTACTACTACGGTGTCTTTAGCTCCGGAACGTACTACGGATGGAGCAACTTTACCCAGGAAGGTGTTGGTGAATTCGATCTTTCTCCATGGGCTGGCGAAACCGTTGACATTCGATTCCGTCTTCGTTCCGGATTCGAAGGATCCATCGCCGACGATAACGAGTCTCTCTGGTCCGGTCGAGACGGATATGCCATCGACAACCTTACCATCTACAAGCAAAACACTGCATATTTCCCGAACCCACAGACACTGCAACAACCACTTACCTTAACCAACCTTGGACCAGGAGAAGAAGAAACGGCTTCGATTTCAGCCAACCTCCTCAACGACACCATCTACCGCATTTCTGCAACACTCAGCAACCACGCTTGGGACGAGCAGTCCGTCAATGACGAGATTGTAGGCTATATCCAACCGTTCAACCTCTACGACCCTGCTGTCGAAGGCATTGATTATTTCAACCCAGGTGGTCTGTATGCTGAAGGAATGTTTGACATCGACGTTATCACCAACAACTGGGGTAATACCATGGTCGATTTCGACGTGAAGGCGACCGTCTTCTCTGCAACACCGTCTGACGTTCTATGCAGTGCACCAGCAGTCATCTGTAAGGAATCCTTCGAGGGCGGCGCCAACGGATACGTCTACAGCGATGATGGTAACCCACAAGGTGCTATCTACAACGAAGCAACCTGTAACGACGCCATTTTCAACAACAACGCTTACTGGTTCGGTCACCCATGTGATACGGCAACACAAGGATACGGCGACCTGTGGGAGAACGAAACACTCACCATCCCTGGTGTCGATTTGACCAGCATGTCCGGTGATTTCGTTTCGCTCAACTTCGAATACTATGCAGATACCTTCTACGGGATCGATGTTGACGGAACATCCATTGTTGATGTCAACGACTATGGGTCGATCAACGTCGACTTCACCAAGGGTAGCGACTCCTATTCAGCCGTTCTACTCGGACAGTGGAACGACTATGACGAAGATGGAACGTGCCGCAACGATGACAACAACGACGGATTTACGAACTCGAGCGAATCCATCAACCAAGCAGAAATTTCCTTCATTGGAGACTCTGCCAGTACAGATGGCTCTGCAGGCAACTACAACGTTTTCTTCAACACCGATGATCTCGTATCAAGCCGAAGCATCGACTTGACCCACCTGTACGTTCTCAACAACACAGCAGCAGACAGCTTGCAGTGGTTCCGAGAATGCATCTCTCTTGCAGGATCGACGGTTGACATCAACTTCGAGTTCCAAAGCGACGGTGACGGCCGTAACGGTATCAATGATGGCTTCAAGGGTGTAGCGTTCAACAACATTACACTGCAAGAGTTCACCTTCTACGAGGATGCATCTTACACCGTTTCCCGAACCAATGTTGATGCAGAGGACGTTGCAACAACCACTATCGCTAACCACGAGTTCTTCTCAGGCGTCTACATGATTCGTGCAGAGACCATCTTTGACAACACCACTGCTGGTGTACCATGGTTTGGTGACGACGAATTGAGCAACTCCAACAACATCGAGCAAGTGATTTTCAACGTTGAATCGGTTGATATCACTCTAGGAAAGCCAAGCACACTTGCCTGCTTGGATGACGGTGTCTACGCTTGTGTTCTCCCAATCGATGGAAGTTTGACGCACAACTGGGATCTCAAAGCGACCAACGGTGTGCTGGGTGGCGATTACATGTTCTACATGACCGTCGTTGACGAGACCGATGGAACACAAGTTCACCAAGTATCTTCCTCTCCGACAACAACGACACTTGCATCAAACGAGCGAATCGACTTGACGTTCCCTGCCTACAACGGCTGGATGGATGGCCATACCTACAACATCAGTTTCCACGCTGAGCTTGCCAACGGAAACCCGAGCGGTAACGTTCGCTACTTCCACGCAACCTTCGCCGATCAAATCGACGTCGCTATCCTTAGCGATTCAACGTCGCGAACCTCAACCATCAAGCAAGATCTGCAACTCTTGGGCATGACTTACACGCAATTTGGCATCAACGACTGGACCACTTACCTAGACTCCGGATGGATGACGCACTACGACAAGATTCTCTTGCCATGGCAAGAGGACATCGCTGCGAAGGACGTTGAAAGCGGAGGCCGTGGTTACTACCAGAAGCTCGGCTCTACCGCCAACCGACAGACACTCGAATCGTTCATGTCAGCAGGAGGTACAGTACAGGCTCACCTTGGTCCGCAAGGAAGTCAAATCTACGGCCTCGATGTTGGATTGAATGGACGTCTGCCGTTCGGAATGGATGTTCAGAGCAGAAACACACCAGAGACGAAGATTCTCTACACGGGTCTCGACATCGCCGATCCATTCCACCCAATCATGGACGATGTTTCCACGACAGCCTTCCAAGGCTTCGAGGGCGATGGTACTGTTGCAACAGCCGTTCTCAACACAAACTCTGTTAGCACACAAAACGTTCCAGGTGTCTGTAATGGATACATGGAGGATGGAGGATACTTCCAGAGTTTGCTGCGAACCAGCGCAAACAGCAAGGATGTTATCATGGGAACATGCAGTTACTACCAAGGTGGAATGATCGTATCAACCATCGATGTAGCAACCTATTCCTCACGTGCTGACAGTACGACCTTCCCGCTGCTCGGTAACATGTTGACCTACGAGGTCACACCATATCCAGAAGGATTCGGTGCAATGGGTCAAGATCTTGGCCTAACCATCGATGGAGAAATGCCAGGTATCGATCCATCAACCGGCGGATACGCTACACACTACATGAAGAGCGATGCTACCGTCAACTTTGGTTACACAACAGCCACTGCGGCGACACTCACAGCAGATTGGATCCTTGATGGTCCAACCGACTGGATGGGTCAAACCATGGCCAGCGGAACCGACCATATCTCGGAAGCATCTCCATCTGCGACCTTCTGTAAGACCGACTTGTCGTCTGCAACAGGATGTCTCCAAGGTGCTACATGGACGGTAACCTTGCTTCTCCACGATGACGCAGGACACGCACGTATCATCACCGTCAATGTTGAAACCAACGACGTACTTGCTGATGCATTTGCACCTGAAGCGAACATGAGCATTGACATGCGTGATGAATACATGGACAATATCGAGTTCATTCGAACAAAGACAGTATCCAACACAGAATGGGACGTCAACCGAGTGATTCTCGCTGAGTCTGGCGAACTTGTTCTCCACTTTGACGCAAGCGAGTCCTTTGACGCTGATGCTATCGATGGAAGCAACGGAATCGTGACCTACGAATGGAAGGTCTTCTTCGACGCTCCATACGGTGATACTTCGTTCAACTTGGAAGGTCACACCTTCGAAGAATCCGCTGCAAGCAACGGTCTCTTCTCGTACAAGTTCCAGAACGTCACCGTTGATGATTCAGGAACGGCCGAGTCCCAGATTCGTATGGAACTGCGTGTCTATGATGCATCCGGTAAGTTCTCCGACAAGTTCCGAATGTACTTCGTCGTCGTACCAGAAGGATACGGAGATGAAATCCCAGTCGTTCAATACAACGACTTTGAGAACACCTCTGTCGGTGTCAGTGAGTCCTCATATACCATCACTGGAACCATCCTCTCTGGATCTGAAACCGGTGAGGTTTACGTTGAAGCAGCTTTCTCACGAGAGGACTTCTCGGCATCAGCCATTGAGAAATACAATCTCATTACGGACAGCAAGTTCGACCGCAGCGATGCCCTTGCAGACGATGATACGTTCGAACTGACATTGAACATCGATGAGTTCTACAGTAACACGAGTGAGGTTGTAGAAATCTGGGTCCGAGTCTATGAAGGCGATGATGAGCGATGGTCCGATGATTTGACCAAGATGGTTCTCATCAACCTGAAGCAATGTCGAGGAATTCTAGCCAACGAGAGTGCACTCGCTGCTGGCGGCGAATTTGCATGGAATTCAACCACCTCTGAATGTGATTGGATTGGTGCGTGGGACTACGATCCTGAAACTGGAATATGGTCTGAGCCAAGCACCGATAACCAAGGTGGCGAGGGCACTGAAGAAAGCAGCATGATGCTCATCATAGGAATCATTGCTTCTGTTCTTGTCCTCTTGCTTGTTTCCGCTGTCTTCCTCCGTGGTGGAAGTGGTGACAAGGTCGACAATCTCAGCGCTGCTGCTGCAGGTTATGGTCAAGAGATGGACATGACAGAACAGTATGTCCAGCAGTTGATCGCTCAAGGCTATCCTGAAGAAACGGCACGTGCCTATGCTGCCCAATATGTGGGTCAATCTGCTGCAGCCGCAACGCCAGCAGCAGCCGCACCTGCAGCTGCGAGCAACGATTTGTACACGCAATACTACAACCAGTATTACCAGCAATTCGTTGCCCAGGGTTACGATGAGGCGACGGCTGCGCAATACGCACAGCAGTATGCTGCACAGGCTCAACAACAGCAGCAATAATTGCTAGAGGGCTTCATGGCCTGAAAGGGTCGTGCAACCTCGAGAACTCGCAAGAGTCATGCAAGGTTTGGTATTTGCTACAGCTGCGTCACTCAAGAGATTGTGCACACATTCGGATGCGCCACACAGTACAGAATCATGTATTGAGACATCAGTATACTGAAAGTTGGCCAAAGTGAATACATGTGTCATTCCTCTGTAGAACGACAAGCACTTATTCCTCTTCAAATGAGGTGAGTTCTTCTTCGGATTCTTCTCCCCAGAATGGGCCCTCTTCAGAGATGTGTGAAGAAAAATCAGGCAATTTTGGTTTCCAATCGCCCTTGAAAGTCTCTTTTGATTCGACAATTTTCAGCATACGATCTTGGAATGCAGGCGGCCTTCGGCTGAGAATGAACATGAAGAGTTTCGAGATTCGGATTTCTTCAGGTATCACCACGTACCCTGTTGCCGTTTCAAAGTCCATGGCTCGTAATAGATTGAAAGCAGGTCGGTTGAGCCGTTGGAACCATCGTCTTGAGATGCGCATTCCAAAGATGACTGTTGTGAGAATGAGAAGGGATGTGAGGCAGAATCCTCCAAATCCAGATCCGAAAAACTGTGGAGCCATGATGACTTCCAACATGAGAATTGGTGTTGTGATGAGGAGGAAAATCTTCGATTCACTAATCGGCGGTTTGTTCATTCGCATCTTGATGGCTTCCCAGCCATCGTGGTGTTTTTCCCACGGTTTGAAGTGCTCAGAAGATGGTTGCTCACTGGCCAATTGACACATTTGATGCAACCGAGCGACTCGTGCATACTGGGTTGTTGCAAGATCCATATTTTCATCGAAAATGGATTGCAATCTTTCGCTCGCTTCCCCGTAGAGTCCCATGTCAGCAAGAATGGCTGCTTGTTCAACGATTGGGGTGACTTCTTCTGGTGCGTGATGACGTGCATCTTGCCACCATTGAAGCGCATCCATGTACAAGCCAAGTTCATCGGAGAGTAATCGCCCTCCTCGAACCCACATGGCCAAGTCATCTGGTTGGAGAGCAACCACCTTTTTAGCGGCAGAGAGAGAAGACGCTGCTTGCTTCAAAGTAGGTTGCAATCGAGAACCAGGGAGACTCGCATCAGAGATAACTCTCCAAGCATCAGCATGCTCTGGGTCAAGTTTGACCGCCTTTCGAGCATGTTGAAGCGCTTCTTCGCGGTTTTCAGCATCGAGGGCTTCAAGCGCATCCAAATAATGTGCTTCTGCAGTCACTTCAGTTCACCTCAATCGTCTCGATTTTTGTCTTGATAGCGTCGAGGTCGTATGGGTTGAGGGCCACGGTTGTGTGCATGGCCCGGTCGCTTACCTCGGGCTTTCCGATAGCGTTCATTTGGGCGCTCATCGTCGCGTTCACGGTTTTGACGACCTCGTCCAGAGTCACGGCGGTCATCACGACCACCTCTACTGCCGCCAAAACCACGTCCTTCGTCACGGTTTCCACCGCGTCGGTCTGAATCACGTCCTCCTCGGTTTCCACCGAACCCACGTCCGCCATCACGG
>JAYOBT010000026.1:0-9574 GCA_038105035.1 Candidatus Poseidoniales archaeon | reverse complement strand
CGTCGGTCTGAATCCCTTCCACCTCGTCGATCACGATCTGAAAAGCCTCCACGAGACCGTCCTTGACCGCCGCCTCCTGCTTTTGGTTTTCCACATTTGTTGCATTCTGTACGGAATGAGAAATTGTCATTGCCACAGGATGAGCAAATCCAATCGTTGCGTCCGTGACGTTCCTGTTGAGGGCGCTCTCGACGATTGTTTGAACGGTTGTTGTCTCTGAAAGATGATTTGTAGGCTTTGACGTTCCCGTCTTTGCCTTTGCCGCAACTGTTGCATTCAGTTCTCCACGAAAAATTGACATTTTCACATGCAGCACAAACCCAGTCGTCTTTCTGATCATCATTCCTTCTGCGATTATCTCGACGATCGAAGGAGCGATCATCACGACGCTGAGGGCGCTCGCTCCGTTGTTCCCGACGAGGCCGCTCTTCACGCTCTTTTTTCGCTCGAATCGTTACTGTAGCACCAATGAATGCGTCGTTGTCTTGCTTTCGATCAAGATGCGCAACGTGTGCAAGAGGCGCTTCGGTTGAACCAAGAACAGCGTCAACTTTTCCGATGTAATGACCATCCTCTTCTCGAACAATAATCGAGCCAAGAGCTGGTGATGATCCACTGAATGTGAGGAGCAATCCTCCTTCATGGCTCGTACGGTCTACAGTGCCTCGAAACATGTCCCTCAACCCTACGTGCCTACCAACTGCGTTTGAGTCTGTTGGTCAATCTCGGCGTGATGAAACCCATCCTGCTGCAACCAATCCAATCATTATCGTTGCAAGAAGTCCTGGGGCAGGGAGAATGTTTCCGCCTGTATCCTCGCTATCGGTTGAGCCAGAATCGCCACTTGTATCGCTACCTCCGGCATTTGGATCGACAACATCGATGTTTAGACTGGTTGTTGCGCCAGACTCATCGGTTGCAACGATGACCACATTGTACGGTGATTCAACGTTGTTTTGGATACAGTTAGCGATGGAGACTTGAATTTCCCATGCGAGATTGTCTCGGTTGAAATTCGATGTTTGACCATTACAGATGCTCAAGACCATACTCACATCTTGACCATCAGGATCGATGACATTCCCATTGAGTGTGAACTTGAGTCCATCGAGTTCCCACTCTGCCTCTTGGCCTTGGAGGTTGGTATCAATCGTAATCGTTGGCGGTGTGTTCGCCTTTTCGATGCCTAAGTCAAGCATGAAATTGTAATCCAGCATGCCGTTAGCAGTGGCGGAACCCATGATCATGACCTCACCTGGTGCAAGTCCAGACATTGACAAAGAGAGCATTGTGAATGCTCCTTGAGCCACTGCGGTTGTTTCTGAGCCCATGGCTGTCATTTGATGAGCATGAGCCGATACGGTCAGGCTCTGAACAAGGTCTGTAGGTGCGACGGTGAATTCGATTTGATCTCCATCGGCCGATACTGCTGCAGAAGCGTCCATGACCTTGCCAAAAGTGTAGTTGCGATGCTCAGCAGTTTCTGCTCCGAATGCATCTACACCAGCACACTGCCCTATGGCAGAGGCCCCGTTTGCAGTAACGTACAACGCAGCATTTTCGTCCATTCGAACATCCCAGCCTGTTTCGTCGAAATCACATTGCAAACTCCACCCACTTTCGTCTGTCACCCATGAGCCGGCATCCTCGGTCGCAAGCATCTCTCCGTTGGTTGTTCCGACTGGGATGATGGTCCCTTCTGCAGGTGCGAGCGTGCTCCAAACAGGGTCATCGTTGGTGAACGGAGCCATCGTTGTAAAGTCGACAAACAAATTGCGGACCATTGGATAAGAACCGAGCGGATAATCGACATCAGCGACGATGCGAAGTCGTCCATCTGGTAAGAATTCACTCTCAGGTGCTGCAAGTCCTTCGTTGAGGACACCGTCATCGTAGAATCCCATCTCCGCAACACGCAGTCCTTGTTCAACTGGGAACGTCATGACAAGGCGTGCATCTGTGATGTTGGTGATGTTCATTGCCAAGGTAAAGTTCGAACTTCCTTGATTTGGGAGTTGATCAAAACGGACATTGCTGTTCTCGTTTTCTGCAATGAGAAGATGAATTTCCAAATCATCTGTCACGGTGACCGGGACTTCCTTACATCCTGCATCTGAAAGTGGACTACTGCATGAACGCTCTTGCTCGTGACCGGTTGGAACGAGGTTGACCTCATCGAGTGCAATTCCGTCTTCTACGAATTCAAGATCGTTCCAGTCCACGTTTCCTCGGTGTGCAAGTCCTTCACGAATACCGAGTCGGGTTTCCATATCTGCAATACACTTTGGTCCGATGGAACGTACAGCTTCTCGCTCATCGGTAGAAATCCAGTCATCGTCGCCACCGGGAACGCCTTCAAACAGACCATCCAAATTGTCTCGGACAACAGCGGATTTGCTGCCGTTGACCCACGCTCTTGCATCCATGGCGCCGGTTGCCCAGTCGTCGTTGATGTCGAGCGTGAAGAGAGCGAAGTCGTATTCGAAAAGGTCTTCGAAGGTGTAGCCACTGCAATCAACATCAAGGCTACCTTGACGTCCAGATGTTGTCTGTACAGGTTCGCTTTCGTCCAATGTGGACACTTCAATCGACGGACTCACAAGGGCAAGAAGCATCATGATGAGGACGGGTATCATGAAACGACGAGACCAACAACGTTCATCAATGCTTGGTTAAGAACAGTCAAGGAACGAGCCGATTCAGACGGCGATGGAACAGGTAGAGCGGTACGATTGTCCAAAGGACTGCAGCAAAGTACGCTCCAAGTGCTGAGACGCCTCGATCAACACCATCCAAGCGCGTCTCCAAGAGATGATGATAGACACCGTTGGGAGAAAGCAAATCCAATCGACCCTCAAACACGAGATATCCTTGATCTTGAGCATCGCCAACGGCAACGCCGTTCAAAGCAGCGAGGAGTGTTGTGAACAAAACCCACAGTAGCGTAAACAAGAACCACAGTCCGATTGAAAACGCAATGGCTGAACCTTGTTCCTTTGCTATGCTTGATGCAAGCAATGCGAAAACTGTGTACCACAAGAGAATCATCATCGCTGCAGCGATGTAGATGAGGGCATCACTCAACGGCATCCACATACCGCTTCGATAACCTACGAGCATCATGGATGCAACCAACAGAACAGCAACAGGGATTGCAATACTACTCCAATGGCCAACCATCAGTACGATCCCCTGCCTCCATCGGGGCATTGGTTGAGATAGGCGGACTTCGAGGACGCCACTGACACGATCCCGGCTAATTCCATCGTGGGCGATTAGGACCGCGGCCATGGTACCGGCGAACACGATACCAATGCTTGCAAGGAACATAACTTCCGTTCCGTTCGTTGGAAGTTGCTCAGCCGGGAGTTGAAGGTTAGGGTCTGCAAAACCCCATGCCATGCCTGGAATGAACAACAAAAGAATCGGCAGCATGATCAACATCCGTGTCGACAACATACGTTGCTTACTGAGAGCAAACGCAAGGCGCCACATTCGCTTGGATGGTGTCACTCTTCCTCACCACCCACGATTCGAAACGGTATCATGCTGCTTTGTTCGACATCCATTCCGATGGTGTCTCGATCGAGCCCTGTTGCTGCGCAAAGCAGTTCGATGAGCGTTGGAGGGACGACTTTCCAGGTTGAGATTGTGTGATTGTTCGCCACGAGCGTCTCCAGAAGGTCATGATGTCCAGATTCGATGACATAGCGATGTTGCCCCTCGGATTCAATGTGTTCGAGAACGTTCACAGCGTCCAGAAATTCTTCCTCGATTTCCTTTTCGAGAACGATCTCTGTCATTTGTTCAAAGCCAAGGTTGGCTCGAAGAGAATCGGTTGTCCCATGCGCCAGTAGTTGACCTCGGTGAAGCAATGCAATGGTGTCAACGAGGTAATCGAGCTCTGCGAGATGATGGCTTGAAACGATAATCGAGATGCCCTTGTTGGCGAGTGAGCGAAGCAACCGTTTGAACGCATCAATAGCGACTGGATCCATGCCATTGAAGGGCTCATCGAGGACGAGGACTTGCGGTGTGCCAAGCAAGGCAACACCCAATGAAAGCCGTTGCCTCATACCTTGGCTCAACGAATCAAGGGTAGAATCCATTCGATTTTTGAGTCCCACAACGGCGAGAACATCGAGTGCGGATTGAACCGAGCAGCCACGCAAGTGTGCAAATTCAATCATTGTGCGACGAATTGTTCCATGGCTTGACCATCGGACTTGTTCAGGCATGAATCCTACCAAGGAACGCAAAGCATCGCTGTCCAACACGC
Organism: Candidatus Poseidoniales archaeon; assembly: GCA_038105035.1. Taxonomy (GTDB): domain Archaea; phylum Thermoplasmatota; class Poseidoniia; order Poseidoniales; family Poseidoniaceae; genus MGIIa-L2. The sequence goes on along the minus strand of JAYOBT010000026.1, from coordinate 5,295 downwards.
CACCATTTCGCTTGACCCTTCCTTCCTCGAGCGGAAGGATACCGCTGATCATTCGCAAGAGTGTTGTTTTTCCTGCACCGTTTGTTCCCACTAAACCAATGATGCTCCCTTCCGGAATGGATAGATCGACGTGGGTGATTCCTGCACCTCTTCGTTTCTTGAAAGGGTTGTACCATGCTGGATTTGGAATTCGGTGGCGATATCCGATGGAGTCAAACTGCATCGTATCGTCATCCCCCATGCTACGGCTTGGAAGGCATATGTCTCAAATGCTTTGTTTTTGGTAACCACATCCCAAACGCATATGACCGTTGCATCCTATTGATTCAGCATGGGGATGGCCGTTGATGCAATTGGCTTTCTTCTTGTTCTTGTTTCGATTCCGATCGCTTTTGGCATTCTGAGGCTTGTTTCCAAGGACGAATCGATTGAATTCGTATCCTTCCTTGGTGAACGTTCAACGTTGTACGCGTTTGTTGGACTCGTCCTCTTGCTCGTCGTACCTTATGGGGTGTTCATTGTTCTTCCAATCGTGTTGGCTCTTTCGTTTGCGAGCCCTGCAGGGCGTCTGGATTGGACTGAGTTTCGCAATCGACGTCTCATGGCTGGGTTACTGGTATTGTTGATGCTCGGAGCTTCTGGATTCATGCCAACAGACACTCCAAGAGCACCAGATGAGTGGGGTGAACCTTTTGCCACAGAGAATCCTTACGCACCACCTTGGCCCAGCAGTCAGCAGTACACATGGGTGTTTGTTGAACCAATGGATCCAACCAATTTTGAGGTTGTACAGAGTCTTGTCCTTCGAACCCCTCATCAACACAATCCATTCCTTCAAGTCGAATCATCGATATGGATTTCGTCGTTACTTGGCATGCAAGAGTCGAGAATGCGTCAAGCGATTGACTTGGTTGATGAACGAGTCCCAATCCGAATCGATAGTGAAGCCTTCCGACTTGATCAGAAAGGCGATGCGCAATCGCACATGTTCCGGCCAAGTTCTGGCGATGTTGAACTCAACGTGTGGGTCTATGACTGCTACACAACCTCCGGAACAGACCCAGATGGTACCAATGTGGGCGAGGTTGTCGTTGTTGGACAATCCAATTGGGGGGGGACAGTTGAGTTGCTGGTCATTGTTCGTCCATTTTTCCATGACGGACTTACCACTGACCCCTATGCAGAATCGTTGGTCAATGCCTGGATTGATGTATAGTTTTAGGCTGACCTAAAACTATATACTTCTTGTTTTTAGGGCAGCCGAAAAGGAGGTGTTTATGGTGCTATATTCGTTGCAAAAATCACTGTTCATCTGCTCTCTCATGCTTTTGAGCGGCTTGACTGGATGCCTTGGATTCGGTGCGGATTCAAGCAATTCAAACACCATTCGAATTGCGTTTGAAATAAAAGATGATTACACAAATGCCGACATGAATCCACAAATCCTTGCAGATTTTCTCAGTGAACAGACAGGCCTTGAAGTTGAACTCTACCCAATTACTTCTGAAGGTGCTATCATTGAAGCGTTGCGTTTCGGACATGCAGACATTGCATTCATGGATGCAGGGGCGGCATGGATGGGCTGGCAACAGTACGGATTGGAAGTCTTAGCCGCCGATACAAAATCCGATGACCGAACCTATTACAATGCACATGCAGTTGTTCTCAACGGTTCAGATGCAGCAACTGCATACCTTGATGACAATGCCTCAACAGATCCGTTCGCAACACTCGAAGGAACAACTTCTTGCCACACAGGATGGCTCAAATCTGCAGGAATGTTGCTCCCGATGGGCTTCCTTATTTCGGAAGGATATGCCCCAATTGTTGGTCCAGAAGATGACATTGAATCGCTCAGATCAACCATCTATTCGTACTTCAGTGAAGATGCGAGTATCCCTGATTCGGGTACACCCTATTCATCTTACAGTGGCGCTCTTCACTGCTTGTCGGATGGAACTGGTGATGTCGCCTTCGTCAAGGATTCATCCGTTGCAACCTATTGCGGATCCGACGATCCTGTTGCTAACCAGGATTGGTGTCTTGCTTTGGATGAATACATCCTCTTGCCGTCCTATGGGCAAGCTCCTTCGCATCCGGTTATGTTCAATCCTGATTTCCTCGATGAGGACGAACAACAACTTGTCCTTGACGCTCTCCTTGCACTCAACAATGAGACCTATCTCGAAGATGGCGTCGTTGGCGACTCCATTGTGACTGGATGCCTCGATGTGAATGAAAATACCGTCGATGAAGACATATCTGCCTCACAATGCGGTGATCAAATCCTTGCAAACATCCTCAATACGAATGGTTTGGTTCAAGCCGATACGGAAACGCATCTCGGAATTTATGGTTCTCTCATCGGAGCAATTCCAGGAATTTCGAACTACTTTGATACAAAATACGACATTTGATCCTGAATAAGAGGTTGATACACATGAATGAACCACTCCTGACCATCTCTGATTTGAGTATCGGATTCAAGGAGGATTTGGTTCGAGATATTTCACTGGAGGTTCATTCAGGTGAAATCATCGCTGTTCTAGGACCATCAGGTATCGGAAAAACAACCCTTGTTCGAACCATTGCAGGCTTGGTGCGTCCACGACAAGGTTCGTTCGAACTACATCTTCCAGCACAGGGTGGATTGGGTTACATCCCTCAACGTCTTGGTTTGGTTCGCCACGCGAGTGTTTATCACAATGTGAATTTGGGGGCGAGAGCCAGTCTCCCACTGCTGAAGGGAAAGCGTGAAGAGAGAATTGAACGCGTCACATCGGCTATTTCTGCTCTAGGGCTAAAAGAAAAAATCCACGAGCCAATCCGTCGCCTGTCGGGCGGGCAGCTACGTAGGGTTGCAACAGCTCGCGCGCTGGCACAACGGCCGAAGTTATTGCTGGCTGATGAATTCTTGAGTGAGCTTGATCATTCAACTGTGGACGTCGTCATCGAAGCAGTACAAACCCTCATTGATTCAGGCAATTCCATCATTATGGTTGAGCATCATGAAGAAAATGTGGAAATGATTGCCACGAGAATCTGGTTGATTGAAAATGAACAGCTTCTTGACATGTCCATTGAAGAATGGCGCAAACGACAGGAGGAAGAAGAATGAGAAAGAACTTCCTTGTCGCTGTAGGCGGGTTGTTGTTCCTTGCAATCCTCATCCTCATCGATTTAGCCGGTGATTTGGGTCGATTGGGTCAAGGAATTGACAACCTGCTAACATTCACTGGCGAGAGTATGTGGCCTCCAAATTGGTCGGTTTTGGAAGCGCGATCGTATCCTGTATGTGAGAAGGACATCGAATTCTTCTGCTCGGTTGGATACATCGGAATGGTTGAAACCATCAAAATCGCCTTTGTTGCAACAATCCTTGGATTCATTGGAGCACTTTCCCTTTCGTCTTTTGCAGCCAAGAATCTAATGCCAATGCCCATCGCTTTGGTGTTTCGAATCGTGCTCTCGGCGATCCGAAGCCTCCCATCGCTCATTTGGGCCATCATCTTCGTTATCGTCATTGGTGTAGGGCCGCTGGCGGGTGTTCTTGCCATGACGTTTTACACGGTTGGCTATCTTGGGAAATTGCAGTATGAAGCCTTTGAGGGGATGCCAAACGATTCTCTGGAAGTCAGCAAAGCAATGGGTCTTTCCCATCCGGCCATCTTTACATCGGTGGTCGTCCCAGAGACCGGAAACCATCTGCTCAGCCAACTTATGTTCATGTTTGAATACAATGTTCGACATGGTACAGTGATTGGCCTTGTTGGAGCAGGCGGTATTGGATTCTACATTAACACCTATCTGAAACTCTTGCAGTACGACAAGGTGCTTGCTTTACTCATTCTCATCTTCATCGTCGTCATCATCATTGACCTGCTTTCGCTCATGATCCGTTCGTTTGTGACAGATGAAGGAGATGTACGTCAACCGAAGTGGTTCTCCTTCCTCAAGAAATTCAAGAAAGGTTCAGGACAGTGATGTTTCAATCTGCTGCGATGTGCAATGCACCGTTCTTGTAGAACACTTGAATGCGTTGAGGGACCTTTCGGGTTAATGCAGCAACAGCCTCGTAGATGGCTTCTTCTTCAACATAGAATTGCTTTGCAGCCTTTTGTGTCGACCAAGGTTCGACATGGAAGTTGTTTTCGCACAACCACTCGAGGAGACCTGCTTCAAAGTCGGTCAAATCAGAAGAGTTGTCATCTGCCATGATGGGAGGATACCATCCCTCCATATGAGGAAATCGGCCCTATCCCAAGAGAACCATTCGTCGGCAGCACTCTTCAGCTTCAATGTCTCCATCGAGGAGGGTATTGAGTGCTTTCGTAAACGGAATGTCAATGCCTTGGTCGATGGCTCGATCACGGAACATACGTGCTGCACGAACACCTTCTGCTACCATGGTCATTTCTTCGAGCGCTTCTTCCAAGGTTTTTCCAGTTCCAAGTTTCTCTCCCATGGACCTGTTTCGGCCAAATGGAGACGTGGAGGTTACGTAGAGGTCGCCCAATCCTGCAGGACCAAAGGCAACCTCTGCTCTTGCACCAAGAAGTGGTAAGAGGATGCATCCTTCTTTGAAACCTGCACTGAAAATAGCAGCTTTCAGGTTGTCTCCACCAAGTGTCCCAATGGTCTTCAAACCGTCAACAAGGCCGCAGGCAAGAGCAACGACGTTCTTGAACGCACCCCACAACTCTGCCCCTTCAGGGTCGGAAGCAGCGTGGAGAAGCAAGGTTGGCGTGGATAGGGTTTCAGCGAGTCGTTCAGCGACCGAAAGGTCCTCGGATGCGACCAATGCCGTTGTCATCACACCACCTGCTGCTTCCGGAGCAATGGTAGGCCCCGTCAAAACAGCCAACGGATTCGAGCAATTTGCATTCTTCAAAGCTTCATGGATCGCTTGAGAAATCAATCGCTTTCCAGGAGCAAGTCCCTTTGCAAGATCGAGCAAGACATGCCCAGGACGGAGGTATGGAATGATGTCATCAACTACGTTGAGAATCACCGATGAAGGGATGGCAAGGACAACGATTTCAACGCCATCAAGTGCTTCTTCAAGATGCATCGTCGCTTCTAATCCCTCAACAGATTGTTGAGGCAAATACTTCCGATTAATCCCATCCATAGTGATCGATTCGTATACTTCTTGTTCGATAGTCCACCCTTTCACATGGTGGCCTTCAAGCAACCAAAGACGGGCAATAGCCGTCCCCCAATTCCCCAATCCCAACACCGCAATGTGTGCCATGTCAAGGGACTTCGAACTCTTTGTCCTTATGTGCATTCCCT
>JAYOBT010000068.1:0-4100 GCA_038105035.1 Candidatus Poseidoniales archaeon | reverse complement strand
AACTCCCCGTGATTAACGGGCTTGGACGTACCGATCGAATCGACAATTGGTGGGCCCAACCCCTTTGGATGGGTCTCGCTCTTACCGCTGCACTCATTTACACAGCATGGCGACTCATCATTTTCCCGGACAGTATTTACTACGAACTTGAAGGTTCGAAAGTTGTCTCTCCAATTTTCTCTCCAAACATCCTGGAGTGGAGTTTGTTTGGACTCAATGAATGGGATCATCCAAGTTGGGTCAATGCAGCTATCCTGGTTCTTTGGATACCATTCGGATTCCGTGGAACGTGCTACTACATGCGACGTGTATACTACCGAACCTTCTTCCAATCACCAACAGGTTGCTGGGTCGATGAGCCAGACATCAACAAGAAGATCGGCTACGGGGGCGAAAAGCGCTTGTTCATCTTCAACAACCTTCACAGATACTTCCTCTATGCGGCAATGATCATCATCGTCATCAAATGGTGGGATGTAACCCACACCTTGCACTTTGATACAGGCTGGGGCTTCTCCTTTGGAACGTTCATCATGGCGACTGAAGCGTTCCTCTTGACCATGTACGTGACCTCATGTCACGCTCTTCGCCACCTTGCTGGCGGCAGTCTCGACCGATGGGTAAGTGGAATCTCTGCTTTCCGTGGTCGCCTTTTCAAGCGTATCAGTGTGTTCAATCGTTCACATGGATTCTGGTTCTGGACAAGCCTTGGCTTTGTCTTCCTTGGCGACCTTTGGACCATCGCCGTTGCAGAAGGGCACATCAGTGACATGGCCTTCGTATTGGTGGGGTGAACAAGATGAGTGAATCATATACCAAACACGAATACGATGTCGTTGTCATCGGTGCTGGTGGTGCTGGACTCCGTGCAGCAATCGAAGCTGCTCGAAGTGGTGCTAAGACCGCTATCATCACCAAATCCCTCCTCGGAAAGGCCCACACCGTCATGGCCGAAGGAGGATGTGCTGCTGCTTTGCAAAACGCTGATCCTCGCGACAGTTGGAAGGTGCACTTCCACGACACCATGAAAGGAAGCAAGTGGCTTGCTGATTGGCGTATGGCTGAATTCCATGCTAAGGAAGCACCTGATCGGGTCCGAGAACTCGAACAATGGGGCGCTGTCTTCGACCGAACACCCAAACTCTTGATCAATCAACGCAACTTTGGTGGCCACACCTTCCCACGTCTTGCCCACGTTGGTGACGCTACTGGTCTCGAAATCATCCGTACACTCCAAGAGCGAGGCATTCACGAAGGTATTGACATCTTCATGGAATACACCGTTCGTCACCTCTTGAAGGAAGGCGATCGTGTGACTGGCTGTGTTGCATACACTCGCGTCGATGGTGACTTCCACGCTTTCTCTGCAAAGTCCGTCGTTCTCGCAACGGGCGGAAGCACTCGATGCTGGAGTGTTTGTTCCGGTTCCTGGGAATACACGGGTGATGGTCACGCTCTCGCACTTTGGGCAGGTGCTGAACTTCGCGACATGGAATTCGTTCAGTTCCATCCTACTGGAATGGTCTGGCCTCCATCCGTTCGTGGTATTCTTGTTACGGAGGGTGTTCGTGGTGAAGGTGGCCGGTTGACCAACAGCGATGGTGACCGATTCATGTTCAACTACGTTCCTGAGATGTTCCAAGGCGATCATGCAGAAACCATCGAAGAAGCCGACCAATGGGTCGAAGAAGTCGTAAGTGGAAAACTTGCAACCGTTCGACGACCTCCTGAACTTTTGACTCGGGACGTCGTTGCGAAAGCCATCAAGGCTGAAGTTGAAGCTGGACGAGGTTCGCCTCACGGTGGAGCCTTCCTCGACATCTCACATCGTGGTGAAGAGGCCATCAAGAAGAAACTCCCTTCGATGTACCACCAATTCATGGAATTGGCAGGTGTTGATATCACCAAGGACGCTATGGAAGTTGGTCCGACAGCGCATTACATCATGGGCGGCATTCGTGTTGATGCTGAATCGCAAGAAACAACTGTTCCTGGTCTCTATGCATGCGGTGAAGCTGCATCTGGACTTCACGGAGCGAACCGTCTTGGAGGGAACTCCTTGTCGGATTTGATCACGTTCGGAAAGCGTGCTGGTGAATTTGCTGCTAAGCGAGCCACGGATCTTGCCCAACCAGGCATCGATGATGCCCAAGTCATGAAGTCCATCGAAGACATGATTGCACCTCTTGCCCGAGAGGGTGGCGAAAACCCTGGACTCATTTATGATGAAATGCGTGAGATGATGCAACATAAGGTTGGAATCATCCGAACCAAGAACGAGCTTGAAGAAGCATTGGACGACCTCACAGCGTTCAAAGAACGTGCAATGGCATCGTTCCCGGGTACAAGTCGACGCTACAACTCTGGATGGCACCAAGCACTCGATCTCATCAACATGGCCGACGTGTCTCGTGCTTGTGCACTCGCAGCTCTCACTCGAGAAGAAAGCCGTGGAGGCCACACCCGTGAAGATATGCCGACACCTGAGGATGAATACTGGGGCAAGACCCTCAACATCATCTGGATGGAAGAAGGTGAAATCAAGATTCGACAGGAACCTGTTGAAGAAATGAGAGACGATCTTCAAGGTGCAATCAAGGAGGTCAAAGCCATGATTGCTGAGCGTGCAAAGGAACAAGGAGGTGGCAAGTGATGTCGTTGAAAGGAAGAAAGCAAGCGTTCAAAGTTGCTCGTGGAGAAGACGGAGAAACCAATCTTGAGGAATACGAAATCACACTTGATGAAGGCATGGTTGTTCTCGACTGTATGCATCGTATTCAACACGAACAAGAACCAGACATGGCTGTTCGTTGGAACTGTAAGGCTGGTAAGTGTGGTTCTTGTTCAGCAGAAATCAACGGTCGTCCACGCTTGATGTGCATGACTCGAATGAGCGATGTTGTTGCAGAAACACCCGAAGGTAAGCCAATCGAAATCAGACCCATGAAGGCCTTCCCACACATTAAGGACTTGGTCACAGATGTTTCATGGAACTACGACGTTGCTCAGCGCATTGCTCCTATCAATGGTCCAGAAACCATGGATTGGGAGTTCAACCAAATGGAAGCTGACCGAGTACAGCACTTCCGTGAATGCATCGAGTGTTTCCTATGTGTCAACACATGTCACGTTCTCCGTGATCATGAGATGTTTGATGGCTTTGCAGGTCCTCGAAACCTTGTACGTCTTGCACAATACGAAATGCACCCGCTCGATACCGAAGATCGTATTCCTGAAATCAAGAAGGAATTCGGAATCGAATATTGCAACATTACACGTTGCTGTACAGAAGTCTGTCCTGCAGGTATCCAAATCACCGATGATGCGATCATCCAGTTGAAGGAACGTGTTGTTGATCGATACTACGACCCATTGCAACGCATTTGGAGAACCATCACTCGACAAAAGGTTCGATACTGAAGCAATGGGTACCCATTGCTTACCCGTCTGAGCAAAGGGGGCCCTTTGCAAACGTAAACAATAAGTGGACAATTAATCTAAATCTAGGAAGATCGGTTCTGAAGAATCATCAGTTGTATAATCGCCAACTTGTCCATTGACATTTCTTCCCCAACATGATACGGATTTATCTTCAAAAACAATGCATGTATGGAAATTCCCGAGGAATAAATTCTCAGGTTTTGCAACCCCATCTAAGCCAGAAACGGTCAAAGGAGTAGACTCATGATTTGAAGGCGTATTGCCCAGCTGTCCGTAGGTGTTATTGCCCCAACAAACAACCTCCCAATCCTCTAAAATTGCGCAAGAATGATGTGTGCCAGCGGATACCTGTAAAGCGGTTCTATTGTTTCCGAAATCGATGACTGCACGTTCAGTAAACGGATCGGTTGCTGATTGAGTATAACCTAGCCCACGTTGTCCAAAATCATTCCTTCCCCAGCACATCACAGATCCGTTTTCCAGCAGTGCACAAGTGTGGTATCCGCCAACAGACACATCAGTGACATTGGTTCCAGAGTGTGGAATATGAGCAGGTGAGGAAATGTGTTGGTTATTTCCTGTAACACCCTTCAGCGCTTTGTACCCCCAACAATAGAGTTCTCCATCCGTTGTAACCGCACATGTTGCATGGCCGCCAG